>JANYHK010000024.1 GCA_025359105.1 Myxococcales bacterium | reverse complement strand
CCGACCGCCTCAAGCGCCTGAGCGGCTGCGCTCTCGGCCGGATGATCGGCGACGAGGAGGAGATCGAGGTCCCCGGCGTCGGCGGCCACCCGCCCCGCCGCGTCCCCCGCCGCGTGCTCTCCGACATCATCGAGCCGCGCGTCGAGGAGATGTTCGCGGCCATCCGCAAGCGCATCGAAGACACGGGTCTGCTCGAGCAGCTCTCGGCGGGCGTCATTCTGACCGGCGGCGCGGTGCTCCTCGAGGGGATGCCGGAGTTCGCCGAGGAGATCCTCGGGATGCCGGTCCGCATCGGCTTCCCGACGGGCGTGCGGGGTATCACCCAGCTCGTTCACGGCCCCCAGTACGCCACCGGCGTCGGCCTGGTGAAGTACGGCGCCCAGGCGATGGCCGAGGCCGCCGCGAAGGCCGCAGCCCCCCCCGCGCAGTCGATGATGCGCCAGCGCGCCCACGGTGGCCAGGACCACGCCAGCAGCGCAGCAAGCGCCGCGGCAGCCCAAGAAGCCCTCAAGAAGCAGTCGGGCTTCTGGGAATGGATCAAGCAGGCATTTTGAACTGGTACTTGTCACTTAACTTGCATTAAGATCACCACAAATTTACGGCTCACTTAAGACGCAGTTCGACGGGAGAGGCGCCCAAGAACTGTGTTTGAGTCGGCAAGATCGAAGCGCGGCTCCGTCAGTAGCTGCCAAGGGGATCACGAGGTCCCTGCCCGGGAGGCATCATGAGTTTTTCCATCGAGTTCGCGGACGAGCAGCAGGAGTACCAGGCGAGGATCAAGGTCATCGGCTGCGGAGGCTCCGGCGGCAACGCCGTCAACACGATGATCAACTTCGGCCTTGAAGGGGTCGAGTTCATCGTCGTGAACACCGACGCGCAGGCGCTGAACAGCAACTGCGCGCCGACGAAGCTGAACATCGGCTCCAGCGTCACCAAGGGCCTCGGGGCCGGTGCCGATCCCGAGCGCGGTCGCAAGGCCGCCCTCGAGGACGTGCAGCGGATCAAGGAGCTCATTCACGGGGCCGACATGGTCTTCGTGACCGCCGGAATGGGCGGTGGCACCGGCACCGGCGCCGCGCCCGTCATCGCGCAGATCGCGCGTGAAGAAGGCGCGCTGACCGTCGGCGTCGTGACCAAGCCGTTCCTCTTCGAGGGACGCCAGCGCGCCCGCCGCGCCGAGATCGGCCTCGCCCAGCTCTCCGAGCAGGTCGACACGCTGATCACGATTCCGAACCAGAAGCTACTCCTCCTCGGCGACGAAGATCTGAGCTTTATCGACGCCTTCCGTAAGGCAGATGAAGTGCTTTATCAAGCTGTCAAAGGCATCAGCGATCTAATCACGCAAAATGGCATCGTCAATGTCGATTTCGCGGACGTGAAGACGGTGATGAGCAACATGGGCCGCGCGCTCATGGGCACCGGGATCGCCAAGGGCGCCAGCCGCGCACGCATGGCCGCAGAGATGGCGGTGGCGTCTCCGCTCCTCGACGAGATCTCGGTCGAGGGGGCCACGGGCGTCCTCATCAACATCGTCGGCGGTCCCGACCTCAAGATGCGCGAAATCCAGGAGGCCGCGAGCCTCGTCCAGGAGCAGGCGCACGAGGACGCGAACATCATCTTCGGCGCGAGCATCGACGAGACGCTCGGCGAGAACGTGAAGGTCACGGTCATCGCGACGGGCTTCGACTCCGTCGAGCGCATGATCCCGATCGAGCACGGCCGGGCGATCTCGGCCTCGATGGCGTCGCCTCAGACGGTGCACTCGCAGATGGCGCCGCCGCAGTCCGGCTACATGCGCCCGGTCGCGCGCGAGTCGCTCGTCCCCCAGGTGAGCACCCGCCGCCCGCAGCACGCCCACGAGGCGCGCACCCAGGCGGCGCCGCCGCCGTCCCAGGGCCGGCTCCCGATCCAGAGCTCGCGCATGGAGGAGCGTCCGGCGACGTCCAACCGCCAGGGCGTCACCGAGCGCGTCTCGCAGAGCGGCTTCCCGAACGACGTCGACTGGGACGTCCCCGCCTTCCAGCGCAAGCACCAATAGCGATGCGCGCGCAGGGCCCCGCGGCGCTCCTCGTCACCGCGGCCCTCCTCGTGTCCTGCCACCCGCCTCCCGATCTCATGCCTCCGAAACCCCCGCCGGCCCACGCCGCTGCGGGGGTTTTGCTCGAGGGGCTCACGTGGCAAGAGGCCGAGCGCGTGCTCGGGCCCGACGCGGTCGTGGTCCTCCCGATCGGCGCGGCGTCGAAGGAGCACGGGCCGCACCTCAAGCTCGCCAACGATTACACCATGGCGCAGTACCTCATGCGCCGCGTCGTGGCCGACGCCAAAATCGTGGTCGCGCCCACGCTCAGCTACCACTATTACCCGGCGTTCGTGAACTACCCCGGGTCGACGACGCTCCGCCTCGAGACGGCGCGCGATCTGACGATCGACGTCGTGAAGAGCCTCGCGCGGCACGGTCCGCGGCGCTTCTATGCGCTGAACACCGGCGTCTCCACAGTGCGCCCGCTCGCGCAGGTGCAGGAGGCCCTGGCCAAAGAGGGGATCCTCTTTCGGTACACCGATCTTCTCGAAGCGATGTCGCCGATCGAGAAGGAGGTCAGCCAGCAAGTGCGGGGGACACACGCCGACGAGATCGAGACGTCGATGATGCTCTACATCGCGCCCCACTCCGTCGACATGTCGAAGGCGGTGAAGGACGATAGCGCGGACTCGCCGGAGCGAAAGGGGCCGCTCGTGCGGCGCCCCGACGAGCAAGGGCTCTACTCGCCGACGGGGACGTGGGGCGATCCGACGCTGGCGACCCGCGCGAAGGGGGAGCGGGTGACCGAGGCGCTGGTGGCGGCGCTCCTGCGCGACATCGAGGCCGTGCGGACTGCGGCGCTTCCTGCCGCGGCCGATGGTACACTCCGGCCGTGATGGAGGACTGGTCGCATCTCCGGCGGTGCATCGACGTGCGGCGATCGGACGTCGAGAAGGCCGTGCGGACTCATGACGGATGCGCGGAGCTGCTCGCTCACCTCTCGACGATTTCACGCCCCATGAGCGGCGCCCCGCTGACGCTCCTCCTGTTCGCGCGCATGGCGACCACCGAGTGCACGTGGCTCGAGGGAGGGCTGCACGTCGACGCCGTCGCGGCCGGGACGGACACGACGTTCGACGTCCTTCAGGATCTCGGGGTCGGCTACCTGGAGCGAATCCTCCCGCGCTTCGTGATGCACGCGCCCCTCGCCGAGTTTGCCAGCGCCCTGCGGCGCGTCCCCGGCATGGTCAAGCCGCTGGTGGTCACGTCGTCGGACGGGCGCCTCACGCTGACGGCGACGGAGGCCGCGCGTCGCACCAGCGATCCGGGGCTCTCCATCACCGAGCTCGAGACGTCGGCCCTGCTCATGCCGCCGACGCCCGGCTTCGCGTTCGCTCCTCCCGGGCTCGGAGCCGCCGCCAAGAAGAAGCCTTGATCGCACACCAAGACTAGGGCTGAGGCTCGGGCTCTAGCGCCTCGAGTGCCGCGCGGCGGAGCTCCTCCTGGATGGTGCTCGGCGCGGGCATCTTCGCGTCCCGGAACGCGCGCGCCATCGCGTCGGTGCTCCCGTAGCCGACGGTGCGGGCGATGTCGCCGACCGATGCCCCCTCCGCGCTCAGCAGGATCACCGACAGCTTGAGGCGGAGGTGGCGCGTCGCCGGTCGCCACCCGGCGCCGACGAGCCCGAACGCGGTGACGAAGTCGCGCACGTAGCGGTCGATCTGTCGGCCGGACACGCCCGTCGCGTCGCTCACTTCCTGGATGGTCGGCGCGAGGTACATGCGCTCGACCATGGGGCGGAGCGCCGACCACAAGCGCCCGAACGTCGGCGACGTGGGCGCGAGCGCAGCGGCGACCGCCTCGCGCCGTAGCACGCCGGCCGCCGCGAGCCGCTGGAGAAGCTCGCCCGTCGGTGCCGTGAGCGCTTCGTCGTCCGTGTGCGCGGAGAGCCTCCCCGCGCGCATCGCGGCGTCCCACGTCGCGGCGTCGAGTGCGAGGTCGCCGGTCACGAGGACGTCCTCCTGCGCGAGGTGCAACTCGATGGCGCGGTACGGCGTGCCGGTCGCTCGAAGCGGCATCACGCGTACGCCGCGCCCACCGTCCAGCTGCTCGTCGGTGGCCACGAACGCAGACGGTCCTTCGCGCCGCACCGGGTCCGCGTCGAACGTCCGGAACGTGCCGTTCAGGAGCAGATAGACGCAGGCGTTCGGCTTCGGATCTCCCTCCACTGGCGGAACGAACCGCGTGTCGAGCGCCAGGCCGTCGCGCTCGACGTGGACCGAGTAAAGCTTTCCCGCGAAGGTGCACGCCCAGCCGATGGTCCCCTTGCCGATGGTGGTCCGTCCCCGCGCCGCGAGCATGCTGCGAGGGTAGCAGCCGCCCCGCGGGTGGCCGAAAGTATCGGGGGATCGTGGCCCCTCCGCGCCGTAGGACACGCCGCAGCCCGCACACTCCGCGCGGGGCGCACGAAGGACGGACGCCATGAACTCGATCACCAAGAAGACGCTGCGGGCCGCGCTCGCCATCGGTTTCACCTCCGCGACGGCGCTCGCCGCTGGCCTCCCCGGCGCGAACCCCGTCCAGGCGAAGTACTTCGCGCGCTCGGGCGTCGATGGGTGCATGTGCGCGCCGCAAGGCGCCCTGAAGGAGCTCATCGACTCGAAATACGACTGCTCGGGCGCGAGCGGCGGCGACGCGTGCCCTGCGTCGATCGACGCGGCGAAGGGGACGCTCGATCCGAAGTTCATCGAGCTCTTCGTCGACCTCATGAAGAAGGATCCGCAGATCAAGAAGACCGAGGCGAACCGCGACGGCAACCTGTACGCCGCCGGCTGCAGCGATCTCGGCGGCGCCGACTACGCGCAGATGCTGTCCCCGGCCGGCCTGAGCTACGCCAAGGCGCAGCCCGACGTGCTCATCGGCCAGGGAACCCCCGAAAATTTCAAGACGTGGGGCGCGCAGGAGCGCGAGGACTTCGTCGCGTCGATCGGCCGCTACGGCGAGCCGCAGAAGGACAAGATCCTGCCGGTCCTCCGCACCGCGCTCACGACGCCGGGGCAGATGCTCGGCTTCAAGAAGAACGCGCTCAAGCTGCTGGCGCGCTTCGGGAGCGACGACGGCGTCGCCTACTGCATGGATGTCCTGAAGCAAGGCAACGACAAGGACGTCAGCGAGGTCTGCGGCTACTACCTCGCGGATCGCAGGACCGCTGCCGCCGCGCCGATCCTGATCCGCCGCATCGACGACGAACGCGAAGCGTTCACCCGCGCCCTCGGCAACCTCGGGAGCAAGGAAGCCATTCCGGGGCTCAAGGAGGAGTACGAGAAGCGCGTCGGGTCGCAGGTGGCCACGCGCGCGACGGTGGCGCTGCTGAACCTTGGCGACAAGTCGTACGACTACGCGGGGGATCTCGCCCTCCTCGCGCAAGGGAGGCGCCCGCTGTCGATGAACGAGCGCCAGCGCAAGGCAGAGGACATGAAGTCGAAGCGCAAGGGCGTCGGCGACCGGTGGAAGACGCGCGAGCAGGAGGGGCAGGAGGACGTCGCGCGTGACGCCGCGCTCGAGCTCACCTACCTCACCAACGCTGGCGCGGCCGGCAAGGTCGACGAGGCCCTGCGCGCCACGGCCAAGCGCACGGATTGGCCGAAGGCGTCGGCGATGGCGACGAGCGCCCTCGCGCAGCGCGGAGACAAGGGCGCGGCCGCTGCGCTCGTCAAGCTGCTCGATAGCCCGAAGGAGGACGTTCGACAGCTCGCCGTCGGCGCGTTCGGCGGCTCGTACGACGTCCCCGAGGCGTACCACGGCTACGTCGGCGCAAAGGGCATCGTGGTGGAGCGCGCGGCCGTCCCGGCGCTCGCGAAGTACATCGACAACGAGCCCAAGGCGGAGCGACGCGTCAACGCCCTGCGCGCACTCGGAGCGCTGCGCTCGTTTTTGCCCTGACCCGTCTCCTCAGTCGTCGTCACGCATGCAGCCACACGACTCCTCGAGGCACCGGAAGCGCACCCGCTCGCAGCGGTGGCATACCGTGAGCGTCTCGTAGTCCGCCGGTCGCGCGAGCGCGTCGGCGGCGAAGAGGGAGAGCACGCGGTAGGCGAGGCGCATGCGTGGCGCGTCCATCGGGATCCAGCCGACGGTGTGGCCGTGGTCGGTGATCCGCTGCACCGCGTGCTCCTCGAGGAGCCGACGCGCGAACGCGGTCTTCGTGCGTGAGATGGCGACGTTCTCGAGGACGGTCAGGACGCGGACGTGCGCGTCGGAGAGCAGATCGTCCACTGCCGCGGGTTCCACCTTTCGCCCGGGCGGTGACGAGGCGCGGGACGGCGGGGGCATGCTCCCGGACCGCGTCGCCCCGCGGTAGGGGCCTACGAGCCAGCCCGCCAGGTCCGCCTTCGTCCACACCTCGGCGCCGTTGGTGAACGCGAGGGCTGCCCGACGGCAGCGGTCGGCCACGTCAGGATGCCGAGCTCCGTCGTGGGGAACCGCAGAGCTGGGAGAGCGCAGGGGGACCATGCGCTCAGAGGCTGCAAAGCCGGCGCCACGTGCAACCGCGCGATAACGCGAGGCCCGTCGCGAAATCCGTGCACAGAAAGTGCACCTCCCGTGCACCGATTGTGCACGTCGCCATCTCGCCGTTGAGCGCGCCAGGACGCCGGTGTAAACGCGGTGCCGATGTCGTCCACCGATGTTCCGCTTCGCCCGGCTCGTGCCCCCCAGGACCGCGCCCGCGGCGGCACGCTGGCCTCGCGCGGCGCCCGCGAGCCCGACTTCATCGAGGTCTCCGGCGCCCGCGAGCACAACCTCGACATCCCCCACCTTTCCATTCCCAAGCGCCAGCTCGTCGTCTTCACAGGGCCGAGCGGGTCGGGGAAATCGAGCCTCGCCTTCGACACGCTCTACGCCGAGGGGCAGCGCCGCTACGTCGAGACGCTGAGCGCGTACGCGCGGCAGTTCCTCGGGCAGCTCGATCGCCCGAAGGTCGACCACCTCCGCGGCCTGTCGCCGACGATCGCCATCGAGCAAAAGAGCGCGTCGAGCAACCCGCGCTCCACCGTCGGCACGATCACCGAGATCTACGACTACCTGCGCGTCCTCTACGCCAAGGCCGGCGAGCAGCGCTGCCCGAAATGCGGCAAGAAGGTGAAGGAGCAAGGGCCGCAGTCGATCGCGCGCGAGATCATGGCGCTGCCGGCGGGCACCAAGGCGACGCTCCTGGCGCCGCTCGTCCTCCACCGCAAGGGCGAGTTTCGGGACGTCTTCGAGTCGCTCCGTGCGCAGGGGTTCGCGCGCGTGGTCATCGACGGCAAGACGGCGAAGCTCGACGAGCTCGGCCCCCTCGACAAGAAGAAGAAACACACGATCCTCCTCGTCGTCGATCGCGTGGTCGTTCGCGCCGAAGAGCGGGCGCGCGTCGGCGAGGCGGTGGAGCTCGGCCTCCGCGAAGGCAAGGGTGAGCTTCACGTGGAGCTCGAGGGCGGCGAGACCCGCGTCTACAGCGAGTCGCGCGCGTGCTGCGGCGTCGCCTTCCCCGAGCTGTCGCCGCAGAGCTTCTCGTTCAACTCGCCGCTCGGCATGTGCCCGGCGTGCACGGGCCTCGGCAAGCGCGACGAGGTGGACCCCGCCCTCGTCATCCCCGACCCCTCCAAGTCCATTCGCGAAGGCGCGATCGCGCCGTGGGCGACGGCGATGGCGAAGGGGGAGGGCTGGACCGCGCGCATCGCCTTCGGCGTCGCCAAGGCGTTCAAGATCGACCTCGACGTGCCCTGGAAGAAGATCCCGAAGGCCAAGCAGCAGCAGGTTCTCTACGGTGCAGAGGGCGAGCGCATCGCCATCAAGTGGGGCCACGAGGGCTCGCTCTCGAGCGGCACGTGGGCGATGAAGTACCAGGGCGTCGTCCCCAACCTCGAGCGAAAGTTCCGCGAGACGTCGTCGGAGGCCGCGCGCGAGCTGTACCGCCGCTACCTCCGAGAGCGCGCGTGTGACGCGTGCGGCGGCAAGCGCCTGCGCCCCGAGAGCCTCGCGGTCTTCGTGAGCGGCAAGTCCGTCACCGAGGTGACGGGCATGACCATCGGCGACGCGTCCGCGCACGTGAAGAACCTGGCCCTCTCCCCCAGCGCCAAGACGTTCAGCGCCGGCGCAGTGCGCGAGATCGAGAGTCGCCTCCGTTTCCTCCTCGACGTCGGCCTCGACTACCTCACGCTCGATCGCGCCGGGCCAAGCCTGAGCGGCGGCGAAGCGCAGCGGATCCGCCTGGCCAGCCAGCTGGGGAGCGAGCTCTCCGGCGTCATGTACGTGCTCGACGAGCCGAGCATCGGCCTGCACCCACGTGACAACGCGCACCTCATCGCGACGCTCCAGCGCCTCCGCGATCTGGGCAACAGCGTCATCGTCGTCGAGCACGACGAGGAGACGATCCGCGCGGCGGACTACGTCGTCGACTTCGGGCCGGGCGCCGGTCACCTCGGCGGCAAGGTCACCTTCGGCGGTACGCCCGCCGAGCTCGAACGCAGCACGAGCCTCACCGGCGACTACCTGTCCGGCAAGAAGAGCATCGCGGTGCCGAAGACCCGGCGCCCGCCGAGCGCATGGCTGGGCATTCACGGCGCGCGCGAGCACAACCTGCGCGGCATCGACGTGAAGCTTCCGCTCGGCGTGCTCACCGCCGTTACCGGGGTGAGCGGCGCCGGGAAGAGCTCGCTCGTCAACGGGATCCTCCTCCCCGCGCTCGCCCGCGCGCTTCACGACAGCGCCGAGCCGGTCGGCGCACACGGCAAAATCACCGGGCTCGAGGCCCTCGACAAGGTCATCGCTATCGACCAGAAGCCCATCGGCCGGACCCCGCGCTCCAACCCCGCCACGTACACCAAGGCCTTCGACGCGATCCGCGAGGTCTTCGCCCAGCTCCCAGATGCCCGCACGCGCGGCTGGGGCCCCGGACGTTTCAGCTTCAACGTGAAGGGCGGTCGCTGCGAGGGGTGCGGCGGCGATGGCACCGTGAAGGTGGAGATGCATTTCCTCGCCGACGTGTTCGTCCCCTGCGACGCGTGCGGCACCCGGCGCTACAACGCGGAGACGCTCGAGGTGAAGTTCAAGGGCAAGTCCATTTACGACGTGCTCGAGACGAGCGTAGAGGAATGCCGCGCGCTCTTTCACGCGTTCCCGCAGCTGGCGCGCATCCTGGGGACGCTGTGCGAGGTCGGCCTCGGGTACATGAAGGTCGGCCAGCCCGCGCCGACGTTGAGCGGCGGCGAAGCGCAGCGGGTAAAGCTCAGTCGCGAGCTCGGCAAGGTGCAGACCGGTCGCACGCTGTACGTCCTCGACGAGCCGACCACCGGCCTGCATTTCGAGGACATCCAGAAGCTGCTCGGCGTGCTCTACCGCCTCGTCGAGGCGGGCAACACCGTCGTCGTCATCGAGCACAACCTCGACGTCATCAAATGCGCCGACTGGATCGTCGATCTCGGTCCCGAGGGCGGCGCGCGCGGCGGCAAGCTGATCGCCGCCGGCACGCCGGAGCAAGTGGCCGCCGTGGCTGCGTCCTTCACGGGCCAGCACCTCGCGCCGCGCCTCGGCAGCCGCCGCCGGGGTCCTACTTCTTGACGAAGGCCAGCGGCGTCCCCTTGTTTTTCCCCTTCTGGTTGGCCTTGGCGATCCCGGTGAGGTCCAGCGCCGTCGCGTAGACGTGGCCGGCGTCGGAGACGAAGCTGTTCGGGCTCTTCGTCCCGTTCAGCTGGCCGGTGACGGGGTCGAACGCGGGATCGAGCGTGCCGTCGGGCATCGTCGGGATGGCGTCGAGGCTGGTCGTGCCGACCCGACCGAACTGCGTGCCGCCCTTCACCAGGCCGCCGAGGAACGCGACGGAGCTGGGGTTCCAGTGCTGGCACACGTCGTCGTCGCCGCCGCTCATCGACCGGCCCATCTCCGACGCGAGCACGATCGTCGTGTTGTCGAAGTAGCTCTTGCCGGTGGAGCCGATCTGCGTGTTCTTGAGGCGCGCCACCAGCGCCTGCAGCGGCGTCCAGAGGTTCGTGTCGATGTTCTTCTTCTGGTCGTACTGCCCCTTGTTCTGCAGGACGCCGGCTCGGCTCGCGTGGCTGTCGAAGCCGCGGACGCTCCGCGACTCGATCCAGAAGGCGATCGAGGCGCCCTTCGTCATGAGCTCGTAGGCCATGAGCGCCTGGACGTTCGTGTTCGGCGAGTTCTTGGAGCGCGCCGGGTTGCCGTTGACGGACGTGGCGCTCGTCTGTTCGTCTGCCGTCTGGACGTTGAACTCGCCGCGCAGCGTCGCGTCGGTGAACAGCGTCGACGGGTTCAGCGTCGCGCCGCCGGAGACGAGCAGCGTGTGCGCCTGCACGGCTGCGGCGAAGGCCTTCGTGCTGGCGCCGTTCTTGTCCTTCAGGAAGTTCGTGTTGAGGTTGTCGACGAACTTGTGGATCTCCTTGTCACGTCCGGCGCCCGACGCCGCCGCGACCGACGCGATCCGCTGGCGCATGACCGCGGGGGTATTGCCGTAGATCGTGTTCGCGTACGAGGGGCCGAGCTTCTCGTAGTACCCGGTGCCCTCCGGGTAATCTGCGGCGGCGAGCTCGCCGTCGGAGAGCCAGTTGTGCCAGCTGATGTGCGGCATGAACGTCGCGGAGCCGTACGCCTCGCAGAACGCCTGCATCACCGAACGCTCGTCGGGCAGGCGCTTCCCGGAGAAGCTCATGTCGTACGTGCCCATGTGGTACTGGAGGCGGCTGCCCGAGTGGAACGTGCCGCCGTGATGGCTCGACACGATCGCCATGTCGTTGAAGAGCGACGTCCCGCCCGCGGCCAGGTGGCCGTAGCGGATGTTGCCCTGCGTGCTCACCGGGTAGAGGCCGTTCTGGAGCGGCACGTTGGGGCGGTAGATCTGATCGATGGGCGGTGCGGTGGCGCCGCCGAGCGCGTCGTTGCGCGTCGCGACGGGGTTGAGCATCGAGTAGCCGTCCCACCCGCCCTCGCAGAACCAGTAGATGAGGAAGCGCGGCTGGCCGACGACCTGCGCCGCCGCCTCCGCGAGGCCGAGCGACTTCGCGGTGCCGGGCACGCCGTTGCGACGGAAGTAGCCCATCCAGTCGAGCATGCCGAGCGCGTACGAGCCGCCGACCCCTGCCAGGAAATCTCTGCGTTTCATGGTCTCTCCTCAGTTTCCCAGGTACCCGGGGACGCCGGCCGCGATGAGTTTGACGATCTCGCGGAGATCGCCCTGCTTGTTCCAGGCGCTGTTCCAGAGCGCGAGGTAGATGACGCGCTCGTCGAGATCGAAGCGCATCTGCCGCCCGAGGAAGAAGAGGAACTGAGCCTGGAACGTCTGGCGGAAGAACTTTTCTTTTCGCACGGCGACCGTCGAGAACGCCTCCATGCCCGCCCCCTTGTAGGGGTACTCGGGAACGAGGCCCTGATCGGTGTCGTCGATCGGCGCGCCCGCGTCGTTGTTGGCGCGGTAGGTGCCGTCGTCGGCCCACTTGAGGCGCTGGATCTCGAGCGGCGTCAGGATGCCGTGGCACGTCACGCACAGGCTCCCCGGCTGGACGGTCGACGTCGCGGTCGCCGAGATACGGCCTTTCAAGATCTCGGGGGTGATCTCGAAGAGCTGGCCCATGTAGTCGGTCATGACGCGCGCCGCGTAGTTATAGTGCGGCAATCCCGGCTTCGTCTTGATGAAGCCCGGCATCGTGAGGACGCCGCTCTTGCCGTGCTCGGGCGGCCTCGTCGCCTTGTTGAACTGCGCGTCCACCGTGTAATCGGCGGTGAGGACCTGCTGCATCGGCGCGCCTTGGACCATGAGGTACGTCCAGAGGCGGGCCGGCTCGCTCGACTCGGCGGTGCCGACGCTCTCGGTGCGAACCTGCGCGCGGTGGAAGTAGAAGTCGCGGAACTCCGGCGTGCCGATGAAGTGCGTCACCTTGTCGACGACGCTCTTGCCCGCCAGCGTGGTGAGCTCGGCGTCGAGGGGCAGGCGCCCGACGAGATCGAGCGACAGCTTCACGAGCTGCAAACGCTCCTTGTCCGCGCCGGTGACGATGGCCACGCTCGGCGGCAGGGTCCACAAGAAGTCCGGGTGACGAACCAGGCCCTCGCACAAGCCCGCCCACGCGCTCGGGGCGTCGGGGCTGAGCGGCTTCAGCGTCGTCACGAGCGCCACGGCGTCGGTGACCTCCTGGGCCAAGGGCGCGCGGAGGAGCAGCGTCTTGTAGAGCGTCGTCGCCAGCGCCGTATCCCCGCCCGCCGGCGTGGTGGGGTCGGTCCCCGCGAAGGGGCCGGTCTTGTTCGTCGCCGCGCGCCCGCACGCGTCCTTCGCGAGCCCGTCGAGCGCGACGAGGAAGTCGGGCGACGCGACGCGCGCCTCCGTGAACGTCGTCTTGAAGTCGGCCCCGCCGAGGAGCGCGATCTTCGACGCGAAGAACGCGTCGGTCCCGCCGCCGATGCCGGTGTCGGCGAAGAGCTGCGTCACGCGCGCCTTCAGCTGCAGGTAGCTGACGAAGGTGTTCTCGTAGTCGGTGATCGGCGGGCCCGTGTACGGGCCGAGGAGCTCCGCGGGAAACTGTTCGTCGGGGAGGGCGCCGCCCGGCGGAGGAGGAGGAGTGGTGGGCCCTCCGTCCGCACTGCCGCCGCCGTCCACGTCCGTGCCCGGGGGTGTCGTCCCCGACGATCCGCCTGTGAGCGAGTTCGAATTTTGGTCGGAGCACGCGGCCGCCACGGAGAGCGCGAGCCCGAGTGTCAAGAGGGTGCGATGGCTGATCATGGTCTCTCCTCGCGGGAACGTTTCCAGCAACGCAAGAGACGTGCACACTCATCGAACGACCAACTAACGCAGTGATTCCGCGCCTGGATCTTCGTTGCAACCGGGGTGCGAGAGGGCCGGTGGCGACCCACCGATCCAAGTGCGCGCAAGGCCTTCATCGCCGTCCACCGGCACCAGGATCGTGGGCGCCCCACCCGGCGCGTGGGGGCCCGTCAGGGCGTCGTCCAGAGGATGTGATCCTCCGCCGCCGAGATCACGTCGGCGCGCGCGAACGGCACGGGGCGGTTCTGATTGCGGCGCCAACGCTCGGCTTCGTCCTTGAAGTGCTTGTCCGTCGAATTCCAGACCTCGCCGCCGGGCAGCGCGTTGCGCGCGACGGGGCCAGTGGGCGTCATCTCGACCACGAAGCGCTGCGTGGGCCCGCTTGAGTAGTGGAAGGTCGTCGTCGCGAGCGAGCTGCCCGTGGCGTACCTGGCGACGTCGATGTTGTAGCCGTCGCCGTGGCGCGGGAAGCCGTTCGGGAAGACGGGATCGGTGTCGGCGGGGATGGATAGCGTGGGCCACGATCCGACGAGCGACGAGAATCGGATCCGGTGCAGGAGGCCCCAACGCCAGCCGTTCGTGTCGGCCCCGAGCTTGCTCTTCAAGAAATCGAGCGCGTCGAGGAGCGAGAGCAGCGCGCGTTGATCGCGCGTCTCGACGACGCCGGTGGTGGTCAAATCGTCGAAGAGGATGCTGTCCTTCAGCGTCGCGTCGTACGTCTTGAGCGTCGACGGCACGGGCAGCATCACGTTGAGTAGGCCGCGGTTCAAGTCGTATCCGCCGTTGCCGGTGCCGAGCACGGCGATCTCGTCGTCGAAGACGGCCATTCGCATCCGCGTGCGCCACGCGTTGAAGATGGTGGTCGCCTTGCTCGCGACCGCCTCTTTCCCGTCGGCGATGGGCTTGTCGTCGTCGAGCGAGACGCCGGCGGGCGTGTCGTAGTCGCTGTCGTCACGCCAGCTCTCGAGTGCGCTCTGCACGTCGTCCACGAGGGCAGCGGAGTACCGCGCGCTCGCGACGAGCGCGGCGATGTCGGGGTGGCTGCCCGGCGTGGCCTTCTCGAGCTTCGCGTTCGCGATCGTCGCCAGGAGCTTCGGCACCAGGTTGGCGCCCATCGCGGAGCGCGCGTCGGACTGGATGGACGCCATGTCGTCGATCGTGACCGGATGGCCGACGCCCTCGATGCGCTGGTGCACACGCCCGACGCGGAAGCCGGGGTCCTGGATGCATGCCATGTAGATGGGATCGCCCGTCGGCAGGAGATCGTTCGACGGATCGTTGTCGAGCGTACCGCCGTACTGATCGCCGTTGGCGGTGCCGACGTACGACTTCTTGGGGTTCTTGATGTGCGGCACGAACGCCTCGTCGAGGAACTTGCCGGTCCACTCGGCCGTCCCGTCGCCAGGGAGGACGAGGCACGGCAGGGTGCCCGAGAACGTCGCCGGGTTCCACGTGTATGCCTTCTTGTCTCGAAGCGGGATCTGCGACTGGCTCGAGAAGAAGATGTCGCCGTGCGTGTCGGCGATGACCCAGTTCTGCGCGCCGACCTCGAAGCTGCGCAGCGCGGTGCGTGCATCTTCCACGCTCTTGGCCTGGACGAGCTTCGCGACGGCGTCGAGCTCGTGCGTCGGGGCGTGCCCCGTCCAGCGGATGCTCAGCGCGCCGGGGAGCGGCGGCTTCACGGTGTGGTCGGATGCGATGTTCGGGACGATGGGGCCGTGGTGCGGCACCAGCAGCACGTCGTAGTCGTACGAGCCGCCGCCAGCGATCTTGATCGTCTCGCGCACCTTCTGGAAGGCGACGGGCTGTCCGTTGAAGACGACGCCCGAGCTGTCGGCGGTGAGCGTCTCCTTGTAGACGTCGGTGACATCGTAGCCGGCGACGGTCGCGCCCCAGGCGATGTTCGCATTCATGCCGAGGATGATCGCGGGGATGCCCGGGAACGAGAGCCCCGCGAAGTCGAGCGGCGCCTTGGGATCGCTCACGTTGATGTGGACCATCCAGAAGACGCTCGGGGCGCTCAACGACAGGTGCGGATCGCTGGCAAGCAGCGGGTGTCCCGACGCGGTGAGCTGCGGGCCAATGACCCAGTTGTTCGAGCCGGTGAACCCCCTCTCACCAAGGACCTGCCGAACCGTGTTGATGGCGTCGGTGAACCCCTTGGTCGCAGCGAGCGACTCGGCGGAGACGCGCGGCGTCTGCACCTTCGCCGCCGGCGCAGTCGCCCGCGATGGCGTCGAGCGCGACGCACGTGGCGACCCCGTGTGCGTCGTGTCGTTGGGGAGCCCGTCCATCGCCAACGTAGGATCGATGGGTGCGAAGCGGAGCACGTCGTTCAGGAACCCGGCGCGCTTGGCAAGGTTCGGATCCGCTGCGCCGGCCGCGAACTTGGTGCGCGACGCTTCCACGAGCTGTGTGAACGCGATCTCCTCGTCGCCCTGGTAGCCGAGGTTGAACGACTGGAAGCGCCCGACCGCGAGCACGTCGGCCCCCGTCCACGGCTGGAACGCCGACGGCTTCAGGCCGAACATGTCGTCGGGGTAGCGCTCCGTCCCGGCGATGACGCGGGTATTGAACTGGTTGATGCCGTCGACGTACGCGTCGACCCACTTCTTCAGGTCGCTGCCGGGGGGCAAGGCGTCGTACATCTGCTTGCCGACGCGTCCGAGGCCGACGGTGCGGATGGCGATGTCGCTGTCGATGAGGCTGGGCGCCTGGTCCCCGAAGAGCTCGGCCAGGCGCCCCGTCGCCGAGCGGCGCAGGATCTCGAGCTGCGCGGTGCGGTCCTTCGACACCTGGTAGCCCTGCACCCGGAACGCATCTTCGGCAGTCTGTGCGTAGATGTGGATCATGCCGTACTTGTCACGCATCACGTCGACCGGGCCCTTCAGCCCGGTGATCGCCTGGTGGCCGGTGACGGGCGGGAGGTCTCCGCCGGCGTCGGAGGCGTCCGGTCCCGGCGAGACGGTGACGTCGAAGGCTCCGCCGCCGCCGCCGTCCTTGGGCGCGTAGGTCACGTCGTCGCCGCCGCACGAAGCCACGAAAGAGGTCAGGGCGATGCACGAAAGCACGAGGAAGTGGCGATTCATCCGCGCGAGTATGCCATCGTTTTCGCCGGCGCGCGCGGCCACGCTCAGCCCGATTTCCCGTCGATCCGCGCCGACGCGAGGATGCGCGCGTAGGCGACCGCGTAGAGCGCGAAGGCACAGCTGAAGAGCACCCCGGCGACGACCACCGAAGCGAGGTACCGTGACGGCAGGACGAGGGGCCCGCCCACGCGCACGAGCGCTGCGACCGTCACGAGCACGAAGGCCCCGACCGCCGGACGCGGCACCTCGAGCATGCGCCCGGTGTGCCCCAGGGCGACGCGCGACATCATCCCGAGCGTGAGCGCGCCCAGGGCTCCTACCGTGAGCGCGTGGGTCGCGAGGGTCGCCGGGATCCGGGTGTCCAAAGTAGCGAGCGCGCGGAGCAGGAGGCCCACCGGGATCCACGCGTACCCGGCGTGCAAGATCCAGAGGAGGGGATGCCGCGCCGTCGCCCGCGCCCCCCAGTGCACGGCGCGCGCCCCCGCCAGAGCGCCCGCGAGCGCCGCGACGAGCCCGGTCCCACGTTGCTCCGCGGACCCTGGGATCGCGATGTCGAGCACCGTCAGGAGCGCCATCACGCCGATCGCCGCGACGTCGAGCGCGGGGACCGACCGAATCGTCGCGAAGCGCGTGGCGTTGCGCGTGAACATCGGCAGCAGGCGCCCGGCCATCACGAGCAGGAGCAGGACCACAACGTCCAGCGCCGCCAGCGCGGCGCGGCGCGACCATCCCGGCAGAAGACCGAGCGCGTCGAGGTGCATCGCCAGGTTCGCGAGGGCGAGGGCAGAGAGGACGACGAGCATGACGTAGTTCCTGCGGTTCCGCGCGGCGACGAGCGGCCGCGCCAGCACGACGAGGAGCACCGGGAGAAACGCCACGTCGAGCACCGCTGGCCCTACCGTCGGTAGAAGCTGCGGGAACGTCATCGCCACGCGTCCGGCGAGCCATAGTGCGCACAGGCCGAGCAGCGGCAGACCCACGAGCGTCTCCCGCTCCGTCCAGTTGCCCACCGCCGTGAGCAAGAATCCCGCGATGACGGCGACGGTGTAACCGAAGAGCATCTCGTGCGCGTGCCACGACGTCGCATCGAAATACGGGCTCGGGCGCAGCTCGCCGACATGCACGAGGAGCCAAAATGGGAGGATCGCGGCGGCGAAGAGCGCGGCCAGCAGGAAGAACGGCCGGAACCCTTTGGCGACGAGCGGAAACCGAACCGGCGAGATCGGCCGCGGCTGGCCCTGCAAGGTGAGCACGTGGGTCATTGCCCGCCAGCCTCCAAGGCGCGTGCCACGCGGCGTTCTTCGGCGGACCGCGGCGTCACGCCGTTCGGGTGCGCGCAAGCGCTGCGGCGGGCACGAAGGATTTTCAGATTGTTTGCGGCAGAGGTCGCCTTGCACGGCGCAATTTGGATGCTACCACACATGTCGCATGAAGAACTACACCGGCCTCGTTTTGGTTCTGGGCGCGATGATTCTCTCGGGCTGCGCGGGCGCGATGCCTTCGGCGGAAGAGCCGGTCGGCATCACCTCGACCACCAGCGCGGAGCTCTCGCAGACGCAGCTCGCCTCGGCGACGGCGAAGGCGACGGACACGCTTCCGTCGTGGTGGGCCGAAGACCCCTGGGGCCCTTCGGTTCGCACGCGCCCGGCGCCGCTTCCTGCCGAGGATCCGTGGAGCGCCGCGCCGCCCGCCCCGCCCGCGCCCGTCGCCCGCACCTGGGGCTCCGGCATGGCCGTCGAGTACGGATTCTGAAAATAGCACGGGGCCGTGCGGCTCGCCTCCCCACACTCCTCGATCAGCGGTGCCCGCGTCGCAGCATTTCGTTCAATGCGGGCGGGGCGGGGGCGGCGGCCGCGCCTACACGCTCGACCGGGACGCCCAGCAGCGCCGCCTCGCGGATCACGGTGGAGAGCCCTTCCGCCTCCGAAGCATGGATGAGCGCGTCGGCCGCCGCGATCCACGCGAGCGCCTCGTCACGCGGGACGGCGCCGACGAAGCGTGCATCGACGCGGCGCGCGCGCGCGTGCGCTTCGAGGCGCGCACGCTCGGGCCCGTCTCCGACGACGACGAGGCGTGCACCAGCGCCGCGCGAGGCGACATGATCGATCGCGCGGTCGACGCGCTTGGCCCGGACGAGGCGGCCGACCGCGACGAAGAGCGGGCTCCTCGCGTCGTCGCGGAGGAGGCGCGCGCGCGCCTTGCAGGCAGCGACGTCGGGGAGCTCGATCGGGCTCGGCGCCACCTTCGCCACGCGCCGCACGGCCGCCCTCGCCGCGGCGGGCAACGCGTCGCACAGCTCGCCCAGCAGCGCGTCCGAGACGAACCGCCAGGTCGTGACGCGCGCGGCGACGCGGCGAGCCAGCGCCGCGCGCGCGCGGGAGGGGAGCGCGAGGAGCAGTCGCACGTCCCCGCCATGCGACACGCCCTCGATCGGCGCCTGCGCCGTCCACGCGATCGGGAAGACCGACGGCACCACCCAGTGGCACACGATGCGCTCGAACGAGCACGCCGCGAGCGCAGCTCGCGCGCTCTTCGTCCACCACGCAGCGCCGACCGCCGTCCACGGCCGCGCGCGCACGCGGGTCGCGACGCCAGGCCACCCGAACGCCCCGCCGGCGGGCGGCGCAAGGACGACGACCTCGTGCCCCGCGCGTTCGAGCGAACGCACCTCAGCGCGCACGAAGTGGCCGGCCGGATCCCCCGGGTGCTCCGGGTAGCTCGTGGTCACGACGGCGATGCGCACGACGTCGAGGCTACGCCGAGCACCCGCGCCCGACGAGCCGTTCGCGCCACGCCGCTGCGCCGCCGCGCCGCCGCGCCGCCACACCGCCACATCAGGAGAGTGCTACGGTCTCCCCGTCGTGACCGAGTCGCTCAAAGACGGCCGCTATGTCATCACCCGCGCCCTCGGCGAGGGCTCGCAGGGCACGACGCTCGAGGCGGTCGACAAGCGCGAGGGGCGCCTCGTGGCCATCAAGCGCTTCGAGGTGAAGAGCGCCCGCAAGTGGAAGGACGTCGAGCTCGCCGAGCGTGAAGCGCGGGTCCTCGCGTCGCTCTCGCACCCGTCGCTGCCCGGCTACGTCGAGCATTTCGAGGAGGGCGGCACGCTCTACCTCGTCATGGAGCGCATCGAGGGGGCCAGCCTTCCCGAGTACCGCAAGTCCGGCGGCGCGTTCGGGACGGACGACGCGATCGCGCTCCTCGAGCAGGCGGCGATCGTCCTCGACTACCTCCACGGTCGCGCGCCGCCAATCATTCATCGTGATCTCAAGCCCGGGAACGTCATCCGGCGGCCCGACAAGAGCTTCGCGTTCGTCGACTTCGGCGCGGTGCGCGACACGCTTCGCCTCGAGGGGGGCAGCACGATCATCGGGACGTTCGGCTACATGGCGCCCGAGCAGTTCCAGGGCCGCGCCGCGCCGGCGTCCGACGTGTACGCGATAGGGGCCACCGCCCTCTGGATGCTGACGGGCGTGCAGCCCGAGGACCTCCCGCACAAAGGCCTCGCGATCGACGTGCCTGCCGCGCTCGGCCCGCAGGCGAGCCCCGCGCTCGTCTCCGTTCTCGTCGCGATGCTCGAGCCTGATCCGGAGAAGCGCGCCTCCCGCATCGGCCCGCTCCTCGCGCCGCTCCACGCCGCCCCCGCGCCGCGCCCGCGCGGAGCCTCCACGCCGGCACCGCCGCCGGCCCCCCCGCCGCCGCTCGCGGCCGCGAGCGCTGCTGCTCCGGGCGAGGAGTTCCCCGACAACCTCCTGCGCCTCGTTAGCCGCTTCATGCCGCTGTTCTGGGCGCTCTCGGCACTGGCGTGGTGGTGGTTGCCGTTTCGCACGGCCATGGGCGTCACCGTCGGTCTCGTCGTGCTCTCGGTCGTCACGCGTCCGTACCGGGCGAGGGGCTCGGAGCGCAAGGGCGCGCGCCGCCACGCCAAGAGCACCGCCGTTCGCGTCGCCGATCCGCGCGTCCGTGTCTCCTCCGAGACCGACCCCGCCGAGGTCGAAGCCGAGCGCGCGTGGCGCGAAGAGGAAGCCCGTCGCCGCGGCAGCCCCTGAAGCGTCGACGCGCTACTGCCTGCGCAGCTTCGCCGCGAGCTCCGCGCGCTGCGCGGGGGTGAGGACCGGGACCGTCGCGTCGAGGCGGTCGACCATGCGCTCGACGCCACGGTCGCCCGCGGGCTCCGCCTTCATGCGCTCGGCGATCTGCTTCTTCTGCTCCGGCGTCAGCTTCATGCCGTGGCCCGCCTGCCCGTGATGCTTGCGCCCCTCGCCCCGCTTGGCTTCGCCCGCCTTGGCGAGCTCCGCTTTCTGCGCCGGCGTGAGCGTGTCCTCCTCGACCTTGCGCGCGTTTGCCGCTGCGGCCTTCGCGGCGTCGACCTGCGGCTTCACACCGTTCCTGTCGATGGCGCCCTTGTCGACCTGCGCCGCCAGCGCGACGCGGAGAGCTGCGCGCGCCTTGTGCTCGGCCTCGGCCGCCGCGTCGAGCTTGGTCTTCTGCTCCTGCGTGAGTGACGGAAGCGAGCGCGCCTTCGCGCCGTGCCCCCCGTGAGCGCCGTGACCGGACGCGAACGCGGCGCCGCCGAGGGCGAGCGACGCGAGAACGAGAGACGCAGCCGCGAGCGAGCGAATGTTCATGGACATGTTCTTCGATGGCCTCCGACCCGATCGACGGACGAGCGCCTCGGAACAGTCCACTCCGGACGGTAAAGAACCCTGAAGACGAGTGCGATTACGAGAGCCTAGCCGTGGTCGCCGAAGCAGAACCCCAGGAGAGCCACCCCTCGTCGTGAACGCCCCGTTCTCCCGTGGTAAGACGCACTCATGGACGTGACGATCGGCGGGCGCATCCTCTACATCACCGAGGACGCCAAGCTCCTCGAAGCGCAGCTCGAGGGGCAGAACCTGCCGAACGAACCTTACGCGGACGGCGCCGGCCTCGTCTCGAACATCTCGACCGACGAGCTCACCCCCGGATGGGTTTGCTACTACTACGACGAGACGCTCGCGCGGTACTGCCTCGTCGGCCTCCGCGGCGGCGTGGTCAAGAAGGACGGCATCAAGGCTGGCGGCTTCGGCGTCATCGTCAGCGGCATCTCCAAGGGCTGCGGCAGCTCGCGCGAGACGGCGCCGTACAGCGAGCTCAAGAGCGGCGTCCAGCTCGTCATCGCCAAGAGCATCGAGAAGATCTACCGGCAGAACGCGCAGAACATCGGCCTCCTCACGAGCACCGACTTCGGCCTCATCCCGCGCATCGCGCGCGGCGAAGCGATCCCGATGACCGAGTTCACCAAGGGGCTCGATCCGATCAGCGCGTCCATCGTCGATCACGGCGGCCTCTTCGCCTACAACCGGGCGCGCCTCGCCGGCAAGACGAGCCCGCCCGAGATCACGACCCGCGCGCGCCCGATGACCGTGTGCGAGAAGATCCTCGCGCGCCACGTCATTACCGACGCCAGGGCGGGCGCTGTCGGTGTCCCCGCGGTGAAGCCCGGCGACGCCTTCTTCGCGCGCACCGACGTCCGCTTCAGCCACGAGTACGTGACGCCGATGGCCGAGTCGCTCTTCGTCGCGGAGATGGGGAAGGACGCCACGGTGAACGATCCCGCGAGCGTCTTCGCGTTCCGCGATCACCTCACGTTCCTCGATCTGGTGATGCCGAAGGCCCACAAGGACATGGGCCTGAAGGAGCAGGCCGGCTCGCTCGCGACGGTGCAAGAGACCTTCACCAAGAAGCACTCCATCAAGCTCTACGGGGAGGTGCACCGCGACGGGAAGCTCGTGGGGAGCGAGGCCATCTGTCACAACAAGGTCATCGAGGAGCTCGCGCTTCCGGGCCAGCTCGTCGCCGGCACCGACTCGCACACGTGCATGGCGGGCGCGCTCGGCTGCTTCGCGTTCGGCGTCGGATCGACGGACATGGCAAACGCCTGGTACACGAAGGACGTCCGCGTGACGGTGCCGGAGACCGCCAAATTCGTGCTCCGCGGCGCGCTCCGCGCCGGCGTGTGCGCGAAGGACGTGATGCTCTACATCCTGAGCCAGCCGTTCTTCAAGAGCGGGCAGGGCATCGGCAAGGTGCTCGAGTTCACCGGCGACGGCGTGCGGGCGCTGCCGCTCGACGAGCGCGCCACGCTCACCAACATGGCGGTCGAGGCGGGGAGCTTCACCGGCATCATCGAGGCGGACGACGTCGTCGTCGACTACCTCGTCGCCCAGCGTGGCCTCCGCGCAGACGACGTGCGGGCGCGCATCGTGAAGGCCGACCCCGACGCCGCCTACGTCGCCACCTTCGAGATCGACCTGGGCGCCCTCGCCCCGATGGTGGCGCTCCCCGGCGATCCCCGCAACGGCGTACCGCTCGCCGACCTCGGCGCCGACGTGAAGATCGACATCGCGTACGGCGGCTCGTGCACCGGCGGCAAGAAGGCCGACATGGACATGTACGCGTCGGTCCTCGGCGCGGCGGTCGCGAAGGGGAAGCGGGTCGCGCCCGGCGTGCACCTCTACATCCAGTTCGGCTCGCAGGACATCCGCCGCTACGCCGAGGCGAAGGGGTACCTGGAGGTGTTCGCCAAGGCGGGGGCCGAGCTCGTCGATCCCTCTTGCGGCGCGTGCATCAAGGCCGGGCCCGGCGTCAGCGACCGCCCCGAGCAGGTCACGGTCAGCGCGATCAACCGCAATTTCCCGGGCCGAAGCGGTCCGGGAAAGGTGTATCTCGCAAGTCCGCTCGTCATCGCCGCGAGCGCGATTTGCGGCAAGATCGCCGGACCCGACGCGATCTGAGGGGTCGCGCGCTGCGCCGCCTGCGCGGTGAGCTTCGTCAGCCCGGCGGCGGCGGGTGCGGCTGCGCGGTCGGCGGCGTCGGCGGGGGGCCCTTCGGCGCGGTCGGCGCACCCTTGGGGGCCTTGCCGCGGGGCTTGCCGGCGATGCCGCTCACGATGTCGCCCGGCTCGAGCTCGAACGGGAACGGCCAGTCCTTGATGCGCGCGCTTGGCGAGCCCGTACCAAGGCGCAGGCGCTCGCCTTCCAGTCTGCCCCCGAGCGCCTCACGCTGCTCGCTGGTGAGGATCGGCACGAGGCCGGCCAGGAAGAGCACCTCGCGATCCATGGGAACGCGCGCCTTGGCGGCCGGAGCGCCGAACGCGTCGAGCTTCTTCGCGTCGAACTTGTCGGTGCCAAAGGCGGCCAGGAGCGTGTCGAATCGTTTGCGCGCGGCATCGCGCCCGTCCGCCTCTGCCGGAAGCTTCGCGAGGAACGGCGTGAGCTTCTCCATCTGGGCGGCGTCGAGGTCGAGCTCCCTCTTGAGGCGCTCGGGCAGCCGAGCGCTTCGCTCGTTCAAGCTCGCCGTTCCTGCGTCGGTGGCGGTTCGCGCGAAGTCCTCCTCGCGCTCGTGCGCCCGCTTTTGCACGCTCGCGCCGAGCGTCTTGCGGCTCTCCGGTGTGAGCGCCGCGTAGAGGGCGCCCATCGCGACGCCCTCCTTGTCGAGGCGCTTCTGCACCTCGGCCTGCAACGCCGTGACGCGCAGCCCGAGCTTCTTCGTGTCGACTTCCCCGGCGCGCACCGCCGCGACGATGTCGTCGTGCAGCTCCTTGATGCTCTGGCGGGGCGTCTCGTCCTCGTCGAGGTCGAGCTGGTCGGCGAGCTTCTCCACCTTGGTGCGGGTCGCCGCGTCGAGCTCCAGCTCCTGCGCCGAGTCGAGGAACAGCGCGGCAGGGCCGGCCCGGAAGTGCAGCGCGAGAGGCGTCGTCGCCGTGGCCACCGGCGGCGCGCTCGGCATTGTGCTCGGCGCGGCGCTCGCCAGGGCGGCGAAACTCGAGGGCGCCGTCGTGACGGCGCTCGCGCTGGCAGGCGGCGTGGGGCTCGCGCTCTTCTTGTCTTCGCAGGCGAGCGCGAGGAGGGCGAGGACCAGCGGGAGAGTTTTGCGCAGATTCATCGGGGCTGACGGTCCCACAGGATGGGCCGTCCCGAAAGGGAGAACGCCGCCGCCGACCCCCCCGACCCGGACCCCGGCCCGGACCCCGACCCCGGCCCCGACCCGGACCCCGACCCCGACCCCGACCCCGACCCCGACCCCGACCCGGACCCCGACCCCGACCCCGACCCCGACCCCGACCAGGACCCCGACCCCGACCCGACTCTGACCGTGTGTCCGACGCCGTGTCTGGCTGCCCACGCCGCACGCGTCGGACCCATGAAATTCCAGGACTTCGCGCTGGTAGGGCGCTTGCTTTTCCAAGGGGGCATGCGCCCCTCCTGCTCGCTCCGCGGTGTTGCCCTCGCGTCCCTCTTCGCCCTCGCCGCCTCCGCCTGCTCGCGCGCCGAGACGCCCGCCGACGCGATCGTCCGCCTCGCCCCTTCCGCCGCCGCCGGGACGGGCGCGCCGCCGGCTCCGGCTGCCCCTGCGGCGCGCGCGTGGCTCGAGCCGGTCCAGTACGTCGCCCACGACACGGCCGACGTCGACGCGTCTTATTACCGGGTGCACCTGGCGAGCGAGGCCGCAGGGGAGGCGATCTCGACGCACCTCCGCGGCTGGGCGATGGCGAACGTCGCCTCGATCGAGCGCGACGCCGAGGATGCGGCCTCCGAGGACGACACGGCGGAGGCGCGCCCGCGCTTCTCGCTCACGATCTCGTGCGAGCCGCACGTCGTGAGTGACGCGCTCGTGAGCCTCCGCTGCTTCGTCTCCGCGTACTCGGGCGGCGCGCACGCGTCGCTCATCGCCGAGACCTTCAACTTCGCCGTCGACGGGGACTCCGCGCGCCCGGTGGGTCTCGAGGATCTGTTCCTGGATCCGAAGCTTGGCCGCGCGGCGTTGGGGGACGCGTGCCTCGCGCAGCTTCGCGAGCAGGAGGCGCTCTGGGTGAGCGCTGGCAACGTCACAGACGTGCGCGAGATGGTCGACACCTTCCACTTCGAGCCGGGAAAGCTCGTCGTCACCTTCGCTCCGTACGAGGTCGGTCCGTTCGCTGAAGGAGAGCACGTCGTGGAGGTTCCGCTCGCCGCTCTGCGGGGGTTGCGACCGACCTGGGCCCGCCTCCGTGCGGCCGTCCCCTGACCCTTCGCGAGCAGGGGACAGGCTGCAAAAACCGTGTTACGCCACCGCACGTGACCGCCGAAATCCAGTCCAACACGTTCGTCACGCTCGACTACATCCTCAAGGACGAGAAGGGCGCGACCCTCGACGAAAGCGAGTCCGAAGGCGGCGAGCCCATCAAGTACGTCCACGGTTACGGGATGCTCGTTCCCGGCCTCGAGGCGGGACTGGTCGGACTGAAGCCGGGCGACAAGAAGGACATCGTCGTCACCGCCGACGCGGGCTTCGGCGAGCGCGACGAGGAGCTCATCCTCGAGATCGATCGCGGCGAGTTCCCCGACCCCGACAAGATCACCCCCGGCGACGAGTTCGTCGCCGAGTCCCCGGATGGGGACGAGGTCGTGATGCGCGTCGTCGAGATCAAGACGGAGGCGGTTGTCGTCGACGCGAACCACCCGCTCGCCGGCCAGACCCTCCACTACGCAGTCGTCGTCCGCGAGGTCCGCGAGGCCACGGAAGAGGAAATCGAGACGGCCGCCGCTGCCTTCGACGAGGCCGAGGCGCACGTCCACGACGAGAACTGCGACCACGACCACCCCCCTGGCGAAGGCCACGGCGAGGGACAGATCGTGCAACTCGGCAAAAAGAAGAAGGATCTTACCAATTAACGCGGACTGACGGTTCGTCGGCCCGCGAGCGCTATTTCCGCGCACGCGCGGGCCACTGATGGCATATTCCGCCACCCTTCCGGGTTGCGCCTCACGAGGCCGGCCCCATGTTCGACAGGGTAAGAGGACACGATGACCACGAAACACATCAATTCCTGGGACTGGGACATCCGCGTTCGGCACCGCAACCTCAAGGCCGGCACCTTGACGGAGAAGGACGTCGAGAAGCACGTCCACGCCCTGCCCGATCTCGAAAGCCAGACCGATCCGGTCACCCTCGCGCAGCCGGCGATCGCCGGGCGCGAAGACTCGCCGTCCTGAGCGGCTCGCAACCGATCGCGGAGGAACCCGTGGCCGACGAAGCCCCCCTCGATTTCGCGACGTTCATCATCTCGATGAACCACTCGGCTCTCATCGAGCTCGGCGTGGCGCCGGACCCCGACACCCAGAAGGTGGAGGTCAACATCGGCCACGCGCGTCACACCATCGACATGCTGGCCATGCTCGAGGAGAAGACGAAGGGCAACCTGACGGGCGACGAAGAGCGCCTCCTCCACCAGGTGCTCTACGATCTGCGCATGCGCTGCATGGAAGCAGAGAAGAGACTGGCGGCGAAGGCGGCCAAGTAGCATGGCCTCGCGCGCCTCGAGGCTCCTGTCGTGCGGCGCGCTCGCCGCGTCCCTCGTCTTGTTTCCTGCGTGCAAAGCCAAGGTCGGCGGCGGCTCTGCCCCGCTGCCGAGCGGTGCGGTCCCGGTGGCCAGCGCCGCGCCGACGGGACCTGCATCGGTGGGCCTCCCGCCCGTCCCCGCGCCGGATCTGAAGCTGACAGCCGGCGGGCCGCTCGGCGCGCCGATGTCGTTCGCCCCGATTGCCAAGCATGCCGATCCGAGCGTCGTCACCATCAACACGGTGGTCGAAGAGGTGGAGCCTGACGGCTTCGGCCGCGCGCGTCGCCGTGTCGCCAAGGGCCTTGGCACCGGGTTCGTGGTGGACAAGGACGGCGTCATCCTCACGAACAACCACGTCATCGACGAGGCGAAGTCGATCCTCGTGAAGACGAGCGACGATCGCGAGTTCACCGGTTCGCTCGTCGGCCGTGACCCGCGCACCGACGTCGCCGTCATCCGTATCGACATGAAAGACGCCAAGGGCGGGCCGCCGCTCGTCCCCCTCGCGCTGGGTGACTCCGACGCGCTCGACGTCGGCGACTGGGTCGTCGCGATCGGCAATCCCTTCGGCCTCTCGCACACGGTCAGCGCCGGCATCGTCAGCGCGAAGGGCCGAGGCAAGGAGGAGGTCGAGCTCGATCCGAGCGGCTACTACAGCTTTCTCCAGACCGACGCCTCCATCAACCCTGGCAACTCGGGCGGGCCCCTCCTCAACTTGAAGGGAGAGGTCGTCGGCATCAACACGGCCATCCGTGGCGGCGGCGCCCAGGGCATCGGCTTTGCCATTCCCGTCAACATGGTGAAGCAGCTCCTGCCGATGCTCCTGCGCGACGGGCACATCACGCGCAGCGCCCTCGGCGTCAGCGTCCGGGACCTGCGCGAGCTGTCACCCGAGGACAAGGCCCAGCTGAAGCGGCCCGACGACAAGGGGACCCTCGTGATGGCGGTCTCGCGTGGCGGGCCCGCCGAGAAGGTCGGCCTCGCGGCGCTGGACGTCATCCTCTCGTTCGACGGCGAGCCCGTCGACCGCGCCACCAAACTGCAGTGGCTCGCCAGTATGGCGGGCGTCGGAAAAACGGTGACGTTGCGGGTCTCGCGCGACGGCAAGCCCTTCGACATCAAGGTCACCTTGGGCGAGCTCAAAGACGCGCCGGCGCCCGCCGGGCACCGACCGGGGCCTCCCCGACGCGGCGGCGGGGACCCGCCCTGAACACCCGTACCCCCCGACACCAGTGGACACGCGCCCCGGTTCCCGTACTACGGTAGGCGGAGATGTGCCCGCGGGAAGACGAGTTGGACGCGCCGGAGTCCGGTGAGCCGGAGCCGGAGTCCGAAGACGCGCCCGACCGGGGCGCGAATGTACCCTCGCGCGCGCCCGCCGTACCTCAAGTGAATCTTCGGGAAATCCCTGCGTCCAACAGCAAGCAGGTAAGGGCCCGGGAGGCAGAGGAAGATCGTGGTCTCATCGCACGCGCACAGTCAGGCGACATGGCGGCTTTTCGAAAGCTCGTCGAACGCCACCAACGACGCGCGTTCGCGATCGCCCTCTCTCTCGTGCGCGACGAGAACGACGCCCGTGAGCTCGTTCAAGAAGCCTTCCTGCGGGTCTACCGCGGGCTCGCCTCGTTTCAGGGAGGCTCGAGCTTCTTCACCTGGCTCTACCGCATCATCACGAACCTCAGCATCGACCTCATCCGCAAACCAGGCCGTCAGCTCGGCGACCTCGACGACTCTCGTCTGGAAGCGGATGAATCCCAAGAAGCAGACTTCCCATTTCTCAGCCGTGTCGACGGCGGCGATCCTGCCGACGTCGTGCGCCGGCGCGAGATCGCGGCGAGGCTCCAAACGGCCCTCGACGCTCTCCCCAGCTACCACCGCGGCGTAATCGTCATGCGCGAGATCGAAGGCCTCAGTTACGAAGAAATGGCGCAGGCCATGGGGGTCTCCAAAGGGACCATCATGAGCCGGCTGTTTCATGCACGTCAGAAGCTCCAGAAGGCGCTCGTCGACTGCTACATCGAGCAGATCGGCCACAAGCCCGAGGAGCGCGGCGAGCCGGCCGAGGCTGACGCAACCGGGGAAGAGAGGCCGTCATGACGCTCTCCAAGGACGTGATGCTGGAGCTCATGGCCTACGCCGACGGCGAGCTGGAGCCCACCGAGATGGCCCGCGTCGAACGGCTCATCGCCGCCGACGCCGATGCCAAGCGCCTCGTCGAGTCGATGGGCTTCCTCGGGAAGGTCGTCGTGGAGATGCACGAGCCGTCGCACGCGGCGGCCACCCTGGGCCTCGTCGACGACATCATGGCCCGCGTCGAGAAAGAGGGCGCGCCGCGGAAATCGAGCATGCGCCCGCCCAAGGTCGTGGACATCCGCGACCGGCGTGAGAGCCGGTTCAAGGTCGCGGGCGGCATCATCGCCGTCGTCGCGCTCGCGGCCGGCATCGTCCTGACCACGCGCAAGGCCAACGAAGACACACGGACCCAAGCCACGCAAAGCAGCGGGAGCAGCGGCAGCAGCTTGCCCGTGCCCACGGTGCCGGCGGGTCCGGTGACGCCGGGGTCTTTGCCCACGCCCACGTCCGATACGCAGGTCGCCGGCGTCGACGTCGATCAGGTCGACACCACCCGGGACGTCCAGGTCTTCTACCTTCCGTCGTCGGTGGGGGCGAACGCGTCCAGCGTGGTCGTGTGGATCGACGACAACGGAGCCGGAAAGTGACGATGCGTCGTCTCGGGCTCGCAGCCGCCGTCCTCGCCATGGCGTCGGGCTCGGCGTGGGCGGATGTCGCGCCGCCTCCCGGCCCCAAGCCGTCCGCGTCCGCAGCGGCGCCCGCACCCACCCCGCGGCGCTCGGCGATCGCCGAGATCCTCGTCATCCACGCGACGAAGGAGGACGCCGCGGCGTTCCTCGATCCGCGCATCGGCCGCCTGCCCCACCTCGGCAAGAAGCCGTTCAGCGACTACACGTCGTTCAAGCTCGTCGAGAAGAAGCTCATCACGCTCGAGAAGGGCCGGCCCGAGAGCTACGCGATGGTCACCGGTCGCACGCTCCGGGTGACGCTCGACAACGTGACCGCCGACCGCCGTTACGTCGTCGAAGCGTCGATCGACCAGCCGGGCAAGCCCGAGTACCTGAAGCTCCTCGAGGTGACGGCCGCCCCCAACGAGCCGTTCTTCGTCGGCGGGCAGTCGCACAAGGGGGGGACGCTCATCCTCTCGATCACGATGCGCCCCGACATCGCCGCGCGGCAGTAGAAGACGCTCGGCCGAGAACCGCGCCTTCGCGGGAGCTCCTTGGCGCGGCGACGGAAGCTGATCGCGCGTTCCGTCGTTTGAGCTTCCCGATGGTAAAATTCGCCGGCTTTTCGTCCGAATCACCGCGGTATGGTAGGTGTGGCCCGATGGGTTCCGACAGAGATCGACCCTTTTCCGTCGACCTTCCGCGTGCAGGAGAGGATCGACCCGCCTGGGTCAAGGTCGGGGTGATCGCCGCGGTGGGCTTTGCCGTCGGCGTCGCCTGGCCGCGGATCGCGGGCGTGCGTCTCGGGCCGTCGGCGCCCGGCGATTCACCGAGCGCCGCGACGTCGGCAGGACCGGCGCCGCGCGCGAGCGAGCCTACGGCCGCCACAGGGGGGACTGCCCCAGCGGTGCTGGCCACCGCGCCGAGCGCGCCCCCGTCGAACCCTGCGGCGCCGTCCGGCCCGCCGAACGTCGTCGTGTCGCGTGGCGCGATCCTGTCGTGCAAGACGGACGACGGCGAGGCCCTGAAGGGGCAGGCCGCGTGCGGGCAGCTCGCGGGGATCGACAACCTCGTCCAGCCGCGTATCCGGAGGCTCAAGGAGTGCTCCGCCGCCGAGGGGGCGACCGGCAAGCTGGCGGTGACCTTCGGCGTCGATTTCGCGAACAACCGTCTGAACGTGGAGGTCGGCAAGACCTCGAACGTGCCGAACCTCGAGTCGATCGCCGGTTGCGTGAAGCACGAGTTCGGAGGCATCTCGCTCGGGGCTATGGAGCACGATCACCCTCGCTACACCGTCGCCTACACCGCGACCCTGACCGCGGCGGACGGGGCGACGGCGCCGGGCAGCGCCCCAGGCGCCGCGACGGGCGGCGGCGCGACGCCGGTGGCGATGGATGCGCCGACCTCCTCGGTCGTGTGGGAGGTCGCCATCGTGCGCGACGCGCCACGCACCGGAGCGGTCGTGGGGCGCCTGCAGCGCGGCACGAAGGTGCGCGTCGGCCAGGGGCAGGAGAACTGGTACCGCGTTCGCTACGGGGGCAACTTCGTGAACGAGGGCTGGGTCTACCGCGGGTCGATCGGTCGGTAGCTCGTTACGGGCCACCGGCACATTCAGCGGCCAGATGACGGCTCCGAGAACGGCGCGTCGTCGTCGGTCGTGGTCTGGAAGGCCTTGGTTCTGGCGTTGCCGGCGTCGTCGACGGCGAGGAGCTGCTCTACCTTCTTCTGCGCGGCGTCGAGGCGCTCTTGCGACAGGCGCGACAACCGGACGCCCTCTTCGAAGAGCTTCAGCGAGTCTTCGAGCGGAAGATCCCCCTTCTCGAGCTTCTGGACGATCTCGCTCAGGCGTTTGATCGCGTCTTCGAAGGTGGGCGAGGCAGGGGCGCGGACGTCGGCTGCGTCGGTCATGGGCGGCGATCCTCGCCTCGGGGCAGGCGCGGCGCAAGCACCAGCCGCGCTTCGCCGGGGGGAACGCCGAGGACGAGGGCGTACCCGTCGTCGTCGAACGCCACGGGGATCGCGAGACCGTCCGACTGCACGAGGGCGCCGGTGAAGGGCGGCCCCGCGGGCACGATGCCGTCCGGGCCCTGCAGCCGCAGCCACGCGACCTCGGGGGCGGGCGCGGGGCGGAGCGCGGCGGGGCGGCCCTCGAGCGCGCGCGCGGCGATCCACCGGACCGTCGCGTCGGGGTCGAGGTGCGCGGCGGTCGTGAGCGCGTGGATGCGCGAAGGGGACGCGGCGTCGCCCGTCCGTGCCGCGAGGGCGCCGATGAGCGCGCGCCGCACGGCGAGGTTCGCCTCGTAGACCCACGCATGCGCAAGGCGGCCTGTAGCGGACGACTCGCCGCTCGCACCGAGCCCGCGCGCGGCGTGGGCGCGGAGCAGCGGGTCCCGTGCGCCGAGGAGCGCGTCGACCTTGGCGCTGAGCTGCGCGTCCTCGCGGCGTGCGAGCGTCATCGCGGCGAGCGGCGCGCCGGTATCGCCCGACTCGGCGCGATCGACGAGCGCGCTCGTCGTCAGGCGCCCGCCCGGATCGCCCGCGACGAGCCCGATGTCCATGACGGCGCGCGTGGCGGGATCGGTCTCGACGGCTCCCTGTCGTAGGAGAGCCTCGAGTACCTCGCCCGTCGGATCGCCGAGCGCGGCCATCGCGGCGGCGCGGCGGACGCGGGGCTCCCGGTCGGCGAGCAGGTCGAGCGCCCGCGCGTCCCCGAGCGCGATGCGCGCGAACGACCCGAGCGCGCGGTCCGACGGGTCGGTGGCGCGCGCGAGGTCCCGGGCGGTGTCCTCGAGCACGCGGCTTCGTTCGCCTCGGACGCGCGCGCGGACCACGTACGCGCGTACGGCGAGCCGCCTCGTGGCCGGCTGGGCCGCGGCGGCCTCGAGCGCCGCCATCGCGGTCACGCTCGGCGAGCGGCCGAGCGCGTTGGCCGCGTCGCCCGCGAGCTCGGGAAAGCCGAGCAGCGCGACGAGCGCACGCGTGGCATCGGCGCTCGTACCTCGGCCCAGCGCCGCGATCCCCGCGGTCCGCACCGCCTGGTTCTGCGACGCCACGATTCGCGCCGCGAGCGCCCTGGCGACCTGCGCGTCCTGCGCGCGCTCGGCGAGGCGCGCCCCCGCGAGCGCGGTCGCGTCGTCGGCGAGGAGGCCCTCGACGGCGCGGGCGGCGTCCGGTGCCGCGAGCAGCACCAGCGCCTCCGCCGCTGCGGCGTGGACGCGCGCGTCGTGCTCGGCGAGCGCGGCGCGGACCAGGTCGAGCGAGCGTGCGTCGCCGAGCTCGCCCGTCGCGACGAGCGCGGCCGCGCGCGTTGCCGGATCGCTCGCCTTCAGCGCCGCGCGGACCCCGTCGAGCCCGCGCAGATCGCCCAGCATGGCCGTGAGCCGAAGTGCCTGCGGCGACGTGTTGCTGCTCGCGTTGCCCAGGGTCCGCGGCGGCAGCGCGACGAGCGCGGCGGCGGCGGCGATCTGCCCGGGCCCCGTGCCCCGCGCGAGCGGCACGAGCGCCTCGGCGGCGCGCGGATCGTCGCTCGACGCCAGCGCGAGCGCGGCGATCTCACGGGCGAGCTCGACCCTCGGCGGCCCCTCGGGATCGTCCCCCTCGCGCGAAGTCGCGCGCGCCGGCACGCCCGTCGTCACGATCTGCGTCAACCAGACGCGCACGTTCGCCTGATCAGCTGCGCGGGCCAGTCCTCGCGCCACGCACACGAGCGCCCGCGGGTCGAGCCGTGCGGCCCCGACTCCCCCCGACTGCGCGTCCAGCGCGCTCCCCAGCAGCGCCAGCGCCTGCGGCGACGCGATGTCCGCCGCGCGCTCCAGCCCGCGCAGGCGCTCGTCGGCGTCGCTCGACCGGATCAGTCGCGCCGCCAGCTCGACGCCGAAGTGCGCGCGCAGCTCCCGTGAGCTGCCGAGCGGCGTGGCCACCACGATGGGCGGCTGCGTGCGTTCGTCGCGCCGCACCACCGGAGGTTGCGCGAACCGTGGGGCGGGCCCCGGCTGCTGCGCGTGAGCCGCGCCGACGGCGAGGAACGCGCCCAGGCACGCCCGCGCGGCGACCGCGCGTTTCAAGGCGTCTTCGTCGCCGGCGGCACGGTCGGCAGCGGGGCGGGGGGCTCGGTCTTGGCAGCGGCAGGCAGCGCTGGCGCCACGAGGATCATGAGCCCCAGGCTCCCGTCGGTCGGCCGGTTCTTCACGGCGTCCCAGCCCACCGTCTCCGCCACGCCCTCGCGGTGCGAGAGCCCCGCGAGCGCATGCACGACCGCGAACGCCCGCGCCAGCGACGCCTGCTGCGCCTCCGGGGTCGCCGCCGTCGGCTTGCTCGCGACGGCGAGCGTCCAGTCACGGTGCCGATGCAGCTCGAGGGCGAGCGCGCGGAGCAGCATGGTGCTCGACGCGTCCACTTCTTGCGCGTCCGCCGCGCCCGTCAGCTTGATCGGTGCCGCCAGCTTCACATTCAGCTTCGGATCCTTCGGATCGATGAAGGCGAGCGGCTTGCCCCCTTCGTCGGGGCACCCGTCGTCGTCCTTCACGCCGTTGAAGACCTCGGCCTCGTTCGGGCACTGGTCCTTGTCGTTTTCGTAGGTGTCGCCGTCCGTGTCGAGGTTCGGGCAGCCGTTCTTCGCCGGATCGGTCGACGGCTCGCCCGCCTGGTTGGGGCACGCGTCGGTCTTGTCGCCGATGCCGTCGCCGTCGTTGTCGGGATCGGGGCAGCCGTCGGCGTCCTCGAAGCCGTCCCTGTCCTCGGGCTGGTCGGGGCACTTGTCGAGCTCGTCCCAGATGCCGTCCTCGTCGCGATCGCGAACGGGGCAGCCGTTCTTCGCCGGATCGTCGGAGTGCGGGCCCTTGTCGGTCTTGCATGCGTCGACGTCGTCGGAGATGCCGTCGCCGTCGGCGTCGTCGGCCGGGCAGCCGTTCGTCTTCGGATCCTTGGTCTCGACGCCCTTCACGCGCGGGCACGCGTCTTCGCGGTCGATGATGCCGTCGTCGTCGTCGTCGATCTCGGGGCAACCGTCGGCGTCCTCGAAGCCGTCGCGATCCTCGGCCACGTCGGGGCACTGGTCGACGTCGTCGGGCACGCCGTCGTGGTCCTGGTCGTGCTCGCGCGGCGCCCATCCGAGGCCGGCGATGGCGCGGAAGGCCGGGACGCCCACCGCGTCGGAGAGCCCGATGTCGGCGCCGAAGGTGACGTACACGTCGCGCCCGTGGCCGATCGCCCAGCGGTCACTGACGTTGAGGAGCACCGGCGACTGCTTCGCGCTGCCTGGCTCGCCCGCGCCGAACGGGCCGACGGGCGTTGCCGGCAACCAGCCGTGGAGCGAGACGTCCCAGCGCTGGCGGTTCTCCGAGTCCAGCTTGAAGATGCCTGGCTTCACCGACAGGCCGAAGCTCCAGGGGATCGTGTCGCCGAACGTGAAGCCGCCGACGCTCTTGCTCGGCCAATCGTGGGTGTCCGTACGCGCGGCGTAACCGAGGCTGGCCTGTGCCGAGGCGATGACGAACGTGTACTCTGCAAGTACGCGGGCCGTGGCCGTGAGCGAGCCGTCGCCCAGAAAGCTCGCCTTGTCCCCGGTCGGCAAGGTGACGTTCGCCAGGCCCGCGAGGCCGAAGCCGCCGCCCGCGTTGTCGAGGATCGCCACCTTGCCGTGCACGCCGACGTCGCCGATCGCCGTGCTCGGCACTGCGCCGGACGCGTGGACCTGAGGCGGCAGGTTCGCCGAGCCGTCCTGGTAGAGGATCGTCGGCACCGACAGGCCGAGCGCGAACCGCGGACCCAGGCCGAGCGACGCGACCAGGTCCATGCCCAGCGACGCCTCGACCGGGCGGTACGCGACGCTGCCGGTCGCCGCGTCGCGCAACGTCAGCGGGTGGTGCGTGTAGCTGAGGAGGGCTCCCACGTTCCAGTTGCCGCCTCCCGGTGTGGACACCGGTTCGAGCACGAGGCCTGCCATCGGATCGGTCGACGGGCGCCAGGTGCGCGCGTCGATCGACGGCAGGGTCTGGGCGTGGGCGGCGGCGGAAATGGCCGTCGGAAGGAGCAGGGCGAGAAAGGACCAGCCGCGTCGCATGTTTGGCCACGGAGGGTACTCGATTCGGGCCGCGCACCGCGTCTCAATTGCAGGACCGTGACCCCCCGATTCAGGTGCCCCCGCCCTGCTCGTCGTCGTCGTCGTCCTCGCGGAGGCCGAGGCGCGCGATGGTGCGCTGCAGGAAGCGGCGGCTGACGCCAGCCAGCTCGGCGGCGCGGGTCAGGTTTCCGCCGGTCTTGGCGAGCATGGAGCGCACGTAGACGCTCTCGAACGTCTCCATCCAGGCGTCGCGCGCCTCCTTCAGCGGGAGGTGGAGCGGCACGATCGACTCCACGCCGGCGGGCAGGACGGTGGCAGACGACGGCGGGACGACCTCCCCGCTCCCTTCGCGCGCGTGGCCGAGCGTCACCGCGCGCTCGATGAAGTTGCGCAGCTCGCGGACGTTGCCAGGCCAGGCGCGATCGACGAGGGGCTGCACGAAGTCGCTCGCCAGCACGGCGTCCTTGCCGGCGAGGCGCTGGTAGAAGCGCTGCGCGAGCAGAGGGATGTCGTCGCGCCTCGCCCGCAGCGGCGGGAGCTCGACCTCGACGACGGCGAGGCGGTAGTACAGATCCTCGCGAAACATGCCGTCGTTCACGCAGCGCGCGAGCTGGCGGTTGGTGGCGGCGATGATCCGCACGTCGACGGGCGCGACCTGGCTCGAGCCGACGCGGCGGATGGTGCGCGACTCGAGCGCGCGCAGGAGCTTCGGCTGCATCGCAAGCGGCAGCTCACCGATTTCGTCGAGGAAGAGCGTGCCGCCCTGCGCTTCCTCGAAAGCCCCGAGGCGGTTCGAAACGGCGCCGGTGAACGCGCCGCGGAGGTGGCCGAAGAGCTCGCTCTCGATGAGGTTCTCGGGGATCGCGCCGCAGTCGACGGGAATGAAGGGCTTGTCGGCCCGCTTGGAGAGCGCGTGCACGGCGCGGGCGGCCACGTCTTTCCCCGTCCCGGTCTCGCCCTGGAGGAGGAGCGTCGCGTCGGTCGGCGCGGCACGTTCGAGGATGGCGTAGACGCCGCGCATCTCGACGCTGCCGCCGACGAGCTCACCGAGCTCGGTCCGCGAGGACAGCGGCACGAACGTCGGGGTGTCACCCCGATCGACGCGGAACGCGGAGCCGCCGACCTTCACGATCGTTCCGGCAGGGATGATCGCCTCGACGACGCGGACGTCCCCCACGAACGTCCCGTTCGTGCTTCCCATGTCGCGGAGCGTGATGCTGTCGGCGCGGACGACGATCTCGCAGTGGACCCGCGAGACGGTGGGATCGTCGAGGCGGAGCGTGCTCCCTTCGAGGCTGCCGACGCGCGCGGTCGCGCCCTCGACCTTCGCGCGCTGGCCGCGCGAGGGCCCGTCCACGACGGAGAGCTCGACGGAGAGGAAGGTCGCAGCGTGACGCTCTGGCGCGACGCGCCGCGTCTCGTCCGTGAAGTCGACCATGCGCCACAAGCATACACCGCCGATCCGAACGCGCCGCGTCCTTCAGAAGTCGGTGTCGATGCCGCCGGCGTCGACGGGCCCGCCGCCCGTGGCTCCGTTGCTGACGCAGCCCTTCGCCGGGTCGGCGCAGCTCGATGTGCACGTCTTCGCGCTCCCGCACTGGGTGGTGCAGTTGTCGGTGCATGCCGTGACCTTGCAGTCGCCGCCGCCGCACTGCGTACGGCAGCCGCCCTTGGGGCAGTCGACCGCGCAGCTCGCGTTGCCGTTACACTGCACGTCGCAGCCGCCGCCCGGGCACGAGAAGCTGCACGAGGTGCCGGCGCTGCACTCGAAGCTGCATCCGGCGCCGTTGCCGCCACACGTCTTGGTGCACGAGGCGCCACTACAGATGCACGACTTGCCGCTGACGCAGCCGTCCTCGGCGGCGGTGCTCGAGCAGCCGACCCCGAAGGCCGCTGCGCCGAGCGCGAGGCAGGCGAGGGCCGTCCATAGGGGGCGCGCAAAGGATGCAAGCGACGAAGTACCGACGTTCATGGGGTGACCTCCAAGGGGCGATCCCGACTCGCCTGGCTCCTCCTCTTCAATCGACGTGCCGCCGCCCGTTTCGGCAATTCGTCGATAAATGCCGTCGTCTTCCGCGTCGTCGGTGACGCGCCTCCGCTCCGGCGGGGAGCCGGAGGCGTCGTGGGTGACGCGTCGGTCTCCCGCAAGCAGGCGTCCTCGCGTGGCCGGGCGCGGGGCACGAAGGGTGAAAGGGAGGGAGTGTCGGTCAGGTCGATCGATCCTTTCCCGGAGAATCCCCATGAACCGTTTGCCCGTCTTCGCGTCCGTCGTCGTTGCGTCCGCCGTCCTCTTCGCCGCGCTCCCCGCGTCGGCTGCCGAGCCGGCCGCGCCAGGCGATGCCGCGAAGAACCTGTCGGTCGGAGGCGATCTCGCGGTGACGCTCCCCGTCGGCAACCTCGCCGACGTCGCTGGCCTCGGCCTCGGCGCCCTCGTGCGCGTGGACTACCGCGTCATCGACACGGTCAGCGTGGGGGGGCGCGCGGGCTTCATCTACAACCTCTCGAAGGACGCTGGCAGCGGCTCGTTCGGGATCTCCGAGGCGCCGATCTTCGGCGCGGCGCGCTACCACTTCCTGGGGCGCGAGGTGAACGGACCCTACGCGGCGCTGGAGCTGGGGCCCGTCTTGATCTTCAGCCGCGCCACCGTCCTCGGCGCGAGCGCGAGCGACTCGACGACGAAGCTCGGCACCTCGCTCGGCGGCGGCTACCAGATCGGGAAGATCGATCTGCGGGCGAGCCTGCTCGTCCTGGACGTCGGCCACCTCGGCGACACGATGTCGCTCATGGCGAACGTCGGCTACTCGTTCCTCTGAGAACAGAAGCGGAGGAGGCGCTTCTCCCTTCGAGGACCGGAAGAGTCGGTCCTCAGTTGGGGAGAAGCACGCCGCCGCTGCCCGCGGCCTCGGGGGGCGTCGGCGTGGCGGCTACGCTCGTCGTGCTCGACGCGGCCGGCGGGGCGTGTCCGTTCGCTTCGGTCTCACGCGTGCCCTGGCGCTCGCGCCAGCGCTTGATCGAGCCGCTCAGCACGTCGCCGATGAGCGTCCGGTAGGCGATCTTGGCGCCGTTGGCGATGAGGCAAAGATCGCTGTAGTCGGGCGTGAGGCCCGGCAGCGGGTTCACCTCGATGACGTAGACGCGCCCCTCGGGCGTGAGGCGGAGATCGATCCGGGCGACGTCACGGCAGCCCAGGGCCATGAACGTCGTCCGGCACACCTTCTCCATCGCGCGGAGCTCGTCCTTCGTCAGGTTCGCCGGGACCTCGTACCTGACGTGCTTCTCCCAGTCCTGCTTGCACTCGTAGTCGTAGACGGGGCGCGGGTTCGGGTTCAGGAACACGACCTCCATCGGCGGCAGCACGCGTGGCCGCTTCTCGCCGAGGAGGCCGACGGTGAACTCGCGGCCGAAGATGTACTCCTCGACGAGCGCCGGCTGGCCGTAGCGCTCGATGAGCTCGCGCGCGACCTCGCGCACCTGCGCTTCGTCGTCGCACACGCTCTTCTGCGAGATGCCCTTGCTCGTTCCCTCCTGGTTCGGCTTCACCATGACCGGGTACTTGAACGGGCGGAGCTTCTCGCGTCCCGTCACGAGCACCTGGAACTCGGGGGTATCCACGTCGTGGAGGATCTTCTTCGTGAGCGCCTTGTCGAGGCAGATGCTGAGCGTCGCCGAGTCGCTGCCGGTGTAGGGCACGCCGAGGAGCTCGCACAGGTTGGGGACCTGCGCCTCGCGGTTCCGGCCGCTGATGCCCTCGGCGATGTTGAAGACGACGTCCACGTTGCTGCTCATGAGCACGCGCGGAAAGTCCTGGTTCGCCTCGAGCGGTACGACGACGTGGCCAAAGCTCTCGATCGCCTTGGAAATGGCGTCGATCGTCTTCGGCGAGTCGTACTCGGCCTCGCGATCGTCACCGTCGTGCGACTCGATGCGCTTCATGTTGAACGCGAAGCCGACGGTGAGCTGCGTCTTCCTCGAGCGGGGGCGGGATTTGGTCTCGAGCGCGGCCTGCAGGCCGAGGCGAAGGGCGGCGGCGCGGAGCACAGCGAGGACGGTCTGGTCGTAGTCCATGCCGAGCGTGGCGGCGCTCGCGAAGAGGGCGGTGTTCGGCTCGAAGCTGGGGAGCGCCGTCGCCGAAAGGAAGCTCACCTCGCCGTCGGGGCCGACGCGGAAGTCGAGGGCCGCGACGTCGTGGAAGCCGAGGGCGGTGAACGCGCGATCGGAGACCTCACGCAACCTTTCGAGCACGCGCGCCGACAGCTCCGCGGGGACCCGCGGCTTCATCAGGTGCTCCTTTTCGTGGCTGAGCGTGAAATCGAGGATGCCCCAGCGCCGCTCGTACGACGCGTCGACCGCGATCTCCACCGGCGGCATCGCCGGCACGCCGTCCACCTTCACGACGCGCACGTCGACGCCAGGCACGAACCGCTCGACGAGGACGCCGTCGGGATAGCGACCGAGCACGTCCTCGAGGACGCGCGTGAGCTCGTGCGCGTCGGACGCGACGCTCGCCTGTGAGATGCCCTTGCTCGAACCTTCGAAGTTCGGCTTCACGATCACGGGGAAATGAAGCTCGTCGAGGCCTCCGCTCTTCAGGCTCGCCTTGGTGAGGAAGCGGCCGCGCGGGCTCGCGACGCCGAAGCCGGCCAGGATCTTCTTGGTCATCGCCTTGTCGAGCGTGACGCAGAGCGTGTACGGGTCGCTGCCGGTGTAGGGGAGGCCGAGCTCCTCGAAAAGGGCAGGGTAGAAGCCCCGCCGCATCCTGCCGCGCCGCCCCTCGGCGGTGTTGAACACGATGTCCGGAAGGAACGCCTCGAGGCGCGCGACGAGGCGCGACGCGGGGCCGGTGACGTCGATCGTCTCGACGTGGTGGCCGGCCTTCTCGAGCGCACGGGCGATCGTGGCGATCGTCTCGGGGGAGTCGAACTCCGCCTCCTCTTCCGAGTCGTTGATCCGAAGGTTGTGCGTCAGGGCGATGCGCATTGATCGTTGGCTAGTACGAGTGCGCGGTGAGGGGAAGGCGCAAGCGACGCGTCGCAACACTTCGTCCCGCGTCTGGCGCTTGGCCGCGGGCGCCCGCTCGCGTATAGCCAAGCCCGTGGGGCTCGGAATCGACTTCGGAACGACGCGCACCGTGGTGGCCTACGCCGACCGCGGCAACTACCCGGTCGTGAGCTTCGAGGGCGTCCACGGCGACGCCGTCGAGTGGTTCCCGTCGGTCGTCGCCGAGCGGGGCGGCGAGCTGCGGTTCGGATTCGACGCGCTCGCCGTCGCGGACGACGCTTCGTTCTCCCAGGTACGCTCGTTCAAGCGCCTCCTCGGCGGCTCGGACGTGACGTCGGGCGGCATGGTCAAGGTAGGATCCGCCCGCCTTCCGGTCGCTTCTCTCGTCCTCCGCTTCATCGCGGCGTTCGGCGAAGCGCTTCGTACCCGCTCGAACCTGCCCAGAAACCTGCGCACCAAGACCGAGCTCGAGGCCGTCGTCGCGACCCCGGCGAACGCCTTCTGCACGCAGCGCTTCGTGACGCTCGAGGCCTTCCGCCGCGCGGGCTTCACCGTCCGGGCCATCCTGAACGAGCCGTCGGCCGCCGGCTTCGAGTATGCGCACCGCCATGCACGCACGCTGACGAGCAAGCGCGAGCACGTCATCGTCTACGACCTCGGCGGCGGCACGTTCGATGCGTCGCTCGTCAAGATGAGCGGAACCCACCACGACGTGGTCGTGACCGGGGGCCTCGCGGCGCTTGGCGGCGACGACTTCGATCGCGCCCTCGCCGACCTCGCCGCGCGCGACGGCAAGCTCGATCTCGGCGCCCTGTCGCCGCACCGCCTGTCGCGCCTGCTCGATCACTGCCGCGACGCGAAGGAAGCCCTCAACGCGAGCTCGCGCAAGATCACCCTCGATCTGGAGTCGTGTCTGGAGGGCGACGCCCCCGCGCGGGAGCTCACGCTCTCCGTCAGCGATTACTACGACGCCTGCGCCCCGCTCGTCGAGAGCACCATGGAGGTGATGCGCGCGGTGATCGAGCGGGAAAACGAAGACGAGGGCGGCGCGTCCGACGATCCGCTCGCGTCCGACGTCGCTGGCCTCTACGTCGTCGGGGGCGCCAGCGCGTTGCCCGTCGTTGGCCGCGTCCTGCGGGCGCGCTTCGGGCGGCGCGTGCACCGTTCGCCGTACCCGCACGCGTCGGTGTGCATCGGCCTCGCCATCGCGAGCGACGCGGACGCCGGCTTCGAGCTCGACGATCGCTTCTCCCGCAACTTCGGCGTCTTCCGGGAAGCGCAGGGGGGCGAGAAGGCGAGCTACGACGCGATCTTCACGCGCGACATGGCGTTGCCGCGTCCCGGCGATCCGCCGGTGACGGTGCGCCGCCGCTACCGTGCCGCGCACGACGTCGGCCATTTCCGCTTCTTCGAGTGCGCCGCGTTCGACGACGAGGGCAACCCGCGCGGCGATCTCGCGCCGCTCACCGACGTCCTCTTTCCGTTCGACGCCGGACTCCGCGCGCTCGGCCTCGATCTCGCTAGTGTCCCGGTGCGGAGGCTGGAGCGCGACGGTCCGATCGTCGAGGAGCGCTACGCCGTCGACGCGCACGGCATGGTCGAGGTGACCATCACCGATCTGGATTCGGGCTTCGCGCGGACGCACCAGCTCGGCGCGCCCGTTTCGTGAGCCACACCGCCGCCCCTGCGACGGCGATCACCGCGGCGATGCCGATCCACACCTCGGCGGGCGCGCCCTTCATGGCGTCGAGCATCTTCTCGCCGAAATAGCTGACCGCCAGCAGCACCGGAACGTATCCGAGCGCCGAGCCCCAGAAGTGCGTCGAGAAGCGCACCTTCGAGACGCCGAAGAACGCATGGAGCAGCGGCGGCATCCAGAAAATGAAGCGCAGGAGGACGACGGTCTGGAACGCGCGACGCTCGAGCGCGTCGTCGTACTTGCGGAAACGCTCCGGAATCCTGGACGCGACGAAGTCGCGCGCCACGAAGCGCGCGAACGAGAATCCGACGACGCTCGCGGCCATCGTCCCGACCATCGACAGTCCGAACGCCGTCGGCCACGGCCAGATCAGCGGCGCCACGAACACGAACACCGTGCCGGGCATCCCGAACGGCTGGAGCACGGCGTATGCGGCGACGAACGCCACGTATCCCCAAGGGCCGAGGGCCACCAGCGTCTCCTTGGCGTGCGCCGGGTCGCGGAACTCCTCGAAGAGGCCGAAGTGCCAGGCGAGCGCGAGGATCGCGACGACCGAAAGGACGGCGGCGATCTTCGCGTTTCGCATGCGGAGCCGGCTATTCGGCGTCGCCCGACGCGAGCGGCAGCGCCATCGCCAGGCCATCGGGGAGCGCGTGGGCCATGCGCGCGCGCTTGGCTTGCAGGTATCCGATCGAGTGCGGGTTCGCTGGCACGATGACCGGCAGGCGACCGGTCACGGTCACGCCGAGCGCCTCGAGCGCGTTCACCTTCTCCGGGTTGTTGGTCATGAGCCGCACGCTCTTCACGTCGAAGGTCGCGATCATGTCGCGCGCCACGTCGTAGCGGCGTGCGTCGTCGGGGAGGCCGAGGAGGCGGTTCGCGTCGACGGTGTCGGCGCCGCGCGCCTGCAGGGCGTACGCGCGGATCTTGTTGGCGAGGCCGATGCCGCGCCCCTCTTGCCGCAAGTAGAACACGGCGCCGGCGCCGCGCTTCGCGACCTCGGCGAGCGCGGCCTCGAGCTGGTCCTTGCAGTCGCACTTGAGCGAGCCGAAGACCTCGCTCGTGATGCACTCGGAGTGGATGCGGACGGGCACGTCCGACTTCCCCCGGATGTCACCGAAAACGAGGGCGACGTGCTCCTTGACGTCGCCGCTCTCGTCGCTGCTGTGAAAGACGTGGGTATCGAACTGGCCGTGGCGTGTGGGAATCTTCGCCGACGCAACCAAAGTGGCGTGGTGAGGCCGGATCACCCCGTGGGGGACGTGCATCTCATCTTCTCCGTTCAATCGTGTTCTTGAAGCCTTCTACTACAGTCATGCGATGACCGTCGTGAGGCCAACGTTTCGAATGTAAGGCGCGTTCCGCGAAGGACCAGGGCTTCGCATAGGATCGCCCATGCTGCAAGTCCGCTAGAAAATTCGTATAGTTACCGCGCCCATGGCCAGCGAGCCTCCCGCAAAGCGCCCTGCAAGAGGCCTGCCCCCGCTCGTTCGGGCCCTGGGCTGGGTCTCGTTCTTCACGGACGCCGCGACCGACCTCATCTACCCGCTCCTCCCCGCGTTCCTGAAATCGCTCGGCGCCGGCGGGGCGGCGCTCGGGATGGTCGAAGGGATCGCGGAGAGCGTCGGCGCGCTCGTCAAATGGCAAGCGGGCGCGCGGAGCGACGCGTTCGCGCGGAAGAAGCCGTTCGTCATCGTCGGCTACACCATCGCTACGCTCGTCCGCCCGCTCCTCGCGCTCGCGATGGCGCCCTGGCACGTCGTGCTCGTACGCACTGTGGATCGCTTCGGCAAAGGCATCCGTTCGGCGCCTCGCGACGCGCTCATCACGGGAGCGGTTCATCCGTCCGACCGCGCGGCGGCGTTCGGCTACCAGCAGATGATGGACAACGCCGGAGCGGTGCTCGGGCCGCTGGTGGCGTTCACGCTGACGCGGATCTTCGAGCTGCCGATTCGCACCGTGTTCGCGTGGGCGATCGTCCCTGGGCTCTTCGCCCTCGCGACCCTCGTCTTCGGCGTTCAGGAGCCGACGCCGACGCCGACGCCGACGCCGACGCCGACGCCGACCCCGACCCCGATTCGGACCCCGACCCCGACTCCGACTCCGCTCCCCGCGCCCCTCCGCGGGTACCTCGCGCTCGTCGCCCTCTTCACCCTCGGCGCATCCGCCGATTCCTTCCTCCTCCTCCGCATCAACGATCTCGGCCTCGACGCCGCGTGGCTCCCCATCGTCTGGCTCTCGCTGAACCTGACCAAGTCGCTCACGAACCTCCCGGGCGGCCGGCTCGCCGATCGCATCGGCCGCGCGCGGACGCTGACGTTTGCCTGGTTCGTCTACGCCTGCGCGTACGGCGCGTTTCCGTTCACGCAGTCCGTCACGGTCACCTGGGTGCTCATCCTCTTCTATGGCGTCTATTACGGGCTTGCGGAGGGGGCCGAGAAGGCGATCGTCGCCGATCTCGCCCCGAAGGAGTCGCGCGGCCGGGCGTTCGGTGCCTTGCACGCGATCACCGGGCTCGCGGTGCTCCCGGCGAACGCGATCTTCGGCGCGCTCTACCAGCTGAAGATGCCGGGCGTCGCGTTCGGTGCCAGCGCGGCGTGCGCCGGGCTCGCCGGGGTGGGCCTGCTCCTCTTCAACCCGCGTCCCGCCGAGGGCTGAGGCGATTCTAGTTCGCGCCCCAGAAGGCGAAGGCCTCGTCGAGGTACTCCTGGCGCGCGCCGTGCGCGAAGGGGTGCTCGGCCGCGCGCGTCGGCCAGTGGGCGGCGACGAGGAGCGCCGCGAGCGCGCGCGCGCCGGGTTTGGTCTCCTCGTCGTAGGTGCCGTAGCCAACGTAGAAGGGCCGCGCGGGGGAGGGGAGGGACGAAGGAGCACGCCCGCCGGGCGAACCGCCGGAGATCGCCGCGTAGCCGTCGACGGGGAAGCCGAGCCGGTCGAGATCGCCGCGCAGCGCGAGCGCCGTCAGAAAATACGCGCCGTTCGACGAGCCTGCGAGGTAGGTGCGCTCGAAGGGCGCGCCGGCCACCTTCTCGAGCCGGCGCTTGGCCTCGCCCCACTTGGCTACGAGGGTCGCCGCGTGCTTGCCGTGGGCGCCGGGCTCCGTCGGCCACGCCCACCAGTCACGCGCGTCGCCTGGCCCGATGCCACGCAGGCCTCGCGGTACGAGGGCCGCGGCGTTCGCGCGCCGCGCTGCGTGGAGGACGGCCAGCTGCACGCGCTCCTTCTGCGGGCTGACCGGCGTGGGAGGGACGATGCCGTGCAAGTAGACGAGGAGCGCGCGCGGCCTGGCGTCGGCATCCGCCGCGGCAGCGTCGCCGGCGATGGGGAGCACGTAGCAGGTCTCCTCGTCGAGCGCGGTGAGGCCATCGATGCACCAGTCGGTGACGATCGGCGGTGGTGGCTGTGGCGTCGGTGGCGGCATTTGCGCGGCCGTCGCGACCGTAGAAGGCGCGGCGGCGTGCGGCGACGTCTGGGCTGACGCCGTCGCCGTCACCACGGACGCGGCTGCAGCGTCGGCGCGCACATCGTCCCTCGGGTTACGACACGCCGCGAGCGAGAGCACCAGCGCGGGCGCCACGATGTACGCGGGCGCCAGGCGGGCCGCGCGCATCACGGGCCCGCGCACTTTACGCGCAAAGCGCGCTCACTCGCCGGGGGTGAGCGCCGAGACGGACTTCGAGGCGGGATCGTGCAGCTTGAGGTCGACGCGGCGATCGGCTTGCCAGCCGTCCTCGTCGATCCCCTTTGCGTCGAGCTCTCCGCGCGACGTGGTGTTGAGCTGGTCTTCATCGACGCCGAGGGCGGTCAGGTACTGCTCGACGGCCGCAGAGCGCTCGCCGCCGAGGCCCATGTTGTACTCCGTCTCGCCGCGCGGATCGGCGCGGCCGACGAGGTCGACGTGGCGCCCCTTGAGGGGGCCCTCGATGAGGCAACGCGCGACCTGCGCCAGGACGTCGCGATCGGCCGGCGTCAGATCCGACGAGTCGAAGTCGAACTTCGGCGTGCGCTTCGGCTCCTCGATCTTGCACATGCGGCGGATGTCTTCTCCGACGTCCACTTCGTGTGCCGGGCGAATCACGCGGGCGGAGGTCATCTCGACGGGCGCCGTGGCGCGCGGCTTGGCGCACCCGGCGAGGGTCAACAAGGCACAGGCGGCAACCGAGGCGGTCATTCGGAGAGTGCTCATCGCCTGGGACTACCCAACGCGCCGCGGTTCGGCCAAGAAAACGGCGAGAAGGCGGGGCCGCTGCTTGACAGAGTGGGCGGGCGCGGTCACCTTTTCCTCGCCGCGCCGCTCGCGGCAGGAGGTGTGTCATGCGACCTGTTGTAACGAACGGTTCCTTGGGCCTCTCCGCTCTTCGCGTCTAGGTAAGCGCTCCGCTACCCAAGCTCTCCGTCGCCCGCGCGACGAGGCAAACGGCCGGTCCGCCACCGCGTGAAGCGCGGAGCGTGACTTTTTCTCGTGCGGCGTTTGCGCCGTCCCGGAGCCGTTTTCCATGCGACGACCTGAAGAAGAAGGTGCCGGTCATCGGCACCTGAGATTGCAGAGCCTCATTTTCGAAGGGCTTCGCGCGCTCCTGCGCGATGAACTGACCGATCCTGCGCTCGCCGCCGTGGCCATCACGGCGGTGGTGCTCTCCGTCGACTACCGCCACGCGCGGGTGCACTTCGCGCTCGGCCCCAGTGCCGCGCCGGAGCGCGCGCGTGTGGACGCCGAGCGTGCATTTTCGCGCGCCACGGCGTTTCTCCGCGCGCGCCTCGCCGACGAGATCGATCTGAAGCGCAGCCCCGACCTGCGCTTCGTGTTCGACGGAGTCGCCGCATCGCGCGACGACGACGGCGGAGCCACGTGAGCTACCGTGTGGTGTTCGAGCCCGAACGGGGGCAGCGCGTCCCCGTTCGGGTGTGGGCGCGCGCGCCTGCGGTGGAGACGCTCCGGCAGCTCCAGCACATCGCAAGCCAGCCCTACGTCGTGGAGCACGTCGCGGCGATGGCCGACGCGCACGTCTCCGAAGGAGTCGCCGTCGGGACGGTCTTCGCGACCGAGCGAACCGTCGTGCCGGCGGCGCTCGGCGGGGATCTGGGGTGCGGGATGACTGCCATGGCGTTGCCTGCGCGCGCCGAGGTGGATCGGCGCACGCTCGAGCGCGTCGTCGCCGAGCTGGGACGCGCCATTCCGACCGGGCACGCGACTCATCGCGGCGCCGGCGTTTCGGTGCCGAGCGAGCTGCTCGCGTCGGGGCTCTCGACGCGCGCCCTCGAGCACACACGTGAGGCGCTCGCCCGCCGTCACCTCGGCACTCTGGGCGGCGGCAACCACTTCCTCGAGCTGGACCGCGACGCGGAGGGGGGACTGTGGCTGCTCGTCCACTCCGGCTCGCGCGGCCTAGGCGCGGCGGTGGCAGCCCACCACGCGCGTGCGGCCGGGACCAGCACCGCGCTCGGCGGCCTCGATACCGAGACGCCGGCGGGGCGGGCTTACTACGACGATCTCCTGTGGGCGCTCGATTTCGCGCGCGCCAACCGCGAGGCGCTCGCGAAGCGGGCGATCGAGGTCGTTGGCGCGGCGCTCGATCTCGCGTCGGCGCCCACCGACGTGCTCGACGTCCACCACAACTTCGTCGCCAAGGAGCAGTGGATGGGGCGCGAGCTCTTCGTCCACCGGAAGGGCGCGGTCGCCGTTCCGATGGGTGCCCGCGCCCTCATACCCGGCTCGATGGGGACGGCGAGCTACGTCGTCGTCGGCCTCGGCAACGCGGCGGCGTGGGGCTCGTGCTCGCACGGCGCCGGTCGGGTCCTGACGCGGCGCGAGGCGAGGACGCGCATTTCGCCCGACGCGCTCGCGCGCGCGATGCGGCGCGTCGTGTTCCCGTCCGGGCACGCGCCCGATTTCGTCGAGGAGGCGCCAGCCGCCTACCGCGACATCGGTGAGGTGCTCGAGGACCAGGAGGATCTGGTGCGCCGCAGCGTGAGGCTCGAGCCGATCGCAGTCCTGAAGGGATGAAGGCAGCGCGCGTCAGTCATTGCCGTGCACGCGGTTGCGCCCGGCGTTCTTCGCGGCGTAGAGGCGCGCGTCGGCGCGGCGCACGAGGACGTCGACCTCGGGCGACGTGCAACACGCGAGCGACGCGACGCCGAAGCTCGCCGTGATTCCGATGGAAGGTCCCCCTGCCACCGGGATCGCGGTTGCCTCGATCGCGGCGCGGAGGCGCCCCGCCGCGGTCATCGCCCGCACCAGCTCGGTCGCGCGGAAGACGACGAGAAACTCCTCGCCGCCATACCGGCCGACGACATCCTCCTCGCGGACTACCTGGCCGAGTGTCTTCGCGACGCTCCGCAAGACGGCGTCGCCGGCGGGGTGGCCATACGTGTCATTGACGCGCTTGAAGTGGTCGACGTCCGCGATCGCGATGGCGAGCGGCGCGCCATGGCGGCGCGCGAAGGCGACCTCGGCGGCGAGACGCTCGTCGAGGTGACGCCGGTTGGCGAGGCCGGTCAGGCCGTCGCGCGTCGAGGCCTCGTAAACCGCCGTCAGCGCGGTCGCTTCCTCCGGCGTCGCGAGCGTGAACGAAAGGGTCATCTCGTTGCCCAGGAGGAGCCGATCGCCGTGCCGCAGCGGCACGATGGCGACCGCGCGCGCGTCGTTGACGAACGATCCGTTCTTGGAGCCTGCATCTTCGAGCGCGTAGTTGCCGTGGATTCCGTACACGCGCGCGTGGAGGCGCGAGAGGCCCGCGTGCGCGAAGACACACGTGCAGTCGTCGCCCCGACCGAGCGTCGCCTCGCCCGACGAAGGAAGGCGCAGCACCCGCCCGGCGCTCGGCCCCGCGGTGACCGTGAGCAGGCCCACGGTCCGGGACGTCGGCGCCGGCGCCTCGGTCATCTGCGTCGTCATTGCGCGTGCGACCACGAACCGCTGAACGGCAGATGGCTGCGCGGCTTGAGCACGATCGAGGTCGACCGCTCGGCCCCAGCGGAAAAGAGAGTCTAGCCGCCGCGGCGACAGAGCTTCGTGAGCGCGTCCTCGAGGATGGCGTCAGCCGGACGCCGTGAGCTCTTGAGCGCCACGTCGGTCTCCGCCAGGACGAGGAGCCAGCGCTCGAGATCCTTCGCCTTCAGCCCCTTGGCCTTCTGCTCCAGCTCGCGCGCGCGGAACGGCTGGAAGACGCCCGCCTTCTTCGCCGCCTCCTGCGCCGTCGCGCCGGCGCCGAACGCCGCCTGGAACTTGGCGAGCTGCCGGATCGACCACGCGAGCGCGCCGAGCAGCGGCAGGCCACGGTCGCGCGGATCGTACGCGTCGGCGAGCATCCGGAGCGCCTTGCCGAGATCGCGCGCGCCGACGGCGTCGACGAGCGCCCACGTGTCCGCCGTGCGCACCCGCGCGATGCACTCGTTCACGGCGTCCTCGCCGATCTCCTTCCCAGCGCCGGCGAAGAGGCTGAGCCGCTCCACCGCGTCGTTCACGTAGGCGAGCTCGGGGCCGGCGATCTCGGCGAGCAGATCGGCCACGTCGCGATCGATGGGGTTCCCGAGCACCGCGCAGCGCTCGGCGATCCAGCCGGGCAGCGCGTGCCTTTCGAGGACGTTGCACTCGACGAGGAAGCCCTTCTTCTTGGCCTGCGCGATGAGCTTGCGCCTCCCGTCGACCTTCTCGAACACAAGGACCATGCATGTGGAGTCGACCGGCGCCTCGGCGTACGCAGCGATCACGTCGAGCGGGGAGTCGTCCCCACTGTTGCCGTCCCACCGCTCCGCGCTCCGCACGAGGACGAAGCGCTTGGCCGCCATCATCGGCACGGTGCGCGCCGCGGACACGACTGTGTCCGCGCGGGTCTCGCCCGCGGTGTACTTGTCCTCGTTGAACCCCGGGATGCCGCCCGCGAGCGCGGCGTCGCGCACCGCCGCGACGACCTGATCGCGCATGAACCGCTCTTCGCCCGAGACGAGGTACACGGGCAGGAGCTGCCCGCGCTTCGCGGACTCGATCGCGGCGGCCGGATTCACGCGTCCTCTAAAGCACAGGAGAGCCGTGGACTCAAAGGTGCCGCCGTGGAATCGTGCGTGCCGTGACCGACACCAAGACCAGGTGCGGATGGGCGACGAGCGAGCCCATCTACGTCCGCTACCACGACGAGGAGTGGGGCGTCCCGGTGCACGACGAGCGCCTCCTCTTCGAGATGCTCACGCTCGAAGGCGCGCAGGCGGGCCTCTCGTGGATCACCGTCCTCCGCAAGCGCGAGACCTACCGCGCCGCCTTCGCCGGGTTCGATCCGAAGAAGGTCGCCCGCTTCGACGCGCGCAAGGTGGACGCTCTCATGAAGAACGAGGGCATCGTTCGCAACCGCCTCAAGATCGAGTCGACGGTGACGAACGCGCGCGCCTTCCTCGCCGTGCAGCGCGCGCACGGCTCATTCGACGCTTACGTGTGGTCGTTCGTCGGCGGCAAACCGCGAAGGAACCGGCCGGCGACGCTGAAGGATGTGCCGCCGTTCACCGCGGAGTCCGACGCGATGAGCAAGGCGCTGAAGAAGCTCGGCTTCCGCTTCGTCGGCGGGGCGATTTGCTACGCGTTCATGCAGGCGTGCGGTCTCGTCGACGACCACGTGCGCACCTGCTTCCGCGCTCGCCGCTGAGGCCCATCGCCGGAACCTACGGCGCCGGCGACTAGCGGCGGCGTGTTCGACGGCGCGCGGCGATGGCCAGGCCGAGCCCGAAGACCCCGAGAGCGATGGGCGCACCCGCGTTCCCTGCCGTGCCCGGCACCGAGCATCCGCATCCCTTGGGGTGCTCCTTGATGCCCTGCTCCTCGGGCGTCTTGTTGTACGCGTCGGCGGGGATGAACGGCGCCGCGGTCCCGGTCGGCGTCACGTCGCCCGTGTTCACGCCGGCGTGCTCGACGTCGTTGCCGCCCTTCGCGCCGGCGTCGTTGCCGTCGTCGATCTTCTTGATCTTCGAGTCCTTGGCGTTGAACGTGATGCTGCGGCGATCGACGACGGTGTTCTCGCCCTTGAGGGTGATCTGCGCCTTGCCGCCGATGTCGGTGCCGTCGCTCGTGCGCACCTGCACCTGGTACTCGCCGGCCTCGTAGCCGCGCTGGCGCGTGAGACCGAAGTCGAAGCGCGTGATCTTGAAGATCTTGCCGCTACCGTCGGCGAAATCGACGTCCATGCTCTCGATGCTCGGCGTCTGCCCCTGGAGAGCCATGCGGTTGGTCACCGGCTCGGTCCGGTTGTCGACGAGCGCGCGTTCGAACACGGCGGTCTTCGTGAAGAGGAACTTGATCGGCACGTGCGCGATGGTCGGCGCCTTGGGCAGCTCGATGGTCACGAAGACGTGCCAGGCGCCGGAGACCTCGTTCGCCTCGGTGCTCTTGAGCTTGAAGTTGCCCGCGGCCCGGGCGTCCTTGACGAGGAGCAGCGCGGCGGCCAGGAGGACCAGGGCGGCAAAAGCGTTCGTGAACTTGCGCGTCATGATGGAGGAAACCGTACAATAAGCGTCGCTTGGGAGCGACATCGCTGGTGGGGGGGCCTCGGCGCGACAAAAAGCGCGGGATTTCGCCAGGGTCGCGCCCTCCCTGCCGGATCGACGTTCGTTGACAGGTGGGGGACCGAACGACACACTACCGGGGGCGCGAAAGAATGAGCGAAGGAGCCCAGGCCGGATCCGCGTCGAAGTCAGGGGCGCCCGATCCTCTCATCGGCCGCACCATCAACGAGCGGTTCAAGATCAGTGGCCTCATCGCGCGCGGTGGGATGGGCAAGGTCTACCGTGCCGAGCAGGCGCCGCTAGGGCGAAAGTGCGCCGTCAAGGTGCTGAACCCGAACTATTCGGGCGACCAGGACCCCGAGTTCCACAAGCGCTTCTTCCTCGAGGCCTCCACGGCCGCGAAGCTCACGCACCCCAACACGGTGACGATCTTCGACTACGGGCGGACCGAGGACGACGTCTATTTCATGGCCATGGAGTACCTGGAGGGCAAGACCCTTCAGCGTACAATCCGCGAGTCCGGACCGTTCTCCGAGGAGCGCACGTCCCACATCGCGCGTCAGATTTGTCGCGGGCTGCGTG
>JANYHK010000007.1 GCA_025359105.1 Myxococcales bacterium | reverse complement strand
CACGCCGACGACAGCGATGCCCGCACCGGCCGCACCGCCGACCGAGACCGTGCTCCACCCGACCCCGCGCAGCGCCGAGTCGCAGAACGCTGCGACTTCCACCGCTGGTGGCGACGAGCCGCAGCCGCCGACCAAGGATGGACCCGTGGTGTCGCTCGCGAAGCGACCCGGCAGCGAGCGGCCGACTCTGCGGTCGGCGACGCCCCCGCCGACAGCGCCTCGTTCTGCGGACGCTGCGCCATCGTCGGGGCAGCTGTTTCCAACGGAGGTCGCGGCGCCGCGCCTCCACATGTCGCCTCGCGCGCTTCGCTGCCGCTTTCGGCGCATGGCGAAGCGCACGGGGAACGACCGGATCGCGGACCTCGGTGGCGGCGTGGTCGGGGTCAAGGTTGGTGCGACGTGGCGCGTGCGCTTGCCGAAGCTCGCGCGTTGAGCGGTCCCGAGTTGTTGCGGCGCCGTCGTGCGCCGCTCCTCGGGGCCGTCGAAGAGGTCGCGGCGAGCAGTCGCCTCGCCCCGGCCTCGCTTCGCGTCCCCCAGGCGAACGACGTTGCGCCCGCGCCGCCCGTGCCGCCGTCCGAGTTCCTGAACGTCGAGGAGCTCGCCAAGCTCCTCCGCCTGAACCGTAAGACCGTCTACGACGCTCTCGCGCGTGGGGCTATTCCCGGCGGCCAGCGCATCGGCGGGACCTACCGGATCTTGCGCGACGCGGTGCTACGCTGGTTCGCGTCAGGCCAAGGTTGCGTCTCGCGCTCACGGAGGAAACGACGATGAGCGTGCGACGTGTGTTGCGCCGCGACCCGGTGACGGGCGAGGCGCGGAGGTTCTGGTTGATCGATGTCGACTTCGAACACCCCGACGGGAGGCGCGAGCGTGTCCGCAAGGTCTCGCCCGTGCAAACGCAACGCGGAGCCGAGCGCTACGAGCGCGACGTCCGCGGAACGTTGCTCGACGGGACGTATGGAAAGGAGGTGGTGGAGGGGCCGGTCCCGACGCTCGAAGCGTTCCGAGAGCGTTTCATCGAAGAGTGGTGCGTGGCGAACAAGCACAAACCGAGTGGCATCGAGAGCAAGGAGTCCATCTTCCGGAACTACTTGCTCCCGCACTTTGCTCGCCGCCGCCTCGATTCGTTCGCAGCCGCGGACGAGGACCGACTCAAGAGGGTGCTCGTGAAGTACGGCGCGGCCACCTACAACAACGCGGCGTCTGCCTTGAACACGGTGTTCAGGGCCGCGACGCGGTGGAAGGTGATCCGCGAAGTGCCTCACCGCTTCCTCCTCCTCAAGAGGCAGAAGTGCAAACCGAAGTTCTACGACTTCGACCAGTACACGTGGCTGGTCGACGCCTCCGAGAAGATCGATCCACGCATCCACCTGCTGACTCTGATCGGCGGTGATGCTGGGCTTCGACGTGGCGAGATCATCGCGCTCGAATGGGGAGACTGCGACCTGCGTCGCGGGCTGCTCACGATCGAGCGCTCGGCGTGGAAGGGGAAGGTCACCGAGACCAAGGGGATGAAGTCGCGCGTCGTGCCCATGACGACGCGGCTACGCGAAGCGCTCACCGCGCATCGTCATCTCCGCGGCGCTCGCGTCCTCTACACGGACGACGGCCAGCCCGTCACCGCGAAGGTCCTCCAGAAGTGGATGGCCCGAGCGCAGCAGCTAGCGAAACTGCGCGGCACAGGAGGGCTTCACATCCTGCGCCACACGTTCTGCTCGCACCTCGCGATGCGCGGCGCTCCGGCGCTCAGCATCCAACGACTCGCCGGTCACGAAGACCTCGGCACGACGCTCGGCTACATGCACCTCGCACAAGGGGAGACCGAGCGCGCGATCCGACTTCTAGAGCAACCCGCGCCAATCTACGGCAACCTGACGGCAATTGGCGAGGTGTAAAATTACATCTATTTGAAATTGTTATGAGATAGTGGTGGAGGCGCCGGGAATCGAACCCGGGTCCGAAAATCACGAGGCCCCGTGCGTCTACGTGCGTGTCTGGCCTTTTGTATCGTCCCGGCTCGCGATGACCAGCGACCTCTCCCCGGGACTATTCACCTGTTTGTTTTCGCCTCCGGCCCGGTAACCCGACCTTTGGCTAGCTAGATTGGTTACGCCCTTCCGGAGGTTCTAGCGGGCCTCTCGGTTGGACGGCACTCAGACCTGCTGTTTAGGCAGCGAGAGCGATTGCGTTATCGTTCGCAATTGTGTTCCCCCATGGGATTTACGTGGGCATGAGGATCCACGGCACGCAGCAAGAGGTCATAATCTCCGTCGAAACCGATCGCCCCCGAAAGTGGGGAAGAGGCGTGTGCAACATAAGGCGCGCGCGGGGGTGGGGCAACCCCTCACGAAACGGCTGAAAACACGCTGAAACGCGCCACCGGCGCCGTGCTACGTTGCCGCCGATGAGTGAGATCGCCGCCAAGACGCCGTCGCGCGCGCGCCGCATCCTCAAGCGCGTCGGCCTCGTGCTCGGCGTCGTCGTCGTCGTGCTCGGCGCCCTCGTGGCCTTCGGCGTGTACCGCCCGATCGCGCGGCGCGCGGGGCTGGTCGTCGCCGCGGCGCAGGCGCCCGAGTTCTCCCTGCCCGATCAGACCGGCGCGACGACGTCGCTCACCGCGCTCACCACGAAGGGACCCGCGGTGATCGTCTTTTACCGCGGGTTCTGGTGACCCTTTTGCCGCCGCCAGCTCGGTGAGCTGGAGAAGATGCGAGGCGAGCTCGAAGCCGAGGGCGGGAGCCTCGTCGCGATCAGCGTCGACGCGGCGGACGAGTCGGTGAAGCTCGCCGGCGAGCTCGGGCTGCACTTTCGGATGCTCGGCGATCTCGATCTGAAGGTCGCGACGGCGTACGGCGTGGCGATGGAGGGGCAGGACATCGCCGTGCCGTCGGTCTTCGTCGTGCGGAAGGATCGCACCATCGCGTGGAAGCAGGTCGGCGAGAACATGACCGATCGCGCGTCGCCACGGGACATCCTCGCGCAGGCCCGCGCCGCGGCTCGCTGAGCTGAGCGGCTCAGCGCGCGTACGCTTCCACCTCGTAGATGCGCGCGGCGACCGTCGCGGGATCGCTCTGCGGTCCGGTGATCGCGAGCCGCACGTGCTGCGCCTGCGCGGGCGCGAAGCGGTGAATCGTGACGGGCCGCGTGTTGCCCTTCACGGTGGCGACCCTGGACCACGTCGTCCCGTCGAGGCTCACTTCGACGGCGAAGTCGCGGGTGTTCCACGCTTGCTTCTCGCCGCCCGCGCCGGCGTGGCGAACGATCACGCGGCTCGTCGTCGCCGGCTTGCCGACGTCGAGCGCGAGCCAGTACGCGCCGGCCGTCGCGCCGGCGCACCACTTCGTGGCGCCCACGCCGTCGAACGCCTTGTCCGCGCCCTGATCCGCCGCGCACGCCGCGTTGGCCGTCGCGCTCTTGTGGAGCAGCGCGTTCGCCTCGACCTCGGAGAACGGGATCGCGGCGTTCAGAGCGTCGAGCGCCGCGGACTGCCGCGCGCCGTCGCCTCGATCGAACGGCCCCGCCCACTGCACGCCGATCGCGTCGCCGGCCCCGCGCGCGGCGTTCCAGATCCAGTCGGCGTTCGTGGCGAGGAAGGCGCGCACATCCGCGGCGCCGGTCGCCGTGTGGAGCGACGCCAGATGGCGCATGAGCACGCCCTTGAACTGCGGCACGTCGGGGCCGCCGCACGAAGCCCCGCACGGCTCGCCCAGGACACCGCCCTCGTCGGCGAGCGCCTTCATCGCCGCGTGCGCGATCCCGGCGGCGCGATCGAGGAGCGCGTGATCGCCGGTCACCGCCGCGAGCTCCACGAGGGCGCCGGTGACGACGCCCTGGTTGTACGACCACGTCGCTTGCCCGTTGTTCTTGCAGGACGCGTCGAGCCCGTCGTTCACGAGGCCCGCGGCGTTGATCATGCCCGACGCGTCGAACCACGCCCACTCGCGCTTCGCCCAGTCGAGGAAGCTGCCCGCGGCCGCGCCGTCGCCCGGCGAGCGCTGGTGCAGACGAACGGCGACCTCGAGGAACAGCTCGTTGGCGATCGCGTTCTTGTAGCCGCGCGCCTTGCTCCACCAGATGCCGCCGCCGCACTTGGCGTCCCACGCGCCGGTCATGTCGGCGAAGATCGTCTTGGCCATGTCGAGGTAGCGCGCGTCGTGGGTCAGATCGAAGACCTTGATCCACGCGAGCGCCCACCAGCCCTCGTCGTCGTAGTAGTCGTTCAGGAAGTTGTTGCTGCGGTTCTTGTCGAACGTATTTCCAAAATCCGCGACGTACGACTGCGAGCCCGTGCGAAGCGAGTAGTCCGCGAGCGCGGTGATGGCGTTGGCGGAGTTCCACCAGCCGGTCGTCGGGAAGAGGCCCGTCGCCGGATCGTAAAAGCGCTGCAGCCCCGCCGCGACTGCGTCGGCGTACGCCCGAAAGTCGCCGCCCGGCCCGAGGTCGCCCGAGGCCGCGCCCGCGTCCGTCCCCGCTCCTCCGTCGTCGCCCTGCTGCAGCGCCCCCGGCGCCGCCCGTCCGTCCCGACCTGCGTCGCCGCCCACCTCTGCGACCCCCGGCGGGTCCGCGACGGCCGGCGGATCGCCGATCTCCGCGCTCGCGCATGCCATCTCCGCGAGCACGGCAAACAGACACAACAAGAGGAGAGAAGGGGAGGGCACATGTCGCATGACAACCCCCAAGTTTGCAGCCGCCGTGCCGCACCTCGCGCTCGCACGTCCTCGCGAGCACCTCGCGCCGGAGTGCGGGGCCACCTCGCGAGCCCGCTTCAAGTGCGCGATGTTGCTTGGACCTCCGCCGACTTCCACGCCGCGCCGATCGCGCGCTGCCGGCGCGTCCGATCCAGCCCGTCTGCACCTTCTCGACGCCCTCACAAGGCGGACACACCTAGAAGATGTGGTTGAAGTTCACGTACAGCCCGGCGTCCTCGTCGCTGAAGCCGTAGTCGGCCATGAGGATCGTCGCCTCGTTCCACGCGATCCGAAACCCTCCGCCCTGCGTTCGCTTCCAGTCCTTGAAGCCGGTCGTCGAGACGTTGTCGAACACGCGACCGATGTCCATGAACGGCACCGCGATGAGGCCGAAGCTCTGCCCGACGGCGCGGAAGCGGAGGAACGTCCACCGCACCTCGTAGTTGGTGAGCGCGATGACGGGGCCGACGAAGCGGCTGTCGCGGAAGCCGCGCAGCGTCCGGAAGCCGCCGAGGCCGGCGTGGTTGTCGTCGATGAACGGCATGTTGCTCATCGAGAAGAACGGCGTGCCCTTGGTCTGCACCTCGTAGAGCCAGCGGCCGGCGAGGACGAGATCGGCGAGCTTGGGGATCGGGCTGTAGAACGCGCGCACCGAGCCGAGCACGCGCGCGTACGCGTAGTCCGATCCGAGGCCGCGGAGGCCGTACTCGCTCGACAGCTCCGCGTACACGCCGGAGTTCGGATCCGGCTCGAAATCCCGGGTATCGAGCGAGAGGCCGAGGCGCAGCACGTTGTCCCATCCGCCCTCGCAGCCGACGATCCGCCGCGCCGCGCAGTCGAGGGCGAGGCGCGTGGGCGCTTCGAACGCTTGCACGGGCCCGGAGGCTCCGTCGGCGTCGGTGTTGGTGCCGGTGTACTGGCGGATGGTCGTGTTCGAGAGGCCGACGCCGAAGAGCGCGCGCACGAGGCCGCCCAGCAGGTGGCGCTCGGCGGCGAACGCGACCTGGGGTCGCCGTCCGAAGTACTTGTCGTACAGCGCGTACGTGGTGCCGTCGGGCTGCACCGCGTTCAGGTGCGCGTCGTAGTCGGAGGCGTGCGCGAACGTGTCCTTCGACCCCGGGAACGACAGCGGCTGCAGGCTGCGGGCGCCGATGCCGAAATAGTTCTGCGCGATGTTCTGCTGGAACTCGAAGCTGGCGCGCACGCGGAAGAGCGAGCCCATGAAGTGCGGCGAGTCGTAGTCGAGCCAGTGGTACTGCACGCCGCCGGTGGACGCGAACGCCTGCGCGAACACGCGGTGCTCGTAGGGCGTGTACGCGAAGAGAGGATCGCTCCGCTTGCCGTTGTCGAACCAGTAGACGCGCGCGCCGAAGCCGAAGCCGATGTCGTGGTCGTAGTTGGCGAGCGGGAGGCCGGTGACGTACCGGCCCTCCTTCTTGCGCGCGAGGTCCTCGTCGTGGAGGCGCTGTTTGCGATGGAGCTCTTCGGGCGGCGCGACGGCGATGTCGGACAGCGGCGTCGGCGGATCGTCCGCGCGCGCCGGGCGATTCGCGGACGCGACGACGCCCATCGCCACCAGACCGACGCTCCACCGGCTGCACCGCATGCCCGAGCCGCCATCCTACGGGAGCGGCGCCGGGAGGTCTCTTTCCCGGTGTCAGGGGCCGGCGATCTTGTCGGCCAGACTGCCCAGCTCGCGCTCGTTCAGATCCGAGACGAGCGCGTACCCGAGGTCCCCGTCACGCCACAAGAGGACATGAAAGCCCCGCATCGTATCGGCCGACCCGCGGGCATGGCCGATCGGACGGGTCGCCGTGGGCCAGGCGAGCCCGTCCGCCCGGAAGACGAAGAGCGTGATCGGGTGCAGGTGCCGCTTGAGCTCGTAGGCGGCGGCCTTTCGATCGAGAAAATACGCGACGGCGCCGCCCTGGAGCGGAAAGTCGGCGTCCCCGCCGAAGGCGACGACGGGCGCGAAGTCGAGGCGCCCCGCGAACCACGGCTTCACCTGGTGCACGCCGCCGCTCTCGACCTCCAGAGGGTGATCGCTATAGAGGAGGCGCAGGTGATCGTTGACGGCCTCCGTGTACATGGCCTCGGAGTGCGTGCGTCCGCGCCACACGAGGAGCGCGGCGGCGGCGAGCGCGGCCCCGGCGAGCATGGCGAGCACCGTACGGGTGCCGGTCCTGGTCGTCCGGGGGGTGGGTGCCGGCGACCAGCGCGCCTCCACCGCGCGTACGAGCGATTTCGGAGCCTCGCGACGGGCGATGCGACCCAGCGCGCGCGTCAGCTCGGCGTCGGCGGCGTCCTCGTGGCGGCATGCCGCGCAACCCGCGAGGTGCTGCTCGACGGCCTCGGCGGTCACGTCGTCCAGCGTCTTGCGCCGGCGCGGGAGGAGGAGGGGTCTGGCGGCTTCGCAGTCCATGATGCTCACCTCGCGTAGTCCGCCAGCTTGGCCCGCAGGGCGGCGCGCGCCCGGGTGAGCCGTGATTTGATCGTCCCCACCGCGCAACCGAGGACCGTCGCCAGCTCGGTCTCGGTGAAGCCCTCGAGATCGAGCAGCACCACGGTGCGTGCGTCGACCGAGAGGGTCGCGAGCGCGGCCTCGATGTCCTCGGCGACGACACCGCGCAGGCGTTCGAGCTCTTCGTCGCCCCGCAGCGGCTCCGGCGCTCCGTCCTTCGCGGAGGCGGGGGCGTCGTCGTCGAGCTCGCCACGCACCGGGTTCACGCGTCCTCGCCGGAAGCCGTCGACGTAGGTGTTACGCAGGATCCGGCAGAGCCACGCGCGCAGGTTCGTACCTTCGACGAACTGCGCGCTCGCCTTGAACGCGCGCGCGTACGTCTCCTGGACGAGGTCCTCGGCGTCCTCGCGCTCGCCGGCGAGGTGGTACGCGAGGCGATACAGCGCGTCGGCGTGCCCGAGGGCGTCTGTCAGCGGCGACCGCGACTCGGGCGGGATCGTCCCCATCGACTCGGGTTGGTACCACAGGGCACCCCCGTCGGCGGGCAACAGATCGAGCCAGGCTTCGGAGAGGGTAACCGGTGTGACCACAGTGAGCCGACCGTACGAACGAGCGGGCCACGCCGACCGTTCCATGGAACCATTGCCCCGCTCGTTCGTTTCTGCGAGGGTCCAGGAAGGAACGCGGAAAATGAGTCAGGATCTTCGTCGACGCGACGTGCTCGCGCTCGCCGGTTTAGGTGGAGTGGTCTTCGCGTCGGGCCTGATCGGCTGCGGCGGCGCCGAGGCCAGCGGCGTAACGCCCCAGGTCGCATCCGGCGCGGCCCCGGTCTCCGGTGGTCCGCTGGCAGGCGCGCCGGCGGCTGCGAAGGTCGAGGACTTCTTCTTCCTCCAGCTCACCGACACGCACTGGGGTTTCAAGGGCGCACCGAACCCCGAGGCCGACACGTGCCTCAAGAAGACGGTCGCCGCGATCAACGCGTCGGCCGCGCAGCCGGACTTCATCGTCTTCACCGGCGATCTCACGCACACGACCGACGACGCCAAGGAGCGGCGCGCGCGGCTGGCCGAGTTCAAGGAGATCGTCGCCGGTCTCACGGTCAAGAAGCTCTACTTCCTCCCCGGTGAGCACGACGCCGCCCCCGATCAAGGCGCCGCCTACAAGGAGGCCTTCGGGCCGCTCACCCAGTCGTTCCAGCACAAGGGCGTCCACTTCATCGCGCTCGACAACGCGTCGGCGCCCGGTGGCACGCTCGGCGACGGGCAGCTCGACTGGCTCAAGGGCGAGATCGCGCGCGTCCCCGCCGGCGCGCCGCTCGTGGTGCTCGCCCATCGCCCCCTCTTCGACCTCTTTCCGGAATGGGATTGGACGACGAAGGACGGCGCGCGCGCGCTGGAGCTGCTCTCCGGGCGCGACGCGACGGTCTTCTACGGGCACATCCACCAGGAGAACCACAAGGTGACCGGGCGCGTGTCCCATCACTCCGCCCGCTCGCTCATCTTCCCGCTGCCGGCGCCGGGCTCCGTGCCCAAGCGCGCGCCGCTGCCGTGGGACGCTGCTAGCAAAGATCACGGCATCGGCCATCGCGCCGTGACCATCGAGAACGCGCGCGCGCGCGTCGAGGAGAAGCCTTTCGCGTGAAGTCATTGCTCGTGCTCGCTCTTGGCGCCGCGTTGCTCGCGGCATGTGTAGATCCCCCGGCGCCCATCACGACCCCGCGGACGCCTCCCCCGCCGCCGGTGGCGTGTACGCTCAAGAAGCCGGCCTCCTGCGCGGGCACGATTCCAAGCTACGAGAAGGACGTGCTGCCGATCCTCAAGCGCGCGTGCTTCGCGTGCCACGCGGGGGACGGCATGGCGGTCGAGGACCACGACTTCTCCAAGACGGCCGTGGCCCTCGCGCAGCGAAGCCGCATGGGCGTCCAGGTCGCGGCGTGCGCCATGCCGCCGCGCCAGGTCCCGTTCGCCCCCGCCGACGCCGAGGTCCTCCTCATGTGGACGTCGTGCGGCGGCGACGAGAAGTAGCGTTCAGCGCCGGTCGATGAGCGCGATGTCGTGCATCTCCTTGCCGGTCTCGAGCGTGACGACCTTCTCCGTCGCGCGCTCCTTCGGCGTGCCCCAGTCCTCGTAGGTCGTCACGTAGACCTTCGTGCGCGCGCTCGCGCGGTTGCGATCCGACGCGTAGTAGTGCGCGCGCACCAGGTAGCGGCCGGTCGGCGCGCGCTTCAGGACGTACATCTCGGGGCCGTAGCCCTGGGTCACGTCGCGCGTGAGCTCGCCGCCCGTGCGCGTCTGGCGGTGGCTGTAGAAGCACTCTTCGCCGCCCGGTTCGGTCACGTGCAGGTCGACGTCGGTGTTGTCGGTGTTCCAGGTGATCGTGACGACGAGGTCCGCCTCCGTCATGCCGATCTTCTTCGCGAGCGTCTCGAGGCGCGCCTTCGCGTACTCGCTCGCCGTCGTCTTCGCCTTGCCGGCGGCGATGCCGCGCAAGAAGCGCAGGTAGTCGAGCTCGACGATCGCGCGCAGATCTCCGAAGCGCGGGTCCCACTCGCCGATGAGCGGGATCTCGTAGTACGCGAGCGCCAGATCCGTCTTGCCCATGGCGGCGAGCGCCTGCGCCATCGCGCGGTAGGTCTGCGGCTCGTAGGGGCGCATGTCGGCGACGCGTCGGAACAGGTGGTAGGCCTGCGGGCGGAGGCCGAGGTCCATCGCCGAGAAGCCGACGTCGCGCGCGAGGACCGCGTCGCCGGGGTTCTCCTCGACGAGTGAGGAGAGCGCCTTCAGCGCGTCGCCCGGCCCCGCCTGCCCCTGCCGCGCGCGCGCGTCGTCGCTGATGCGATCGTAGTCGAGCTCGTGCTTCGCCAGCATCGCGAGCAGGTTCGGCGCGAGCTGCGCTTTGGCGGTGAGCTTCGTCGCGAGCGGCGCGGCGTCGACCGCGAACGCGGACGCCGGCATCTGCGTCACCGCCATCTTGTACGCCGCCGGCACCTGCAGCTTCACGCCCGGCGTCTTCTCGAGCTTGGCGAGGAGCGCCATGAAGCTCGCCTTCGGATCGCCCAGCGTGTCGTACGTCTGCTTCAGCGTGGCCGCGAAGAGATCGCCCGCGGGGGTCCCCTTCACGACGAACGCGTCCTCTTCGGGGCGGATCGCGAAGCGCTCGTAGTCCTGCTCGCTGTCGAGCATCAGGAGCGAGCACGTGCGCCCGGTCACGCGAAAGTGCGTCGCGTACGCCTTCGACACGCCCTCGGTCGCCACCTCGAGCTCCTCGAGCTGCGACGTCGCGACCTGCCCGTACGCGCGCGGCGCGAGCTTCGAGGGCACCGGCGCGCCGAGCTTCGTCTTGACGGTCTGCTTCTGGCCGTCGCGCTCGAGCGTCAGCACCAGCTCGGCGCCCGCGGTGATCGCGCCGCGCCCGACGGCGAGGAGCGTTTGCCCCGGGAAAATCGCCTTCGGGCGGCCCGCGAGGAGAACGTCGGAGCCGCCCGCGACGGTGGCGGAAGCCAGCTGCCACGGACGCGCGCGGTGGGCCGTCGCGGCGCGCACGATCTCGGCCTCGCCGGTGACGGAGAAGACCGCGCCGCCGCTCTCGCGCGCCAGGTGCGTGAGGGCCGCGACGTCGGTGCCCGCGAGGCCGGTCTGGTACGCGTAGAGGCTCCCCGCGCTGCCCGACGCGAACGTGCGCCCGAGCGCGTACAGGTTCCCTTCGCCCCACGTCGCCGCGCCGTCGGAGAGCAGGAACACGTCGTAGCTCTTGCTGCCCGGCTTCGCCTCGAGCCACGCCGGGTGCGCGGCTTCCTTGAGCGCGGCGCCGATGTCCGTCGCGCCCTCGAGCGCGAGGCCGCCGGCCGTCGTCATGAGCGCGTCCACGCCCGCCGGCGTGTTCTCCGCGAAGCCGAGCTTGTACCAGCGCGCGTCGACGCCGAAAAACAGCACGTTGAAGCGTTTGAGCTGTGGGCGGTTCGCGTCGAGGACCGTGCGCATCATCTTGAGCCACACGTTGAAGCGATCGGGGTTCGAGCTGAGCGACGTGTCGAGCAGGAAGACCGCGCTGTCCATCGATGCGCTCGGCGCGCCGGCGGGGAGCGTCGGCTTCACCTGCGCGGCGAAGTAGTCGCCGGTCTTCGCGTCGCTCCCCACGATGGCCGGCGCGCCTGGCGACTTCATGCGCAAGGTGAGCGTGCGGTCCTTCGGGTTCTCGAAGTGGAAGTACTGGCGGCGCTCGTCGGCGGCGGGCGGGGCCGCGGGCGTCGTGGTCGTCGCGACGCCGGCGAGCTTGGCGACGCGGATGTCCACCATCGCTTGCGGCGTCTTCTCCGGCAGATCGAAGCGGTACTCGAGATCGTCGCCGATGCGGACGAGGTCGAGATCGTAGCCGACGACGACGCGATGCAGCTTGTGCGGCGCGAGCGGAAACACGCGCGCGTTGAAGACGCCGGCGCCCGCCCACTCCATGAGCGCCGGATCCACGCGGCGGCGCACCGTCTCGCCGTACGCGAACGCGGCCTTCTCGCGCGGGACCATGCGCGCCTCCTTCGGGTGGATCCACGAAGACTGACGCTCGTTCATGATCTCGAGCGGCCCGTCGCCCATCTTGCGCGTCTCGGCGACGGCGAAGAACAGCGGCTGCGGCGTGGGACCGGCGGCGACCGGCTTGGCCTCGTACGTGCTCTCACCGAACGCGAAGAAGTACGGCGACGCTTCTTCGGGCAGCCGGAGCTGGAACGTCCCCTCGAGCTGCCGGTCGCGGTCGTTGCCGTAGACGTAGTCGATGAGGACGCGCGCGCGGAAGCCGTCGACGGTGATCTTGGCCTGCATCGTCTTCAGCGGAAGCTCTTCGCGTTCGCCGACCATGAGGCGCGTCGCGTTGGCCGCGACCTGCGAGCGCTTCCAGGTCGTCTCCTCGGGCTTCTTCGGCGACGCGTCGTCGGCCTTCTTCGCCGCCTCCATCGCGGGCGCCGCTTGCGCAGCGCCCCCCATCGCACCCGGGTACCCGGCAGGCGCCGGCGCGTCGTGCGCGGCGGTCGCGTTCGGGCTCCTCGGCGCGCTCTCCGAGGCGCCGCAGCCGGCGACGGCCACCACGAACAGGGTGAAGGGAACGGTGGCGCGGCGTGTCGACGAACGCGAATGCATGGGTGGCCTCTCCCTCGGTGAACGCGGGGCAGGCTCGGAGCTTACAGGGACGCGCGCGGCTTGGCGGGCTCGCCTCTCTCCTTCGCCCCTTGGCAGAGGGGACGCTCGCGACGGGGCTACTTCCAGAAGTCGAGCTTCTCGAGCTCGTTTTCTTTTCGGGAGGCTTTGCCGGCGTGGGAGCTTGGGGCGGGGGCGGGCGCTTTGGGGGGGGCGATGCCGTTGCTGGCGTTGGAGACGGCGACGCGCTGCTGCTTCAGGTCTTCCTCGATCGAGCGGGTGTGCATGGCCGGCGAAGGGCGGGGTGGGGCGCGGCGGGCGAGGGCTTCGGTCTTGGCGAGGTTGTCGTCCTGCTGCTTCAGGCGGAGGAGCGCGGCGTTGACCTGGCCGGCTTCGAAGAGGCGGTTCACTTCGCTCAGGGTTTGCGCGGTGCGGCTTCGCTCGAGGCGGGTGGCCACGTAGGGATCGAGGTCTTTTTGCGCCGTTCCCGCGTCGGCGGTGACGACCACTGCGAGCGCGCCGGCGCACGAGCCGACGTTCTTCTGGGCGAGGTCGCGGTAGGTCAGCTTCACGTCCACGACGGGCTGCACGCCGACCTGGCTGGCGGGGACCTTCAGCTTCACGAGGACGGTCTTCTCTTCTTTTGCGCTGAACGTTCCGAACGGGACGATGATGCGCGAGCCGTCGCGGCGGAAGCTGCGATCGAAGACCTGGTCGACCTCGACTCCGGACGGCAGGTCGATCGCGAGCTCGGTGTCGCTGGCGATGGAGGCGAGGAGATCGTCGAACTCGCGCGAGAAGACCGCGGCCAGACCGGTGGGCGACTCGACGAAGTAGTGCTGGCCGTTGCCCTCGGCGGCGATAGCCGTCATCACCTTCTCGTCGAAGTCGACGTCGACGCCGATGGTCGAGATGGTGATCCCGCGGTCGCGCATGCGCCCGGCGACGCCGCGCAGGCCGGGGAGATCGCGCACGCCGTGGTTCGTCGCGCCGTCGGACAGGAGGATCATGCGGTTGACCCGCTCGGGGCCGAGCGCCGTCTGATCGAGCTGGCGCATCCCCTCGTCGAGGCCGCACGAGACGCACGTGTCGCCGCCGAGGCGGATGGAGCGGATCGCCGCGTCGATCGACGATCGGGTCGACGCGTGCGCCAGCGTGGGCGGCACGACGAGCGTGGCCTCGGTGTCGAAGCTCACGACGGTGACGCTGTCACCGTCGCGCATGCGATCGACCATGCCGACGGCGGCGGCGAGCGCGTTGGAGATGCGGTCCCCCTTCATCGAGCCGGAGCGGTCGATGACGATGGCGAGGTTCAAGGGCGGCGCGCTCACGCCGGCCGGGGCGCTGCCGGTCACCGACGCGAAGAAGTATGTCTCGCCGGCGCCATTCTGGGGAAGCGTCGCGTGCCCGAGGCGCCCGTCGACGAGGAGCGTCTGGCCCGCGGAGAAGTGCGACAGATCGATCTTGGGTGTGGGCTCGGGCCCGACCTCGGTCTGCGAGGTGTGTGCGCTCTTCGCGACGGGGATCGCCATCGCCCCCGCGCTGGAGGCGACGACCCCGAACGCCACCCAGAGAGCCACGTTTCGGAGCTGCATCAGAAACGTAGTACGGGCGGCGCGACCAAAAGATCTCGGGCACGCCGCCGTTTGCCGATCTTTCCGAAATTTCCGCTACTTGCCGGAAGGCTCTGCGTCGTGTCCAACCGGCCGCTCAGGAGTCAGGAGGGGACGTAGACGTCGGCGTTGCGCTGCGGGCCGAAGAGCGCCTTGCCCCAACCGGGGGCGCTCGGATCGACGAGGCCGCGCGCGCGTGTCGCGTCGACGTGGGCGCCCAGCGGCCCGCGCGACGCCGCCCAGCGCGGCGGCGGTTACATCGGCGTCCGCGCGCAGACGCATCGAGTAGACGACGACCTGGTGCGCCGGCGACGTCGCGCGCGCAAAGATCTTCGTGCCGGCGATGTGCTTCACGGGCTGGGAAAAACAGCACATGCGCCCACTGTACCTGGACGGCGCGCCACGCGGCGGCGCGAAGAGCGAACGCGGCTCGGTAGCGTCTCAGTGGCAGAAGGGACCGACCGGCGCGGTCGCGATCGTGACGTGGCTCACGATCGACGCGTGGTGGCCGGCCTTGTCGTCCGTCGTGGCGGTGATGTCGAGCGGCTTGCCGAGGAACGCGGCGACCGGGGTGGCGCCGACGTCGAGCTGAAAGCGCACGCCGACCAGCTCGCATTGCCCTGCGGCGGCGGGCGCCCACGCGTATGCGAAGCCGGTGAGGGGGACCGACGCCGTGCCGGCCGGCTGCGTCGCCGAGAGGACCGTCTTGCTTCCGAACTGGCCGACGTTCTTCATGCGAAGCGCCATCCACAGGTGGTGCCCGCCTTGCGGGCCGCACTCGGGGGTGAGCGTGTCGCCGTCGGCGACGGGAGCGAACGCGGTCTGGCCTTTTCCGACGAGGAGCTCGCCGGCCGCGCCGGTCCCGCATGCGCTCGGGGGGTTCGTCGCCCAGTCCGCGGTGAAGTCGGGAAGCGCCCCGAGGGCGTCGGGCGCGCAGGCGCCGCCGATGCACGTCTCGCCGGGGTTCGTGCACGTCGGCCCCGGCGGTGACCCGCCGCCGCCGATGCCGAACAGGGTGCAGCGCGTCTCGAGGAAGAGGTACGCGAGGCGTGTCCGTCCGGCGACGAAGGCTGTCTTCGCCGTGCGCAAGACGAGATCGGCGCCGGGTGCGCGCGCCGTGATCTTGATGGCGACCGCCGCGTTCGGCCTGTCCTTCGGCGCGACGAGCCGCACGGCGTGGGGGAACAGCGCGCCCGCCTCCGCGTCGAGGGTCTCGCGGGCCGCGACGACGCCGTCGACGGTGACCACCACCTCGAGCGCCCTGACCATGTAGCCCTGGGAGGCGAAGTCCTCGGCGTCGATACCGACGACGAGCTGCGTGGCTTGGTCCTTCGGCGTATGGAACGACACCTGCGACTCGCCCGGGTTCGCCTGCGGCGGGAGGCCGGCGTCCCCCGTCGACGCCGGCGCGCCGCTCGAAGTGCCGCCGCCCGGACCGGACGACGGAGAGGACGAGGAGCAGGCGACGGCGAGGCCCAACGCCAGCCCGACCCATGCATGAGCTCGCTGCATGGGCCCCGCTCTAGCACGTGGTCTCCGTCGAGGCCCGTGGAGCTTCTCGCGCGATGACGTGCGACCTGCGCAGCCGTCCGGCATCTCCGGTGCGAACCCGGAGGCCGTCCAATGGTCCGCGCAAGGTTCCTGCGCAGTCCAGAGGACGGCGCACGACGCGCTGCTCGCCAAGCTCGAAGCGCTGCTCGCGCCGTGATGCGCGCGTGTACTCTGCGGAGCGGCCCATGCGAAGCCTCGCCCTGCTCGCGCTCGCGCTCATGCCCTTCGCCTGCACGCGAAGGGCGGAGTCGCCACCCATCGCAGCGCACGCGACGGCGCCGGGGGGCGCGACCGCCTCGTTGCCGTCCGCATCGGGTCCTGTCGCCGCGCCGAGCGCGCCCGCCGCTTCGCCGAGCGCGCCTCCTCGCGACGCAGGCCCCCCGGCGCCGCCCGCGCCTGCGTCGTGGAAGGACGAAGCCATCGTCGCCGAGCTCGCACGCGACTGCGCATGGGAGCCTCCGGCCGACGATTCGTCCAGGGACGAGACGCCCTCCGGTCGGCCGAACCTGCTGTCCTGCAAGTTCCTGTTCGAGCAGTCGTGCGTGCCGGACCCGTGCCTGGACGTGCAGGAAGAGACGTGCAAGCCCAAGTGCACCGCCGGCTGCGACGCATGCGGAAAGCGCTGCGTCACCGGCTGCGGGTCGTGCAAGCGTGCGTGCCAGGACGACGCGTGCAAGCGCGCGTGCGCGGCCTCGTGCGGAGCGTGCCGCGACGCGTGCGTCGGCGCCGCCGACCGCTGCGTGACCGGTGGATGCGGCGCGGCGCGTGAGAAGTGCAACGCCGCCCGCGCCGCCTCGCTCGCGAAACACAAACGCGCGTGCGCCAAGGTCTGCCAGATGGCGAGCGAGTGCCCGGGCACCTGCTCTGCCGGAGGCGACATGAGCGGCTGCATGGCTGCTTGCCGCACGCGCTTCCTCGCCGGCGGCTGCCCGAGCGAGTTCTTCGGCACGTGCGTGATGGGCGGCCCCGGGGCGCTCGGCCTGCCGCTGCCAACGCCCTGATACGAGAAGGAGCCGCGCTTCCTTCCCTTCCCGTTCGGCTGGAAAATAAGCCGTTTGTGCGGCGGACACCCGCGCGTCCTCACCGCAGGCGTGACGCGCCGTTCACGCGATTCCCCGTTCCGCGCGCAACCACGCGAAACAGGGAATTCGGACCGAGGGGCACGCCGCTTGCGACGACGGCGCGCGGAGGTTCGGAGCACCATGCGTACGATCCGAAATTTTATTTCCGTGGCAGTCGTGGCGGGCGGGCTCTCGATGGTCGCGTGTTCCGGAAGCAGCACGACGACCTTCGGCTCGGGAGGGAGCGGCTTCTCGTGCAGCGTGACTCCGCCTTGCCCGAACGACGTCTACTCGGCGTCGGACAAGGACACGTGTACCAAGATGATGGGCGATCCGTCGTGCAGCTCGCAGGCCGGCACCTACCTCGACTGCGCCTACCACGCCACGAAGTGCGGCATCGACGGCAAGACCGACGACGCCGCGACCAAGTCGGCCCTCGCCTCCACGTGTAGCCCGTCCCAGCAAGCGTTCACCACGTGCAAGGCGACGGACGGTGGCACGAGCAACGGCGGCACCAGCGGAGGTAGCTCGGGCGGCGGCTCCGGCGCGGGAGGCAGCAACGGAGGCTCGAGCAGCGGCAGCACCAGTGGAGGCTCGGGCGGCAGTACGAGCGGTGGCAGCTCCAGCTCTGGAGGCGGCGGCGCGACGCCGGGCCAATGCGGCTCGATCACCTGGACGCACCCCGCCTGCGGGACGTGCATGGACACGAGCTGCTGCAGCCAGGGCGCCGCGTGCTCCAACAACGCGAGCTGTACGCGTCTCATCTCGTGCCTCGCGCGCTGCGCCGGGGACCCGACCTGCGAGAACGCGTGCGCCACCGCAGAGCCGGCGGGGCAGGACGCGCTCGTGGCCCTGGGTCAATGCCTGAACGCGCGCTGCAGCGTCGCCTGCAAGTGACGCCGCGCGCGGGTTCCGGCTACTTGCCGCCGGCCAACGTTCTCATGTCGCGTCGGTGAAGCTGCGCCGACTTCGCCTTGGGCGCGTACTTGCCCACCGCCAACCACCGCCTCCTCCGCCGTCGCCACCTCGTCCGCCGCTGCCGTCACGGGGAGGAGGGCGCCGTCCGGCAGGGTGCTCACGGGACGCGCCAATACGCCCCGCGCGGCGGGGGGTGCGGGCACGCGCCCCCTCGCCTTTTCGCGGAAATGAGCTATGCTACGTCCCGTCACGTCACCGTTTCCGGCGGATCGACTCGTAGCTGTAGGCCACTTCCGGCACTGGCAACGCGTTCATGCACTCGGGACGAAACGTGTGGTTGGCGCAACTTGAAAGCGCGTCACCCGCGATCGCACGCAGCGGCTCGTCCGATCAAAAAAATAACGCGACAACTGCCGTCACTGCCAATACTGGAAGAGGTTCATCATGGGTCAGCGCCTTTACGTCGGGAATCTGTCGTTCAACTCCACCGAGGAGACGATCCGCGCCGTCTTCGCGGAAATCGACGAGGTCACCGACGTCCACGTCGTCACCGATCGCGAGACCGGTCGTTCGCGTGGGTTCTGCTTCGTCACGATGGGCACCCCCGCGGGCGCCCAGAAGGCGATTGAGACGATGAACGGTGCCGTCGTCGACGGCCGCCCGCTCCGCGTCAACGAGGCCGAAGAGCGTCAGAGCCGTGGTGGGGGTGGTCCGGGCGGTGGTGGCGGCGGCGGCGGCGGCGGCGGCGGCGGTGGTAACCGTCGAAGCGGCGGTGGCGGCGGCGGCGGCGGCGGCGGCGGACACCGCGGTTGGTGAGCGAACACCGGCAGATGCGGGCGCAGAAGCAGACGGAGGCCGCTCGGCGATTCGCCGAGCGCCGCCGTCGAGAGGACGAAGCGCCACGACTCACGGTCGAGGTGCCGGAGCTCGAGGGGCTCAACCTCGAGCTCTCCGAGCACCGCGGCGAGGCGGCGGGATCGACGACGCACACGCGTCGGGTCCAGCTCGCCTCGGCGCCGGCCCATTTCGAGATTCCGTGCGGCGACCCGTCCTGCGTCGACGGCGGCCACGACGTCACGTACCCCGTCATGCGCGCGCTCCGCGAGCACACGGGCGTGTTCGAGGGTGAGGACGTTTGCCAGGGCAGCGTGCGGTCCTCGCATTGTGGGCGAATTTTGCGCTATGTCGCCACGGCGACCTACCGCGCATGAACGAGCACACCATCATTCTGGGTTTCCAGCCCCTTGCCGGGTTCGAGCCGTGACGGTCGCAGGCGACGCTGTCCTCGACGAGTGCGTGCGCACCGTCGCCGCAACTTGGGTGGCGTCGTGGCGTGAGACGCTACGTCGGGAGGGCCGCGCCATGGAAGGCGGATGGCCGGGGACACTCGCCGAGGCCCGCGTGCTCGTCCTCCAGAAGCTGGGCCCCGAGCTCGCCAAGCGTGGGCTCGCGTCGCCTCCGCACGAGAACATCACGAAGGCTTCGCGCGCCGCCTACGCCGCGGCCCGCCGTGCTTGGCTGTCGGCCGCATCGCCCGAAGACTGAGACGCTTCTGGGTCGCTAAGGCAGAGCGCGGACGGACTCGACGTCGAGCTGGATGAACTGACCGTCGAACGGGTTCGGCGCCGGCGCGATGCCCGGGACCACGATGGGCGTTCCGCCGTTGTCGACGTTCGGCGCCTCCAGTCCGTCGCGGGGATCGACGGCGAGCGTCAGCGTTGCCCCCGCGTTGGCGCGGAGCGTCGCGTGGTAGTCGAGTCCGTCGGAGTAGGAGTGGTTCGACGCGCCCGCGTTGAAGTAGACCCTCCCTACCGGCGCGCTCACGCCCAGCGCAACCACGTTCCAGCCGTCGCCGTTCGGGGTGCCGGCCGCGATGAAGAAGCTCGCGTTCGTCCCGGTCGCGCCGCCCGCGGTGGTGTTGTTGTACTGCTTCTGCTCGACGACGCCGCGCACGCGGAAGGCGATTTCGTAGCTCTTCCCCGTCGTGCCCGTCACCGCCGCCGTCTTGCTGCCGCCCGCGCCCGTCCCGCAGAATGGGCGGATGCCGTTATTGCATGGTTGCTCGTAGCGCAAGCCCGACAGCGAGGCGGCGACATCGACGCACGCGCCCGTCTCGCACGCGGCGGAGGCGGCGCAAGGAACGCAGCTGCCGCAGTGCTCGTGATCGTTGCCTGGATCCACGCACGTCCCCGCGCACGTGATGCCCGCCCCTCCGTCGGGGAGCGCGCACGGGCCGCCATCTGTGGCGTCCGCTGCGGCGTCGGCGCTCGCGTCGCGCGCACCGTCGGGTCCGCCGTCGCCGCCACCTCCGCCGTCGTCGCTGCCGTCCTTCGTGGCCGCGCCGTCGTCTCTCGCGTCCGCCGTGGCGTCCTTTCCGGTGGCGTCGGTCGTGGCGTCGCCGGTGCTGCCCGCGTCGCCGTCTGCGAGCGTGCCCGTGATGTCGACGCCGCAGGCACCGAGCGCGACGAGCGAGCACGCCGTCGCCAGCGCCGCCGCGCCGCCCAGGGAGGAGCCTCGCATCATGGGCGAATGACTCTACCACGAGACCCCACTCTCGACCTCGGAGCCTCGGCCGACTATCTCTAGTCCGCCATGCGCCTCGCGATTGCCCTCGCCTCGATCGCTCTCTACGCCTCCGGCTGCCGCCGCGTCGAGCGCTTTCCCGACACGAGCAGCGAGACGCCCACCGCGACCCCGATCCCGTCTGGTCCGCAAGGGACCCTCCCGCTCACGACCGACTTCAAGCTGGGCACGCACCCGCGCATCCTGCTCACGGCCGATCGCCTGAGCGGCCTCGAGGCGATGTCGCACGTGAACCACCCGAGCTGGACGATCCTCCAGCAGAACTGCGACGAGGGCCTCGCCAAGAAGGTGTCGAGCGGCCACATGGGCGAGGACTGGGCGAACATGGCGCTCGATCTGGCCCTTTGCGGGCGCATCCTGAAACGTGCAGATTACACCAAAGCCGCCGTCCAGTACCTGACCGCTCTCTTCGACGACCAGACGGAGGTCGGCGACAAGAAGGGCGGCGACAAGTCCGCCGAGCGCGACGACGGTTACGCGATCCGCAACGTCGGCTTCCTCGCGGCGATCGCCTCCGACTGGCTCTACGACGCGCTCGACGGCGCTCAGCGCAAGCACGCCTGCGCGCGGCTCCACACGTACGTCTTCTGGTACAAGAAGGGCGGTTACCGGCCGACCGAGCCGTGGAGCAACCACTTCATGGGCTACTTCGGCGCCGCCGGCATGGGCGGGCTCGCGTGCGACGGGGACGATCCGAAGGGCAACGCGATGCGAAAGCACGCCCGCGAGATCTGGAACACGATCATCGTGCCCGGCTACCGCACGCGCCTCGTGGGCGGCGATTACCCCGAGGGCTGGCAGTACGCGCGCCTCATCGGCGCTGTGCTCGGCATCTACGCCGACGGGGAGGGGCGAGCCTCGTCGGGCGGCCCCGCGAAGATGGTCACCGATCTGCCGTGGCTCCGTGAGTCGATCGCCTTCCAGAACCACGGGTTTTTACCGGACACCGTCCACACCTACGACAGCGCCGACTGGTCGCACAAACCGGCGACGCCTTTCCCGCAGCAGTTCTACGGCGTCGCGATGGCGCTTCCCAAAGACGATCCGGTCGCCCGCCAGGCGGTGTGGCTCGGCCGCCTCGCCAAGCGCCCCGGCGAGCCGGTGTGGAACTGGTTGAAGGCACTCGGAGACGAGCCTGGCCGCGTCTCCGAGGACCCGCGCAAGGGACCGACCAGCTACCTCGCCAAAGGCACCGGCACGATGTTCGCGAGGAGCGACTGGACCGACCGCGCCACGTGGCTCTCGCTGACCTCCAGCGCGTTCTTCGGCGATCACCAGCACCTCGACCAGGGGCACTTCGAGATCGCGCGCGGCGGTGACATGCTCGTGATCGATCCGGGCGACTACGACTCGTACTCGTCGACGAGCCACAACGTCATCCTCGTGGACGACAAGAAGGAGAACAACCGCTGGAACCCCAACCAGCAGATCTACTCCAAGCTCGCCCACGTCGCGCGCTACGAGGACAATGGCGGCGTCGCGTACGCCCTCGCCGAGTACGGCGACGCGTACGACCCCGACGACTACCCGCAGTACCACAAGACCCACAGCGTCGCGCGCGCCGAGCGCGAGGTCGTCTTCTCGCGAACGCCGATGGACTCGATGAAGACGCCAGGGCAGGCGCGCGTCGTCGTCTACGATCGGTTCACGCTGACCAAGGGCACCTACGGGACGACCTGGGCCGGCCACGCGGGCGTCACGCCGACGGTCACCGGCTCCGTCATCAAGATCCCGGTCGGCCGCTCGGCGGCGACGCTCACGACGGTGATCCCCGAGGGGGTGACCGCGAAGCTCCTCAAGGAGCCGACGCTCCAGACCGACACCATCTTCATGAAGAACGATCCGGCGGCGGGCATCGACTCCACGCGCATCGAGATCTCGTCGCCGCGCGGCAAGACGGAGCGCCGCTTCCTGCACACGGTCGTCGTCGGCGCCGCCGCCGACGCCCCGCCGGTGGCCGTGAAGCTGGAAGCGGAGGGGCTCGACGGCGTCCTGCTCGAATCGGAGGCCTACCTCTTCACGAGCGCCGCGCCGCAGAAGGTCGCCGCAGCCGTCTGGTACAAGGTGCCGGCGCAGGCCACCCGCCACGTCGTCGTCGGGCTGGCACCGGGCGCCAAGTACGCTGCCGTCCCCGAATCTTCCGGCGCTACCTGCAAAATATCCCTGGTTCCCGGAGGGAATCTCTCGGCGTCGGCGGCCGGCGTGCTCCTCCTGAACGTCGCAGCCTGCGCGGTCAAATAGCCGTATAGTCGCCAGTCCTGAAGCTCCTGGAGAGACCATGTCCTTGCGCGTAGCCATCGTCGGGTGCGGAAAGATCGCCGACGGACACATCGAAGAGATCCAGAAGATGCCGGATCTCGCCCAGGTCGTGGGCGTGTGCGACATCGAGCCGATCATGGCCGAGCAGATCGCCATGCGGTACCGGCTCGACTACTTCACGACCGACTTCGACCGGCTGCTCGCCGAGAAGAAGCCCGACGTCGTGCACATCACCACGCCTCCGGGCTCGCACCTCGCTCTGGCGACGCGCTCGCTCGAGGCCGGCGCGCACGTTTACGTCGAGAAGCCGCTGACGCTCACTTTCGAGGACTCGAAGAAGCTCGTCGAGCGCGTCCGGGCCGCCAAGAAGGTCATGACGATCGGCTACACGTACCTGTTCGATCCGCCGGCGCTCGAGATGCGCGAGCTGATCCGGAGCGGCGAGATCGGCGAGGTCGTCCACGTCGAGTCGTTCTTCGGGTACAACCTCGCGGGCCCGTTCGGCGCGGCCATCCTCGGGGATCCGGCCCACTGGGTCCACCGTTTGCCCGGGAAGCTCTTTCACAACAACATCGATCACCTCCTGAACAAGGTGGTCGAGTTCATCGACGACGACGACGCGAAGGTCACTGCGAACGGCTCCGTACGTCGCGCCCAGCGCTTCGGTGACGCGCGCGACTCGATGGCCGACGAGCTCCGCGTCATGATCCAGGGAAAGACGGCGACGAGCTACTGCACGTTCTCGTCGCACATCCGCCCGCCTCCCCACTACGTGCGCGTCTTCGGCACCAAGAACACCGTGCACGCGGACTTCGCGGCCCGCACGGTCACGCTCGAGACGTCGGCCAAGCTGCCGAGCGCGATAGGGCGCCTCATCCCGGCGTTCGAGATGGCCAGGCAGTACGCGCAGGCCGGCACCCGCAACGCGCGCAAGTTCGCCAAGAGCGAGTTCCACTTCTTCTCCGGCCTGAACTACCTGTTCCGCCACTTCTACGAGGCGATCCACAACGGGACGCCGCCACCGATTCCGTACGCGGACATCCTCCGCGTGTCCAAGTGGATGGACGACATCTTCGCGCAGACGAGCGGGAAGGAGGCTTCCAAGTGAGTGTCCTCGTGACCGGGTGCAACGGTTTTCTCGGCGTCTCCGTGGTAGAGCGCCTCCTGGCGCGCGGCGAGCGCGATCTGGTGCTGCTCCTGCGCTCCGGGTCGAAGCGCACGCGCCTCGACGCGGTCCTGCACAGCGACGCCGCGAAGGGGGCGAAGGTCGAGGTGCGCACCGGCAGCCTCGCAACGCGCGACGAAGCGGCGAAGGTCCTCGAAGGCTGTGACACCGTTTACCACCTCGCGGCGGCGATGAGCGGCGCGGCGGCGGACATGTTCCTGGGCACCGTCGTCACGACGCGCAACCTCCTCGAGGCTGCGGCGAGCCGCCCCAAGCCCCCGAAGATCATCCTGTGCAGCTCCTTCGCCGTCTACGGCGTCGCGGACGCGCCGCGCGGCACTGTCGTCGACGAGAGGACGCCCCTCGAGACCCACCCCGACCTCCGCGATCCCTACGCGCAGAGCAAACTCAAGCAAGAGCAGCTCGTGTGGGAGTACGCCGAGAAGCGCAACGTCCCGGTGGTCGTGCTGCGCCCCGGCGTAATCTATGGCCCTGGCGGCCCCGCGATGTCGTCGCGCGTAGGGCTGAACCTGTTCGGCGTGTTCCTCCACCTCGGTGGCGACAACGCGCTGCCGCTCACATTCGTCGAGAATTGCGCCGACGCCATCGTCGTCGCGGGGCAGTCGTCGCGCGCGGTGGGTGAGGTCTACAACGTCGTCGACGACGACCTCGTGGACGCCAAGACCTACCTCTCGCGCTACAAGCGAGACGTGAAGCCCGTGCGCTCGGTGCGCGTGCCGTACCCCGCGCTCACCGTTCTGTCCCACGCAGTCGCCAGGTACCACACGTTCTCGAGGGGGCAGCTCCCCGCCGTCTTCACGCCGTACAAGACGCGCACGGCGTGGAAGGGCAACCGCTTCGAGAACTCCAAGATCAAGGCTCTCGGCTGGTCGCCGAATATCTCCACGGACGAAGGGCTGCGCCGCACGTTCGAGAGCCTGCGTCCGTCGGCGGCCTAGGAATCTGGTGTTTTTCAAACACCGGATTCCTAGCCCCCGTCCTCCTCCTCAGCGGGGCGGGATGCGGGCATCGGGAGGTCGGCGCGCGGGGGCGCCGGCGAGACGGGCGGCTCCGGCGTTGCGTCGCGGACGTCCGGATCGTGCGGGCGAGGGACATGCTGGGACAACGGCGGGCGGAGCGGGAGCTTCTCGGTCGCCGAGCGCGTGAAGAAGGCGAGGGCGGCGTCGATGTCCGGATCGAGCAGCTCGTGCCCTCCCGCGCGCGAGTACACGTCGTGGGGCCAGCGCTCGCGGGTGAGCTCGTCGCCCAGCTGCAGCATGTCGGGCTGCGACGGGTCGTCGTCGGCCGACAATAGGAGCACCGGCGGCTTGCTCGCCTCGTCGCGCGCGCGCGTTGGCACGATCGGACCGGCGCCCGCAATCGCGAACCCGTCCGCGGCGACGAGGGCACGCGTCGCCAGGATGACCGCGAAGAACCCGCCGCTCGAGAAGCCGAGCACGAACCGCTTGCCCTTTCCCGCGCGCGTCTCCGCCTCGGCGATCACCGGCGCCCACGACGCGACGTAGCCGGCGCCCGCGTCGACGCTGCGCTCGCTCGCCGGCCAGCACACCCAGTGCGCGAGCTCTGGCTGCAGGCACTGCCCCTCGCGCCCGCGGAGCGCAAGGACCGCGAAGCCCTTCGCCGCGGCGCGCTCCGCCACGCGGCGCTGACGGTCGAGCTCGGCCTCGGGGGCCGCGCTCTCGAAGCGTCCGTGCAAATACACGAGGAGCGGGGCGGGACGCTTCGTGCTCGGCGCGGCGGGCGCGAAGCAGCCGCCGCCCGCGATCGGCTCCAGCCCCGGCGCACACCACGGGACGAGCCCCGCGTCCGCGGTCTCCACCGGCGTATCGAACGTCCGCGGCGCCACGGCGTCCCGACCGTAGCGTGCTGCGCCGACGCCGAGCACGAGCATGCCCGACGCCGCCAGGGCCCATCGGTTGCGCGTGCGGGGAATCATGGAGGACCTGCGTGGCCCAAGGTACATTGCTTCGTACCATGGGAGTCTTGATTGACGGTGCGTGGCACGACCACTGGTACGACACCAAGTCGACGGGAGGCCACTTCGTCCGCAAAGACACCCAGTTCCGCAGCTGGGTCACGCCGGACGGGAACCCCGGCCCGAACGGCGAGGGCGGGCACGCCGCCGAGCCCGGGCGCTACCACCTGTACGTTTCGCGGGCTTGCCCGTGGGCGCACCGCACGCTCATCTTCCGCGAGCTCAAGGGCCTGCACGATCTCATCGACGTCTCGGTTGTCCACTGGCGCATGGGCGAGCACGGCTGGACGTTCGACGAGGGCCCCGGCACCGTGCCCGATCCCATCCACGGCGCGCGCTTCCTCCACCAGGTCTACACGGCAAGTGAGCCGCGCTACTCCGGCCACGTCACCGTCCCTGTCCTCTGGGACAAGAAGACGGGGACCATCGTGAACAACGAGTCCGCCGAGATCATCCGCATGATGGGCTCGGCGTGGGACGGCGTCGGCGCGCGCGCGGGCGACTACTACCCCGCCGACCTACGCTCGGAAATCGACGCGCTGAACACGCGCATCTACACGACCGTGAACAACGGTGTCTACCGCGCGGGCTTCGCCACGACGCAGCAGGCGTACGAAGCAGGCGTACGCCCCCTGTTCGAGTCGCTCGACTGGATCGAGTCGCTGCTCGCCACACGTCGCTACCTTTGCGGCGCGCGCCTGACCGAGGCGGACATTCGCCTCTTCACTACGCTGATCCGCTTCGACGCGGTCTACTACGGTCACTTCAAGTGCAACCTGGGGCGCATCGCGGACTACCCGAACCTCACCGGCTTCGTGCGGGACGTCTACCAGCTCCCGGGTGTTGCGGAGACGGTGAGCTTCGACCACATCAAGCGGCACTATTACGAGAGCCACGCGACGATCAACCCGACGGGCATCGTTCCCGTCGGGCCGGTCCTGGACTTCACGCAGCCGCATGGCCGCTGCTGAGCGCCACCGGCGCTCGGGCGCGGTGTTTACTTGCCCGTCCGCTTGCCGGGCATCGTGACGAGGCCACCCGTCTGGCGCTTGGCGGCGGTCGAGTCCGCTTGCACCTTGGTCGCAGGGGCGTCTTTGGCCACGTCGGTGGTCGTGCCGGCGGCCGGCTTGTCGGCGATCTGCATCTCCCACTGATCGGGCGGGGTGAACGCCTCACGCGACGGCACCATAGCCCCGGTCGTCTCGACGGGAGTGGTGGGCTTCGGCGGGGGCGCCGACGCGCAGCCAGTAAGGGAGCAAACGCCAAGAACACTGAGAAGCGCCACGGTCTTCATACGCCTCCACTTGGCACTCGAAAGCCGTTCACGCTAGAAAATTCCTACATTGACGGATATTTTGTCAAAAATACTCAACAATATTCACCCATGGTTCGCTTGGACCCCACACACTGAAGGTGAGTGTGCGTACGTCCGCGCCCGTGCGCGCGGAGCACCGCGCCCCGGGAGGGAGACCGCCGTCTTCGAAGCGGGCGCCGCGTTCCCGGTAACTGTAGTGACCGGGGTGACAGGCGACGCTCCCACGGGTTACTTCTTTTTGGCAGAGAGGTTGCGGCCCCGAGGTGTCGGCGTCGGCATCTACTTTGTCGCCATTTGTCGCCCGTCCTTGCGGTGGGCATAGGTCTTGTTCGATCGCGGTGGTTCGGTACGATTCGTGACACCCCGCGGGCCACTGGTCGCCACTATGTGTGGCCTGAAGGCGCGAACACCAGCCACGAGGGGATGGTCCAAGTGCTTACGACACGACCGGAGCGGGACGTAGATCGTGTGTCGCAGGGAACTGCGAAGGGACCGAGCAAGAGCCTCATGAAGCTCGATGAAAAGATCTTCCACCTTGCGGAGAGCGTCGACAGCGAGGTGCAGCGCATGCTCGAGCGTCTGCGCGGGCGCATCGCGCCGTACGACGACGTCGCGCACGACGATCGCAACGCGCGCCTCACCTACCGCAAAGGGGAGGAGATCCTCTTCAACGCCCTGACCGAGGAGGTCGCCACGCTCGGCGCGGACGGGAGCTTCTCGTGGGGATGGGCGCAGCGCCCCGGCTACATGAAGCGCACACGCAAGGTGGAGGTCGCCAAGTCGCTCTTCGACGAGCTCGGGTTGAAGCAGCTCCTCGAGAACGAGATCACGCTCGAGGACCGCGGGCACGCGGAGCGGCTCGTGCGCATCGTCCTGAACGCGTCGCGGGCCGACGGCGTCTTTCGCATCGAGCGTGGGACGCGCACGATCTACTACGCGCTCTTCGAGAGCGCCGGCACGACGGCGCCGCCGAACCGCGTACCCAGCGGCAAGCTCGTCCGGCGGATGACCCCGTCGGGCGGGTCGATGCGCGTGACCACCTCTCCGTCGTTCAGGCCGTCCAACCCGGCGATGCCCGCAATGCGCCCCCTGCCGCGCGAGGAAGGCAGCGCGCCACGCATCGAGTCGGTGGGTGCTCTGCGCACCTCCTCGGGCACGATGGCCGCCGTCGCGCCGGCGCCGGTGTCGTCGCGCCCCAACCAGATGCAAGGCGAGACGCCTGCGCCGCAGTCCCAGCGCGTCACCCGCGCCGAGCCGGCGTCGCCACTCTCGAGCCGGCCCTCACAGATATCGCCCCGCTCGCATCCCCCGATCGAGATGAGGGAGTCGCGTCCGGAGATCGAGGTGCCGCCCCCGCCCCCCTCGCGTCCGAGCGCCTCGGTTCCGCCGCCGCGCGAGCCGTCACGCCCGCACTTCATGCCCGTCGCGCAGGCGGTCTTCGCCGACATCGCCGCCGTCTTGCCGGGGCGCATCACGCAGGCCGTGCTGATCGTCAACGTGCGGCGCGCCGAGACCAAGACGTACTCACTCGAGGTCGTCGCCATGGACGCCGAAGGCGCGTTTCGCGCGGTGGAGGCGTCGCGCGATCTGCGCAGGATCGTGTCCGAGATGATCGCGGTCGACGAGTCGAGTGGCAACGGAACGTGGCGTCGCCTCGTCGCCTACATCACGATGAAGGACGGCGCGAAGCTGACGTTCGAGGTCAAGTGACCTCGCCGGCGTAGACGACGAGCTCTGCGCCGCGCACGAAGCCGAGGAGCGTCACCCCGGCGCGGCGCGCGGTGTCGATCGCGAGCGAGCTCGGCGCGCTGATGCCGACGACGTGCGGGATCCCGGCGGCCACCGCTTTTTGCACGATCTCGAAGCTGGTTCGTCCGCTGACGACGAGCGCGTGCTCGCGCGCGGGCAGGCCGCCCGCGAGGAGGCGCGCGCCCACGAGCTTGTCGACGGCGTTGTGGCGGCCGACGTCCTCGAACGTCGCGACGAGAGCGCCCGTGGCATCGGCGAGGGCGGCGCCGTGGCAACCGCCGGTCCGCGCGAAGAGCGGCTGGCTGCCACGCAAGGACTCGACCGCGCGCGCCGCCGCGGCAAGCGAGAGGCGCGCGTGGCCCTCGAGGGGTACGCAGCGCGCCAGGAGATCGTCTATCGAACGCCTCCCGCACACGCCGCACGCGCTCGTCGTCAGCGTCCCGCGCCGTGCGCCGACTCCGTCCGGCACTGCGAGCCGGGCGCCGGGCGCGGCGGTGACGTCGATCGTGTTCTCGCGCCCCGGGTCGCCGGTGCGGCCGCAGTGTGTGATCGCGCCCACGTCGGCGAGCGACGTGATCACGCCCTCCGCCCACAGGAAGCCGAGGACGAGCTCGCGATCGCGGCCGGGCGTCCGCATCGTGATCGCGAGCGGATCGCCGGACACACGGATCTCGAGCGGCTCTTCGACCGCGACGGCGTCGTCCTCGCGGGCGACGCCGGCCGCGCCGACGCGCACGATGTCCACCGTTCGGGCGCCGGTCAGCGGCTGCTGCGGGGCGGCGGGCATGGGCGTCAGTCGAACGCGTCCTGCCGGAAGCCCTTGGCGATCGGCGTCGGCGCCGCGTTCGCCGCGACCTTGCGAATGCGCACCGCGCTCACCTTGTACTCGGGGCACCGCGTGCCCGGGTCGGAGCTCGCGCTCGTGAGCAGGTTCGTCTTCACGTCCGGGAAGTGGAAGGCGAGGAACACGTTCCCTGGTGCCACGCGCTTCGTGACGCACGCGCGCGTCGTGACCTTGCCGCGCGCGCTCTCGACCTCGACGACGTCGCCGTAGGCGATGGTCAGATCGGCGGCGTCGTCCGGGTTCAGCTCGACCCAGTCCTCGCCCTGCAGCTCGAGGTTGCCCGTGCGCCTCGTCTGCGTGCCCGAGTTGTAGTGCGCGAGCTGACGGCCGGTAATGAGGACGAGGGGGAAATCGTCGCTCGCGAGCTCGCCCGGCGGTTCCCAGTCGACGGCGAACAGGCGCGCGCGCCCGTTGGGGGTCGCGAACTTCTCCTCGTAGAGCACGGGCGTGCCCGGGTGCTCCTTGGTCCACACTGGCCACTGCAGCCCCTGCGTACCGAGCCGCTCGTGCGAGATGCCGGTCAGGTGCGGCGTGAGCGCGGCGATTTCGTCCATCACGTCGGCTGCGGACGCGTGCGGCATCGTGTAGCCGAGGCGCTTCGAGAGATCGAGCAAGATGTCGAGATCGCGCCGCGCGTCCGCCGGCGGCGCGACCGCCTCGCGAACCATCTGCACGCGTCGCTCCGCGTTGGTGAACGTGCCGGTCTTCTCGAGGAAGCTCGAGCCCGGCAGCATCACGTGCGCGAAGCGCGCGGTCACGTTCTCGAAGATGTCGTGGACCACCAGGAGATCGAGGTTTCGCAGCGCCTTGTCGACGTGCTCGAGGTTGGGATCGGTCTGCGCGATGTCCTCGCCGAAGACGTACATCGCCTTGAGCTCGCCGCTCACGGCCTTCGTGAACATCTCGGGGATCATGAGGCCGCGCTCGGTGGGGATGGACCGGCCCCAGCGCTGCTCGAAGGCGATGCGCACCGCGTCGTCGTTCATGCGTCGGTACATCGTGAGGTAGGTGGGGAGGGCTCCCATGTCGCTCGAGCCCTGCACGTTGTTCTGGCCGCGCAGCGGGTTCGAGCCCGCCCCCCGCTTGCCGAAGTTGCCGGTCAAGATGGCGAGGTTCGTCAGGGTGCGCACGCCGGAGACGCCCTGCGATTGCTCCGTCACGCCGAGGCCGTAGAAGATCGCGGCCGGCGACGTCGTCGCGTAGAGGTGCGCCGCGCGCTCGAGATCCCGGCCGGGGACGCCGCTGATCTCCTCGACGCGCTTCGGATCCCACTGGGCGACGTGGGCGCGGAATTCGTCGAGCAGATCGACGCGGCCGGCCAGAAACTCCGCGTCGACGAGGCCGTCGCGCAGCATGACGTGCGCCAGGCCGTTGTAGACGGCGACGTTGGAGCCGGGGCGAAGCTGCAGGTACACGTCGGCCATCGCGGCGAGCTCGATGCGGCGCGGATCGATGACGATCAGCTTGGCGCCGCGCAGCGCGGCCTCCTTCATGCGCGCACCCACGACGGGGTGTCCCTCCGTGGGGTTCGCGCCGGTGACGAGGAGGCAATGCGTGTGATCGATGTCCTCGAACGAGTTCGTCCCGCCCGACTCGCCGAGCGAGCGAATGAGGCCGAGGGACGTCGGCGAGTGGCAGACGCGCGAGCAGTTGTCGATGTTGTTCGTGCCGACGGCGGCGCGAAAGAGCTTCTGGAGGACGTAGTTCTCCTCGTTCGTGCAGCGGCTCGAGCTGATCGCGGCGACAGCGTCGGGGCCGTGCTTGGCGACGATCTCGCCGATGCGGCTCGCGACGAAGCCCATCGCCTCGTCCCAGCTCGCCTCGCGCCACGTGCCGTCGGGGCGTCGCATCATGGGCGAGGTCAGTCGATCCTTGGCGCGCGCGTACTGGTGCGCGAAGCGGCCCTTGACGCAGGTGTGGCCGAGGTTCGATGGGCCGTGCTCGGCGGGGTCGATCGAGACGACCTGCTCGCCGCGGACGTGCACCTCCAGCGAGCATCCGACGCCGCAGTACGCGCACGTCGTCGTCACTGTGCGATCCAGCGTCTCCTTCGTGCGGAAGGCCGCCTCGTCGAGCGCCCCGGTCGGGCATGTCTGCACGCAGGCGCCGCACGAGACGCACGCGCTGTCCTTGAAGCCGGAGTCTGCGCCGGCGACGATTCGCGTTCCCCAGCCGCGGCCCGCGTATGCGAGCGCGAAGGTGCCCTGGATCTCGTCGCACGCGCGCACGCATCGCCCGCAGACGATGCACTCGTTCATGTCGACCTTGATGTACGGGTGCCGATCGTCCTTGGCGTACTCGTGGCGCTCGCCCGCGAAGCGGCTCCTCTCCAGGCCGAAGTGCGCGGCGACGTCGCGGAGCTCGTTCCGCTCTCCCTCCCGGGCGAGGGCGGCGGCCGGGTAGTCGGAGAGGACGAGCTCGACGGTGCCCCTGGCGACCCGCGTGGCCGTTGGATCCTTCGTGTCGACGACCATCCCCTCGCGCACCGGCGTCGTGCAGGCGGCGATGGGCCCGCGCGCGCCCTTCACGCCCACCAGGCACACGCGGCAGGCGCCGAACGAGGCAAGTCGCGGGTCGTAGCAGAGCGTGGGGATGAAGATTTTCTCGCGGCGGGCGACGTCGAGGATCGTCGCCCGCTCGCTCGCGACGACGTCCTGGCCGTCGATGACGAGGCGGACCAGCTTCTTCGGCGCAGTCACGTCGCACCTCCCAGCATCTCGTCCCGGAAATGGAGCATCAAGGAGGCTATCGGGATCGGGATCGCGCCCCCGTGCGCGCAGAGCGAGCCGAGCTTCATCGTCTCGCAGAGCTCGGCGAGCAACGCCGCGTCGGCGTGCACGAGGGCAGCCGGGCGCTTCTCCTTCAGGCGCCGCGCGATCTCGAGGCCGCGTCGGCCGCCGATGCGGCAGGGGAAGCACTTGCCGCACGACTCGGCGTCGCAGAACTCGAAGAGGTGGACGGCCACGTCGCGCGCGTCGACGGTGTCGTCCCACGCGACGACGCCGCCGTGGCCGAGCAGCGCGCCGACGGCGTCGAGCTCGTCGAACCCCAGCGGAGTGTCGAAGAGGGACGGCGGAAGGATCCCGCCGAGCGGACCGCCGATCTGGACCGCCTTGATGGGTCTCCCCGACGCCATGCCGCCGCCGAGATCTTCGAGGACGTGCCGCACCGTCACGCCGAACGGTACCTCGAGCATGCCGGGCCGCGCGAAGCGCTCGTTCAAGGACACCACCTTGGTGCCGCGGCTCTTCCCGGCGCCGTGGCGCGCGTACTCGGCGCCGCCGTGGCGAAGGATCCAGCCGACGTTGGCGAGCGTCTCGACGTTGTTCACGACCGTCGGCTTCTCGAAGAGGCCCGCCTGCGCCGGAAACGGCGGCCGCGCGGTCACCATGCCGCGGAGCCCCTCGAGCGAGTGCAGAAGCGCCGTCTCTTCGCCGCACACGTAGGAGCCGGCGCCCTCGACGATCTCGACGTCGAACGCGAAGTCATGGCCGAGCACGCGTGGTCCGAGGAGGCCCGCGGCCCGCGCGTCGGCGACCGCCTTGCGGAGCGCCGGCGTGGAGTCGGGGTATTCGCTGCGCACGTAGACGAAGCCGCGCGACGCGCCGATGGCGTACCCGGCGATCGCCATGCCCTCGAGGACGGCGAAGGGATCCCGCTCCATCAGCCACTTGTCGATGTACGAGCCCGGATCGCCCTCGTCGGCGTTGCAGACGACGTAGGCCTCCGTGCTGCGCTTGGCGTGCTCGGCGGTGAGGCGCCACTTCGTCGCGGTGGGGAACCCGGCGCCGCCGCGGCCGCGGAGCTGCGCGCGCTCGACCTCGGCCAGGACCTCGTCGGGCTTCATCGACGCGAGCGCCTTGCCGAGGCCCTCGAACGCGTGCGCGGCGCACGCCACCGCGAGGTCGGTCGCGTCGATTGGCTGCGCCAGGCGCTCCAGCACGATCGCCGGGCCGCCGTGCGCCTCGAAGCGCGGCACGTGCGCGCGCCTGGCCTCGGGGATCCCACCGCCACCCGCAAGATCCCGCGCGAGCGCCTGCGCGCCCTCCCGCGTGAGCCCCGCGTAGACGCGGCCTTCGACCTCGACCGTCGGCCCCGCGTTGCAGTAGCCGAGGCAGTAGACCGACTCCAGTGACACCGCGCCGTCGACGCTCGTTGCGCCTTCCTTCACGCCGAGCGCGTCCTCGAGCCAGCCGACCGACGCATCGCCACACGCCGCGAAACAGGCTGTGCCCTTGCATACCTTGACGCGCGTCCTGCCCCGCGGCGCCGTGCCAAGGTCGCCGTAGTATGTCGCTACACCGTAGACGGTCGCCTCGGGCTGGTGCGTCGCCTTGGCGATCGCGCTGACGTCGTCCGGGGTGATGCGCCGGCGGTCATGCATGACCGCCTTGAGCCGCGCAAGCGCATTGTCGGTCGGGGTCCAGTCGTTTCGGCGTCGCCGTAGCTGGACTAGGTTGTGAGACACGGTAACCTCCGCGAGCCACCTCATGATGCCATCCAATCCGTCCGGCGTCCTCGCCGGGATCTTCGTCGGCGGTGCTTCCGTTCGAATGGGGGGCCTCGCGAAGGGGCTCCTCGCGAGCCCCGACGGGCCTCGCATCGTCGATCGCTGGCGCGGCCTGTTCGAGGCCGCGCGCATTCCGTGCATGCTCGTCGGGCGCCGCCCCGAGTACGTCGGCGTTCCGCTGGAGACGCTCGACGACGCTCCGACCGGAATCGGTCCGCTGGGCGGCGTCCTCGCGCTGCTGCTCCACGCGCGGGCCAGCGCGCGCTACGCGATCACCGTCGGCTGCGACATGCCGTACGTGAGCGAGGGGCTCGTCGGGCGGCTCGTCGCCGCGCCCGATGCGACGGCGGTCGCGCCGAAGATCGGTGGGCGGTGGGAGCCGATGCTCGCGCGCTACGACGTCGAACGCGCTTTGCCGATCGTCGAGGCGCGCGCGCGGAGCCAGAGTGAGGGAGCGCGGTCCATGCGAGGGCTCCTGGATGCGCTCGGCGCGCAGCAGCTCTCGCTCGCGCCCGACGAGGAGAAGCTCCTCGACGATTGGGACGAGCCCGCCGATCGCGCGTCCCGCTGAGCTCGCCGTCCGCCCGGTCACCCTCGCGCGCGGCGCCGCCCTGGACCTCGGCGCGTCCACCTCCGTGAACGCCTCCCGTGGCGACGGAGAGAGCTCACGTGTGATCGATGCGATCACAGCGCGCGACCCCCGATTCGGGGAAACCCGCAGAAAACGCGCGCCCAGTGCGCGGTCGCGACCCGGCGAAGGTCGCGGCCCGAAGCTTGCTCTACGGTGGTCATGCCGCGCACCTCTCTCTCTCTCGTCCTCTCCTTGGCCGCCACGCTCGGCGGCGCCGCGGCCTGCTTCAGCTCGAGCGGGTCGTCGTCATCGACGTCGCCGCCGCCGGATCCGCTGAACGGCCAGACGTCGCCCATCCCTGCGGAGGTCTCGAGCCCGTCCACCTACGTGGCGAAGGTGAAGAACATCCTCGTCGGGCTGCCGCCGACGGACGACGAGATCAAGGCGGTCCAGACCGATCCGACCAAGCTCGCAGGCCTCATCGACGGCTGGATGGCGCTGCCGCAGTACCAGAGCAAGATGGAGACCTTCTTCGAGCTCGCGTTCCAGCAGACCCAGGTCGCGGGCGTCGACTTCGACGACATGGCGTTCCCGCGCAAGCTCATCACCAACAACACGCTCGAGGTGCAGTTCGTCCAGAACGCGCGCGAGAGCTTCGCGCGTACGGTGCTGCAGCTCATCGCCGACGGGCGTCCGTTCACCGAGACGATGACGACGCAGCGCTTCATGATGACGCCCGCGCTCATGCAGATCTACGCGTACCTCGACGCGTGGCAGGTCGACGACATGGACAAGGTGACCGACGCCTGGCGCGCCGCGAACCCCGGGCTCACCGTCACGATGACGGCGACAGGGGCGCCGATCCCGATCGCCGAGTCGCTCGATCCGAAGAGCGCGAACTACATGCACTTCTTCAACCCCGACATCGCGAACGACGGGCTGAACCAGGCCGCCGGCTGCCAGCAGGATCCGCTGGTGGTGACCGCGACGACCGATCTGCTCCACATGGTGCTGATGGGCGGCACGCCGGGCCGGAAGAACCCGACGGGCGGCGCGAACTGCAACCAGCGCGGCGGCAGCGCGACGAGCTCGCAGATGCTCCCGACCGACTACACGACCTGGAAGATGGTGACGATCCGTCAGCCCAAGGGCGGCGAGAGCCCGACGGCCTTCTACGATCTGCCGACCTTCCGCAGCGGCAACGAGCTGGTGCTGACGGGCCCGCGCGTCGGCTTCTTCACGACGCCCGCGTTCTTCGCCAACTGGCAGACGAACATGAGCAACCAGGCGCGCGTCACGATGAACCAGACGCTCATCGTCGCGCTCGGCGCGGCCGTCGACGGCACCGATCCGACGGTGCCCACCCAGACGCCGGGCATCGACAAGGCGCACGCCTCCGACCCCGCCTGCTTCGCGTGCCACCAGACGCTCGACCCGACGCGCTCCATCCTCTCGTCCACCTATTCGTGGACCTACCACCGTCAGACCGAGGCGAAGTACGCGGGCGAGAAGGGCATGTTCTCGTTCCAGGGCGTGACCAAGCCGCTCAAGAGCGTCGCGGAGCTTGGCACCACGCTGGCCGAGCACCCGCTGTTCGCGGCCGCATGGGCGCAGAAGCTCTGTTACTACGCGAATTCCACGGCGTGCTCCACCGACGATGCCGAGTTCCAGCGCGTGGTAGGCGTCTTCAAGAGCTCCAACTTCTCGTGGAACGCGCTGGTCCGCGAGATCATGGCGTCGCCGCTCACCACCCACGCGGCGGCGACGAAGTCGATGGACGACCACGGCGAGGTCATCGCGGTGTCGCGCCGCGACCACCTGTGCGCCGCGCTCAACAACCGGCTCGGCTTCACCGACGTCTGCGCGCTCGACGCCGTGAACCCCAAGCTGCAGCAGGCGACGATCCCGCAGATCGTCTCCGGCCTACCCTCCGACGGCTACGGCCGCGGCGCGCTCGCCCCGATCCTGCCGAACGAGCCCTCGCTCTTCTTCCGCGCCGGTACCGAGAACATCTGCGAGGCCGTTTCGGCGCTCGTCATCGACGCGGCCAAGCCCATCCCCGGCTCCAAGCAGTGGGCGAGCACCCAGTCCGACGCCGCCATCGCCGACTTCGTCCACGTCATGATGGCCCTCCCGGCGTCCGACCCGCGCTCGGCGCCCGCGAAGGACTTGCTCACCGGCCACTTCAACGCCGCCAAGGGGCAAGGCGCGAGCGCCGCCGACGCGCTGAAGTCCACCTTCGTCGTCTCTTGCCTGGCCCCGTCGGCCGTCGCGATTGGTCTGTAGAAAGAAGGATGCCGAGATGATCAGCCGCCGCAACGCCCTCGTGACCAGCCTCTTCGGTGCAGGCGCCATCGGGCTCCGCGCCCTCGCGACCGGCTTGCCCGTGTCGCTGCTCCTGAACCCCCGGAAGGCCCTCGCCGACGCGCCGGCCGCCTGCAACAATCCGAAGGCGCAGTTCATCATCTTCTGCACGTCGGGCAGCGGCGATCCCATCAACGCCAACGTGCCGGGAACGTACGTCGACAAGAACATCACGCACTCCCTGGATCCGGCGATGGCAGCGACGGAGCTCACCATCCGCGGACAGAAGTACACGGCGGCCGCGCCGTGGGCGACGCTGGGGGGCGTGCTGGATCGGACGCAGTTCTGGCACGTCATGACGAACACGCCGGTCCACCCCAAGCAGCCCGAGGTCATGAAGCTGATGCACGTGACGAAGGGGGACGACATGCTCCCGTCGATCCTCGCGCGCCAGCTTGCGCCTTGCCTCGGCACCATCCAGTCGCAGCCGCTCTGTCTGGGGGCTACCTCGCCGTCCGAGGGCCTCTCGTACGGCGGCCAGGCGCTCCCCATCGTGCCGGCGCTCGCCCTCAAGGCCACGCTCGCGAACCCCGCCGGCCCGCTCACCAACCTCCAGGGCCTGCGCGATCAGACGCTGACGCAGCTCTCCGACGTCTACAGGAAGGACGCGAGCACCGCGCAGAAGGCCTACATCGACTCGCTCATGACGACGCAGCAGCAGGTCCGCAACATCAACCAGAAGCTGCTCGACTCGCTCGCGTCGATCAAGGACAACAGCGCCGCGTCGCAGATCACCGCCGCGCTCGCGCTCATTCAGATGAAGGTCACGCCCGTCATCTCGATTCACATCCCGTTCGGCGGCGACAACCACCACGATCCGCTGCTCGCGAACGAGACCACGCAGACGGTGTCGGGCGTCGCGACCATCAAGTCGCTCATGGACCAGCTCACGGCGGCCGGCCTCCAGGACCAGGTGTCGTTCGTTTCGCTCAACGTGTTCGGGCGGACGCTCGGGCCGGCGAGCACCGACGGGCGCCAGCACAACCCGAACCATCAGGCGTCGATCGTCATCGGCAAGCCGTTCGCCGGCGGCGTGGTGGGCGGCATTGGGCCGGTGGCGAGCGACTTCGGCGCGCTCCCGATCGACTCCAAGACGGGCAAGGGCGGCGCCGGCGGCGACATCGCCGCGACGAGCACGCTCGCGTCGTTCGGTCGCACGGTGCTGGCCGGCGTCGGCATCGACCCTGCGGTGGTCAGCGGACAGATCCTCTCGGGCCAGGTCGTCGCCAGCGCGCTCGCCTGACAGAGCGAACGCCGCGTGACCAAAACGGGCGACGACGGACGCTGCCGAGAGGAAGCCCTCAGCGGATGGGCGGCGGGCGGACGACGCCGGAGCCGCTCACCGGCTCCCAGTTGAGCTTGTCGACGAGGACGGCGGAGTCCTTGAGCCCGTCGAACGTGTCGAGCACGAGGATGCGCATCGTGATCGTCTCGCGCGGGGCGACGGGGAAGCGGCCGGTCAGCCAGCCGCTTCCGCCGCCGTACACGTAGAGGTTGCCGTTGACGGCGCGCACGGTGTCGTCCGTGCCGGCGGAGGCGCCGTCGTAACCGGTGCCGCGCAAGGTTCCGGTGACGTTGACCGTCGCGTCGCCCGCGAGGCCCACGCACTGCTGGAGGGCCGCCGCCTTGTCCTGCGAAAGGCCGGCCGGGCCCGGCGAGGCGGGACAGAGCTGAAAAAAGCCGCTGTTCACGGTGATCGCCAGGCCGCGATCGTCCTTGGCGACGTTGACGCCCGCGAGCACCTTGCTCGTCACGAGGACGAAGAACGCGTCGTTCAGCGCCGAGCTCCAGAACTGGTTGAACTCCGCGCTGAAGAACGCGAAGTCAAACGAGAGGGCGTGCGCGTTCGAGGGGACCTTCACCTGGAGCGTCAGCTCCGCCCAGTCTTGCACCGAGAGGCTGCCGGCCGGCGCGCCGTTGGTGAGCGCGGTGCAGTCGGGGCCGGCGAGCGGGATGTCGGCGCAGGCGTCGTTCAGCCGGAACTGCGGATCGTCGAGCGCCGCCGAGCTGCGCGGGTCGAGCGCGCCCCAGGGGCCGTTGGCGAGCCCCGCCATCGTGCGTCCGCGGCGCGGCGCGTTGCCGCCGAACGCGGAGACGATGTTGGTCTGCTGCTCGGGCTTGGTCTGCGACACCCAGATGCGTTGCCCGGGGCCGAGGCCCTTCACCTGCCCCCACGCCGCGCTCACGAGCGGATCGAAGACCGCGCCCGCGGTCGTCGTGGAGCGCTGGGCGCAGAGATCGGCCGCGCGCGCGAAGTCGGCAGGGCTGCCCGGCGCCTTCGTCGGGATCGTCTCGCACGACTCCACCGGATCGTCCGCCTTGCCGCTGCAGTCGTTGTCGACGCCGTCGCCCTTGAAGTCGTAGGCCTCGGGGTTCACTTGCGGGTCGCCGTCGTCGCAGTCGGCGGGGGACTCGTAGCCGTCGTGATCGCAGTCCGGCGTGGAGCAGAGCGCTTGCAGGCCCGCGTCGTCGAAGCCGCCGGCCGACTTGCTCGAGCTGCAGGCGGGCGCGGCGACCGCGAGCGAAGCGATGGCAGCGAGCGCAGCGAGGGCGGAGATCGCCGCCGCGGCCGTGAGCCGTACGCGAAGCGCTCGCGGATTCATCGCCACTCGCCGCTCCGCGCGGTCTTACTGCGCCGCCACTTGTGCGCCGCTCACGCCGGGCGTGCCGGGGGCCGCCGCCTGGAGGCCGTTCGAGCCGCCGCTTCCGCCGCCGCCGCCCGCGCCCGGGCTGCAGGGGTTGGGGCTGGGGACGCCCGGCGCCGTTCCCTTGTAGAAGATGCACACCGACGGACCGCCGGTGCCGCCGCCGCCGCCGCCGCCCTGACCGCCGGCGCCGCCGTTCGAGCCGTTGGCCCCCGCGCCGCCGTTCTGTGTGCTGCAAAGGTTGCCGTCGACGCCGCCTCCGACACCGAGTCCGCCGTTGCCGCCGGTTCCACCGTTGCCGCCGTTGCCGCCGTTGCCGCCGTTGGCCGTCGCCATCGTCGTCTGGTCGACGCTCACGAGCGAGTTGAACATCGCGATCGCGAAGCTCCCGCCGCCGCCGTGGCCACCGGGGGCGGGGTTGCCGCCGCACCCGCCGCCACCACCGCCACCGCCACCGCCGCCGGCCACGAGCGCGCTGCAGTCGGTGCACGCGTTCCCGGGAGTGCCGTGCGCGCTTCCGCCGCCTCCGCCTCCGCCTCCACCACCCGGCGCGCCGATGCCGAGCCCCGTGCCGCCGGGCGCGGGGATGTAGACGCCCGAGACGTCGAGCGTGCCGACCTGCGGCCCCGCGCTCCCGTTGGCGCCGGGGTTGCCCGGGCCGCCCGCCGTGGTGACCGCCGGTGCGGCACCGCCCTGGGTCGAGTTGGTGAGGTTGCACGTGCCCGCGCCACCACCGCCGCCACCGGGTGCGCCGGTGCCGCCGCCGCTGGGCTGCGTGCCCTGGCCGCCCGAGCCGCCTTGCGTCTTGCCGTTCATCCCGTTGCCGCCGAGACCGCCGTTGCCGCCGCACGGCGCGATGGAGCCCGCGCCGCCGCCGGTGCCGAACGCCGTCGCGCCCACGCCGCCGCCGGCGCCCTGGGTGCCGTTTGCGCCGCTCCCGCCCGCCGTCCCGCTGCCCGCGGTGATGTTGCAGCCGCGAACGGTGAAGGTGGCGGTCGCGCCGAGCACGAGCACGCCGTAGCTGCTGAGGCCGTCGCCGCCGGGGGGCTGGCCGGTGGCGCTCGCGGACTTCACCGTCATGAGCTGCAGCTCTGTCGCCTTCGCGAGGCTCGACGCGAGGACCGCGATCGTGTTCGTGCCCGTGGCGCCGCTCGTGTCGATCGAGGTGACGTTCGCGAGCGCGCGCTTCCACTGCGCCGAAGCGTCGTAGCCGCCGTACACGCCGACGCCGTCCTTCATGACGACGTGCTCGAAGTACGCGCCCTTCGAGACGTACACGTCCTTGGTCGGGCTCGCGGCGGCGCCGGCGGTGATGCCCGCGCCGATCGTCTTCTTCGGCGCGGCCATGGTGCCGGCGTTCGAGTCGAGGCCGCTCACGCCGTCGACGAAGATGGCCTTGCTGATGTCGCCGTCGATGCCGTCGCAGTTCGTGTCGACGAGGCCGGGGTAGTCGGGCGCGTCGGCGCCGCTGTTGCCGTGGCACTCGCAGCCGTCGGACGGCGCGGGCGGCGTCACCTGCAGATCGCCGTTGCTGTCGCTGTAGCCGGCGTTGCACGTCCACGAGCACTTCGTCGCCGGGCTGCCGGTGCACGCCGTGACCGCGTTGGGGCGATCGGGGCAGGGCTTGGGCTGGTGCACGCAGTGCTTCACGGTCGCGTCGCACGTCCACAGCCCCTGACACACATCCGTGCCGAGGCGATCGCACACCGCGTCGCCGGGCGTGCACGGGAGGGACGGCACGCAGTTGAGGGTCGCGTCGCAGTACGAGCCGTTCGGGCAGCTCGTGTCGTTGGCCTTGTGGGTGCACTTGTTCGCGTTCGCGTCGCAGGTGTCGTCGGTGCAGGGGACGCCGTCGTCGCAGTCCATCGTCTTGCCCGTCGCCACGCACTGCCCGCCGAGGCACGCGAGGCCGTTCTGGCAGAGGTTGGGGCCGCTGCAATCGTCGTTGTGAACGCACGACTGCCCGGTCCCGACGGGGCCGTCGGCCCGCCCGTCCGCCCCGGAGGCGCCGCCGTCGTCCCCTCCGACGGTGGCGTTGGTGCTCTGTCCGCCGGTGGCGCAGGCGAGGAGAATCCACCCGAGAAAGCTGCTGGCAAGCAAGGTGCGACGCATTTTCCGCGCAGCCTACACGCGAAACCCGAAAATGCGACCCGCGGGCGCGTCTCCTTTGCGGCTTAAATGCGCTACCGTCGCCCTCCCGGGGGAGGTGAGGCCATGAAGCGCGGGACCAAGCCGTTTTCGATCGAAAAAGACGGAAGCGGCCGGACGATCATGAAGGTCTTCGTGGACGGCGCGGCCCTCCTGCGGTTTCCCCTCATCAACAAGGGAACGGGCTTCACCGAGGAGGAGCGCATCGCGCTGGGGCTCGACGGGCTCCTGCCGCCGATCGTCAACGGCATCGACCAGCAAGTCGAACGCATCATGGTCGGCTACCGCGACCAGCCGACCGATCTGGCGAAATACCAGTACCTGCGCGCCCTTCAAGACCGCTGCGAGACGCTCTTCTTCGCGACGCTGGCGGGGCACCTCGAGGAGATGCTCCCCATCGTCTACACGCCGACGGTCGGGGACGCGGTGAAGAACTTCCACCTCCTCTACCAGGCGCCGCGCGGCATCTCGCTCTCGGCGCGCAACATCGGGCGCGCGAAGCAGGCGATCTCGAACTACCCGTTCGAGGACGTGCGCATGATCGTCGCCACCGACGCGTCGGCCATCCTCGGCATCGGCGATCAGGGGTACGGCGGCCTGGCGATCTCGATCGGCAAGCTCGCGCTCTACACCGCGGGCGGCGGCGTCGCCCCGGTGCACACGATGCCGGTGGTCCTCGACGTCGGCACGGAGCGGACCGACCTCCGGAGCGATCCCTTGTACCTCGGCGTCCCGGAGCGGCGCCTCCGCGGCGACGAGTACCTGGCGTTCATCGACACGTTCGTGGACGCGGTGAGGGAGCGCTGGCCCCGCGCGGTCATCCAGTGGGAGGACTTGTCGAAGGACACGGCCTTCACGGTGCTCGAGCGCTTCCGCAAGGTGGCGCCGTCGTTCAACGACGACATCCAGGGCACCGGAGCGATGACGCTGGCCGGCGTCCTCTCGGCGTGCCGACTTCGCGGCGAACGGCTGCGCGATCAGCGCGTGGTCATCCACGGCGCGGGCGCCGGCGGCATCGGCGTCGCGCTCGCGATCTGGCGCGGCATGATCGCCGACGGCGCGACGCCCGAGGATGCCCGCGCGCGCGTCTACGTGCTCGACTCCAAGGGGCTGCTCACGGCCGATCGCGAGATGGAGGACTACAAGCGCCCGTTCGCCCACGCGCGCACGGCCATCGCCGCGTGGCCGTCGTGCGATGGCGCGCCCGAGCTCTTCGAGACGGTGGAGCAGGCGCGGGCGACGGTGCTGCTCGGCCTGTCGGGCCAGCCGCGCGCGTTCGATCGGCGCGTCGTCGAGTCGATGGCCAAGAACACCGCGCGGCCGGTCATCTTCGCGCTATCGAACCCGACGTCGTCGGCCGAGGCGGCCCCGGCGGACATCCTCGCGTGGACGCGCGGCACGGCGCTCGTGGCGACGGGTAGCCCATTTCCGCCGGTGACCGTCGCGGGCGAGCCCGTCGCCATCGGCCAGGGAAATAACGCGTTCATCTTCCCGGGCCTCGGCTTCGGCGCGATATTGAGCGCTGCGCGTGAGGTCACCGACGGCATGGTGCAAGACGCCGCGTACGCGCTCGTGGACTTCACGAAGGAGCACTACCCGGGCGCCGTGTACCCGCCGGTGAGCGAGCTGCAGCGCGTGTCCTTGCTCGTCGCCGAGCGCGTGATCCTCCGCGCGATGAAGGACGCCGTCGCGACCGCGCCGGTGCGCACGGCGAGCGAGGTGCGGGAGTACGTGGCGTCCCGGTTCTACCGGCCCGAGTACTTGCCGGTCGTGCGCGGATAGATACGCAACGGGGCGAGGCCCGTCACCGCGCCCAGAGGATGCCGAGCTCGAGCTCGATCGCATCGAATGGCTCGGCGCGGACTACCGCATCGCCATGAAACGTCGTGAGCAAGACGTACCTGTCGTCTCCCAGCCGGAGGATCTCGAGCGTCTTCGCGACGGGATCGACCAGCCAGATGTGCCGTACACCGGCCCGCGCATAGACGGGCAGTTTCTCGGCGCGATCGACGCCTGCCGTCGACGGCGACAACACCTCGCTCAGCCAGTCGGGGGCGAGCGTGAAGAAAGCGACCTCCGGCATCTGAGGCATTCGCTCGCGACGCCAGCCCGCGATATCGGGGACGAGGACATCGTCGCCGATGTGGAGCTCGGGCTCGTCGAGGATCACCCATCCCCCGGGACCGCCCCTTCCGCGCTTGAATGGCGGGCCGAGCTCCTCACCCAGGGCAGACGTCGCCGCCGCGTGCAGGCTGGCAGGCCGCGGGTTCGCGTGGAGCACGCCACCGATGAGTTCACCGACCACGTTCGGCGCCAGCGCTTCGAGGTCGCGGTACGTCGCGGCTCGAGGTTTGGCGACCATGACGTCAGCGTAGCACCCCACCCACGGCGGTTTCCTCGGCTTTTACGCGGCCGCCGCCTTCGGCGAGAGTCCGGTGAGCTCCTCGCTGAGCGCCCACAACCGCGCAGGTCCATCGGACTCTTGCGCGATCTTGTTCGGCGTCCGCTCCTTGCACTTGTCGAAGTATTTCCCGGTCACGCCTTCGACCTCGGGCGACGACGCCAGGTACACCTGCGTCCGCGCGCCCTTCTCCGGCGTGATCATGAACGGGTGGGCGAGCTTGACGACGAAGCTCATGAATCCGCCGTACGTCTGTCCGAAGCCCGACGCGATGACGCCGGGGTGAAGGCAGTTCGCCGTCACGCCCGTCCCCTCGAGCCGACGCGCGAGCTCGCGCGTGAAGAGGATGTTGCACAGCTTCGATTGCCCGTACGCGCCGAACTGGCTCCAGCCGTCTTTGAGCTGGATGTCGTCCCACCGCACCTTGGCACCGCGGTGCGCCTCGCTCGCGACGTTAACGATGCGCGCGGGCGCGCTCTTCTTGAGGACGTCGAGGAGCAGGTTCGTGAGCAGGAAGTAGCCGAGGTGGTTGATCGCGAACGTCTCCTCGATGCCGTCGGCGGTCTCCTTGCGCGAGGTGACCAGGGCGCCGGCGTTGTTCAGGAGCACGTCGAGGCGAGCGTGTTTCGCCAAGAACTCCTGTGCGACGCGGCGGACGTCTGCCTGCTTGGACATGTCGCCGACGAGGAGCTCGACGCCCTTGGCGCCGGCGTCCTCTACGTCCTTGACGGCGGCGCGGCCCTTCTCCTCGCTGCGGCACACGAGGACGAGCTTCGCGCCCATCTTCCCCAGCGCGATGGCCGACTCCTTGCCGATTCCTTGGTTCGCGCCCGTGATGAGAACTGTCTTGCCATTCATGTCGGCCATGGTGCCCCCCTCTCGATGCCCTTCGATGCCCGCCCGGTGGCGAGCGTTGTCTCGGCGATCAGTGGAATTGCGCGGCCCCGGGTGCCGCGGTGCTCGCCTGGACAGGCGGGAGCGTGTCCTCGAGCGTCTGACCGTCCGACGCCGTGATCCGAACCTTCACCGGCCCGGTGCCCGCCCCCTTGTCGTCGACGAAGTAGTTGTAGTCTGCACGCGCGACCTCTGCGTAAGAACCTGCGCGCTGAACCTCGAGCTTCGTGATGGGCAGTCGAGAGTTACGCACCTGGATGGCGGTCCAGTACTGCGAGCTACCGTCCTTGTAGAAATAGCTCACCGGTCCCGTCACGTTGCAGGCGACGACCTGCCAGTCGACGTTGACCCGTCCCGCGGAGACCGCGGCGATCTTCGCGAACGCCTCCTTGCTGAGATCGAGCTGTTTGTTGGCGCAATCCGGGCACTTGTCGACGATGCGAACTGTGACCTTTCCGGTCGGGCCCGTCACCTCGACGCACTCGCCACACGCCGCGGCGGTCGCGTATTGCGTCGCGTTCATCGCTGCCACGTCCAAGTCGGTGGGGCTCGGCCCGAACGAACAGTCCCCGCTCCCGTCCGCCGCGTAGTACGTCGCCTGCCCATGCTGGACCTCGCCGAGGGGCGCGGTGGTTCCGCCCGAGGAAGAACCTGAGGACGAAGAGGAGCCCGACGAGGACGACGAACCCGACGAAGCCCCTGACGAAGACCCCGATGAAGGGGAGGAAGACGAGCTGCCGCACGCAGAAACGAGGCTTACCCCAAGAAGAATGCTGACCCAGCGCATGGCTTGAGACTAGTCTAACCGACCCCGACTTTCCCTAACGAGGCTCGATGCGAACCGTTCCCACCTGCATGCTCTCCCTTGGCGCCGTGGCCATGTTCTTTGGCTGCGTCGTGAACAACCCCCCCGCGGTCAACCCGACGAACGTGCCGCCCCTGGCGGTCTCGGACGCCGGAGCCCCGTCCGCGGCCGACGCGACCGTCGGCGCGACGGATGCGGGCACGACGATGGCCGACGCCGCCACCACGCCGACCGCCACAGCCGACGCCGGCGGCGGCGGCGGCGGTCTGTGTCTGCAGACGCTCCAGTGCATGAAGGACCAGCACTTCGACCTGAAGGCCTGCACGTGCGTCGCCGGCGCGGCCGCGCCCGCGCGTGACGGCGGCGTCTGCGCGCAGGTGACGATGTGCATGTCGAACATGCATTTCGACAACGCGTCGTGCAAGTGCGTCAAGAACTAAGCATTCGACGAGCTCATTGATGTCGAGTGGCGGCCCGAGCCTCGTCTTCGAGCCGCGCGCTGTGTGTGCGCGCTGTCGCAGGCCCGAGAAGGTCTGCTACTGCGCGCACATCGCGCCGATCCCGACGGCGACGCGGGTGGTGCTCCTGCAGCATCCCCGAGAGCGCGACGTGCCGATCGGGACCGCGCGGATGGCGAGCCTGTGCCTCCCGAACTCGGAGCTGCACGTGGGGATCGACTGGAGCGGCTCCGACGCGCTCGCCCGCGCGCTGTCCGATCCGACGCGTCCGGCGGCGCTGCTCTACCCGGGCGAAGGCGCGATCGACGTCCTGGCGTCGCCGCCGAAGGGGCCGGTCACCCTCGTCGTGATCGACGGCACGTGGTCGCTCGCGCGCAAGGTCGTGCGCGAGAACCCGCAGCTTCAGGCGCTGCCGCGCTTCGCGTTCACGCCGCGCGCCCCGAGCGAGTACCGCATCCGCCGCGAGCCGGACGAGACGTACGTGTCCACGATCGAGGCGCTCGCGATTGTGCTCGGCGCGCTCGAAGGAGACCCCGAGCGCTTCCAGGCGATGCTCACGCCGTTCCGCGCGATGGTCGACACGCAGCTCCGGTGCGCGGCGACGCTCCACGGCGCGCGCGTTCGCCACAAGAAGCCCCCGACCCTCGGGCCGCGGGTCCCCATGGTCTTCCGTGAGCGCGCGGGCGATCTCGTGTGCGTCGTCGGTGAGGCGAACGCGTGGCCGTACCGCTCCGCCGAGCGCGGCGACGGGCACCCCGACGAGCTCGTGCAGTGGGTCGCCTACCGCCCGAGCACCGGCGAGACGTTCGACGTGATCGCGAAGCCGCGCTACCCGCTCGCACCGTCGACGCCGCGCCACGTCCGTCTCGGAGAAGAGCAGCTCATGGCGGGCGTCACCATGGACGCGCTCCACGCCGCGTGGCGCGCGTTCGTGAAGGACACCGACGTCGTCTGCTCCTGGGGTCGCTATGCGACCCGGATTTTTGCCGCGTCGGGGGGCTTCTTGCCGAAGACGCGCATGGATCTGCGGCAGGTCGGCCGCCAGCTCCTCAAGGGCAAGGTCGGCACGATCGAGGGATTTTTAGCGCAGATCGGCGCCACGGCCCCGACCGACGTCGCCCGCGGCCGCGCCGGGCTCCGCGCCGCGCAGATCCACGCGGTGGCGCGCCACTGCGTCGACGTCGCGAAGGTTTGACGGGCGATGATCGCCACGACCAACCTCGCCAAGGCCTACGGCGGCCGCACCCTCTTCGAGGGCGTCTCGCTCCAGCTCACGCCGGGCAACCGCTACGGCCTCGTCGGCGCGAACGGCTCCGGCAAGACGACGCTCCTCAAGGTCATCTCCGGCGACGAGCCGGCGAGCGACGGCACCGTCACCATCCCGTCGCGCGCGCGCGTGGGCGTCCTCCGGCAAGATCTCTTCCTCGACGACGGGCAGATCATCCTGGCGCTCGCGATGATGGGGGACGCGCAGTCGTACGCGGCCCTCGAGGAGCGCACGCGCATCATAGACCACGGCGAAGGGGACCCGGGGCGGCTCGCCGAGCTCGAGGACACGGTGCGTCAGCTCGACGGCTACACGCTCGAGGCGCGGGCGTCGGCGATCCTCGAGGGCCTCGGCATCCCCCGCGCGTCGCACCCGATGCCGTTGTCGACATTGTCCGGCGGCTTCAAGCTGCGCGTCCTGCTCGCACAGGTCCTGCTCGGCGGCCCCGACGTCCTGCTCCTCGACGAGCCCACCAACCACCTCGACATCCTGTCGATCCGCTGGCTCGAAAAATTCCTCGCCGGCTACCGTGGCGTCGCGCTGGTCATCAGCCACGATCAGCGCTTCCTCGACAACGTGGCCAACCGCATCCTCGACGTCGACTACGGCACGGTGACCGAATACGTCGGCAACTACACCGCGTTCGCCGGCGAGAAGGTCGCCGTCCGCGAGCGCAAAGAGGCGGAGATCGCGCGCGCCGAGAAGATCATCGCCGACAAGCGCGCCTTCGTGGACAGGTTCGGCGCGAAGGCGACGAAGGCGAAGCAGGCGCAGAGCCGGCTCAAGCAGATCGAGAAGATCGAGGTCGAGGAGCTCGCGTCCAGCTCACGCCGCGCGCCGTACTTCCGCTTCGAGCCCGAGCGCCCGAGCGGCAAGGACGTGCTCGACGTCGTGCACGTCTCCAAGGCCTACGGCGACAAGAAGGTCCTCGTGGACGTGTCGCTCGCGGTTCGCCGCGGCGAGAAGATCGGGATCCTGGGCCCCAACGGCCTCGGAAAGTCCACGCTCCTCAAGATCGTGATGAGCAAGGTCGACGCCGACGACGGCACCGTGAAGTTCGGCCACGAAGTGCGCACCGGCTACTTCGCGCAGGACCACCACGAGCTGCTGCCGAAGCCCGACCAGACGCCGCTCGACTACGTGTGGGACGCCTGCCCGACCGAGGGCACGAGCTTCGTGCGCGGGCACCTCGGGCGCATGCTGTTCTCGGGGGAGGACGTCGAGAAGAAGGTGGGCTCGCTCTCCGGCGGGGAGGCGGCGAGGCTTATTTTCTGCAAGATCGTGATCCAGCGGCCGAACCTGCTCATCCTCGACGAGCCCACCAACCACCTCGATCTGGAGTCGATCGCGTCTCTCGTGGAGGGGCTCAAAGCCTTCGACGGCACGGTCATCTTCGTATCGCACGATCGCTGGTTCGTCTCGCAGCTCGCGACGCGGATTCTGGAGGTCACGCCCGCCGGCCCCCGGGACTTCCCCGGCACGTACGCCGAGTACCTGGAGCGCTGCGGCGACGATCACCTCGACGCCGACGCGGTGGTGCTCAAGGCCAAGGCCGAGGCGCCGCGCGCCGGCGCCAAGGACGAGAAGCAGGAGTCGGCGCTCTCGTGGGAAGAGCAGAAGAAGCGGCGCAACCGCCTCGCGGCGCTCCCGGCGCGGCGCGACAAGACGCTCGCGCAGATCGCGGCGGCAGAGGCGCGCAAGAAGGCGATCCACGACGCGTGGGCGGCGCCCGGCTACTTCGAGACGACGGCCGCCGACGAGGTCGCGAGGCAGCACAAGGAAGACGAGGAGCTCGCCGCGAAGATCGACGCGTGGATGGCCGAGTGGGAGGAGATCGAGACCGAGCTCGCCGGCGCGGGTGCGCGCGAGCCAGAAGCCTGAACGCGGGCTACGCTGCGGAGGTTGCGACTCGTCGCCTACAACTTCCTGAGCGGAGGCAGCGCCAAGCGGGCGGGCCAGTGGTCGCGCCTCGTGCGCACCTTGAAGCCCGACGTCGTCTTCGGACAGGAGTGCCGACACCCGGCGGAGTGCCCCGGCGAGCGCTTCCGACCGGATCCGCGCGACACGTTCGCGTGGCGCAGCGCGCGCGGTCCACGGTGGGGCACGGGCATCTTCGTTCGGGACGCGCGACTCGTCCCCGTGGACATCCCCCAGTATGGCGGCTGGGTCGTGGGCGGCGAGGTCCGCGCGTCCGGTTGGTCCACGCGTCCGGTGCAGCTCTTCAGCATCCACGGGCCGGCGGGTGAGAGCGGCTACGTCCGCACCATGCACGAGATCCTCGATCGAATCGCGCGGGTCCGTGGTGAGGCCGATCTCGTGCTCGGCGGCGACTTCAACGTGGCCGTCGGCTACCGCGACGCCACCGATCCGCGCAGCCTGAGCAAGGGGGAGCGGGCGCTGCTCGATCGCATCGGTACCGAGCTCGATCTGGTGAGCTGCTGGCAGACGGCGAACCCCGGCCGGCGCCTCGCGCAGACGCTGAGGTGGAGCGCGAACCCCAAGACGCCCTACCACTGCGACGGCATCTTCGTCCCGCGCGCGTGGTGCCCGCGCCTCACCGCGTGCCGCGTCGTCGTGGGCTCACGCTGGCGCGCGCTGAGCGACCACAACCCGGTGCTCGCGGAGCTCGAGGGCCCCGCGTGACGCCGCGAAGCCGGGCCCGCAGCTCGGCATCCGTTCCCGCGAAGCACGCACCGCGAGTGCCGGCGCTTCCGTGACGGTTGCTCGCGCCCAGCTCAGGACGCGGCGAGGAAGGCGGGGCCCCTACCGAAACGACCGCCGAGAGGCGGAAGGGAAGGTAGGTTCTACCCGTGAACAAGAACCACCAAAGGTGGCTGCTGCCACGCGCGCACAAGCACGCGCACTGGTCGACGATCGTTCGGCGCGGGGTGGCGGTGGTGCTGGCGCTCGTGATCGTGGGCGCCCTCGTCGCCCAGCTCGAGGTGAAGCGCGACCTGCATCGGCTCGACGCGGGGCTCCTGTCCGGCGCCCAGGAGGGCAATTACCACGCGATCGCCGTGGAGCTCGCGGCGCTGGCGGCCAAGGAGAACGGAAAGCTCCGCGACGTCACGAGCGCCGGATCGACCGAGAACGTGACGCGCCTCCGCGCCGCATCGTCGTCGTGCGAGGCCGCGTTCGCGCTCGTCCAGGATGGGACCGACTGGGGTGGCGGCGGCCTCGAGCTGGTGGCGCGCCTCCCCAAGGCCGAATCGGTGGTCTTCCTCGGCAGAGACGCGGACAAGATCACGCTCTTCTCGCAGCTCGCGCACGCGAAGATCGGGGTCGGCCCCGAAGGGACCGGCTCGGCGCGCCTCGCCTCGCAGCTCTTCGCGCTCCCCGAGATGGCGGCGCTCGGCGTCGCGCTCGTGCACGCCAAGGTGGAAGACGAGCCTGCGATGCTCCAGGACGGGCGCCTCGATCTCGCGCTGATCGTGATCGACGAAGACGCGCCGTGGCTCGGCAACGCGGTGCGCGGCGGTCTGCAGCTCGCGGGCTTTTCGCAGATCGACGTGGTCGGGCGACGCCTCCCCCATTTCAAGACGGGTCGCATCGGAGCGGGCGAGTTCGACGCGGTGCGCGTCCTTCCCGCGGCCGACAAACGCGTCCTTCGCGTCGAGACGCTGCTCGTGAAGAACCGGTGCGCGGGGCGCTCGGCGACGATCGATCTCTTGCGCGTCCTCGCGGGGCGCTTCCCCGAGCTGATGCGGCACAACAAGGAGACGCCGAACACGACCGGCCTCACGCTCGCCCCCGCGGCACGCAGCTTCTACGATCTCGAAGGCCCCGAGCTCGCCGACGAGTACGTGCCGTGGCTCGTCGACGTCATGCCGCCGGCGAACTGGGCGTACGTCGTGATGGCGGTGAGCATCCTCTTCAACGTGATGGGCCTGGGGCATCGCTTCCGCCTGTGGCGCATCGACGCGGCGCGCGTGAAGCTCGAGGCGGAGCTCGGCGCCGTCTTCGGCCCGACGACGACGCTCGGCGACATCGCCCACGCGCGGCCCGAGGAAGAGGCGAAGGCGCGGGCCGAGTCGAAGCACCTCGCGGACATCGTCCGTCAGCTCGAGGAGCTCGCGGCGCGATCACGACGGCAGTCGTTGTCGGCGCTCGTCCCGATGGGGCAGGAGATGGCGTACCGGTACCAGGAGAGCGTCATCTACGAGACCCTGGCCGTCCTTCGCGGCTTCCTGAGGCGCGAGGGCGCGACGCGGGCCCTCACCGCCGACCCAAATCCGTGAGCCAGCCCGAGACCGTCTACGTCAAGCGTACGACCTGCCGCTCCTGCGGCGGGCCCAAGGTAACGCGCCCGAAGACCGGGTACGTGTACTGCGACTATTGCGCGACGCTGACGGACTGGGATTTCCAGGTCGCCATCTCGACGCCGACATCGGCGCCGCCGGGGCCGCAGTACGAGATCCTCACGGCGCAGCTGAAGCCCGAGCTCGATGCCGCGCGCGAGGCGCAGGATCGACCGCGGTATTATCGTGTACAATGCATGCTTTACGATCTCTACGTGAAGCTGTGCCCCGCCGCGGTACCGCCGCGAGCGTCCGATCCGGCGTACCGAGCCGCGTGGATCGACTACACGGCAAAGACGACGACGGAGCAGGATCTCGATCCCGAGACCGCCGCGCGCACCGGGGCGATGAACGAGGCGGTGACGCGCCTCGCGTGGACGTCGGCCGGCGGCGCGATGCAGGTGACGACGGCGACGTTCTGGCCGATGTGGGACACGGTCGTGGCGAAGATCCAGCGGAGCCTCGACTTGAACGCGCGGTCGGGCCTCCTCGCGCAGCACCCCGACGGCGCGCCAGCAGAGCTGCTCCTCCGCATGGGGCTCTCGGCGATGGTGCAGGGGTGGCTGCCGTACCTCGGCGCCGCCGACAGCGAGCGGCTCCTGGCTGTGAGCGGCATGAAGGGCGACTACGTCGCGGTCGCGCCGCCGCCGGCCACGCTCTCGCAGTGCGGCGGCTGCGGCGGTGAGCTCCACGTCGTGCAGGGGGCGAGCCGCGTCGTGTGCGAATCGTGCGGGCGGCTCAACGAGCAGAGGGACGGCGCGATCACCTGCCCGACCTGCGGGGGCCACGTGCCGCTCGGCGCGACGAACATGACCGCGTGCCCATTCTGCCGCGCCGACCTGCGTACGATGCGCCACTTCCGGTAGAACCAGAACAGCGGCAGCCAGGCGATGGCCGCGGCAATCGCGGCACTGAACGATACGGTCCATGGGGCCATTGGTTGGTGCTCTTCACGGCGCCCGGCGCGGCGCGGCATCGAGCACTTCGCGCACCTTTTTCCACAGAGGCTCCGGCCTGAGAGGCTTCTGCAGGTAAGCGACTCCCGACTCGAGGACGCCGTTGCGAAGGACGCTGTCGTCCGGGTAGCCCGAGATGCAGAGCACCTTCAGGTTCGGCCGCTCGGCGACGAGGCGCTCGGCGAGCTCGGGGCCGTTCATGCGCGGCATCACCACGTCGGTGACCAGCAGGTGAATCGTACGCTTGGTCTCCTGCGAGAGGAACATCGCCTCCGCTGCGTCCCGTGCAACGAGGACGTCGTACCCTCTGCGACGGAGAATTTTTGCGCCTGCGGCCCGCACCTGATCGTCGTCCTCGACCAGCAAGATCGTCTCCGAGCCGCCCGGGCTTCCTGCGGCGATGCTGGGCGACGCCAGGGCGTCGAGCATCGCGTCCACGCGCGGCAAGTGAATCTTGAACGTGGTGCCCCTGCCGGGCTCGCTTTGGACCGAGATGTGGCCGCCCGCCTGTTGGACGATGCCGAACGCCGTCGACAGCCCTAGCCCGGTTCCCTTGTCCTTGCCTTTGGTCGTGAAGAACGGCTCGAAGATATGAGCCTCGGTCGACCGGTCCATGCCCGTCCCGGTATCCGTTACTGCGAGCATCACGTAGGCGCCCGGTTTCGTCCCGAGGTGCGCCCGCGCGTAGTCCTCGTCGAGGACCACGTTGGCGGTCTCCATCGTCAGCTTGCCGCCGGTGGACATGGCGTCACGCGCGTTCACGACGAGGTTCATGATCACCTGCTCGATGCTGCCGGGATCCACGCGAACGCGCCCCAGGCCGCCGGCCGGTGCCAAGACGAGGTCTACGTCCGCCCCCAGGACGCGAAGGAGCATCCGGTGCACGCCGAGGAGGAGGTCATTCAGATCGAGCACCTTGGGCTCGATGACCTGCTGCCGGCTGAACTGTAGGAGCTGCCGCGTGAGCCCTGACGCCTTCTTTGCGGCGGTGCATATCTCTCCGAGGTCGGCGGTCATCGGATCGCCCGGTCCGAGGTCGGCGACGAGCAGCTCGGCGTAGCTGAAGATGACCGAGAGCAAGTTGTTGAAGTCGTGGGCAACGCCGCCTGCGAGCCTCCCTACCGCCTCCATTTTTTGCGCGTGGCGAAGTTGCTCCTCGGTTCGTCGCAGGGATGTCTCGACACGTTTTCGTTCGGTGATGTCCATCAGCATCCCGAACACGCCCTCGTAGCGCCCCTCGTCGTCGAAGATGGGGCTCGCCGAGCGGAGCACCCACGCCTCGCCGCCGTCCTTCCGGTGGAGCTTCACCTCACCGGTTTCAGCGATGCCCTGACGACGGCGATTCAGGTCTTGCTCGGTCAATTCGCGCGCGTCCGGGGCCACCACCTCGAGGACGGACTCGCCAAGTAGCTCGCCGCGGCCGTAGCCGAGCATCTGCTCCAAAGGCGCGCTCACGAACGAGAAGCGCCCTTCGGCGTCGACGATGCAGATCCCCTCATGGCTCGTCTCGATGATCAGTCGACCGCTCATCGATCAGTGCCCCTTGCACCTCGCGGGTGCGCGTTCGTTCAAGAGAAGCCAAAAGAGGCCGAGCGTCTGCGCCGCCGCTGCGAACTCCGCGAAGTCGACGGGCTTTCGCACGTAGGCATTGGCCCCGAGGGAGTAGCTCTTGACCACGTCTTCCTCCTCCCGGGAAGCGGTGAGAATCACCACGGGGAGGAGCTTCGTTCGTTCGTCGGCGCGTACGCGCTTGAGGACTTCGAGGCCGTCGACTCGGGGCAGCTTCAGATCGAGAAGTACGAGCGTGGGGAGCACACTGGTGTCGCGGCCCGCGTATTGACCCGTTCCGAACAGGTAGTCGAGCGCTTCGACCCCATCGTGGGTGACAACCACCTCGTTCGCAATGCCGGACTTTTTGAAGGCTCGCAGCGTCAGCTTCTCGTCGGTCGGATTGTCCTCGACGAGCAGGATCACCTGGTTCATGGGGTAGCCATCTGCGATCCGGCGGGTAGGGTGAAGTAGAACGTCGCCCCGGCATCGACGCTCCCCTCCGCCCAGATGCGTCCGCCGTGACGGTGGACGATGCGCTGCACCGTCGCCAGCCCGATCCCGGTCCCCGGGTACTCCGTTGCGGTGTGGAGCCTCTGGAACGGCACGAACAGCTTGTTCGCGAACCTCATGTCGAAGCCCGCACCGTTGTCGCGAACGAAGAAGGCTCGTGAGCCATCGCTGTCGGTGGTGCCGAGCTCGACGCGCGCAGTCGCTGCATTCTTGGTGAACTTCCACGCATTTCCGATGAGATTCTCGACGAGCACGCGAGCGAGCTGGGGGTCGATGACCGTCTCGAGGCCATCTTGGATGACGACCTCGACCTGGCGCTGCGGGTCGGCCGCAGCCAGCAACGATGACCTCCCACCACTTGGGCCTGCCCTTCGCAGTCGCGCAATATCCATAGAAGAGCTCGGCGCCGCCGTCTTTGGCGCTCGAGACGGCCTTCCGGGCCGCCTCCCGGTCCTGCCCCTTCCAAAAATCAATCCACGACGTCTTCAAGAGGGGAGCGAGGTCGTCGATTTCCAGGAGCTTCTGCCCACCCGCGCTCATCGACAGCAAGCGGCCGTCGAGGTCGAGCACCTTGATGCAGTCGCTGCTGCTGTCGACCACGCGCCTCGAAAACTCCTCGCTCCTTTTCAGAGCTTCCTCCGCGCGCTTGTAATCCTCGATGTCGGTGTTGGAGCCGTACCACTTGGCGATCCGTCCGCCGGCATCCCGAAGGGGGATGGCCCGCGTCCTGAACCACCTATGAACGCCGTCGGTGCGTCGGATGCGAAACTCGATGTCGAAGGCCACGCCGCCACCCACCGCGGCCCACTCGGCCTTCACCCGCTCGCGATCGTCGGGGTGCAGCTGCATGAGCCATCCGTAGCCAAGCTGGTCGGACTCGGCGATCCTTCGCGCGCTCCATCCACGTCCCCCCCCCTCGCTCCGCCCCAGCGAAGCATACACGCCGGACCGGTTTGGGGGGGAAGTGGCGACCGATGAGCGCCGGTCGCGGCAAAACGACGTTGATCGTACGGGCGACGTGTCTAAGCTATGTCTATCTTTGGTCGACCGAGATTTCCGAGCCGCGCGGGGGTACGCGCGACCTGCCGCACACGAGGAGGAGCCACTTGCCCGAGATGACGAGCGTTTGACCATGATCCGATCCTCCGCGAAGGCAGCGAGCGAGCGCGCGAAACGAGTGCCCACGCCCCGAGGAACGGCCAAGCCCGACGCCTCACGGCATTCGATTCGTGTGACGTCACGGCGAACCGGCATCGAGCTCGACACGCTGCGCATGTGGGAACGGCGCTATGGCTTTCCAAAGCCGGAGCGCAGCGAGGGCGGGAGTCGCGTCTACTCCGACGCGGACGTCGAGTCGCTGAAGCTCATCTCTCGCGCGCTCGAGCTCGGGCATCGGCCCGGCGAAGTCGTCGGGAAGCCACGCACGGAGCTGATGAAGCTGGTCGCGGCCACGTCGGAGGGTCTTCCGACGATGTCCGGGCCCCTCGCCACCGTCGACTCGCTGGTCGCCGCCATCGGTCGTGACGATATCGTCGCGCTCCGAGCCGAGCTGCGACAGGCGGCCGTGGTGCTCGGGGCGAAGCGCTTCGTGATGGATATCGCGCAACCGATCGCGCTTCGGGTGGGGGAGCTGTGGGCCGAGGGAAAGCTCGAGGTGCGGCACGAACACATGCTGAGCGAGTGTCTGTCGTCGCAACTTCGGGTCCTCATGTCGGCCTATGAAGAGCGCGAAGGAGCCGCGCGCGTCCTGCTCGCGACGCTTCCAAACGAGCGGCATGGGCTCGGACTCGAGATGATCGAAGTGTACTTGGCGGTCAGCCAGATCACCCCCAGGCTTCTAGGCGTCGACACGCCCGCCGAGCAAATCGTCAAGGCCGCTCGGAGTCACGCCGTCCACGCGGTAGGCCTGCTCGTTACAGGTGCGTCCGACCTGAAGGCCACGGCGAAGCGCGTCCAGTGGATGCTCGCGGAGCTCCCGCGGCGAGTACCCATCTGGGTCGGGGGAGGCGCAGCGGCGCAGCTGGAGCTGGAAGACGATGCGGTTCGGGTGATCGCGACCTGGACGGATCTCGACGCAGCGATCGGAGCGCTCAGGACGGGGGGACGCTGAGCGCTGCACCTCAGATCCCCCATGAAGATGGATCAGGCTCGACCCGATCCTGCCGCGCTCCGAACAGGCGAAGGAGCCAGACGTCTCCGGCCGGCTTCGCGTACGCGTACCAAGCGACGTAAGGGAGCCGGCGAAAGATGAGCTTGCGGAGCACGAGCCGGTCGTCTTCGGAGACGACCGGACCTGCTCCCGGAAAGCGGGCGAGTCGAGCGGCGACCTCGGCGATTCCGTCCATGAGCTCCTCGGGCCACCGTTGGCGATCGTTCTCCGCGAGCCATTGGACGTGCCGCCGCACGTCGCCAACGAACCTTCGGTGGAGACGAACCTTCCGCCGCATCAGCGGGCGCTTCGCTTCGCGCGGCCGCGCTTCGTCGCGGCGTCGCCCGCCGCGCGGAGCTCGTCCCAGGTCGCTTCCGCGGCGCTCCCGTCGACGATCGACTGGGCCGTCGACCAGGCTTGCGCGCGTTGCCAGACCTCGGCGCGGGAAAGCCCCTCGTCGCGGTCCAGCTCGTCGAGGTGCTCGCCGACGATCATGCGAATCGCGCTCGCGACGGCGACCCTGTGCTCCCGCGCGTACCGCTCCGTGCGGCTACGCAGCTCGGCGGGAAAGCGCACGCTGATGGGGTATTCGGGGGGAGGTTTGCGTGCGGGAGGCGGTCGCGGCATGGTCCAGCTCCGTAGTGATTCTCACTACACGGTACGGGCGCGGCCGCGTATTGCAAGGTGCCGCTCGAGCGCCAAAGCTGCTATGGCCTCGCGTCCAATGCCGGTTCTCACCGCTCGCGCTCTCACCAAGGCCTACGGCCTGCGGCCGCTCTTCGATCAGGCCACCTTCACCATCCGCCGCGGAGAGAAGGTCGCGCTGCTCGGCCCGAACGGCACCGGCAAGTCGACGCTTCTCCGCATTCTCGCGGGGCTCGAGCCCATCGACTCGGGAACGGTCGATCGCCGCCGCGACGCGACGATCCTCTACCTGCCGCAAGAGCCCGTGCTCGATCCGGAGCGCACGCCGCGCGAGATCGCGCGCGAGGGGCTCGTCGAGTGGCACGCCGCCAAGGAGCGCTACGACGCCGTCTCGCATCGAATCGAGGAGGGCGAGCACGACGAAGCGCTCCTCGCGCAGCACGCGTCGCTCGCCGAGGACGTCGAGCGGCTCGGCGGTTGGTCTCGCGATCACGAGGTGGACGAGGTGCTCCTTCACCTGGGCGTGCACGACGTCGAGCGCCCGACCGGCTCGATGAGCGGCGGCGAGAAGCGACGCGTCGCGCTGGCCCGGATCCTCATCGCGAAGCCGGAGCTGGCGATCTTCGACGAGCCGACCAACCACCTCGACGCCGATACGATCACGTGGCTCGAGGAGTACCTGGTCCACGAGTTCCCCGGCGCCGTGCTGCTCGTCACCCACGATCGCTACCTGCTCGACGCGGTCGCCACGCGCGTCTTCGACCTGGAAGACGGTCAGATCGTCGAATACACGAAGAAGAACCTCGACCTCGGCGCCTTCGAGGACTTCCTCGAACAGAAGGCGGATCGCTACGCGCACGCGGAGCGCGTCGAGTCCAACAGGCAAAACTTCCTCCGCAAGGAGATCGAGTGGCTGCGCCGCGGACCGAAGGCGCGCACGACCAAACAGAAGGCGCGCATCAAGCGCGCGGAGGCCGTGGTGAACGCCGACGGCCTCCGTGTCCGTGGCGAGGTCGAGCTCACCGGGCTCCAGGCGGGCTCCTCGCGCCTCGGCGGGAGCATCCTCGAGATCCTGGGCGCGAGCCTCGACCTCGGCGGGCGACGCCTCATCGACAACTTGACGCTCCGCCTCGTGAAGGGCGATCGCGTCGGGATCATCGGCCCGAACGGCGCCGGGAAGACCACGCTCCTGCGCCTGGTGACCGGAGAGCTCGCGCCGACGGCCGGCAAGGTCGTGCGCGGCGCCCAGACGAAGTTCGCCTACTTCGATCAGGCGCGCACCACGCTGAAGGACGACTGGACGGTGCTCGACAACGTCACCGAGCGCGAGCACTCCGACAAGACGGGCGCCGGGATGGTGACGATCGGCGATCGGGTGATGCAGATGCGCGCGTACCTCGAGCTCTTTCTCTTCGAGGGGGCCGCCTTGCGCAGGAAGGTTTCCGCGCTCTCCGGCGGCGAGCGCGCGCGCGTGGCGCTGGCGCTGGCGCTCAAGACCGGGGCCAACGTGCTCTTGCTCGACGAGCCGACGAACGATCTCGACATCGCGACCCTCGGCTCGCTCGCCGAGCTGCTCGAGAGCTGGCCGGGTTGCGTCCTGGTCGTCTCGCACGATCGATTCTTCCTCGACCGCGTCGTCACCTCGACGCTGGCGTTCGAGGGGAACGGCAAGGTGGTGCACCACGCCGGCACCTGGGAGGACTACCGCGAGCGCAAGCGCGAGGCGGAGAAGTCCGCGAAGCAGACCTTGCGCAGTCCTTAGCTGCCGTGCTCAGTCGCACATCTCGGTAGGGATGATGATCGGTCCGGCATGGCACACGCGCTTGTCGATCGCCGCGCGCGCCCGCGCCTGACGTGATCCGCGCGCGTCGCCGGCGGCGGTAGACACGATCTCGGGGGGCTGGACGTCGCCGCGCTGCTCGGCAGGGGTGAGCGGGCGACGCTTCGCACTGGCGCTGCCGTCCACGTCGACGAGGACGGGCCCCGCCTCGGGCTCGAGCATCAACACCACGCGCGAGGGAGAGACGACGCTCGTGGCCGGAGAGCTACCCGTCGCCGCCTCGAAGACGGGCCCCTTCGCGAGGAGTGCATGGTCGCTGGTCCGGAAGAGCGCCCAGCCCGCAGGTCCCGTCGTGCCGACGAGCAGGCCAAGCCCGTCGAGCACGAACGTCGGCGAGAGAAAGCCAACGTCCTCGCCGGCGGGCGCGGCCTGCAAGGCCTGCGTCTTCCACGCCAGGCGAAGCGGGCCGGTGGAGTAGACGCACGCCCCCACGGCCCCGCCGACCGCGACGAGCTTTCCGTCCATCGACACCGCGACGTTGTCCGATCCCAGCGGCGCGCGCGCCGTGTTGCACCCCAGCCGCGGTCCGTCGACGACGCCGCTGGTCACGTCCACGGCGATCAATCCTTCGTCCGGTACGTCCTCCGCGCGGCCGGGCGCCGCCGCGATCGCGTACAGGCGTCTGCCGTCGGGGCTGAAGCGGGCCGCGAGCTCGGGGCGCGTCAGGGGCTGGGTCGCCACGACTGCGCCGGTCGTCGCGTTCCACACGACCACGCGCGCCTCTACCTCCTCGACCAGGGCGGCGACGAAGCGCCCGTCGTCGCTCACGACCGCGACCTCGCCGGTCATCGAGACGCCGAGGGAGGGAGGGGTCGCCGCGTCGCCTTCGAAGCGCAAAGCGCCGCGGTCCTGCCCAGCGCCGGCGTTCCATAGACGAACGATGGAGCCGTGCCCATGGTCCGGATCCGACGCGCGCGTGTAGACGACGACGGACGCGTCGCTCGAACCGGCGAGCGGCAATCCGAGGACGTCGCCGAGGAGCCTCTTGGTCTTCGCGTCGAACACGGTGGCCCGCTCCTCGCCGGTCTCCTCGAAGAGGAACGCGCCGAATCCATCGCCTGCGAAGGCGTGCCTGCCCTGGGGGATCCACGCGACGATCGCGCCGCTCTCTCCGTCCGCGAGCATCGTCCCGGCCTCCGAGGCCGCGCCGCGCACGAGGACACCGGTTCCGACCTGGGCGACCACGACCGCGGTGCCCGCCGGGAGACCGGGAAGGACCTTGCCTCCCGCGTCGCGAACGATCTCGCGCCACATCGCCTTCGCGCGCCCTTCGCCCGCGAGCCAGGCCCCGTACGCGGCGGCGACGGCGAGCGGGCGGGCCGCGTCCGGTACGTCCGCCGAACGCGCGGCGTCGGCGTCCGCGGCGCCGGCCGCGCGCGCGTCCGGGTTGGTCCCCGCCGGCGCCGAGGCCGAACGCGCCGACAGCGCGTAGGTCGCGACGCCGCCGAGCGCGACCCCGGCCAAGACCACCGCCGCCCGACCCTTGGACGGCGTCGTCACCTCGACGCTTGCGTTCGAGGGAAACAAGGTAGTCGACCAGAGACGACGACCTTCGCGCCGTCGAGCTTCACTTCGCCCTCTGCAGGGACAGCACGAAGGCGCGCCCCTGGCCGCCCACCATGGCGAGATGGATCCAGAGCATCGCGACGTTCTCGAGGACGGCCGCGTTGCGCAGCGGCCCGGCGTCGACGGGGGCGAAGCCGCTCTTGCTCGCAAGGTCGATGACGACCTTCTTCGCCTCGGCGTCGTCGCCGGCGAGAAACACGCTCGCGGGGACGCCCGCCAGGCCCGGATCCTTGTGAAACTCCGCGCCGAACGTGTTGAACCCCTTGAGGACGCGCGCAGCCGGTGCCGCCTTCGCGATCGCGGCGGCCAGCGAGCCCTCGGGCGGCGGCGCCCACACCGGCCCGTCCTTCCAGGTCAGCGGGTTGTTGCAGTCGACGACGATCTTCCCCGCCAGCGGCCCGGCGAGCGACCGGGCAACCTCGAGCGCGACCGTGCCGGGCACCGCGAGGAACACGACGTCGGCCCAGGCCGCCGCCTCCGCCGGCGAGCTCGACGACGCGTCCTTCCCGCAGGTCGCGAGGAGCGCCGCGACGTCGGCCCCCTCGCGAACGCCGAAGCGAACCGCGAACCCCGACTGAGAGAGGCGCGAGCCCAGGTTGCCGCCTACGTTGCCCGCGCCGACGATGGCGATGCGTGTCGAAGCTGCCATGTTCGTGTCTCCTTTGGTCGGGATCGGGGCTCGCGAGGGAACGGTCACCGGCTCACTCCACCCCGATACCAGGTGCCGAAGATCCAATCGCAAATGGGAAACGTGATGTTGAAGTTCCACCTGCCCATCAACACCTGGTCGTGATGAGCGGTGTGGTGCCTTCGCAGCCGTGCGACCAGCGGCAGGCGCCCGACCCACGAGTCGGGCCGCAGGTGGTAGGCGAAGTGCAGCCACTCGTAGGTGAGGAAGTAGCCCATCATCGTCGCGACCGTCAGCCATCCCGCGTTGGGGGTGGCGAGCCAGAAGACGGACGCAGCGACGGGCGTAGCCAGGACACCCAGAAAAAAGAAGAGCATCACCGGCGGGAAGAGCACCATCTTCAGGTCGCGCCACGACTCGTAGTCCATGGCCTCGTGGGTGAAGAAGCGATGGTGCTCGCGCGTGTGGCGTTGGTAGAGGATGCCCATGCCGGGGCGCGGGTGGTGCATAGGCCCCTTGTGCCCGAAGTACTCGCCGAAGTTGGCGAAGAGGAACACCAGCGGCACCGCGAGCCACTCGACCGGCCGCACATGCGCCACGTGCGAGGCCGCGAAGCCGACCACGGAGATGGAGGCGAGGCTCGTGAATGCGAGATGGGCGAGCCCGGAGTACGCGCGTCCGATCTTGGTCCTTCTGTACTCCGCGCGAAACGCCTGCACGGCCTGCGGTAGTGGCTTCTCGCCCGGCGCTTCGGCGAGGGCCGTGGGGACGCTGGCGGACACGACCCAGAAGGTAGCCGGGGAGGCGGGCAGGTCAAGCCGCGCGCCCGATGGCTCAGCGCCAGATAGAACGCTCCCTCCTGTCACCCGCCCGCCTGCCAGCTCGGCGTTGCATGCAACGCGGGCAGCGTTGCGATCCGCGCCCGTGGCCGAGAAGAATCAAGCGGTTGCGCGCGGAATGGTCGTTGCTCTACGGGCTTGCGTGAACCACCGCCGAAACCACCTCGCCACCTCACCCCTCCCTGCGCTCCTCGCGCTCTTCGCGGCCGCGTGCGGCGGCGCCATCGACGAATCCGACGAGAAGACGTCGCCGACGACGGTGGGGTCGGGCGCGTTCGAGCTCTCGGCGCGGCGCCTGGCGAACGGCGTTCCGTTCCGTGACGCCACCGGCGCCGTGGCGACGGTGAGCTCCGACGGGTTCGTCGATCTGACGAACGAGTTCTTCCAGGATCTCGGCACGAACGGTCGGCGATGCGTGAGCTGCCACGTGCCGAGCGCGGCGTGGTCGATCACGCCGTCGCACCTCCGCGACGTGTTCGAGCGGAGCGACGGAGGCAGGATCAACGACCCTCTCGGCCTCAGCGCCGTCTTCCGCACGAACGATGGCGCGAACTCGCCGAACGCGGACGTGTCGACGCTCGCCGCGCGCCGGAGCGCGTACAGCCAGCTGCTCAACAAGGGGCTCATTCGCGTCGGCATCGGGGTGCCGGCGGGTGCCGACTTCTTCCTCGCCAGCGTCGACGACCCGTACGGCTTCGCGAGCGCGAGGGAGCTCTCGCTCTTCCGGCGTCCGCTGCCGACGACGAACATGAAGTTCCTCTCCACCCTCATGTGGGACGGGCGCGAGACGTTCGCCGGCACGGACCATTGCAACGCGCCCAGCGAGGGAGGGAAATGCTTCGCCTCCATGACGAGCGACTTCGCCGATCAGACCAACGGCGCGACGCTCGGGCACGCCCAGGGCGCCAACGCGCTCACCGACGCGCAGCGCCAGTCGATCGTCGCGTTCGAGACGTCGCTCACCACCGCGCAGGTGCGTGACGACGAGCTCGGGCGCCTCGACGCGGCGGGCGCGAGGGGCGGCATCGGCGGGCTGCTCGAGCAGAGCCCGTACTACGGGCAGAATGACAACCTCGGCGATTACCGCACCGGCGCGCCGTTCACGCCGAACGTCTTCGACGTGTACGCCGCGTGGGCCACGAGCCACGACGAGGATCGACGGAGCGCCGCGCGCGGCGAGGCGCTCTTCAACACGCGCGCGATCACCATCTCGGGCGTCGCGGGATTGAACGGCGCGGTGGGGAGCCCCTTCACGCCGCCGCTGCCGGACAGCTTCACCGGTGCGTGCACGACGTGCCACGACACACCGAACGCCGGCAACCACTCGATCGTCGCGCCGCTGAATATCGGCCTCACCGACGCGTCGCGCCGCACGCCGGACATGCCGCTGTACACGCTGTGCAAGGTGGCCGACACCACGACGTGCACCCAGACCACTGACCCCGGTCGCGCGCTCATCAGCGGCAAATACGCAGACATCGGCAAGTTCAAGGGGCCAGTCCTCCGCGGCCTCGCGGCGCGCGCGCCGTACTTCCACAACGGCTCCGCGAAGGACTTCGACGCCGTGCTCGACTTCTACGACACGCGCTTCGGGATGAGCCTCACCCAGGACGAGCGGCGCGACCTCGTCGCATTCCTGCGGTCGCTGTAGTCCCGCGGTGAGGGGGGCAGGCGACGGGATGTGTCGCCGTGTGACCCGTAGTGGCGGGTGGCGACACCGCGCAACCGCCGCGAGAGCGCGTGTTCGCGCGGGCCCCGAACGGCGTATGCTCCGTGCGCTCCCCCTTTCGAGAGGTCAGACATGGAAGGCGATATCGCGCTCATCGGGCTCGCAGTCATGGGTCAAAACCTGATCCTGAACATGAACGATCACGGCAACGTGGTGGTCGCTTACAACCGGACCGTCGCCAAGGTCGACGATTTTCTCGCCAAAGAGGCGAAGGGCACCAAGATCATCGGTGCCCACTCGATCGCCGAGATGTGCGCGAAGCTCAAACGCCCGCGTCGCGTGATGATGCTGGTCAAGGCGGGGGCCGCCGTCGACGAGTTCATCCAGCAGTTGCTGCCGCACCTCGAGCCAGGTGACATCATCATCGACGGCGGCAACTCGCTCTACCAGGACACCGCGCGGCGCGTGAAGGAGGTCGAGGCCAAGGGCCTGCTCTTCGTCGGCGCCGGCGTCTCCGGCGGCGAGGAGGGCGCGCGGCGCGGCCCGAGCATCATGCCGGGCGGATCGGCGGCGGCGTGGCCGCACCTCAAGAGCATCTTCCAGGGCGTCGCCGCGAAGGTCGACGACGGCAGCCCGTGCTGCGACTGGGTCGGCGAGGGCGGCGCGGGTCACTACGTGAAGATGGTCCACAACGGGATCGAGTACGGCGACATGCAGCTCATCTGCGAGGCGTACCAGCTCCTGAAGGACGGCCTCGGCATGTCCTATCCCGAGATGCACGACGTCTTCGGCGAGTGGAACAAGGGCGTGCTCGACAGCTACCTGATCGAGATCACGCGCGACATCCTCGCGTTCAAGGAGGCCGACGGCTCTCCGCTGGTCGAGAAGATCCTCGACAAGGCGGGGCAGAAGGGCACCGGGAAGTGGACCGTCGAGGACTCGCTCGAGCACGGCATCCCGATCACGCTCATGTCGGAGGCCGTGTATGCGCGCTGCGTCTCGGCGCTGAAGGACGAGCGCGTCGCGGCGTCCAAGGTGCTCGCCGGCCCGGCGGGGCCCGACGGGGCGGTCGCGCGCATCGAGGTCGGCGATCGGCGCGCGTTCGTCGATGCGATTCGCGACGCCCTCTACGCCTCGAAGATCATCAGCTACGCGCAGGGCTACATGCTGATGCGCGCTGCGGCGAAGGCGAACGGCTGGAACCTCAACTACGGCGGCATCGCCCTCATGTGGCGCGGTGGCTGCATCATCCGCAGCCGCTTCCTCGGCAAGATCAAGGAGGCGTTCGACACCAACCACGAGCTCGTCAACCTGCTGCTCGACCCGCATTTCAAGGGCGAGATCGAGCGCGCGCAGGCGGGGTGGCGCAAGGTCATCGCCGCCGCCGTGACGAGCGGCGTGCCCGTGCCCGCGTTCTCGACGGCGCTCTCCTTCTTCGACTCCTACCGCACGGCGCGCTTGCCGGCGAACCTGCTCCAGGCGCAGCGTGACTACTTCGGCGCCCACACGTACGAGCGCGTCGACCGCCCGCGCGGGGAGTTCCACCACACGAACTGGACGGGTCGCGGCGGCGACACGTCCAGCTCGACCTACAACGCCTGACTTGGGGCTTGCACGCGTACGGGCGCTTCGTCACGCGCTCCGCGTGAGCGGAAACCCGTCTGCGACGGGCGAAATCGGGGGATACTGAGTCGGCGCCTTCGGGGGGGTATAGAGCATCGTTCGCCGGCGTCGCTCGTCCAACGCTGTCCATCCCCCCCGTCGACCTCAGGAGACTCGCCCCATGAATCCCTGGCTCAAGCGCGCCGCGTTCGCCGGACTGCCGCTCGCGCTTCTCGCGCTCATCCCCGCCACTTCGAGCGCGCAGGCCAACTGCGGCGGCGAAGGGCAGATCCTGTGCACCATCTTTTCGGGCAAGCCTCCGTGCCAGACCAACCTCAAGGACATCGGCGGCAAGTGCACGCACCCGGACTGCGGGCGCAACGGCCAGCGGCCTTGCGGGGTGCTCGAGCGCCTCCCCAGCTGCGACGACAGCCTCGTCGAGGCTGCGAGGGTCTGCGGGGTCAAGGGCGAGTGCGGCGGCGAGGGGCAGCGCACGTGCGTCCTCCTGGACGGCAAGCCGGCCTGCGCGAGCGCGAACTTCATCGTGGAGGACGCTCGGTGCATCCACCCGCCGTGCGGGCGTCTCGGGGAGCGTGCGTGCCTCGCGGTGCTGCCGGTCGAGCGCGTCCCCAGCTGCGACGACAACCTCGTCGAGGTGGGCGGCAAGTGCTTCGCGTTCCGCGTCTGCGGCGCGGAGGGGCAGCGCGTCTGCACGGTCGGTGAACGATTCCCCGGCTGCAACGACCCGTCCCTGATCGTTCAAGCGGGGCAGTGCACGAAGGCGGGGTCGCACCCGGCGGTCGCCATCCTTACCTGCGGGCACATGGGCGAGCGGTCTTGCACGGGCGCCGATCGCCTCTTCCCTGCCTGCGATGCCGGTCTCGAGGCGGTGCCCGGGTGCACGGGCGACTGCCAGGGCTCGCCCTCCATGTGCGCGAACCTTCAGCTGCGGATGACCGAGCCGACCACCGGCTGGACGGCGGCTCCTCCCGTCCCGGGGGACGACCCGCTGCGCGGCTACGGGGACGTGCACGTCCACATGTTCTCCCACCTCGCGTTCGGCGGCGCCGTGATGGTCGGCAAACCCTACGACAGGTTCGACGGAGTTCGCCGCGCCCTCTTCCCTGACTTCGCCACCAAGCTCGACGTCGTCTCGGCCGCGGGCACCCCCATGCCGCGCATGATCTGTCCGTTCAACATCCCCGACTGCGGCACCACCATTCTCCACGGCGACCACGTCTTCATCGACGACACGATGGGCCTCGGCACCGACGACGGCACGAAGACGAACTTCGGCGCGCCCATCTTCAACGGCTGGCCGACGTGGCGTTCGACGACCCACCAGCAGGTCTATTACAAGTGGCTCGAGCGCGCGTGGCGCGGCGGGATGCGCATCATGACGATGCTCGCCGTGAACAACGAGGTCGCCTGCGGCACGTCGAAGCACGTCGTCGGGACCAAGTGCGGCGACTCGATGCCAGGCATCGACGCCCAGCTCGACGCGGCGCTCGAGTTCCAGACCTGGCTGGACACCCAATCGGGTGGACCCGGCGGCGGCTTCTTCCAGATCGCCAAGTCGGCCGAGGACGCCGAGCGGATCATCCGCGAGGGGAAGCTCGCTGTCGTCATGGGCATCGAGGCCGACACGCTCTTCAAATGCAAGCAGCAGAACAAGTGCACGCCGGAGTTCATCGCGAGCGAGATCGACCGGTACTACGCGAAGTGGCACGTCCGCGTCATCTACCCGATTCACGACTTCGACGGGGGCTTCGGCGGGACAGCGGTCTGGATGGGCGCGCTGAACGCGGGCAACGTCTTGATCGAGGGTACGGACTACAAGACCGCGCCCTGCCCGCCGGGGATCTCCGACTACCCGCCCGGCGCCAAGGTCTCGACGTGCAACGCCAAGGGGCTCACCCCGCTCGGTATCGCCCTCATCCAGAAGCTGATGCAAAAGGGGATGATCATCGACGTCGATCACATGTCGGCCCGCTCGATCGACGAGACCATCGCGCTCGCGCTCCCGTCCAAGCACCCCCTCAACGTCGGGCACGGGCTCTTCGGCGAGCTCTACGTGAAATCGCACAAGCGCCACGAGCGGATGCGCACGCCGGCGCAGCTCGAGGCGCTGAAGCAGCTCGGCGGGCTCGTGTCCGTCATGACCCAGGACGACGCGGGCGTCGACGACGACACGTGCAAGCACTCGTCGAAGAGCTTCGCCCTGACGTACAAGTACGCTGTGGGGAAGGTGGGGCCCGTGGTGTTCGGCAGCGACTTCAACGGCCTCGCTCCGCACGTCGGGCCGCGCTACGGCGACGACGCGTGCGGCAAGGATCCGGTCCAGCGGTCCACCGAGCTGCGCCACGCGAAGCTCCAGTACCCGTTCGCGATCCGCGGCTTCGGCTCCTTCCAGAAGCAGGTCACCGGGCAGCGGACCTTCGACTTCAACAACGACGGTCTCGCGCACATCGGCCTGTATCCGGATCTCATCGCCGACCTCGCGCTGCAGGGGGTCGACATCGAGCCGCTCATGAAGGGCGCGGCCGCCTACGTCACGATGTGGAAGAAATCGCAGCACACCTACACGCCGCCCCCGTCGACGCCGCCCGGCGGCAAGGGCACCCTGCCTCCTCCCCCCGCGCCGACGGGCAAGGGCACCCTGCCTCCTCCGCCCCTGCCGCCGGGCAAGGTGCACGGCCACGGCGGACTCCCCGGCAAGCCCTAGGAGGTGCCCACCTTCTCGCCCGGCTCGCGCGTGAAGCTGAACCTCCACCAGCTCGCGCGCTTCCCCGGGGACGGTCTCTTCGATCGCGTCGCCCGCGCCGTGTGCCGCGCCGAGTGCCTGCCGCGCAAGGAGCTCTACGAGGCGTGGGAGCTGGCGCGCCGGGCGCGTCGGCGCTTTCGCGGCGGGCGCGTCGTCGATCTCGCGTGCGGCCATGCCCTGCTCGCGCACCTGATGCTCCTCCTCGACGACACGTCGAAGGAAGCGCTCGCCGTCGATTCGCGCGTGCCCAAGAGCGCCGCCAAGATTGCGCGCGCCCTGTGCGAAGAGTGGCCCCGCCTCGCGGGGCGCGTCACGAGCGTCACGGGGAGCCTGGACGACGTCGCGCTCGGCCCCACGGACGTGATTGTCTCCTGCCACGCCTGCGGCGAGCTCACCGACCGCGTGCTCTCCCGGGCGATCGCCGCCCGGGCGCGGGTGGCGGTCCTGCCCTGCTGCCACGACGAAGACCGCTGCGACCTCGGGGGCCTGCGCGGGTGGATGGACCCGTCCATGGCGATCGACGCCACCCGCGCCGCGCGCCTCCGGGAGGCCGGATACAAGGTCCACACGCAGCTCGTCCCCCAGGCGATCACCCCGAAAAACCGCCTGCTCCTGGGCGATCCGGTGCTAGAACCCGCCGCGTCATGACGGACCCCAAAGAGGACACGTTCGCTTCCCTTTTCGACAAGGAAACCGCCGCTTCGCCCCCGCCCGCGCGGAAGAAGCGGGGCGTCCGGGTCGGTGACCGCCTGGACGCCATCGTCGTTCACGTCGGCAAAGACAGCGTGTTCGTCGAGCTCGACGGCAAGCAGCAGGCGTTCTTCGATGCGGTAGATCTGCGCGACGACGAGGGGAACATCAACGTCAAAGAGGGCGAGCGCATCGCAGGCCACGTCGTCGAGGTCGACGACGAGAAGGGCGTCGTCCGCCTCGGCCGGTCCCTCGGCCGCCCCGGCAGCAGCGCCGCCATCGAGCAGGCAAAGGCGTCGGGCGTGCCCGTCGAGGGCAAGGTCACCGGCGTCAACAAGGGCGGCCTCGAGGTCGACCTCGGCGGCGGCGCGCGCGCGTTCTGCCCGATGTCCCAGGCCGACAAGGGCTTCATGGAGGACCCGAAGGTCCTCATCGGCCAGTCGCTCCAGTTCATCGTGACCGACGTGAAAGACGGCGGAAAGAACGTCGTCGTCTCGCGCCGCGCCTACCTCCAGCGCGAGGCCAGCGAGGCCGCGCACCGCGTGATGGGAGACATCGTTCCCGGCGCGATCCTCAAGGGCACAGTCACCGGCGTCCGCGACTTCGGCGCGTTCGTCGACCTCGGCGGCATCGAGGGGCTCATCCCGCGCTCGGAGATCTCCCACGATCGCTCGGCGCAGGTCTCCTCTGCGCTCAACGCCGGCGACACCGTCGAGGTGCAGGTGCGCGAGGTGAAGGACGTCGAGCCGACGCGCCAGGGTGGGCAGACGAAGAAGATCACGCTGTCGCTCAAGGCGCTCATGGCCGATCCGTGGGCGGAGCTCGATCTCGTGGAGGGGCGTGTCGTGTCCGGCACCGTCACGCGGAGCGCGGATTTCGGCTTCTTCGTGCGCCTGGCGCCGGCGGTCGAGGGGCTCCTCCACGTCTCCGAGGTCGGCAAGAAGGACAAGCTCGGCGAAGGCGAGGCCGTCAGCGTCGTCGTCAAGAAGATCGATCGCGAGACGAAGAAGATCTCGCTCGTCCTCGCCCCCGAGGGCGCGGCGGTCGGCGCGCAGGTCGCCACCACCGTGCAGGTGAAGGTCGGCGCCGTCGTCAACGGCACCGTCGAGCGCATCGAAACCTACGGCGTCTTCGTCCAGATCGACGGCACCAAGGGGCGCGCCGGCCGCGGCCTCGTCCCCAGCGCCGAGCTCGGCGTCCCGCGCGGGACGGATCTCCGGAAATCGTTCCCCGAGGGGACGAAGGTGACCGCCAAGGTCCTCGAGACCGGCGATGGGCGACTCCGCCTCTCCGTCAAGGGAGCGAAGGACGCCGAGGAGCGCGCCGACTACGAGGAAGCGCGCAGCAAGACCAACGTGCCCGCGTCGCTCGGCACCTTCGCCGATCTCCTCAAGAAGAAGCGCTGAGTCTCAGCGGGCGGCGGTGACGGGGCGCAGCCTCGGGTCCAAGGTCGACCCCCGAACCCACTACCTGCCCCCGAGCTCCTTCCGGAATGCGCGCAGCGCAGCGTGTTGGTCCTTCTCTACCGCGTGATGCGCGAGGCGACCGAGATCGAGCTCGGGAAGCACTTCGCTCGCCGCGATCGGCTCGTACGTGCCTCCTCTCAGGGACACGATCTGAAACGCACCCGCGCGGAAGATCCAGACCTCGCGCACGCCGAGGCCACGGTAAACGTCGAGCTTGTCGAGCGCGCCGCGGGTCGCGACGACCTCGAGCGCGACGTCTGGAATTTCCCGATCTTCGCCGCGGCAGGAGCCGAGCGATCTGCGTCTTGTCGACCTCGTGCGCGCGCGAAGGACTCATGATCTCGAGCCACCCCTCCAGGTAGGTCATGCGGACGCCGGAGCTGTCGAGCGAGTCGCGTAGGACCACGTACGTGGACCACGGCACGTTGGCGAGCAAGATGCGCTGCTCCTCCGCATCGGAGGGCGCGTGCATCGGGAAGAGCGGCGTGACCGCGGCCATCAACAGAGGGTAGCACCGGGGCACTGTGGAGGGCAGTCAGCTGAAGCCCAACACCGGATGGGGCTCGTACCCCAACCGCGTTGCCCAATTTCCACCCCTATCCTGCGTTGTCCAACGCCGATTCGCTCCGAAGCATAGTCTTGCAGGTGCGATGCGGGTTCGGGGGATCGCGCTGCTAGGCCTCTTTGCGGCCGTCGAGGCGGATCTCGGCGCGGACGCCGTCGCGCGCGTGCGCGCCGCGCTCCCCCCGGACCTGCGCGCCAGGCTCGCCGCGCCCATCGTCGCGAGCGAGATGTACTCCGTCGAGGTGGTCGCCGCGGTCCACGAGGCGATTCGAACCGAGCTCGGCGGCGGCGATCCCGCGATGAATCGGCGCATCGGCGCGCTCGCCGCGCGCGCCGACTTCGGAGGCCTCTACCGGGCGTTCATCCGCGTCGCCGACTACGCGACGCTCCTTCGCGCCACCGAGCGCGCGTGGCACCGGTACAACTCGAACGGCCGGGTGGAGTGGGCGCACATCGGCGTCGGGGAGGCGACCGCCATGATCCAGCATGTGAGGGGCTTCACCGAGCCCATGTGGCACGCGATCGCCGGGAGGCTCGAGGCGGTCCTCGTGCTCGGCGGCGCGACGAGCGCGGCGGTCGAGATCGTCGAGTGGAGCGATCGCTCCGTCCGCTTTCAGCTCCGGTGGGCGCCGTGAATCGTCGCGTCCGCCCGGCGGCGACGGACGAGCGCCGTCACGCCGAGGAGCGCAAGCCACGACGCGTCCGCCGGGCCACCGCGCGCACCGATCGCGCATCCGCTGCTGCCGCTGCCAGGAGCCGATGAGCCGTTGCCCGCCGTCGGATCGCCACCGCCCGGCTCGCCATTGCCGCCCGGTGCGGCAGGTCCCCCGTTGCCGCCCGCTCCGCCGACGTCGCCGGGGCTCGTGCCCGCCGGAGACGTCGGCGCCACGTCCATCACGTAAACGGAGCCGCCACCGCTACCGATGATCGTGAACGGCGCCGCCGGAAGGTCGGGCCCCTGCGCGAGCGCGTTGATCGTCGCGACCTTCGTCTTGACCGCCGTGAGGTGCCACGCGGCGAGCGAGGCGTCGTCGACCACGTGGCGTCGCGTGGCGCCGTCGACCAACCACACGGCCGGCGACGAGCCGTCGTCCGCGATGACCGCGCGCGGCTTGGCCGGCAGGTCCGGCCCCTTCGCGACGGCGTCGACGCTGGCCTGCGGGAGGCTCAGCACGTCGAGGGTCGCGTCGAGCTTCCACGCGGCCAGCGACGTCGGATCGGTCACCCATCGCTTCACGCCCGCCGGGATCGCCGGCACCGCGCAGGTGAGCTTCTTCGGCGCCTGCGCGAGGAGCTGGCTCCCGGAAGGGTCGGTCGCGTAGGCGTAGAGCGTGTGCGCCTTTCCGTCCTGCAGACCGAGCGGCATCGGCGTCGCGAAGCCGTGGTTGCACGAGCCGAGGGGACCGCACAGGTCCTTGCGCGCGACGTCGGCGGGGAGGACACGGCTCGCTGCGCCCGCCTTGCCGAGGGCCGCGTCGAACGTGAGCGTGACGGAGATGGAGCTCGCCGCCTTGTCGGGGTTCTGCGCCCAGCCGGTCACGTCGTCGCAGCTCGCGGTGTCGAGCGTGCCCTTGAGCGCCGGCGCGGCCTCGAGCTGGCCGTAGTGGATCGCGGTGAACGTCATGCCGTTCCAGGCGACGTGGATGCTGTTGCCGCTGATCGTCACGTTGCTGGTGAGAGCGTGTGCGTAGGGCGTCGCGGAGCTGCAGCCAGGCTCCTCCAGGAAGGTCGCGACGGAGCCCTTCGTCACCCACTCCTTGAAGAGCATGATGTGCTCGCTGTTGTTCACCGCGTCGCCCGGCTGCAGATCGATCGCCGGGATCGCCTTGGTGATGTCGCTCACGAACGGCGCGAACTGCCCCGTCACGCGGCCCGGCGACGGCAGACCCCACGCCCACGACACGAAGCCCGAGCAGTCGGAGCGGTAGGGATCCCACTGCGGGTTCGACTGGCGGCTGCAGTACGTGGAGCACGCGGCGTCGTAGTCACGCGCTCCGTTCGCCGACTGGCAGTACTTCAGCTTCACCGCGACCCACTCGTTCGCGCGGGTGAGGACGTCGCTCGACAGGATCGCACCTTCGGAGGTGCCCACCTGCTCGGCAGGCGCCGGCCCGTCGGGCGTCGCCGAGCACGCGGCGAGGGCGAAGCCTGCCGGAACGAGCGCGAGGACGGTACGCGCCGCAGCCAAGAGACCCTGTTGCACGGCGATCATGCCGTGCAGCACTGCGTGTCCCATACCAACGAAGGACACAAGTAATATCAGATGGTTGCGTGCGGTTCGTGCGTGATCCGGTCGCGGCACCCCGCGAGTGCTCGCGCGTGGGCGCGCGCGCTTCCGAAGCGCTGGACCCTCGCAGTTCGCCTACCTCAAGGCGTCGTCGTGCGCTTCGACGCGGGCAGGTGCAGCGAGTCGCGCGCGCTCACCGGGCTGCCGTCTTCCGGTAGCTTGGACTTTACCTGCGCGGCCAGCGCGTCGACCCGCTCCGGCGAGAGCCCCGCGGCGTCCGCGATCAGGTCGATGACCGCACGCTCGGACTTCGAGAGACCCTCGCTCGCAAACGCGATCCCCAGCGCGAGCACGATGCCTTGCTCCACGGCGTCGCAGTCCTTCAAGATCTCGGCGACGAGTCGCGCGCGCGGCTCTACCCCCGCCATCTCGATGACCTCGAGGCTCGCGGCGATCAGGTGCTCGACGACCTCGCCGCTGAGCCGCTCGTCGAGAAGGGCTTCGAACACGTCGCGGAGCGCCTTCTTCTCGGCGACGTCCACCTTGCCGTCGGCACGCGCGACGAGCACGCCGAGATCGACGATGGGCGTCGGGTTGTAGCCGCCATGCTCGAAGCGCGTGCAGAGTACACCGATCGCGTCGTCGACCAGGGCGCGGATCTCCGTCACGTGAGCCCCGACGGCGCCGGGATGGAGCTGCGACGGCCGCCGGCCAGGCCGAGCACCATCTGCGCGCGGAGGGCCCGCAGGCCGTCCATCACCGCCGGCGACGCGCCGGACGCGGCGGCGTCGCGGATCGTGTCGTCGAGCGTCGCGAGGCGGCTCTTTTGCATGGCCTTGAGCGAGTACGTCATCTGGAGGAACGTCTCGAACAGATCGGACAGCTCGTCCCCCTCGCGGAGGCGCTCGCGGCTGCCGAGTCGCCCGGTGCCGACCTGGCGGAGGAGGCGCTTCATCTTGTGCACGGGGCCGACCACGCGGTGCGTGATGAGGATCCCCATCGCCCCGAGGAGCAACGCGAGCAGCACGCCCGCCGCGCCGAGCAGCGCAAAGGTCCGCGACTTTTGGCGGACGATCACCTGCTTGCGGCCCCGCACGTCGTCCAGGTCGCGCTCCGCCTTCTTGTCGGCTTCGGCGTTCGCGTCGTCCATGATCTTGACGAGCTCGGGGTTGTCGGCGGCCGCGAGGACCACGTTCTGGTGAGCGAGCTTCGAGTTCGAGCGGCTCTCGTTCATCGCGCGCTCGGCCTCCGCGACCGCGAGCTGCGCGTAGTCCGTCGCTTCGCCGACGGTGCGGCCGATGACCGCGCCGAGCACGAGCACCACCGTCAGCACCACGCCGACGAGCAGCGCCGTGTACTTCAGCTGGAAGCGCGGGTTGATGAGGTAGGTGCGCTTGTGCCGCGGCGGGCGTGTAGGCGGGGAGGTCATGGCGCGCTCGGCGGAGCGTACACCACGGCGCTCACCGCGGGAAAATCCGGCGAAACGTGAGGTTTATCCGTGCGCCCAGCTCGCGCGCCGTCTTCGGGACACCGTGCACCCAGGCGCGCTGCGTGGCGCCGGCCATGACGAGCAAGCTCCCGTGGGTGAGCTCGATGCTCAC
>JANYHK010000001.1 GCA_025359105.1 Myxococcales bacterium | reverse complement strand
GGCCGCGCCGCCACGAGCTCGCGCACGCCGTCGAGGAAGCGCACGACCGCGTCGTCGCTGTCGGGCTCGGTGCCGTGCGCCTGGTGGCGCCCGAGGCCCGCGAGGATCGGCACGATGTGCGCGGGCCGGTCGCCGAGCAGGTGCTTGAGGAACACGACCTGGAACTCGAGCGAGTGCTCACGTTTGTGGTTGAACTGATCGGCGTACGGATCGAACGTCGCGCACGCGGCGAGCGCGTCGACGGCAGCCCCGTCGACGCGCATCGCGCCGAGCGGCGTCGCGAACGCTTTGCGGCAGAGCGCGAACGGCTGGCGCATGGGCGCGTGCGACGTGCCGAAGAGCAGGAACGTGTCGGCTTCGTCGGAGAGCGCGCTCTTCAGCGCGCCGTACGCGTGCCCATAGCCCAGCGCGCCGCGCCACGGATCGATGTGCGGCGCGATGAGGCCAATGATCCGCCCCTTCTCCGTCCGCTTGGCGGCGGCGAGGCACTGGGTGTCGAGGTAGCGCGCCAGCTCGGCCTTGCCGTCGTGGTAGGCGCCGCCCGCGTGGGTCGCGGGGCGCACGTCGAGGTCGGCGAACGTGCGGTGCGCGCGGGCGAGCGCCTCGGTGAAGCGCGGCCCTTCGCAATAGAGCGCGTCCTCGAGCTGGGTGGCGAGGCGGACGACCACCTCCGCGGGCACGTCCTGGCCCAGCTCGCGCGACACGTCTCGCGCGATGTCGCGGCAGGTCTGGCGCCCGGTGAAGCGTCCGATGACGGTGGCGAGCGCGACCGGCATCGAAACGTGCCCCTCGGCGACGCCCTGGGTATCGCGCAGCACGAGCAGGCGTCCTTCGCGCGGGTCGGTGACTACGATGGTCTCGATGGCGCGGAGGCGCGGCTTGCTCGTGGCGGTTGCCATGCGGTCCGATTCAATTTACGTGAACGGCCGACGTGCCGCACCCCTTCCGCGACGATCCCGCCCGGGCCGAGCTCAAGAAGCTCTACGCCGAGGTCGACGCGGCCCTCGATGGGCTCACCTGCGACGGGACGACCGAGTGCTGCCAGTTCGCCGTCTTCGGGCGCGAGCCCTACCCTACGGCGGTCGAGCTCGCCGAGCTCGAGCTCGCGCTCCGCGCCGCGCCGCTTCCGTCCACCAAGCGCCGCCTCCCCGTCGCCGACGAGCTTCGCCGCTGCCCGGTGCTCGGCGACGACGGCCGCTGCCGCGCCTACGCGTCTCGGCCGTTCGGCTGCCGCACCTTCTTCTGCTCGCGCGTCCAGGGTGGGACCGTCCCGCGCGCAGAGGTCCTGCGCCTCAGCCGGCAGATCGCAGATCTCTCCGCCCGCTTCGCGCCGAGGGATCCGGGGCCCCGGCCACTCTCGAACGCCCTCGCGGCACTTCTGCGGTCGAAGCGCTGATCTCCCGGCTGAGGTAGCATCCCCGGCGCGTGCGTGAAGTCCTCGGCCCCCTCTATCGGTTCGTCCTGCGGCCTGGCTCCGTGGGGGCGCTCTACGTCGCGCTCCTCGCGCTGCGGGCCGGCTCGGGCGCGGCGCCGGACGCGGCCGACGCGACGCTGGGTCGGGACGCGCACGACCTCACCGCGTTCGTGAACGATCGGTTCGGCAGCGAGGTGCTTCGCGTCACCGTCGCGATCGTCGCGTTCGCGATCGTGCTCGGGGCGCTCATCGGCACGGTCGCGGGCTTCGTCGTGATGCTTCGCGATCGCATGGCGCGCGCGCCGCGGCGCACGCGGCTTCGCCGGGCGTGGGCGGTGCTCGGCGTGAGCGTCGTCTTCCACGCGTGGCTCGTCCTCCGCGGCATGGCGACGGCGCCGCAGCTGTACGCGGACGCGTGGTACGCGCGGGGCGGCCTCCGGCGCGTGCTTCAGGTCTTCGTGACCGACGTGCTCGGCCCGGCGGGCATCACCGCGCTCGGCGTCGCGATGCTCCTCGCGTACCTCGCCGGGCCGACGTCGCGGTGGCGTGGCTGGCCTCGCCGGCTCGGACGCGCGTTCCTGCCGCGCCGCGTGCGCGCGCTCGGCCCGGCCGGTGCAGGCGCGACGCTCGCCACCATGCTCGCCGTCGCGCTCTTCATCGCGCCGCTCGCCCTCCCGACCGCCGCGAAGGCCGACGGAGCGCCGCCAGCTGCAGCGCGACCCAACGTCCTCGTCCTCGCCGCCGATTCCTTGCGCGCCGATCGCCTCACGCCTTCCGTCGCGCCGCGCCTCACCGAGCTTGCCGCCAAGGGCGCGCGGTTCGAGAGCGCCTACGTGTCCCTTCCGCGCACGTTCCCGTCGTGGGTGTCGCTCCTGACCGGGCGTCACCCGCATCACCACGGCGTGCGCTCGATGTTCCCGCGCTGGGAGGAGCGCGCGAAGGACTTCGACGCGCTCCCCGCGCGCCTCGCCGCCGCCGGCTACCGGACCGAGGTCGTGAGCGACTACGCCGGCGACATCTTCGGCCGCATCGACCTCGGCTTCGGCCGGCTCGAGGTGCCGACCTTCGATTTTCGCCAGCTCGTCCGCCAGCGCGCGCTCGAGCGGCAGACGCCGCTGCTCCCCGTCCTGCACTCGCGCGTCGGGCGCGCGGTGTTTCCGGTGATGCGCGAGCTGAACGGCGCGGCGGATCCCAACCTGCTCGCCGACGACGCGATCCACGCGATCACGAGGCCGTCGGGTGCGCCGTTCTTCGTCACCGTGTTCTTCTCGACGGCGCACTTCCCGTACGCGGCGCCGGCTCCCTACTACGGCCGCTTCACGCGCAGCGCCTACCGCGGGCGCTTCAAGTACCACAAGCCCGTCGGCCTCGGCGTCGAGGCGCCGCCCGACGCCGAGGACGTCGCGCAGATCCGCGGCCTCTACGACGGCGCCGTCGCGAGCGTCGACGCCGCGTGCGGGCGAGTGCTCGACGCGCTCGCGAAGGTGCAAGGCCCGACGATCGTGGTCATCGCCGCCGATCACGGCGAGACCCTCTACGAGGGCGAGCACGGGCAGGGGCACGGCGATCATCTTTTCGGCGACGAGGGCACGCATATCCCCCTCGTCATCGTCGATCCACGCCGCGCCCAGTCCGTGCGCCCGCGCGCGATCGTGCGGGACGTGGATCTGGCGCCGACGCTCTACGAGCTCACCGGCGTGGCGCCGCCCGCCGATCTCGACGGCCGCTCCCTGGTCCCGGCGCTCTCCGGCGCCCCGCTCACGCCGGCGCTCGCCTTCGCCGAGACCGGCCTCTGGTTCACCGAGGACATCCCTGGATTGCCGTCGTCGCTGCGCCTGCCGTACCCGGGCGTCGCGCGCATGACCGAGCTCGATCCGGCCCACGGGGACGAGGTCGTCCTGCAGCGCGCCGTCCGGCCGCTCACCATCGTCGCCAAGCACCGGATGGTCCGCGACGGCCGGTACAAGCTCGTCTACGCGCCCACGCGAATGGGTGCAAAGTACATGCTCTTCGACACGCAGGCCGATCCCGACGAGACGCGCGACGTCGCCGACGCGCATCCGGCCGACGTCGCGCGCCTCAAGAGCGAGCTGCACGCGTGGATGGCCCGCGATCCGGAGATGCGTCTGTCGGGCGACGTGCTCGTGCCCCGCGATCTGTCCGGCCTCGCCGCGACGCCGACCGGCGTTCGCCTGGGGGCGCCGTGAGCGGGCTCGTCGCGCGCGCGCTCGCCATCGGCGCGGTCGTCGCCGCCGGATGGCTCGCGTACCGCGCGGGCGGCGGCGGCGATCCGCGTCCCCTGCTGCCCACCGCCGCGCGCGCCGAGCCGTCCCTCGCCGTCGCAGGAAAGGGCGCCGACGGCTACCAGGTGGATCAGCGCCTCGTCGAGAAGATGAACGAGGCGCGCGTCGAGTCCGGTAATCCCCAGAACCGCGGACCGCTCCAGGCGCACTGGCGCAAGATGCCTGTCGTGTGGGCGCCGCTCGCAGGCGACGCGCTCAAATCGACGACCACGATCGCCCTTCGCACGAGCGAAAAGGAGACGCAGTGGTCCATGCCCGGCTCCAAGGGCCAGTGGGAGCCGGACGCGCGCGTCTGGAACATGAACGAGGGGAGCTTCGACCAGCGCGACGCCATCGTCGCGCCGACGCCGGCGACGGTGACGTTCCACGTCGCGATCCCGGCGCAGGCGCGGCTCGACTTCGCGACCGCGCTCCTGGGCGGGCGCGGCGAGACCGAGTTCGGTGTCTCGGTGACGGGCCCGGACGGCCGCATGAAGGAGCTGTTCGCGCGGGCGATGCCGTCGAAGGAGGCCAAGGAGTGGCTCGACGCCTCCGTCGATCTGGGCGCCTACTCGGGGCAGACGGTGGACCTGTCGTTACGCGCCACGCCGAAGCTCATGGTCGCCATGAACAACGGCATGTCGCAGATCGAGGCGAGCGGCAGCGGCGTCGCGCTGTGGGGTAACCCGGTGCTGCTGACGAAGGGGCCGACGCTCCTCCCGTACAACGTTCTGTTCGTCGTCGTCGACGCGCTCCGGCCCGACGTCATCGCGTCGTTCCACGACGACGAGGAGGACGCGGCGAAGCAGCGCGCGAAGCGTCCTCCGCTCGACGCGCTCCTGCCCAAGGTCCCCGGCCTCGTGCCGGCCATCGATCAGCTCGCCTCGCGCGGCGTTCGCTTCACCCACGCGTACTCGAACGGCGCGTGGACCCGCCCCGGCACGCTCGCGATGCTCGCCGGCGCGCGCTCGACGGAGCTCGGGGTGGATCCGTTGCCGTGGGTCCTGCCGCCCGACCAGGCGAGCCGCTTCTACGCGTCGAGCCCGCCATTGCTCTCGCTCCTCTTGCGCCGTGCCGGCATGCAGACCCGCGCGTTCGTGAACAACTACTTCATGGTCGGCTACGCCAGCGTGGGCGTCGACATGGGCTTCGAGCGCGTCGACGATCACCGCTACCGCACGCGCGACACCATGGAGATCACGCAGCACGCGACCTCGTGGATGAAGGAGCACGCGAAGGATCGCTTCTTCCTCTTCTGCAACTTCAACTCGCCGCACGAGCCGTGGGAGCCGCCCGAGCGCCTGAAGGCCCGCGTCCCGCAGCCGCCCGGCGGCCCCGTCGACTACATCACGCGCATGTACATGGCCGAGGCCGCGAAGGACGACGAGGCGATCGGCGTCCTCCTCGCCGCCCTCGACGAGTTCGGCCTGCGCGAGCGCACGCTGGTCGTCCTGACCGCCGATCACGGCGAGACGCTGTCGATCGCCCACGACGGCAAGGGCCTCGACAAGATGCAGATCCGCTACCACCACGCGGTGAGCAACTACGAGGAGACGACGCGCATCCCCATCCTCCTGTCTCTTCCCGGCGTCTTGCCGGAGGGGCGCGAGGTGAAGGCGCGCGTGCGCTCGATCGACATCGCGCCCACGATCCTCGAGATCCTCGGCGTCGATCGCGCGGCAAAATCGAGCGGCGCGTCGCTGATGCCGCTCGTGCGCGGCGAGGTGGAGGCCGACGAGCGCGTCGTGCTCTCCGAAGGGCGAGGGACGCGCGGGCTCCTCGCGGGCAAGTACCGGCTACTGGTGCGCGAAGGCGCGGCGCAGACGACGACGAGCGTGAAAGGCGACAAGACCGAGACGGTCGCCGAGGAGCTCTACGATCTCGAGGACGATCCGGGCGAGCGCCACGATCTCGCGAAGGAGCGGCCGGCGCTCGTGGCCGAGATGCGCGCGCGCCTCGAGGCCGCGCGCAAGAACGTCGCCGTCGCCGGGACCCAGGCTGCGGCGCGGCCTGATCCGCCCGAGGCGGCCGCGGCCGTGCACCTGCGCTTCGCGGGCGGCGGCGCGGCGCGCCGGATCTCCGGCTCGATCCACGCCGTCGATCCGAAGGCGAAGATCGCGTCGAGCCAGGCCGTTGGCGCCGCACCCGAGTCGGTGAAGCTCGACGCCGGCCGCCTCGACCTCGCGATGCTCACCGCGGCCGATCTCCTCGTCGGGGTCGACATGCGCGTCGAGCCGCCGACCGCCGCGCTCGCGTGGGAGATCTTCGTCGACGACGTACCGCTCGCGGCTGCGCAGGTCTTCGCGGGTCCGTTCGGCTTCGCCGCCCCCTCGCTGCGCCTCGGCTTCGCGACCGACGAAGCGCGCGCCGCAGCGTACTCCCCCAGCCTCGCGCACATCGATCCGCAGCGCGATCTCGGAATGTTCGTCACGCGCGAGCGCCCCGGAGAGCTGCCGCGCGACGACGGGGCGGGGCGCGTCGTGACCCGCGAGGACACGCGGGAGGGGGCCGAGGAGATGGGGCGGCTCCTCCGCGAGTGGGGCTACGCGCAAGGCCCGGCGGCGCCGGCGGCCTCGGGCGTGGCCCCTCCGAAGGGCCCAAAAAAGAAGTAACTGTCAGGCGTTGTCGCACATTTCCCGTGAGCAACGGGCGAGATTGGATGGATCGCTGCGAGCCCAGCTCCAGCCGGGCGGTAGAAGTGTCTCCTCCATGGAAATCCTGGGCTTGCGCGCCTGACTGCCCCCACTGGCGATCGCCGCGCGCTGGTGCGGTTCCTGCTGAAGGGAAGGCATGGCCCGTCGCTGCACCTCTCCTGCGCTCGTTGCCGCCGCCGCCGTGCTCGCCGCCGCTGCTGCCGTCCTCGTGCTCCTCTTCGCCCGTCCGGCCCAGGCGGCCGAGGCCGACGCCGGCGAGGAGCTCTACTGGGCGTTTCACGCGTGCGAGGAGGGGCTTTCGGACGGCACCGCCCCGGTCCGCCGGATGCAGCTGCTCGAGGACTACCGCTTCCGCCGCGGCCGCGCGGTTCGCGTCGACGCGAACGTGCTCAAATCGGCGCGCGCGCGCGACTACGCTGTGCGCGAGTGGCTCGTCCGCTGCGACACGACGCTCCCCAAGCTCGCCACCCAGAGCCGCAAGCAGGCCGCCCAGACCGAAGCGGACCTCGCCCTGTCGCAGTGCCGCACCGCCACCGATCGCGGGACGCTGGAGCAAGCGGAGGCCGACTACAAGGCGTTCAAGGAGAACAAGGACAGCGCCCTCCGCCACGATCCGAAGAGCCGCGCGAAGCGTGAGCTCGTGGCGTGCGACAAGCGCGTGGCGGCCTGGATCGCCAAGCGCCGCCATGTCGAGGACGAGGCCATCCGGCGCATCCGGCAGGACGCCCAGAAGACGATCGCGGACGCCCGGCACGAGCAGGACGACAGCCTCGGCGGCACGCGCGACGGCGCGGTCGCGAACCTCTCCGTCGCGATTCCGTCGCCTCGCTGAACGAGCCCGAACGCCAATCCTCGGAAACAGCTCCGGTGGCGGCCCAAAGCGCGTGACCCGCGCGCAAAGACTCGGGTAACGTCGCCCGGCAATGCGTCTGGCCACGCTCCTCGGACCCGAGCTGAAAGAGCTCCTGCGGGATGATCCCGATCAGGTGCGCGAGCTCCTCGAGGAGATCCACGAGCAGGACCTGGCCGATCTCATCGGCGAGCTCGAGCCCGAGGAGCAGGCCAAGCTCCTCGCGCGCCTCCCGGCCTACGAGGCCGCGCCGATCTTCGAGCGCCTCGAAGATCACGAGCAAGAAGAGCTCGTCGACATCATGCCGCCCGAGAGCGTGGTGCAGATCGCGAGCGAGATGTCGCCCGACGAGCGCGCCGACCTCTTCAGCATCCTCCCCGACGCGCAGGCCGAGGAGCTACTCGACAAGCTCGAGCTCGTCGACCCCGAGGCCGCCGAGGACGTCCGCGAGATCGAGAAGTGGCCGGAGACGAGCGCCGGTCACTTGATGACGACGGACTACGTGCACGTCTCCGAGAACGTTTCGGTAGGCGCCGCCATCGCCGCCGTGCGCGTGTTCGGCGCCGAGAAGAGCACGCCCATCTACAACGTGTACGCGATGGCCACCGAGAACAACGTCCGGGGCGTCGCCTCGCTGCGCGATCTCATCCTCGCCCAGCCGGAGCAGCAGCTCGAGGAGATCCTCACCCAGAACATCATCAGCGTTCCCCCGGACATGGACCAGGAGGAGGTCGCGCGCCGCATGGCGAAGTACGACCTCAACGTGATGCCCGTCATCGACGACACGGGGGCGATGCTCGGCGTCATCACGATCGACGACATCGTCGACGTCCTCACGCAGGAGCAGACCGAGGACGTCCAGAAGCTCGGCGCCGTGGAGCCCCTCGACGTCCCGTACTTCCAGACGAGCTTCGTCTCGTTCATCCGGAAGCGCGGCACCTGGCTCGTGCTCCTCTTCCTGGGCGAGTTCTTCACGCAGACGGCGATGCGCTACTACGATCCGGTGTTCGAGGCGATCAAGGGAGCGACGTACTACGTGCCCCTCCTCATCTCGGCCGGCGGCAACTCGGGATCGCAGTCGTCCACGCTCGTCATCCGCGGCATGGCGGTCGGCGAGATCAAGGCGCGCGACTGGTGGCGCATCCTCGTGCGCGAGCTCGCGATGGGCACCGTGCTCGGCACCGGCCTCGGCGTCATCGGCTTCGGGCGCGTCCTCATGTACCGCGATCAGCACGTCCCGTTCGCGTTGACGGTGGCGCTCACCCTCGTCGGCATCGTCATCTGCGGCTCCACGGTCGGGGCGATGCTGCCGATCCTGCTGAAGCGCCTCGGCCTCGATCCGGCGACGAGCTCGACGCCGTTCATCGCCAGCCTCGTCGACGTGCTCGGGATCATCATTTTCGTGCACGTGGCGATGATCGTGATGGCGACGGTGATCGCCGGCCACGGGATCCCCTGACGGCGGGCTCGCCGCACGTCGCGCACGCGAGCGCCTTGGGGCGGCGAAGCGCGTAGAGACGCGTCTGGCCGCACGCGCACGTCCAGCCGACCACCTTCGCGGGGACGCCGACGACGATCGCATACGCGGGGACGTTCCGCGTCACGACCGCGCCCGCGCCGACGAACGCGCCTTCGCCGATCGTGACGGGCGCGACGAGGAGCGCGCGCGCGCCGATCGTCGCGCCGTCGCCCACCCGCGTCGCGTCCCAGTTCGGGGCGTGGGACCAGCGCGCGCGGGGCACGTGGACGTTGGTGAACGTGGCGGCTGGCCCTACGAAGACGTCCTCGCCGAGGACGACGCCGTTCCAGATGCCGGTGTGCCCCTGGATGCGCGTGCCCCGCCCGATGATCGCGCCGGCGTCGACGAACGTGAACGCGCCGATCATGACGTCGCTGCCCAGGCGGGCGCCTGGCAGCACCACAGCCGTGGGGTAGATCTTGGCGGGGCGGCCCGTTCGCGTGCGCGGTTTCATGGGCGAGGTATCTTCTTTATGCGCGTCTCGTACAAGCCTCTGATGCCCGCCACCCTCCGCCGCCCGATCTTCGCCGCACTCGCCGTGGTCGGCGCGTTTGCGTCGTGCTCGTTCGCGAGCGTGAACGAGGCGGGCGTGCGCGCCCAGGGCGCCGATCACCTCGACTGCGAGGAGCAGCTCCTGAAGCTCGAGAACGTCGCCGGTCCCGGCTCGGGCGTCGCCCGCTACCACGTGAACGGATGCGGTCGTACGACGACGCTCGACTGCATCGAGAACAAGTCCGGCGTCCTGTGCCGCAGCGTCGGCGGAGGCCACGGCGACTCCGCCGGCTCGGACGGTAGCGGCGTGGGCGAGGCGGTGGCCGGCGCCGCCACCGGGTGCGCGTGCGGGAGCCTCTTCGGGAGGTCGAAGGACAACGAGGAGAGCTCGACGTCGGGGTCTCCGACGCCCATGAGCACGACGCCCCAGCGCACCAAGCGGTAGGGGCGGAGCTCGGCAAAGTTGGCGCCGCAGCGCAGGGCTTGCGTCAGTCGCAGACGGTCTGGACCCGCGCGGCGCCCTCGCGCGCGTGCTCGCGGAGGCGCGAGAGATCGGCGGCGTCGAAGGGGACGAGGCGGATGCGTGCGCCGTCGGCGACGTCGTCCACGGTGCCCGTCGCCGGCGGCAGGTGCATCGCGTGGAGGCCGTGGTGCCCGCCCTGGCCGTGGACGCCGTCGTGCCCTGCGCCTTGCTGCTTGCCGGCGCCGTGCATCAGCGAGGCGGTGCGCGCGCGCGTGCGGAGCTCGTCGACGCGCGTGACGGTCGTGAACGTGAGGGCGACGCCGTCGGCGGTGTCCTCGACGGTGACGCGCGCTCCTTCCACGCCGAGCGGGCAACCGGTGCCCGGCGTCCCGGCGGTGGTCGCGGTGGTTGCCGTGCCGGGCTTCGGCGGCGGATCGCTCGCGCAGGCGAGGGGGGCGACCGTGGTGAGGAACGAGAGCGCAACCGCGAGCTTCATGGGAGACCTCCGCGCCGTCACCCACCGCAAGGCGCGTGCCGTTGCTCCACGGATGGGTTCTCGAGCCCCGCCCGGTAGGGTCAGCGTCATGCCGCTCGACGCTGACTGCCCCGCGCAGTATGCCCGCATCGGAATGCGTCCCCGAGCCTGGTCCGTGTCGTTCCTCGTGGCGCTCGCCTTGGCGATGACGCTCATCGGGTGCAGAAAGAAGAAGACCGAGGATCGCCTCGCCACCCAGCTCGCGCTCGGCGGCGCGCACTCGTGCGCGGTCATGAAGGATCTGTCGATCCGCTGCTGGGGCGACGCGCGCGGCGCGACGAAGGCGCCCATCCCGACGCGCGTGGTCGGCCGCTGGATGTTTCGCCAGGTCGTGACCGGCCGCAGCCACACGTGCGCGCTCGTCTCCGATGGTTCTTCTGAGAGCCGGGTCATCTGCTGGGGCGGCAACGCGGCCGGGCAGTGCGGCGCGGCGCCGAGCAAGGACGACGAGCGCGAGGACATCCTCGAGCTCGACGCCGTGGAGCTCGCGGCGGGCGGCGACACGACCTGCGCGCGCACGAAGGACGGCGAGGTCTCGTGCTGGGGCGCGCTCGCCGGCACGCACGTCCCCACCAAGGTCGCGCTCGCGCACGCCGAGCAGATCGCCGTCGGCGGCGGCCATGCGTGCGTGCGCGTGACCGACGGCCGCGCGCTCTGCTGGGGCGACAACGCGCACGGCCAGCTCGGCACCGGCAACCTCACGCCGAGCGCCGCGCCGCTCGCCGTCCCGGGGCTCGCGAACGTCGCGCGCATCGCGACCGGCAACGCCCACACGTGCGCGCGCATCGGGGACGAGAAGGCGATGTGCTGGGGCAAGAACGACGCCGGCCAGCTCGGTGACGGCACGACGACCGAGCGCCCGTCGCCCGTTCAGGTCGGCCACATCGCCGGCGCCGTGCAGCTCTCGCTCGGCGGCGACACGAGCTGCGCGCGAATGCAGGACGCCGCGGTCATGTGCTGGGGCAGGAACGCCGAGCACCAGCTCGCCGACAGCACGACCACCGATCGCCCCGAGGCGGCCCTCGTCTTCGGCGTCTTCGACGTCGTGGAGACCGCGGTGGGTGCCGCCCACGTATGCGTCCGCTTCAAGGACGCCCGCGTCCGCTGCTGGGGGGGCAACACGGAGGGCCAGGTCGGCGACGGCACCACGCTGGAGCGCGGCGTTCCGGTCGACGTGAAGTTCCCGGCCGCCGCCCCGTGACCGTCGCATTCACCGTTCAGTCTTGCTAGAAGGCCCCCCATGCCGATCACCTACAGGCAGGCAGGGGTCGACATCGACGCCGGGGACGAGCTCGTCGAGCGCATCAAGCCACTCGCCAAGGCAACGCGTATCGCCGAAGTGATCGGCGGCGTCGGCGGCTTCGCGGGCCTCTGCCGCGTGCCCGACGGCCTCGTGGATCCCGTCCTCGTCAGCGGCACCGACGGCGTCGGCACCAAGCTCAAGATCGCCTTCGCGACGGGCGTGCACGACACGATCGGCTTCGATCTCGTCGGCATGTGCGTCAACGACGTCATCACCTGCGGCGCGCGCCCGCTCTTCTTCCTCGACTACTTCGCGACGGGGAAGCTCGAGCTCGACGTCGCCGAGGCGGTCATCCGCGGCATCGCCGGCGCGTGCAAGGAGTCGGGCTGCGCGCTGCTCGGCGGCGAGACGGCGGAGCTGCCGGGCATGTACCACGAGGGCGAGTACGATCTCGCGGGCTTCTCGGTCGGCGTCGTCGCGCGCGCCAAGCTCGTCGACGGCCAGCGCACCGAGGTCGGCGACGTCGCGATCGGGCTCCCTTCCTCGGGCCTTCACTCCAACGGCTACTCGCTCGCGCGCAAGGTCCTCTTCGACGCGATGAAGCTCGCGATCGGCGACGCCCCCAAGGAGCTCGGCGGCAAGACAGTGGGCGAAGCTCTTCTCTCACCGACGCGGCTCTACGCGCGCCACGTCGCGGCCCTCCAGGACGCCGGCGTCGACGTCCGCGCGATGAGCCACATCACCGGCGGCGGCATCCCCGGCAACCTCCCGCGCGTCCTGCCCGACGCGCTCGGCGTCGCGATCCAGGCGTCGTGGACCCGCCCGCCCATCTACGGGCTCATCGCCCAGCGCGTGGAGGAGGCCGAGCTCCGCCGCACGTTCAACTGCGGCGTCGGCTTCGTCTTCGTGGTCGCCAGGGCCGATGCGTTGCGCGCGCGCGATGTCCTCAGCTCCCTCGGCGAACCGCTGATCGAGCTCGGTACCGTCGTGCGCGTGCCCGATGGGACGGCGTTCGAAGAGCGCGTCCAATGGCCGGGAGCCTGAGGTGACGACGCTCGGCGTCCTCATCAGCGGCAGCGGGACGAACCTCCAGGCCATCCTCGACGCCACCGCCAAAGGCACGCTCACCGCGAAGCTCGGCGTCGTCGTCTCCAACGTGGCGACCGCCAAGGGCCTCGACCGCTCGCGCGCCGCAGGCGTGCCCACGGTGGTCGTCGATCACAAGGCGTTCGCCGACCGCGCGTCGTTCGACGCGGCGCTCGTGAAGGTGCTCCGCGCGCACGGCGTCGACGTCGTGGTCCTCGCGGGGTTCATGCGCCTCGTGACCCCGACCTTGCTCGACGCGTTCCCGCACCGCGTGGTCAACGTGCACCCCGCGCTCCTCCCGGCGTTCCCCGGCGTTCACGCGCAGAAGCAGGCCCTCGACTACGGCGTGAAGCTCACCGGCTGCACCGTTCACTTCGTCGACGCCGGCACCGACACCGGCCCGGTCATCGCGCAGGCCGCGGTCCCGGTGAAGGACGACGACGACGAGGAGTCGCTTCGCGCGCGCATCCTCGAGCAGGAGCACGCGCTCCTGCCGCGTGTGCTCCAGTGGATCGTGGAGGGGAGGGTCCGCGTGGAGTCAGGCGATGCAGGCCAGCTGGGCGCGGGGAGGCGCCCGCGCGTTCGCGTCACCTAGGCCAGACCAGCCACTTCTCGCGCGCGGCGATGCGTGATGGCTTCAGCCCTTGCCGGCGGCAACGAAGTCCGCGTCGATGCGAGACGAGACGCGGTCGCGCACGATCGGATCCATGTTGGTGGACACCAGGCGTGCGCGCAGCGTCGCGCGATCGGCGAGACCGCGTGAAACGGCTTCGCGCGTGAACATGAGGTCCTTCTCGCGCCCTGCGACGTACTTGGAGATGAGGAGATCGTGCACTTCCAGGCACAGCCCCGTGGCGCCGCGCGTGTTGGCATTGCGGATCGGGATGAGCCGGTCGCGCCAACCGTCGGGCAGGGTCGCCGTGGTCTCCCCGACGCCCTGGGCGTAGTAACCAAACTCGGCGTGGAAGGGGGAGTCCTCGCCGATGCTGCCGTCGATGAGATCGGCGCGCTCCGGCTTGTTCTTCGGGAAGACGTCTGCCTCGACGGAGATGAGCAGCGCCGCGGGTGCATCGGGGAACTGTCCGAGGATGGACTGGCTTCCGATGATGATGATCTCGTCGTCGTCCGCGATGGTCGATACGGCGCGGATGACGTGCTCGAGCTGCGAGCGCTTCACCCGGCCACCCGTGCCCGCGTCTCACGCCAGATGGCCCATCGCTCGCGTGGCGGCAGGAACCCCGCGAACGGCGTGACTTGCCTCAGCGCGCGGGCGCGCTCGTCGCGGTTCTCGAGCAGCGCGCATAGCGCCGCGAGCGGGCCGTCGAGGAGGTCGCGCCAGGCAGACGCATAGATCGCGTGTACGCTGCCGGTCGCGAGCCAACCCGCGACGCGCTCCCGCGCCGTCGCGAGGCGGTCCGGCTGCGCTCGGAGGAGCGCCGCTACGCGCCCGTGGTACGCGAGGCTCCGCTCTTCGGCGAGCTCGTGGAGGTCCATCTTGGGGAGTTTAGCACCCGCCAGTCGTGCTATCCCAGCCCCGCCGGAAATGTCGAAGCACTACGACGTCGTCGTCCTCGGATCGTCGCTCGGCGCGCTCGCTGCGGCGGCGCTCCTGGCGCGGCGTTCGTGGCGCGTGCTGGTGCTCGGACACGACCACCGGCCGCCTTCGTACCGCTACGACGGCGTCACGCTTTCTCGCCGCCCGTTCACCCTCCTGTCGCATGCGTCGCCCGCGTGGGGGCGCATCCTCGTCGAGCTCGCGCAGTCGCAGACGTTCCGCCGGCGCGTCCACCCCCTCGATCCGATGTTCCAGGTGCTCGGCCCGCGCCTGCGCCTCGACGTGCCGCCCGACGCCGCGCTCTTCGGGCGCGAGATCGATCGCGAGTTCCCCGAGGTGCGGCGCGTCGTCGACGATCTTTACGCCGAGCTGGGGCGCACCAACGCCGCCGCCGACGCCGCGTTCGACAAGGACGTCGTCTGGCCGCCGGGAGGCTTTTGGGAGCGGCGCGAGACGATGCGCGTCGCCGCCGGCCTGCCGCACCTCCGCGAGCCGATCGCCGACTACCTCGCCGAGTTCCCGCGCGACCACGACTACCGCGCCGTCATCGACGTGCCGGCCCGCTTCGCGAGCGATCTGGACGATCTGCCGCCCTTCGCGGTCGCCCGCCTCCACGGCGCGTGGACACGCGGCCTCCTTCACCTCGCGGGCGGCGAGGCCGAGCTCGCCGACTTCTTGCTCGAGCGCGTGCGCGCCCACGGCGGCGACGCACGCCTCACCGATCGCTGCGCGGCCATCGAGCAGCGCGGCGGCAAGGTGAGCGGCGTGCGCATCGACGGCGACGACGGCGCCGCCGGAGTCCAGTTCGTCGTGGCCGACCTGCCGACGCTCGGCCTCCTCCAGCTCGCCGAGGGCTTCGCGCCGTCTCGGCGCGTCCTGTCCGCGATGCCGCGCCTCGTCCCGGTCGCGCACCGCTTCGTCGTCAGCGCGGTCGTGCATACGCGCGGCCTGCCTGCGCTCCTCGCCGCCGAGTCGTTCCTCCTGCCCACCGCCCCGCTGACGAAGAAGGATCCGCGCCGCCCCGTCGTTCACTTGCAGTGTACACGCGATGGCGACCGCGCCCTTCTCGTCGCCGAAGCCCTCCTCGATGACGACGCGCTGCCCCTCGAGAAGGCCCGCGAGGCGGTGCTCGCGACGGTCGAGCAGTTCTTGCCGTTCGTCGAGGGCCACTACGTCATGGTCGACTCGCCGCACGACGGGCGCCCGCTCTGGGACTACCGCTCGGGCGCGCGCAAGAGCGTGGACCGCGCCGTCCTCCGCGCGGGAGGCGGCTCGCTCGAGGCAGAGCCGATGACGCCGAAGTGGCGCCCCGAGCCGATGCACCTCTACGGCCTGGCCGGTGAGCCGCTGCGCACGCCGCTCGCGAACGCGTTCACCGTGGGGCGGTCCACGCTCCCCGCGCTCGGCCAGGAGGGCGAGCTGCTCGCGGCGTGGAGCGCGTCGCGCATCATCACGCGCACCGATCGTCGCAAGGAGAAGATGCGCCGCGACATGTGGAGCAAGGTGGAGCTCGGATGAGCCCCACGCGCGTCGCCTCGGGTCTCCTCGCCCGCGCGCTCCTCGCGTGCGGGCTCCTCGTCGCCGCCGCGACGCCTGCGTGTGCCGATCCCGCGAAGGCAGAGGCCGCGTCGGTCCTCGCCGCCGTCGATCGCTTCCGTCGCGCCGAGTACCCCGGCAAGCCCGCGCTCCTCGCGCCGCTGGAGGCGGTGGTCTGCAACGACGCCGCCGTGTGCGCCGCCAAGGAGGCGTGCGTCGCCCACGCGCAGCCCCTGGTTCAAGCGATCACGATGAAGAGCGACGTCGAGCGCCGCCTGGGCGACGCGGACGCGGCGGGCATGGATCTCGAGACACGAGCGGCGATGCTGGCGAAGCTCGACGAGGCCTCCCACCTGCTCGACAAGGGCCGCGCGGCGCAGGGCGCGTGCGACCAAAAGACGCTCGAGCTCAAGATGAAATACCGATTCTGACTCCGACTCCGACTCCGACTCCGACTCCGAGACCGAGACCGACTCCGAGACCGACTCCGACTCCGAGACCGAGACCGACTCCGATTCCGACCCCGCGGAGGCCCAAAGCCTAGGGCCTGTCCCTATATCGGTCACGCCTCTTCCCCGTACGCGTGCCCGTGCCCGTGCCCGTGCCCGAATCCGGCAGCGAAATCTCGCAACATCGAGGAGTACGAGCCGATAGGCAGCATGTTGCTGGATCACGAGCGGCTCGACGTGTACGGCCTCGCGCTGGACTTCCTTGTTTTCGCGAATGGAGTCATGGAGGCGCTGCCACGCGGCCGGAGCCATTTGGCCGACCCGTTCACACGCGCGTCGATCTCGATCGTTCTGA
>JANYHK010000115.1 GCA_025359105.1 Myxococcales bacterium | reverse complement strand
TCGTCGAATGGATCCGACTCGGCATGCATGACGCGACGGTTCGGGACGAAGCCGGGGGGAACTGGATGCCGCTGACCCAATCCCCGTTTGCAGCCCTCGTTCCCAAACCGCGAGGGGGGGTCAACATCATGGGGATCCTCGGCTTGTGTCTCATCGCGTACGCGCTCTACTTCGCCTACGGCCTGTTTCAGGCCCATCAGGCTGACGTTGCGCGTGTGACGACGGAGAGGATGTTCGGCGCCACCTGCGACGCCTCCCCCGTCGCGAGCAGCATGGAGGTCGGCACGACCTCCGCGCGCGGCACGAGCGCGAGCTCGCCTGTCCCACTCCCACGTGGCGCTGGCGGTGAGAGAAGCTCACCGCGCGTCGCAGCAGCGGCTCCATGCTCGACGAAACCCGTCGCTTGTTGACGAGCGCGGCCGGTGCCGCGCGCCTCGGTGTTCTTGCGCGCCGACTTCGTGCATCCTGCATGCGATTCAGGCGCGCGAGGCTGTCCACGGATCGGGGTAGGATCAGATCATGGGCTGGTGTAGGCTATGGGTCGTGCCTGCGGTTGCGTTTGCGATCAGCTGCCAAGGCTCGATCCAGACCGTAGCCGATGCCGGCAGCGACAGCGCGCTCCCCACAGACGCCGACGGTGCGAGTGATGGTTGCCTTCCTGTATTGAAGGGTACGCCCGTCACGCTGGGGGCGGTCTGTTGCAACGCTGAGGCTGGATTTTCAGGGCCAGGCGGAAGGCCCATTGTCGCAGTTTGCGAGAATGGTCGCTGGTGCGGCGGATACTATGTGGACATTCCGGCAGCGAATTCCGACGCATGCCCGACCGACGACTACCCCGCGCCTGGCTCGCCGTGTCCGGAGGAGCTGCTGTCATGTATCTACCATTGCCCGAGAATGGCGGACCCGGCTGTTGCCAACTGCAATGCCGGAGCATGGTGTGGCGTCGCGAAGCCCCCCGGCGTCTGTGCGCCCAAGATAGTTCCTGGCGACGCGGGCGCGCGCGATACCGGCCCGCTGGACACCGGCGCGCCGGATACCGCCTCGGGTGACGCGTCTCCGAGTGATTGATGACGTGGCTCCCGGGAGCTAGACCCGGATCTCTTCGATGAACAAGCTCGCAAGCGCGCCGAGTTCCTCCTGGAGCGGCAGACGCGCCGCCTCGAGCGTTCGAACCGCGAGCTCGAGGAGTTCGCTTACAGCGCATCGCAGTAACCCCTCCGCGAAGGACGTGTAGTTGGGGCGCGGCCGCCGTGGCATACGTGGGCGCGAGGTGCACCGATGCCCAGAGCGCGCGACGCCGATGGACCGCCGCCGAGGCGAGCACGGTTGTCGCTGCGCTGGACAGCTCTGGCTTGTCCGTCGCCGGGTTCGCGGCGCGGGAGGACATCGATCCGCAGCGCTTGTACATGTGGCGCCGCCGACTTCGCAGCGACTCTTCAGCGGCGGCCCCCGCATTCGTCGAGGTCCACGCGGCGGCCGTCTCGGCGTTCGAGGTCGTGCTCCGCACCGGCCACGTGCTGCGTGTCGCGCCGTCGTTCGACGCTGGGGCGCTGCGGCGGCTGGTCGCGGTCCTGGAGGACACGTCGCCGTCGTGCTGAGTCTCCCGCCGAGCGTTCGGCTGTTCGTCGCGACCCAGCCCGTCGACGGCCGCAAGGGACCTGACAGCCTCATGGTGAGCGAGTAGGCCAAGATAGCGCCCGATGGCTCGGAAGACGGGGGGCCAGGGCCAGCAGCGGAGGTCGGGGGCGGTGGATTCCAAGGAGGATGGACACGGGTGGCCGGCTTGGCGGTGCTCGGGCAAAGGCTCGGCCTTGGCGCGACGTGTCGCGCGCGGGGGCGGTGGGCGTTCAGGCTTACCTTGGCCTACTCGCTACCGAAAACTGCACGACGAGGCGTGGAGCTACCTGCTCGACGAGCTGCGCCCCGACGTCGCGCTGGTTCAGGAGGCGCTCGTTACGAAGCTCGAGGCCGCTCGGCGCGACCACGCCGTGACGATCTGCGGGCTGGAGCCGAGCGTCCTTGCCGGCACGGCCGTGCTGGTGCGGGGGCTCGAGAGCGGCGCAGGCCCCGCGCTCGACATCAGCCCGCACACCTACGCGGTTCCGGTCGAGGTGCAGACGGCCGCGGGCCCGCTTGTCGTCGTGAGTGTCCACGTCTACCCAGGCGAAAAGCAGCACGCCGATCTCGCCCGACTCGTTGCGGAGCTCGCGCGCGCGCTCCCCGGTCGCCCCGCCCTCGTCGGCGGAGACTTCAACTCGGCCCGGCATTTCGACACCGTCTACGGGGGCAAGAAGCACGCGACCTTCTTCGACTCGATGGGCACGGCGGGATTCCACCAGGCCCATTGGGCGCTCCACGGTCGCGAGGTCCAGAGCTTCTGGGGGAAGCAGGCCAAGGAGAAGTACCAGGACGATCACTTCTTCCTGTCGCAGCGCTGGGCTCCGCGCGTCCGCACGTGCGAGGTCGTCGACAACGACCTGGTCCGCCGTGTGAGCGATCACGGGCCGGTCGTCCTCGAGCTGGACGTGCCATCCGCGTGAGCGCTGGCGAGGTCGTCACTGAACGACCTCACACCCCTCGACAAGCACGTTCATCATCAGGCCCTTCACCGTCCCGCGCATGCGAACCCTGTCCCCCTTGTTGAGCGAGCTCGTCTGCGACGCGCTCCGGTCATCGAACAGGCACTGAACCCTCGGAATCTGCAGCCACTCGCCGGTGCCGACCGTGACGAAGACGTGGTTCAGGATGTCCTTCTTGACGTCGCCGACGAGGCCCGCGAACTGCACGGTCCGCCCCTTGAACTGCGCGTCACCGCGCACCTCGTTGTTCTTGTACTGGGCGAGCAACGTGCGGAGCATCTCTTCCTCCGCCGCGAAGGCGCGCATCGCGAGCTGGGCGTCGATGCGCGTGCGCAGGGCCGTCACCTGGGTGCTCAGATCCTTCCACGCCTTGTCGTCGACGATGCTGGTGCCGACGAGGTCCGAGAGCGTGCCCTCCGCACCGACGAGGGACCTGTCGGCGTCGACGGGCTTGCCGTTCGCGAGCTCGCCGGCGGCTTTCCGCGTCGCGGCGGCGATCGCGGCGGATTTCGCCGGCCACGTCGCGACGGCGTCGGCCTCCTTCTTCTTCGCGTCGGCGACGCGCTGGGCTTCGAGCCGCTCGTCCTCCGCCTTCTTCCACGCTCGCTCCTGCGCGCCGATCTGCTGCGTGCGCTCGGCGAGTCGCGCGGCGGCGCCTTCATCGCACTTCATCTTCGCGAGCGCGACGTCCGCGCGGGCGGCGTTGAAGTCGCGCTTCGCCGCGTGGGCCTCGGCCTCGCCCTCGGCCTTCATGCACGCCGCGGCCCTCTCCGTGGCCTCCGTGTACGCCTGCGACGCGCCGCCGATGCTGCCGAACGTCAGCGCGAGCGCCACCGCGACTGACGGAAGCGGAATCGACGCGAGCGGCGCCTTCTGCTGCACGCGGCCAATGACCGTCGCAGCAAATCCCGCCACCCCGACGAGGCCAGCGAGAACACCTAGCGCGAGGGAGCTCCTCCCGCTGGCGCTCCCCGCGTAGAGCGCGCCGAGCGTGCAGCCGATCCACCCGAGCACGCGACCGGCTTGCGCCGTGCTCGCACCACCGAGGCGCTCCGGCGCAGCGGTGATGTCGCGTAGCGCCCGCGCTGCGAGCAGGATCGCGGGGACGCCCGTGAGCGGCCCGGTGAGAAAGGAGAACAATCCGAGCACCACCGCCAGCGTCGCGTAAGGATGCGTCGGCGGAATGCGCGGCGTTTGCGGGGGACCGCCGTAGCCGTAGCCGTGCGGCGGCGGACCGTAGCCCTGCGGGCCGTAGCCCTGTTGCGGGTACCCATAACCACTCGGCGGCGGATTCTGCATCGCGATCTCTCTTCTGCCAGTTTGCACCCCCATGCAACCACCCTATTTGCAGGGTCATGCAGCCAGAGGAACGGGTCGAGCGACCGTCTCGGATGATGGCTCGTATCGGGGTAGCGGGCCCCGTCGCTCCGAAATTTACTCTTACGATCGCAAGCCGTTGATTCTTATGGGCTGTTACGCGAGGCTCGCGGTGTCCCTGAAAGGGCGATCCCACGCGGGGACGCATCGCACGATTTCGGATGCTTACGTTCCTTGCAGTAAATTTCGGAGCGACGGGGCCCGCTACCCCGTGATGCACGAGGCCGCGTCGTGTCGAGAGCAATCGACCATCGGCCATGCCCAGCTGGGAGCTCAGCCCGGGAAGGCGCCGCGTCGACCTTGCCGCTCGAGGGACCCCCTACCCCGCCCCCGCGGATCTGAAAAAAGTACGCAACTGTTCGCCACCCGAGCCGATGGGGCCCGAGGAGGTCGACATGGGCATCAACCGAGTGAGCGGAGGCAAGACGGGCGCGCCGAACGCGTCGTCGGGATCGAAGGTGGCGGAGCCCACCAAGCCTTTCACCGTGCAGCGGACGGAGCGCGCCGCGACGGCGCCGGCGGCGTTCGAAGCGGCGCCCATCTCCGAGCGCGTCGTCAAGTCGACGAGGCACCTTCAAGGCGTCGTGCCCCACACCGACCTTCGAATGATCCGAGAAACGCTCGAGGACAAGCTGGAGGCGGACCCGATGCTCGTCGACTTGCTTCACCGAGCCGGCGCGGGCAAATCGTAGCGATGGGCCTGGGCCCGCATGCCGAGCCGCCTGCCGACGCGCTTACCCGTCGCGGATGCCCCTCACGATGCGCGCGGGTGTTCTCCCAGGGCGCCACCCTGAGGGTTCGGTCTGCCAGATCATCGTTCGGACGTGGCGCGTCGGGGACGCGCGGCGGGCAAGCATGCGCGTGATCGCGCGGCCGAGCCGCATGCCGATGTAGCGCTTTCGCAGCGCGCCCTTGTCGCGCCAGTACGCGTACCAGTACGGCCCGTGCTTCCTCGGACACCTGCCGCAGTTCACATGCTCGCACCGGAACGTCGCCCGACGAGGGACGAATCTTTTCCCGCGGCGAACGCCCATGGATTGACTGTTACCTAAGACGCACGTAGGATGCAACTCCATGGACGCGACCGACCTAGAGCTTCGGCAAATCGACCCCTCGCGAAACCGCTTCCGTGTCTACGGCCTCACTGAATGCCGAACGCTCTTCGGCGAACGCTGCCTCCGCATTGTCTGGGGCCGCCTCGGGACCGGGCGGTTACGAGAGCGCAGCGAGCTCTTCGAGACGCAAGCCGCCCTCGAGCAGCGGCGAGACGAGCTCCTCGCCCGCCGGCGCCAGCACGGCTACCAGGTGGTGCAGCGCGGTCCTCGACGCGAGGAAGCGCGTCTCGCCGAGCGAGACCTCGTGGAGGCTCACGGCCTTCCCATCCGCGACGTCAAGGTGCAGCAGATGGTGTCCCGGTGGCACCGTGCCACGCTCGAGTTGTCCGCCTTCCTGCGCCGCCGGCGGCGCGAGGAGGATCTCGATCTCGTCGACGTCTCCACGCTTGCCGCGATGTACGTGGACGCGCTCGCCAGCTGAACGAGCTCGGCGCCCCCCACGATGGCGCGATGGCGCAAGGCGCACGTTGATGGAGTCACTCCTTCGGCGTACGCCTAGACGACACCGGCGGCGTACTCGCACCGCCCGGGAAGGCCCCCATGATGCCTGTGACCCACGCCGCAAATTCCGGTCCCTCGGTTTCGCGCGCGCGGTCGACTATCCGCACGCGAATTTCATCGGCGACGTCTGCGTTGAGTGGGATGGCCTCGTCGAGGACGTGAAACTTGCGATACGCGGCGCTCTCGCGCTCCCTACGCGGGAGCCGCGCGACTTCGTCGCGAAGCGCCACGCATGCCTCGAGAAGCAAGCGCACGCATTCGTCGAGCGTCTCCCGGCGAGATTCATCGTTCCCCATCGTTGATCGTTCCTCTCCTCTCGCCCGTCGTCGGCGACAGGTCCGGTCGTTGTGACACAGTGGATCGAATCGAGAGCCGGCTCGCACGCCCTACTTCCGTGTGGACGGCACCGGCGTGCGCTCGCGGCCGAGGAATCTGGTTCGGAAGGTGGTGAACCGACGTCCGAGCCGCTCGTCGAGCGTCGACGTCACGCCGGCGTGCCTGCGCGCAAGCTCGCGCCAGAGAGAGCGAGGCCAAAATGGCCCTTGCCAGCGTGATGCGTTCCCGGAGAGCTCGATCGCCGGCGGCGACAGCTCGTCGAGGAGGGCGCGAACGCCGGCGTCGACCTCGGTCACCAGACCGATGTGATTCGCCACGACGTGCAGGAAATCGCGCTCGACTCGAAGCGCCACCGGCGCCGCGTCGAGCCTCCAGTCGAGCAGCTCGGCGCCGAGCTGACGGGCACGCAACGGGCCGCGGTTGATTCGACTTTCGTCGGCCTCGCTCAAGAAGACGAGGTCGAGCTCCGCCTTGGCCAGAAGGAACGTTCGCAGCGCCCGATCGAGCGCGTCGACGAACCCGTCTATCGCCTCGGCGTCCCGCGGGAGGCATGGCGTCAGGGACGTACGCGACGGCGAGCCGCTGAAGCCCGCGAAGAGCGGCGGTCTCGGGAGGTCCGTCGGAGCGCTCGTCGCGGAAGAACCTGCCGATGAGATCTCGGAAGCCCGGATGGCCATGTCCTTGTGAAGCGAAACGAGTTGGCGAACCAGCCGCGCCCGATGTTGCGCCGGGACCGCCCACAGGGAATTCCTGACGACCGCGAGGGCCACCGCGCGTGCGGCGCGGTACTCCTCCATGACCACGGCGGTTCGGGCGAGAAAATCGGGTTCCGCCTGCGCCGCGGCCGAGGAGAGAAACGTCGGCTTGTAGTTGCCGTCGCGGACGCGCACCGTCGCTGCCCACGTTGAGATTGCGAAGGCGATCCCGTCGACGAGCTCGACGCGCGCCTCGCGCTCGAGCCTCACGCCGCCGATGGCGACGCCGTTCTGGCCGCCCTCGTCGACGAGCACGAAGCCGCCGCCTTCTCCACGCTCGATCCGTGCGTGCCTCCGCGAGACGAACGGGAGGGGCAGGTGCAGCTCACACACCGGGTCCCGCCCGATCCGGATGGGGAACTCCGAGAACGTGTACATCTCGGCCGCCCCGCCGGATACGGCCTCGATTTCTAGGATGGGTTCTACGAGAGGAGAAGACATGGCCTTCGCCCCTCTCAAACGACGGCGGACGGCAACCGGTGCGAGGACCGGTCGTCAAACCGGTCCTCGTTGGTGCGTTCAGGCTGCCCGCTCCGCGCCGTTGTCGTTGCGTCCGCCAATTGGGCGCGGCACGGCGGGCAGTCGCAGACGAGCTCAAGATCGGCCGTTGGGGTCTCGTCGAACGATACGACGACGCGCTCGCCGTGGATGTCGGCGACCGCTTGGATGGCGAACACCGTGCGCGGTTGGTGCTGGTTCACGTCGGCCTCCTTGTTCCTAGCGATCAGACGTCGAGGACGACGTTGCGCGGGTTGGCCGGATCGATCTTCACGGGGACGGTCATGCCCGGCTGCACGCGCGGCATCGCGACCTGGTGCACGACGGAGAGGATCGACACGCGGTATGGCTGGGCGTTCGGGGGCGCGACGTCGAGGTCGAGCTGGCACTCAGGCTGGTAGTTCATCAGGGTGCCCGTCGGCCGGATCACGTTGACGCGGGCCTGCGCGGGGATCCCCGTCATCCGGAGGTTCGCCGCCGCGGTCTGGGCGTGGATCATCTGGTTGGCGCTCGCCATCATGCCGTTCGCGTCCTTGAGCATCGGGACCACCGACTTGAGGGTGAAGAAGCCGACGACCGCGACGACGACCAAGGTGACACCGACGCCGAGAAACTGACCGATGAATTCCATGAGATCTCCTATTTCTTGGTGGAAGTTTCGCGAAAACCTTCGCGAGGAGGGGCGTACTGAGAGCGAGAGGGCGTTGCCTGGCTTGGCTCAGGGGACGGCGTGCGCCTCCTCGACCGGCGTCTCGAGAGCGGCGCAGTAGATGGCGCGGTAATCACCGGAGCCGGGACGCTTCTTCTTCGGCGTGGTCGCGCGGATGCGCGTAGGGGTGCTCGCGAGCGCCGAGGCGCCCTTGAGCGAGAGCGCCATCTTCACGACGAGAACGGCGCCGCAGGCGGCCGTACCGGTGCCAAGAATGATGCTGGCGACGATGCCGGCGGTTTCGAGGAACGAGAGGGCGGTGAACATGGTGCCGTAGCCTTTCCGAGGGTGTGCCTGCCCATCGGCACCAGCCGATGGATGTTGCGAACAATCGTTTGGGGCGCCTACGCGAGCGAAGGGGATCTTCGAGAGCCAGGCGCCCTCCGAGGGGTGGCGTTCCGAATCACCCGGCGGCGGCAGCGCGGATACGTCTCGTTAACAAGTCCCTCGACGGTGGACGCCCTCGCCGACTAGAGGCGGATCTCGACGGTCCGGGCGAGGCGCGAGAGTCCCTTTGCCTCTGGGGACGGGCTCGCTTCCACGATGCGCGCCACCACCAGCGGAGGAGGCGGCAACTGCGGTAGCCGCGCGGCGAGCACCTCGCGCGGGTAGCTCTTGGCGATCAAGTCGTCCGGCGTACAGAAGTCCACGGTGACGCATTCGTGCGCGCTGGCGCAGCACGACGCGCCACCCAGCGCCGTCTTGTCGCGCATGCCACGGTGCAACGACCGAAGGTAGGCCTCGATCGCCGCCGCGGCGCTCTTCGGGGTGAACGCCCCCGCGCGCCAGTCGTAGACGATGTCCTCCACGAAAGACTCGACCTCGGCCGCACGCCCAACGACCCACGTCTCCGGGAGCAGCAGCTCGCGGCCTCCGGTCGCGACGCCTTGGTCTCGCTCCGCCAGCAGCAGTGCGATGGAGAAGCGCTCCGCGTGGTTGACGACGGTCTGCAACGGTGCCGGAAAGCCTTGGCCAAAGGGGTTCATTGGGCGACCTCCTCGGCATCCTCGATGACCGTCGTCGCGCCCTGGAGCTGGGCGTTGCACGAGGTGCAGTCGCACGTCAGCTCGTCGGGTGGCGGCGCGAAACCCACCATGATGCGATCCCCGTGCTGGTCGCGCACGGAACGAACGAAAGGCACCGTCGAAGGTCGGGGATCGCTCATGGTGGTTATCCCCCCATCGGCACCACCCGGAACGGGTTGCGCGAATTCGTCAGGGAACCCGCCGGAAAGCGCTGGGAGGCAGACGAGCAGTCCGACCGCCGAAAGTGCGCAACTTTGCCCTCCTCGTGCCGATAGGGACCCGAACCCACTCGGAAAGGCACGGGAACGTGAACAGCATCGGCAACCTCGCCTACATCGCCACCGTCGCAAGCACCCTCGTCGGGATCGCGATCCTGGTCGGCGGCACCCTCTTCCTGGTCCGAATGACGAGCACCTTCAAGGCGAGCTGTCCGCCGCCGGTCGCCCACCGCCGCGAGGTGGACGTCTACGCCGTGGTCTACCGCGCCGTCCTCGCACGCGAGGCTGAGGCCAAGGGTCCAAGGCCCCCTCCCCTCGCCGCCGCGACCCGGAGCCTGGCAGAGAGCCTTCCGGGGTTTGCGAAGGTGCCGAGAAGACTGGAGCTCGCGCCTCCTTCTTCGTCGAGGCCCCGGCCAGTGCCCGAGAACATTTGCGCGTAGCAGCAGGGAACCGCTGTCGACCGCGCCGAAAGTACGCAACCCGCGCCGCCCGGTGCCGATGGGGCCGGCAGAGAAAGGCAGCAGATCATGAGCGTTATGGACATCATCGGGTACATCGGAGCTGGGGGAGGCGCCCTGGTCGGCGTGGGCGCGGGCATCGCGGCGCTGGTCTACATGACCAAGATGACGCGGGGCCTCACGTCCGAAGCCAACGCCATCTCGGCGCACATGCACGAGCTCGCCCGCTCCGCCGCGCCGGACATGCAGCTCCTCGCCACCGGCGAGCCCGCAGAGGCCATAGTGGTCGCGGCGGAAGAGACGGGGCTTCGCGTGCAGGGCGTCCCGGTCGTGCGCCTTCTCCTCGACGTGCGCCGCATGATGGGCGCGGCGTACCGGCCCGACCAGCAGTCCTACCGCGTCGCGACGAAGACGATGGTGCCGGGGCTGAAGTACCCGCAGGTCCAGCCGGGCTCGCTCGTCGCCGTCCGCGTCGACCCGCGCGATCTCTCCAAGGTCGCCGTGGCCCTGCGATAGCCTCGGACCCCGATGAAGCTCGTCAAACCCACGGCCCTGTCCTTCACGTGCCGCCCGCTGCTCCTCCTCGGGCAGCAGCGGCTCACGGTGACGAGCCTCGTGGGCTTCTCACTCGCGGCCGACGCCGCCAACGCACCCTGCCTCATCCCGGAGATCGCCCTCTGGCCGGCCATCGCGGAGGTGACGGGCGGGCTCATCGACGAGGGCCTCCCGAAGCCACGCGGCGAGGTCCTCGTGTACGGCTCGTGCCACACCCCGAACGCCAAACCCCTGCCTGTCTCGTACGTGCGCGTGCAGCTCGGCGCGGTCGACAAAAAGCTCGCGGTCATCGGCGATCGGTACTGGCAAGAGAAGGCGTGGAAGGACCCGTGCACCCCGCCGGTCCCGTTCTCGGAGATGCCGCTCGGGTGGGACCGCGCCTTCGGAGGGCCAGACTACGCGAAGAATCCGCTCGGCCGCGGCATCGCCGGCAAGGACGGCCGCGTCGCACTGCCCAACATCGAGCACGCGCGCGGGCTCATCACCTCCCCTTCACAGCGCCCCGAGCCGGCGGGCTTCGGTCCACTCGATGTGGCGTGGCCGCAGCGCACCGGGCTCGCGGGCACCTACGACGCGCGCTGGCTCGAGCAGGGCTTTCCCGGCTTCGCGCGCGACACCGATCCGGCGTTCTTCAGCACCGCGTCTGCCGACCAGCGCATCGACGGCCACTTCCGAGGAAACGAGCCCTTCACGCTCGAAAACCTCCACCCGACGCGGCCCCGCATCGCCGGCGTGCTTCCAAGCGTCGCGGCGCGGACGTTCGTGCGCGCGCGAGGTTGCGAATTCGTCGCGGTCGCGATGCGCCTCGACTCCGTCGTGTTCTTGCCGGGCAAGGAGATCGGAATCCTGGTCTTCCGCGGCAGCGTGGACGTCGAGGAAGACGACGCGGCCGACGTGACGCACGTGCTCGCCGCGTGCGAGGACTTCGGCGCACCGCGCGAGCTCACGCACTACCGGAAGGCGCTCGATAGCCGCCTGGACAAGGACCAGAGCCCGTTTCTGGCGCTCCAGGAAGACGACATGCTCCCGGGGTTCGCGAAGGGCACCGGGCTCGAGGCGCTCCTCAAGAACGCGACCAAGGAGTCGAAGGTCGATGTCGGAGGGGACGCGATCAAGAGGAAGATCGAGGCCCAGGTGCGCACCCAGCTCGAGGCACATGGCCTCGACGCCGACGAGGCGCTCGCGCGGGCCAAAGCGCAGACGCCGCCGCCGGGGCTCGAAGGGTTCGATGCGCTCGCCAAAGGGCCCGATCTGTCGGCCCCCGGCGGGTTCGCGACATTCGTGAAGGCCGTGGACGACGCGATCACCGCGGCGACGACCTACGCGGAGACCACCACGAAGAAGCTCCTCGCCGACGCGCGCAGGGAAGCCGGCGACCGGCCGGTTCCCCCTCCCCCGCCCGCGGGACCGCCGGAGCCACAGGCGCCGAGGATCCTGGCGGCGCTCGCGGAGTCGAAGACCCCGCTCGATGCAGGAGCGACCGCGAAGCTCCACGACGCCGACGCCCAGATGCTCGCGGCGTACCGCGAGACCGCCCATTTCATGGACGCCCCGTCCGGCCCCGATCTCTCGGGCCGCAAGATGGGCGGCGAGAACCATCGTGACGCCTCATGGGCGGGCGCGAACCTCGCGAAGGCGGACCTCACGAAGGCCGATCTCTCGGGCGCCCTTCTCGCCCACGCCAAGCTCCGCGGCACGCGCTTCGATGGCGCGACGCTCACGGGCGCGAACCTCGGCGCCGCGGTCTTCGACGGCGCGAGCTTCGTGGGCGCGAACCTGACGAAGGCGACGCTCGCACGCGCGAAGCTGATCGCGGCTTCGTTCAAGGGGGCGGACCTGACCGACGTGGACCTGCTCGAGGCGGAGCTCGGCGCCATCGACTTCGAGGGAGCGCTCGCGGGCGGCCTCTCCTTCCTGCCCAAGCTCGATCTCACCAAGTGCCGCTTTTCCAAGGCGACGCTCACCAAGTCGAACTTCCTCGAGAGCACCGTGGACGGCGTCGACTTCACCGAAGCGGTGCTCGAGCTCGTCACGTTCCTCACCGTCTCCGCGAACGGAGCGTGCTTTCGGGGCGCGAAGCTCGCGGGCTTCCACGCCGTCGCCGGGTGCTCCTTTCGCGAGGCGTGCTTCGACGGCGCGAACCTCGATGGCGCGTTCCTGCGCGGCTCCGATCTCCGCGGCGCGAGCTTCGTGGGCGCCAGCCTGAGGGGCACCGACCTCAGCGAGTGCAACCTCACCGGCGCGAACCTCTCGCGCGTGCGGGGCCGCGAGGCGGTGTTCGTACGCGCTGACCTCACCGGCGCCAACCTGGCCGGCTCCGACTTGATGGACGCCATGCTCCAGAAGGCGACGCTGCACGGCACCGACATGTCCGGCGCGAACCTCTTCGCCGCGAACCTCGGCCAGGTGCACCTCGACACGGCGACGAAGAACAAGGACGCAAACCTCAAGCGAGCGCTGTTCCTCCCGAAGCTCGGAGAGCGCTCGTGACCGCCACGCCTACCCTCGCAGAGCTGCGCGAGCTGCTCGCCGAGGGGATGCCCCTGAGCGAGCTCGACCTGAGCGCCCTCGACCTGGCGGCGCTCAGCTTCAAAGACGCCGTCCTCGACCGCGTGCGCCTCGCAGGCATGACGTTGACCACGCTCACCGGTGCCGTCCTGAACGGCTGCGACCTATCCGGAGCCCGCGTCGTGAACGCGGAGAAGGCCGTATTTCACGCCTGCACGGCGACGGGCGCGCACTTCGAAGGAGCGTCGCTCGAAGGGGTTTCGTTCAACGAGAGCGCTCTCGGTGGCGCGAGCTTCCAGGGCGCCAAGATCCCCGGCGGCGCGTTCATCAAGACGGATCTCGAAGGCGCATCCTTCGCCGGGGCCAACCTCGCCAAGGCGGACATTATCGACTGCAAGCTCGCGCGAACCGATTTCACCGGCGTCACGCTCGAGCGCGTCACGCTGATGAATAGCGACCTCCGAACGGCCCTCTTCAAGGACACCGTCTTCGAGACGACCATCCTCCTCAAGAGCAACCTCGCGGGGCGCGACCTGCGCGGCATGGAGTTCGCGCGTAGCCAGCTCATGGACACCGACCTCTCCGGGTGCGACCTCTCCGGGTGCAACCTCTCCGGGTGCAACTTCAAGGGCGCGAACCTCACAGGCGCCAAGTTGAAAGGTGCGCGCGCCAACAACGCGCTCTTCCTCGGCGCCACGCTCACCGAGGCGTCGTTCGTCGACGCCAAGCTGCACCAGGCGATCTTCGTCGACGCCAAGGCCACCGGCGCGGACTTCTCGGGCGCGTTCCTTCGCGAGACGGTCTTTCAGCGCGCCCAGTGCGACGCCGCGCGCTTTGCCAAGGCCGACCTCACCTACGCCGATCTCTCCCACGCCGACGTCCGCGGGGCCGATCTCCGCGGCGCCAACCTGTTCCGCACACGCCTGCACCAGACCCGCACCCTCGGCGCGCGCATCGACGACGAGCATCGCGCCGTCGGCGACGACGTAGATCTGGCCGCGGCCGAACGCTTCACCCCGCCCGCACGATGACCACCGGAGACACCATGAACAACCTTGCGCGATTGAAGCTGCACGAGACGACGACCCAGGACGCGGGCGAGGTGCTGCGCGTGGAGGGCGATGAGGTCGTGCTCCGCACGGAGCGCGGCGAGCGGCGCGCAATCAAGGCGACGTCCTGCCTCGTCGCACCCGTTGCCGGCGACGAGGTCCTCGTCGCCACCGTGCCCGACGGGCGCGCCTTCGTGCTCGCGATCCTCTCGCGCGCGGGTCACGCCGTCGAGCTCAAGGTGGACGGGCCGCTTCGCATCGCGTCGACCTCCCTCGATCTCGACGCCGAGAAGGGGACGATGCGCTTCGGGCAGCTCGCCGTCCTCGCGTCGTCGGTCCTCGCGCACGCCGACAGCGCGCGCATCGCCGTGAAGGCGGTGGACACCTTCTGCGATCGCCTCTCGCAAACCGTGAAGCGCTGCTTCCGCAAGGTGGAGGAGC
>JANYHK010000098.1 GCA_025359105.1 Myxococcales bacterium | reverse complement strand
CGCGGCTCGGCAACCGTGGGCGCAGACGCTTCGGCCGTCCCGGTCGTGGTCGCGGTCGGGGTCGCGGTCGGGGTCGCGGTCGGGGTCGCGGTCGCGGTCGCGGTCGGGGTCGCGGTCGCGGTCGCGGTCGCGGTCGGGGTCGCGGTCGGGGTCGCGGTCGGGGTCGGGGTCGGGGTCGCCGTCGCGGTCGGGGTCGCCGTCGGGGTCGCCGTCGGGGCGATCCACTCCGGTCGGCTCGAAAACGACGACGTCGCCGGTGGCGTCGGACTTCCCATCGAGCTCGCGGTCGTCGCGCTCGTGAACGCTGCGTCGGCCGCGACGATCGGATCGCGCCTCGCTTCGTCGACCGGGGCTTCGCGCAGCTTGACGGCGAGGAACCCTACGAGGAGGATCGCCACGAGCCCCACCGCGAGCGCGGGCATGCCGAGGCGTCGCCCCTCCATCGGCACCACCAGGGCATCCGCCTCCGCCAAGGGCGCGCGCTTCTTTGCGCCTGGGATCGGAATCGGACGCGGCCCCTTGCGCGCCGAGATCGGCGGAATCGTCGGGGCCGCCCGCTCTTTGCGCGCTTCCTCGGTCTCTTCGGGAGCGGATTCATTCTCCTGCTCGATCGCCGATACCGGTACGTCTCCGTCGCTCGGGCGCTCGAGCGGCGGTTCGTCCACGATCACCGGCGGCTCGTCGGGACGCGGCTGCGAACGAGGCGGCGGCGCCGTCGGCCCAACGTGCTGCGCGCGCGCGTCGTTGAGGGCGAGGTTCGGGTCGACCTCCTCTTCGACCACGATGAGCGGCCGCGCCTGCACACGCACCAGGTTCACCCTCGCGACCTCGGCGCGCGCGTGGGGCGGCGGCTCGGCGGGGAGACGCGGAGGCGTCGGCGGCTGGCTGTCGGCCTCCACGCGCGGCGTCGGGGGCGGAGGCCGCGCGCTCTCGGTCGCGGGGACGACCAGATCGCCGTGCGCCGCGGCCGTCGCCGCCGGATCCTTCAGAGTGTCCGGGTGCTCGAGGTGCGGCGGCTCGAGGTGTGCAGGCTCGGCGCGCTGCACGAGCAACCCCTCGAAGAACAGCTTCGAGATCGTCGCCAGCGTCGAGAGATCCTCGAACGGTGACTCGTCGACGATCTGCATCAGTGTGCGGCGGCCGTCGAGGAGGCGCAGGATGCCGTTGAGCTCGTCGGGGATCTCGTTCAGGCGATCGCTGAGCTGGCCGTCGTCGATCTCGAAGACCGTCGACATCGGCGGCAACTGCTCGGTCAGCCGTCCCCACTCGTCCACCCGGCGCATGCCCTCCATCAGGATGCCCTGCGTCGGCGTCCCGATGATGTCCTCGTTCGTCACCTCGCGGAACTCGACCTCGAAGTCCGCCTCGTTCCAGATGAGCGTCCGGTAGATGACCTCTTCGCCGCGCAGGGCGCCGAGGTCGGCGTCGATCAGCTTCCCTTCGCGAAAATAAATCTGCGCGTGGGCGGCGGCGTGCCGGAGGTGCACCACCCCCGTCTTCCGGGAGACCTCGAACGTCTGCAGGAGGTCGACGACCGCCATGTCCTCGATCGATCCGGAGAAGTGCGTGCGACCGCTGGCGCCCTTGTGCGTGACGATGTTCTCCTGCGTGCGCCGCGCGAGCAGCAGGTTCACGCGGGCGAGCAGCTCACGGACGAAGATGGGCTTGGTCAGGTAGTCCTCGACCCCCAGCTCGAGGCCACGAATCTTGTCCTCCACCGACTTCTGGCTCGTGAGGAAGACGACCGGGATGTGCGACCACTCGGGGCGCTCCTTGAGACGCCGGACGAACGCGTAGCCGTCCAGCTTGGGCAAGCGCGTGTCGGACAGGACGAGATCGGGCGTCGACAGCTCCACCTTCTGCAGGGCGTCGAGGCCATCTTTCGCGGTCGTGACGCTGTAGCCAGCCTTCTTGAGGCTGACCTCGAGCACGCGCACGCTGCGCGGGTCGGCGTCGACGAGCAGCAGCTTCTGTTTCGCCACGGGATGGGAAGGATACCGCTATGGCCGGTTTTTTTTCCAGGGATCCACGAACTCGGGGTCGGTGACCTTGGGCGGGGGGGGCGGCGGCGGCCGAACCGTGCGGCGTGGAGGCGGGGTTGCGGCGCTGGCGGACGCGGGGGGCGGGGGTGCTGCGCTCGACGTCCCGGGGGTGGCCGCGGGGGCAGAAGCAACGGCGGATGGACCGGCGGATGGCCCCGTCGACGCCGCCTGCGGAGGGGAAATCGTGCCCTGGGCCGACGTCTCGGAGGCGGCCGGGGGCTCGGCGTCGCGCGAAGGGGCGGGCTGCCGTTGAGCCCACACCGCGACGATCGCCACCGCGAGGACGCCGCCGGCGGCCGCGCCCAGCATCCAGCCCGGAGGGCTCCGCAAAGGCGGAGGCGCGACGCTCGGCGGCGCCGACGAGGGCCGCGGAGGTGGCGCGGAGCTCGGTGTCGGCTGCGCGAACCTGACGTCCCCCGACGCCTCGACACGCATGCTGTGCCGTATCGCCGCCGCCAGGGCTTCCATCGACGCGAAGCGCGCCTCCGGCTTCTTCTCCAGCGCGCGGAGGATCACCTCCTCGAGCCGTCCGATGTCCTTGGCGTGCGGCGACACCGTGCTCGGCGGCGCCGGCTGGACGAACATGTGCTGCGTGAGCACGCCCATGTACGTATCGGCCTCGAACGGCACGCGCCCGGTGAAAAGCTCGTACATGATGACGCCGAGCGCGTAGATGTCCGCGCGATGGTCGACGACGCTGCCGCTCGCCTGCTCCGGGCTCATGAAGTGCGGCGTGCCGAAGACGATGCCGGTCTTGGTGACGCGGCTCGACCCCATCACCTTGGCGGCGCCGAAGTCGACGACCCGCACGTCGTCGGGCACCTGCGACTCGGTGCTCCGCCCGACGAGGAACACGTTCTCGGGTTTCAGGTCGCGATGCACGATGCCGACCTCGTGCGCCGCGCCGAGCCCGGCCGCGATCTTGAGCACGATCTGGCACGCGATCGCGTGTGGCAGCGGGGCGCGGGACTTCAGGACGACGGAGAGCGGCTGGCCGATGAGCAGCTCCATCACGAAGTAGGGCACGCCGTCGGGCAGGCGCCCGAAGTCGGTGATCTGCACGACGGTCGGGTGCTTGATGGATGCCGTCGCGCGCGCCTCCTGGGTGAAGCGAGCGGCGAGATCGGCGTCCTTGGCCAGATCGCTCCGCAGGACCTTCATCGCGAACATTCGCTCGAGCGACACGTGGCGGACCTTGTAGACCGTCCCCATTCCGCCCTCGCCGAGCACGGCGCAGACCTCGTAGCGGTCGTCGATGACCGCGCCGAGGAGCGAATCGCCGGCCGGATCGTACGACTGGGCGTGGAGCTCCGAGCCGTCGAACGGGCAGAAGCGCGCGTCGGGGCCGTAGCGCTGCGAGCACTCGGGGCAGCGCTTTATTTCGCGACGGGCGTCGACGATCGTGTCCGAGGTGAGCGCGGGCCCCGGTTCGGTCGCGTCAAGCTCCGTCACGTGAGGCGTCCTTGGGGCCACCGCCTTCGGGCGCGGCGTCGGTGGGTGGGCCGCCGTCGAGCTCCGCGCATACCCCTTCCCGACAGACGAGGCCGCCCCTGCAGTCCTTCTCCCGCGTGCAGGGGGCGTTCACCGAACCTTCGTGCCCGTCGACGCCGCCGCAGCCCGGATCTCGCCCCAGCGCCAGCGAGATGCCGGCGATCGCGAACAGGGCGGCGTGCCGGACCACGTGCCTGCGGTCAGCCCGCGGGGGCGGCCACGGCCGTCGATGCCGTGCCGCAGTTGGCGCAGAACTTCGCGGCGGCGGTGAGCTCGCCGCCGCAACCGGTGCAGAACTTCTTCATCGCCGCGAGCCCGGTGCCGCACTCGGCGCAGAACTTCCCACCGGGTTGCTTGCAGCCGCACTTGCCGCACGTCACCTGGAGCCCGCCCGGCGAAAACTGAGGCTGAGCACTCGCCGCTCCGCCAGGCGCCGCACCCGCTCCGACCGCGAACTGCGGCTGCGCGCCCGGCTGCATAGCGCCCGCCATCATGTTTCCCATGCCGACGCCGACGGCCATCGACGCGCCCGCGCCCGCGAGCCCGTCACCGACGCCGTGCGCGGCCATTCCCTGCCCCGCGCCCATCAGCGCCTGGCCAGCGGCGTAGTTCTGGTAGTTGCCGGCGAGCTGCTGCACGTAGCGCGCATCCTGGCCGAACTTTTGATCGAGCTCGAACTGCTTGGCCTGCGCGTCGGCCGCGGCGCCCGCGACGCCGATTTGCTTCACCTTCACCTGGCGCTGCGCCTTGGCGATCTCCGCGTTCGCAGCGACGAGGCGCGACCGATCTTCCTCGGAGAAGTTGAGGTTGAACTGCCCCATCTGCAGGATGCGAACGCCGATGTCGTTCAGATCGGGGGCGTGGTTCACGAACGCGGTGGCGAGCTTCTGCGTCAACGCGACGGCCTGGAGCACGCTCTTCTGCTCGACCTCGCAGAGCTCTCCCAGCGTGGTCTTCACGCCGTTCATGAAGAGGCCCTTGATCCAGTCGAGGACCATGTCGTTGTCGCCCGTCGAGCCCTGGCCGCTGTAGCCGACGACGAAGCGCACCGGATCCGTCACGACGAGCGAGAACTCGCCGAAGATCCGGGGAATGACTTGCTCGCCGGTGAGCGGATCGAGCATGTCGCCGATGGGCCCGCCGAACGGGATGCCGCGAACCGGCGTCGTCTTCACGAAGAAGATCTCGCTGATGAAGACCTGACCGCCCGTGAAGTTGTTCACGATCTGGTTCAGAAACGGAATGTTCTGCGTCTGCAGCGTGTGACGGCCGGGCGGCAGGACGCCGACGACGCGACCGTCCTTGAAGAAGACTGCGCACTCGTCGCTGTCGACGGTGAGCTGGGAGTACATCGGGAAATTCTGGTCGGGGTGCTTGAAGACGATGAGATGCTTCAGCTGATCCGGACGCGCGATCATCATCTCGCGCACACCGTTCTTCACGAAGTCGAACACTCCCATCGCGATCTCCTTGTCGAGGCGCCGGCCGCCGACCCTGACCAAGATAAATCCCCTGAGCCTTTCCCGCCAGCCTGACGCGCGTGTCCGGGTCAGAGAGGGCTCCGGCGAAGGACCTCTAGTGATTCCGCGAGTTTTGGAGCATAGTTGACGGACCATGGAGCCTGCGGTCGACGTCTCCACCCTGCCCCAGCAGGCCCAACGCCTCCTCGACCCGAAGACCCCGCCGGCCCTGCGGACGCTGGGCGCCCGCGGGATCGCGCCAGGCTTGAAGCCGGGCGAGGCCTTGACGGTGGTGTGCCTCCTCGCCGAGGGAGAGGACGTTCACATCGCCGACATGGCGAAGGCGACGCTGAGGTCGCTGCCGGTGCCGGTGCTGAACGGCGCGCTCACGGCCGATCTGCCGCCGGGCGTTCTCGACGTCGTCGCGCCGCAGTTCGCCGGCGAGCTGTCGGTGATGGAGCGAATCCTCGCGCACCCGAACCTCCTGCCGAGCACGGTGGCGAAGGTCGCCGCGGCCTGCAGCGAGCCGGTGAGCGAGCTCATCGCCACCAACGAAGAGCGGCTGCTCAAGCATCCCGAGATCATCGAGAAGCTTTACATGAACCGCCGGACGCGTATGTCGACGACCGATCGCCTGATCGAGCTCGCCGTGCGCAACGGGCTCGAGTTGACCGGCATTCCCGCCTTCAGGGAGGCGGCCGCCGCGATCGCCAACGAGCTCATCCCCGAGCCGAGCGAAGAGCCTCAGCCGGGCGACCTCGCCTTTCAGGCCGCAGTCGAGGCCGTCGAGCCGCTGGACCCGAACGAGGAGGTCCACGAGACCGACGACGAGGGCAAAGAGGTCATCAAGGCGAAGCACAAGCCGAAGGCGAAGCGCATCTCCGACATGACGATCAGCGAGAAGATCCGGCTGACCGTCCTCGGCTCGGCGACGGAGCGCGCGATCCTGGTGCGCGACTCGAACCGGCTCGTCGCGAGCGCCGCCGCGAAGAGCCCGGCGATGGGCGAGCAAGAAGCGGAGCGCATCGCCAAGAGCCGCGCCGTGAGCGACGAGGTGCTGAAGATCGTCGGGGAGAGCTTCCCCAAGCACTACCCGATCAAGTATGCGCTCACGGAGAACCCGCGCACGCCGTTCCAGATCGCAGCGAAGCTGATCGTGCACCTGCGCGAGAGCGAGCTCAAGGCGCTGGCCAAGAGCAAGAACGTGAGCAGCGCCGTGTCGACCGCGGCGAAGCAGCACCTGTCGCGGCGCGAGAAGCGAAGCTAGCCGCGGGCGGAACGGCGGCTTGCCGTTGCCACAGCGTGTAGTAGATTCCCGCCGCCCATGGCTTCGACCCCGCGCGCCTGCATCGTCTGTGGCGGCCCCCTCGTGCCGGCAGTGGACCGGCCGCGCTCGAGCTACGCCGAGCGCGGGATCTACCGCATCGACGCGTGCGCCGACTGCGGCGCGGGGACGACCGTGCCCCAGCCCTCGCCCGAGGAGCTCTCTCGGTGCTACGAGGCGACGTACGGCTACTCGACGCACGATCTGATCGAGGCGGAGAAGCGCCGGCGGTCCGCGTGGCTCTTGCGCTGGTCCGGCGTGACGAACGGGTCCGTGCTCGACGTCGGGTGCATGTTCGGGTTTCTTCTGGACGAAGCGAAGGCGCTCGGCATGGCGACCCACGGCATCGAGCTCTCTCCGGGCGCCGCCAAGGTCGCCGCCGCCAAGGGGCACGACGTGTTCACCGGCTCGATCGAGGCCTACGCGGAGGCCCACCCTGGCCTCACGTTCGACGCGGTCTTCGCGCAGCACGTGCTCGAGCACATCGCGGACCCGCGCTCCTTCCTCGAGACGGCGCGGCGCCTGCTCCGCCCAGGGGGCCAGCTGGTGATCGCCGTTCCGAACTTCGAGGCGCGCTTGCGCCACCTCGTCCCGCACGCGTGGGGTTGGTACCAGGTGCCCGTGCACCTCCATCACTACTCGGCCCGCGCGCTCGACCGGCTGCTCGGAGACGCGGGGTTCGACGTCGCGGAGCATCGCACGCGAGGTGGGGACACGCTCTTCCTCCTCTTGAGCGCCCTGCAGAGCGTGGGGGTCGGCGTCGGTGGCGCAGCGGGCGAGGGCGCCTCCGGCGTCACCCGGACCGCGCTGCGCCTGCTCGGCGACTTCACCCGCCCGTACTACGCCCTCGGTGACGACGAGATCGCGGTCGTGGCCCGCGCATAGGAGGCGCGAAGGTGCCTCGCCCCCTCGTTCAGCGCGTTCCCCACCCCTCCCTTCGCGACCCCTGGCTTGTTCTGACCTGGGCCGTCGCGCTGGCGATGTTCGCGTTCATGTGCGCGGCCGCGTTCGAGCCGCTGCGCCTCAACTGGGGCGATCCGTGGTCCGACGTCGATATCCGTATCGCCGGTAGATTCTTCGCTCGCTACGGATTTCTAAAGACGCGGTTCGCCGGCATCGTCGACGTGCAGCCGCTCACGCCCGACTCGTACCGGTACCTGCACTACCCGCCGCTGGGGATGCTCATCAACGGGGTCCTCCAGACCGTCTTCAAGACCGAGCACCTGCCGCTCTTCCGGCTCGTTGCGCTGGGGTTCTCCGCGGCCGGCGTGGCGTTCTTCTTCAAGCTCGTTCGGGCCATCTGGGGCCATCGCGCGGCCTGCTTCGCCACGATCGTTCTGGTCACCAACGCGCTCTGGGTGAAGTACGCGGACTGCATCTACAGCCACCCGCTGCACCTCTCGTTCGGCTTCGCCAGCCTCTACTACCTGACGCAGTGGTTCTCCTTCGGAAAGCACCGACACCTCCTCTTGTCGGGCGCAGGCGCGTTCTTGTGCTTTTTCTCCTCGTACGACTTCTTCTTCTTCGTGCCGATCTTCGTCGTCCTGACACCTGCGTTGGTCGGGCAGCCCGTGCTCGGCCGCAAGTCCCTGAAGGCCACGTCCGTCGTCGCCGCCTTCTGCCTGGCCAGCCTCGCGCTCAAGTGCTTGCTCGCCGTCTGGGCAATAGGCTGGACGGCCTTCGCCGAAGACGTGCGCCTCCAGTTCTTCGAGCGCGCGACGCCGGCCTACTCGTTCGACTACCGCTCGAGCCTCCCGCGGCTGACGTACGAGCGCCTGCTCCACTTCTTCTCGCCGACGATCTTCGTGCTGCTTGGGGTCTATCTGTTCGCCACCGTCGCGCGGCTCGTCGGGCGGCCGGCGCGATCTCTCCCCCCGCCCTCCCCGCTCGTCCTGCTCGTCGCCGGCGTCCCGTTCGTCGTCGCGATGAACCAGCTCTTCGCGGAGCAGTACCACCCGTCGCTCTCTTTCCTTCCGTTCTCCGCGGTCGGCGTCGCGGTCCTCGTGGAGCCGCTGTTCGCGAGGCCGGGCAACCTGGGTCGGGCATGCGGCGCCGTCGCCCTCGCCGTGCCGATCGCGTGGGGCGTGACGGACCTGGCGCGCTCGCACAAGAGCTTCCTGACGGACGACGAGCTGGAGCGCGTCGGGAGCTACCTCGCCGCGGAGGACAAGAACCCGTACCTTTACTCGAACTCGGTCTTCTCGGCCGCGTTCCGGTACTCATTCAATCGTCAGCTCTTTCGGACGAACCACCTGGCGCCCGATCAATTCATCGCGGAGGTGCTCCGCAACTTCGACGATCTGGGAGAGCGGCCGGTCCACTACATCCAGTTCGACGACATCGACCACGCGACGATCGACTGCAAGGCCCAGTCGTACATGTCCGTCGCGTTCGGGCGTAGGGAGTGGCTCGAGGATCCGTGGACGTCCGAGAAGGACTGGATGCCCGCGGTCCGCAAGCAGGACGCCGAGGCCCTCGCTCAGGTCCGGGAGGTGGGCGTCCCCGTCTTCGACGCCGGGAGGCTGCACGTCTATCGCGTGGAGCCGGCGCGCGTCCGGTCGGCGCTCGCGCGCCGCAGACCTCCGGTCACCGAAATGGTCCGCTTCGGTGATCCGGAATCGTCGGTGTATCTGCTCCAGGGCTTCCGCCCTCAGGAGCACGCCGAGATCGGCGACTTCCGATGGCTCAGGGACCTCGGAACGCGCAAGCGCCCCGTCTTGACGGCCTACGGTTTGTTCCTCGTCGCGACCGAGCACCAGGCGCGGCTGCCGGAGATGGAGATCGATCTGCCCGCGGGCCACGACTACCGGCTCGAGCTCTCGGGGTGGTCCGCCGTGGAGGGTCAGGACCTCGACGTGTTCGTCAACGACGCCGGTCCGGCGGGGCGCTTTCACTACGAGCGCACCTTCGACCCCAAGTCGTTTTCCTTCGACGTCGCGGCCGACCGGCTGCGGCCGAGCGGTCGACAGTCGCTCACCTTCGCCTTCGGTCGAGCATCACCGGTCGGGGTCGGTGTGGGGTTCTTCTGGCTCAAGGTGACGGCGCTGCCGCCACGGGCGCCGTGAGCTCCGCGATCTCGGGGCGGTCGACGCGAAAGCTCGTGGCGATCGGGGGCGTGCTCCTCCTCGCCGGCGCGCTCGCCTACGTGCTCCCGGCGCGGCCGCGCAACGCGCTCCTCGAGATCGCCGCCTGGGGAGCCGTGGTCATGGCGAGCTTCGCGGGCTGGGGCTCGCTCGCGCGGCGCGCGATGTTCCCCGCGCGGCGCGCGGATCTCGGCTTGCTTGCAGCCTGGGGAGCGAGCCTCCTCGCGTTCGCGGGCGGTCTGCTCGGTGCCGTGTCGGCGTTCTCGACGAGCGTGGCTCTGGCAATGATCGTCCTTGGCGTCGCCCTGGCGGCGCACGGCCTCTGGGCTTGGGCGACGGCAGGCCACCGCGCGTTCGCCCACCGGTCGGGGCGGCTGACCGTCCTGACGAGCGCCCTTCTGTCGATCGCGCTCGTCGGCGTTTGCCTTCACTACGCGGCGGCCATCAGCGATCCACGAGAGAACGCGTGGGACGACATCGCCTACGTTTCCTTCGTGCGCCGGTTTCTCGAGACCGGAACGCTCATCGAGCCCTTCAGCGCGCGGCGCATGGCGGCCCTGGGTGGGCAGACGTTCTTCGACGCGCTCGTGGCGTCGCGCGGCAGCCTCGAGCGACCCTACGTCTTCGATCACGGCATTGCGTTCACGATGGTCGCTGCCCTCGTCGTCGGGTGGCCCTCCCGCACAGGCTCCGGCTGCGCGTGGTGGCCCCGCCTCTCGTGCCTCTACTTGATGTGTTTTCTCGACGACATTTCGAGCAACACGGCGAGCTACTGGAGCGGCGTGGCATTCTTTCTCGCCCTCTACCGCACCTTCGCGTGGCTCTCGGAGGGCGGAGTCGCGATCGGCGCGAGAGGCGCGGTGCTCGTGTCTTTCCTCGTCGCAGCGCTCGGCAGTCTGCGCCCGAGCTACGCCGTGGTCGCGGCAGCGTTCGCCCTCCTCGCCTGCCGTCGGACCCTCGGGTCGGGCAGTCGCGCCGCGCGGCGGGACGTGATGCTCGTCGGCGGCCTGTCGGCTCTCCTCGTCGCGCCGTGGCTCGTGATGAGCTGGCGGTCGAACTACACCCTCCTCTTTCCGTTGATGCGGGGCACGGCCAACCCGGAGCTCGGGTACCAGGACGCCTCGATGAGCCTGATCGAGGAGGCGCGCTACGCCATCGATTGCGTGCGGAACAACCAGCCCATCTCCACGCTCCCGCTCTTCTTTGCCGTCGCGTTGCTCGTGCCCACGGGAAACGTGCGCCGGCTCCTGGGAGTTTTCGGAGCGGCCTCCGCCGTCGGGTTCTTCGCGACGGTCCACGCGGTGACGCGGGCCAACGCCTACACGGTGTCGCGGTATTCCTTCGGCTTCTTGACGGCGTTCGCGCTCGCGACGCTCCTCGATGCTTCTGCGCGGCGCACGGGCACGCGCTGGCGCGCGCTGAGCGCTTCGACGGCGCTCCTCGTGGTCACCGCGCTCCTCGCGACCCGTCCGAGGAACGTGGCCAACGCGTACTCGGACGGCCTCGAGCACGCTCGGGAGGATCTCGCGCGGGTGGCCGGCGCTGCGCCGGTCGCTGCGCTTCGCTACGCGCGGGCCCAGGCGTCGGTACCTGCTGGCGAGGGGCTGGTGGTGCAGCTGGACGAGCCTAAGTACCTGAGCTTCGCCCGAAACCGGATCGCGAACCTCGATCTTCCTGGAGCGTCGAGCCTGGCTCCGGGCTTGCCGTACTTCGAGGGGCCGGCGGCGATCGCGAGCTACTTCCTCGCCTGCGGGCTCCGGTATCTGGCGTTCGTCCGGCCGGAGCACTCGAAGGCGGCGTACCGGCGCGACACCTGGCTCCGCAACCTGCTGAGCCCCGTCGACTACTTCCGTTTGAGCGCCCCTTACGCGCTCGCGCAGATGGACGCGTTCGAGCGCCTGGCAAACGAGCGTACGTGCGTCTTCGACGAGCAGGGGATCGTCGTCGTCGACCTGGCGAGCGGCGCGCACCCTCCGGCTCCGGGCCTCCCTCCGGCCACTCCTCCGGCGAGCGAAGCACTCACGCGCGACGAGTTCGTGCGTCGCGTCCTCGCGTCGGAGCACGAGGAGGAGGCGGCCGGCCTGGCCTGGGATCCGAACGTGCGCTTCGGCAGCGGGTGGTACCACACCGAGGTCGCGCCCATGAACGGCGCAGAGGCGCGCCGCGCCTGGCGGTGGATGAGCAAGCACGCGACGGTTCGCCTGCGCGTCGCGGACCGCCACGAGGCCGGCGAGCTCGTGATCGTCGGGATGCTCCCCTGGCCGCTCACCGAGAAGAAGCCGGTGCTCACCGTGAGCGTGAACGGCCAGCTCCTCGACACGTTTCTCGTGAGCGGCGACATGGAGCGGCGCATTCCGCTCTCGCCGAGCGCCTTCGACGCCACGGGCGAGGTCACCTGCACCTTCGACATGAGTCAGTCGCTGCAGAGCCCGGACTCCCGCGAGATCGGGTTCGGTGTGAGAGCGCTTCGCTGGGAAAAGACGCGGAAGTGAACGGTCTCGACATCCCCACGGCTGCACGGTATGAGGCGACAACGACGTGGTCGTAACCGCAGACGTCCCCCTGAAGCGCGCCCGGCGCGCGTTGCCTGCGGGCCTGCTGGCCGCGGCGATCGTCGCGGGGTTTGCCTACGCTGCGCCCCCCGGGGATCGGAACGCGTTCGTCGAGACGACGATCTGGTCGCTCCTCGTGATGGTCAGCTTCGCCGGCTGGGGCTCGCTCGTGAAGGCGCTGGTGGCCCCCGACGACGACGTCGATCTGGGACTGCGTGTCGCATGGGGCGCGTCGGCGACCTGCTTCGTCGGCGGTGTGCTCATGGTCCCTGCGGCCATGACCCACCCGGCTGCCCTCGTGATCGTCGATGTCGGTCTGCTCGGAGCGCTCGCGGAGCTCCTTCGGCGCCGCGAGGGGGTGAGGAGATCGTTCGCGTTCGTGCTCCGGGTCGCGAGGCGCGAACCGAAGCTCGCGTGCGTCGCACTTCTCCTCGGGGCGCTCGTGGCGCTGCGCTACCTCGGTGGCATCGCGAACTGGCGCATCAACCCGTACGACGACGACATCGCCTACGTCCCGTTCGTCCAGAGACTACTCCAGACGGGCACGCTCCTCGAGCCCTTCAGCATTCGCCGCCTCTCCGCGCTCGGCGGTCAGTCGTTCTTTTTGGAGCTCGTGGCCATCCGGGCGTCGGCCGTTCAGGCCCTGACGTTCGACCGCAGCATGTCGGTCCTGATGGTCGTCCTGCTTTTGGTCGGGCATCGTGATCGCGGGCGTCGTCCTTCTCTCGTGTTCTTGTTCATCGCGACGGCGTTCATCCTCACGGTCCCGAGCACCGCCTCGAACACGGCCAGCGCGTACTCGGGCGTGGCGTTCTTCCTCGCCCTCTTCCGGACCCTCGTCTGGGTTGGCGGAAAGGCGCGCGCGCCCTGGAGGAACGCGATCGTCCTCGCGCTCGTGTCGTCGGCGACGTGCACGCTCCGTCAGAGCTATCTGCCCATCCCGGTCCTCCTGCTGGGCGCCTCCTACCTCGCGTGGTGGATCAACTCGCGGCGTACGGCGCCGGCGATCCGAGAGGCGTCGCTCGTCCTGGGCTTCACGGTCGTCGCGCTCCTCCCTTGGTTCATCGTGGCGTGGCAGTCGAACCGCACGTTCCTCTACCCCATCATCCTCGGGAACTCGAACCCTGCGATGGCGCTGCGTGGTGTGTCCACGACCCTCGCCTCCGAGCTCGTCCTCATGCTTGCCACTGCGCAGGAAGGCCTGAAGGTCACCGCGCTCGGCGTCCTCGTCTTCGCCACGGCCCTCGTCCGCGAGGCTCCCGCAAGGAAGCCGCTCTGGGCCTTGGTCTTCGCGACGCTCGTGAGCTTCGTGATGCTCGTGCACGGGCTGACCTCGAGCGACGCGCCGAACGTCGGCCGCTACGCGTTCGGCTCGGTCGTCGCGATGGTCCTCGCCATCCTGCTCGTGGCGGCGACGCGCCCGGAGCGCGCGCGGGAGACGCGTGACCGAGCCTTCTCCGCGCTGGTGCTCTTCGGCTCACTCGCCGCGCTGGTCGCGAGCCAGACGGCGACGATGGAACCGCTGCGCGCTGCGGTCCGCAACGTCGCCTCGGCCTACCGCGCCGCTCCGCGCTCGCAGACCGCGCCGCCCGAGGAGGCGCTCTACCTGCGCTTGCAGAAGTCGATTCCGGAGGGGGAGCGGATCTTCGTCATGCTCGACGAGCCACACCGCTTCAACTACCTGCGAAACCCCATCTTGAACGTCGACACGGCGGGCTACGCGAGCCCTGCGCCGGGGCTTCCGTATTTCCAGGGCAGCCAGCGCCTCGAGGAGTACCTCCACACGATCGGCGTCCGCTACGTCGCCTACGTCCAGCCGGGCTTCTCGCGGTACCACTACCGCCGCGAGTACTGGCTCGAGATGCTGAACGACGAGTCCGACATCTGGCGCACCCACGCGCCGTACTTCCTGGATCTCTGCGACAACCTGACGGAGATCGCCGGCCGCCATCGACGGGCCTTCGAGGAGCGGGGCCTCGCCGTCATCGACCTGGGAGCCGACAAGTGAGCCGCCTCGTGCTCGTGCTCGCGCTCGCCGCGCTCGCGACGGGCTGCTCGAGAAAGGAGTCGTCCGGCCGCGCCGAAGAAGCCGCGCGGCGCGATGCCCTCGCGCGGGCCCTCTCCTCCGACGCCGGCTCGTCGTCGGCGTGGAACGTGTCGTGCTCCGACGAAGTCATCTACGCCGACGGCTTCACGCTCATCCAGCACGACGGGTCGGAGGGGTTCCGAGGCCGGGCATTCCGCTGGATGGGCCAGCGCGGTACGGTGCGGCTCAAGAGCCACGGTAGCCGTCCGATGCGCCTCTTCATGTACGGCTGGGCCAACGTCAAGGCCCTGCAAACCACGCCTACGCTGACCGCCTACATCGACGGGCGCATCGTCGGCACCACGACGCCGCCCTCCGACACCGGGCTCTGGGGGATCGACGCGATCGTTCCTTCCGGGTACCTGGAAGGCCACGACTGGGTCGAGCTGACTGTCACGTCGTCCACGATCGCGTGGCCCTGGGTCGACGTCCCTTACGTCACCGTCATCGCGTTCAACTCGCTGAGCTGGACCGAGCCTCCTTAGACGGCGATCCACGAGACCGCTTACGGCGCGCCGACCACGCGGAGCGACTGGACCGCGACGCCGTCTCCCGAAGCCGAGAGGCGATCGTAGGCGAGATCGAGCTTCTGCACGCCCGAGGCCTCGAGCGACGCCGCGGGAACGACGAGCTCGACCACCTTGCGCTCGAGGGCGTGCTCGTAGCGGATCTCGGCGACGGTCGGCCCGTCGTTCACGGAGACCTGCAGCGCCTGCCCGTCGACGGAGCCCCAGGCCGCAAGCTCGAGGTGCAGATCGCCGCCGGCGGGGACCCTGATCAGCATCTGGGCGACCCGCGGCAGATCGCCCGTCGGGACGAACACGAGGCCGCTTGCCTTGAGGATCAACCGCTTCGTCGGCCACGGGTGGAGCCAGCGAAAGCCGTCGTGGTCGGGCTGGGGCCACGTGAAGCCGCGAATCAAGAGGGCACCGGACGCCTCGTCGCCGAAGCGCACGCTCGTCGTCGGGCTCGCCAGGCTTCGCGCCAGGTACCGGTGAAAGCGCGGCCCGTCGATGCGGTACAGCGTCATCCCCGGTCGCGACACGACGGGTTCCGCGATCTCGCGGAGGACGGCCAGCCGCGCGTCGTCGCTCCTGCGAACCGCGGCCTCCATCTCCCCGCGCGACGACCACGGATTCTCGAGCCAATCCTGCCTCTTGAAGCTCGTCGCCACGTACGAGCCGATCTTGCAGTCGCCGGCGGCGTGCTCGACGTCGTCCACCTGGAGGTAGTGGACGTCGCGGACGCCGAGCTCCGTCTGCAGCCCCCACACGGCGTCGGTGAGCTCACGCGGCGTCATGTGCGTCGTCGGGAACAGCTGCCGTTTCAGCGCGTACCGGAACGTCGCCGAGAACGCGAGGTTCGAATAGATGTACGCGTTGGCGTCGTGCGCATCGAGGTACGCGCGAACGGGTACGAGCTCCTCTTCGTGGAGGAACGTCTTCGGCGACGTCGCCAGATCGTGCACCGACCACGCCAGGGGGGCTGCGATCAAGGCAGCGCCCAGCGCGCGGGCCGCGCGCACGCGCATCGCGAGGAGCTTCACCGCCGCGGCGGCCGCGCCGACCGCAGCGAACGGCAAGAACGACAGCGATGGGTGGTACTGCTCCGCGAAGAGCTGGCTCATCGCGACCACGAACGGGAGCCCGGCGACGAGGAGCACGAGCGGCCCGGGCGACGGCAACCACGCAGGCGCCCTCTTCGCGACCCTGGCGGTCGCCGCCGCCGCGTAGACGACGGGCACGACGAGGACGGTCGGCGAGAAGAAGTGCCACAGCCGCCAGAACGTGATCCGAGGCAGCGAATGCGCGTACTCGAAGGTGTACTTCGCCGTCGCGCGCTCGAAGAACTGCATCTTGAGATCTTCGAGGAACGCCGGCGTGCCGACCGCCCAGATCGCGAGCGCGCATTTCATGGCGATCGACGCCGCGCAGAAGGCCGCGATCACGAGCGTCGCCCTACGAGACGCCGGCGCCCACACGCTCTGCCCGAGCAGCGGCGGGGTGAGGACCACCGCGATCGGAACGAAGAAGAAGTAGTCGTACGACGCGAAGAAGCAGAGAAACGCCGCGGCGCCGGACAGGAGCAGATCGCGCGCGCGCTTCTCCGTGAGCCAGCGCGCGAGGAAGTGGAGGCACGCGAAGCCGGTCGCGAGGTGCAGCGGGTGGCTGTAGATGCAGTCGGCGTACTTGACCCAGAGGGCATTGCCGGCGAAGACGGCCACCGAATAACACGCCACGGTGCGCCCGAACGTCGCCGTCACGTAGCGAAAGAAGAACCACAAGCTCGACGCCGACACGAGCGTCGCGAAGACGCGCGCGAGGGGCAGGCTGTCCGTGCGAAAGACCGACTGCAAGACGCCGTTGATGAGCATCCCGAGCGGCGGGTAGTGGAGGTACCGGTACGACTCGGGGCCGAGGGGCTCGACGTCGACGATTCCGGCGAAGCGCGTCTCCCAGAACCCGTACCTGGCGAAGAAGTGGCCGGCGTTGCGGATGTCGACGTCCGACCACGGATCGCCCCAGTCGAGGCGGAGCGGCTGCGCGGCGGTCGCGAGAAGAAACCCGAGAGCGGCGAGCGACGTCGCGAGGGCGAGGACGGACGGGAGATCAGCTCGTGACGGGCGATTCATTTCTTCTCAGGGTCTCGCCAGTGCGTGATGAGCTGCTCGAAGAACACGAAGAAGCCGGTCGGCATGCCCCACTCCGGCTGCTCGACGACGATGAGGTCGCGCGAATCGACGAGCGCGTTCCATTCCGGGGAAAACGGCACGATCGGCGTCGTCGGAGCGCCGGGAAACGGCTCGTGCGTCTCGTTGTAGTAGAAAAAATCGTAGCTCGGAAACATGTTGCGGGCGACGCAGTGCTTGATGAGCTGCTTCGACATGCTCGTTCCGACGAAGAGCGGGCGACGCGCGCTAGCGTGCGGCGACGGCGGCGCAGGCTCCAGGATGGGGGCCGAGTACGGGCGGTACGAGGTCGGCAGCTCGTTCAGCAAGCGCCAGAGGTCGAACTCCTCGTTGTCGTCGGTCTCGCTGCCCCACCGCGCGACCTTGCACGAGCGCCGATGCTCCGGGAGACACCCGAAGGGCTCGCACGTGTCCACGAGGCCGTTGATGATCTCACACCCGGTGGGCTTCGCGAGGTGGCGACCGCTGTCGGTGAACGCGGGAAGCCCGGTCTGCTCGTGGTGCCTCGTCATCAACGCGCGCGCCTCGACGACCGAAACACCGGCCGCCCGCATCGCGTCGGCATAGCGGCCGTACAAGGCGTGCGAAGGCCGCAGATCGCCGCCCGCCTTCAGCCACTCGGCGGGCGCCGAATCAGGACGCACGGTGAGCTTGCCTGGCATGAAGAGAAGCACGAGGTGCTTGCCCGCGGCCTTCACCTGCTCCGCCGCCTTCGTGACGCGCACGATGTGCTCCGCCAGGAGCTTCGCGTCGTCCGGCTCCGCGCGGTTGTAGTACTCCACCTCTTGATCGATGTAGAGGACGCCGCCACGCCCGATGCGCACGGGCGACTCCGACGACGCCTCGCCGAAGCCCCAGTAGGAGATGGAGTTGTCGGCGCGCACGAAGAAGCTTCGAAACCCGTAGTCCCGCTCGAACCACCGGTTCGCGTCGCGCTGGAACGTCTCGGCCCGCGCGCCCGCCCACGTGAACGTCGGCCTCGGCGCCGGCTCCGCCACGCCGTAAAGGCGCATGGCGTCCGACTCCGGGACGAACATCGCCGCGATCGGCGCGACGGCGATCACGAGGTACGTGGCGATGGAGAGGGAGGCTTTCATCGGGCGCTTCTGGCAGACTCAAAATTTGAAATAGATGAGCGGCTTGTACTTGGAGTTCAGCATGTGCGCGATGCTCGCGAGGAAGAGGAGCGGCCCCCACGCCCAGGCGAGGACGGCCTCTCGCCTCGGCACCATCGCGGCGCCGGACGCCGGCTCCGGCGCGCTCCCGCGGAAGAACGGCGCGAACGCCAAGGCCGTCGCGAAGAGCATCAGGAACGCCGTGCGCCGCTGGAGCACCTCACCGACCACCAGCGGTGCGTCGGCCGCCTGCGCGTGCACGCCGATCATCGCCTCCAGGAAGGCCACGGCGTGCCCGAGCGTCGGCGCACGGAAGAACACCCACCCCACCATGACGACGAGGAACGTCACGGCCATCTTCGTGACCGGCGGCAGCCGGCGCTGGAGCGCCGCGTACACTTGGGTCCGCTCCGCGACCACCCAGACGCCGTGGTAGATGCCCCATACGAGGTACGTCCAGTTCGCGCCGTGCCAGAAGCCAGAGGCGGCGAAGACGAGGAGGACGTTCACCTGCGCGCGCGTCGGCCCGGCGCGATTGCCACCGAGCGCGACGTAAAGGTAGTCGCGTAGCCACGTCGAGAGCGAGATGTGCCATCTCCGCCAGAACTCGGTGACCGACTGGGAGATGTAGGGGTGGTTGAAGTTCTCCTTGAACTGGAACCCGATCATCCGGCCCAGGCCGATGGCCATGTCGGAGTACCCCGAGAAGTCGAAGTAGATCTGGAGCGTGTATGCGAACACACCGAGCCACGCATAGGCGGCCGGCAGGGTGTGCGGGTCTGCGCCGAAGACACGATCGGCGGCGAGTGCCGCGGTGTCCGCGAGGAGCACCTTCTTACCGAGCCCGAGCGAGAAGCGATGAAACCCAGCGGCCACCTCGTCGCGCGCGAGGCTTCGCGACGCGAGCTGCGCCTCCAGATCCTTCCACCGGAAGATGGGTCCCGCGATCGAGTGGGGGAAGAGCATCAAAAAGAGCAGGTAGTGGAGCACGCTCTTCGCCGGCCGCGCGTCGCCGCGGTAGATGTCGGTCAGGTAGCTGATCTCCTCGAACGTCAGGAACGAGATCCCGATGGGGAGAATGACCTCCTTCCACGGCATCGGCGGCACGGCGAAGTGCGCGAGGAGCGCGTTGGTCTCGCCGACGAAGAAGTTCGAGTACTTGAAGTAGGCGAGGATCGAGAGGTGCACCGTCACGCCCAGCGTGAGGTAGAGCTTCTTCCGCGTCGTGCTCGCCGCGATGGACTTGCCCAGGTGGTAGTCGATGACACCGAGCGCGAGGATGAAGGGCAAGAACCGCGGCGCACCCCAGGCGTAGAAGACGACGCTGAAGAGCAGCGCGACGCCATTGCGAAGCCTCGCTCCGCCGGCAAAATAGGCGAGGAGGAAGAGCGGTAGGAAGACCGAGATGAAGAGGACGGAGGAGAACGGCATGAACGCGCGCGTCTTCGTGGTCGGAGGCGCGCGAACCTAGCAGAAAATTGCGCCTACGTGGCGGGTAGCCCCCGACACCTCAACGCGGCGGGGGGCCCGGCTCCCGACGGCGCCACACCGTGCCCCGGTAGGGCCGCGCGACCCCCGGAGTGTCCAGGTCGAAGTCGAGCCAGCGAACGAGATCGAACCTCGTGGCGAGCGGGAGGTGCTGCTCGTCGTTCATGCCGGCCACGACGACGTAGCGCGCGCCGCTGAGGTGCAGGCCCTCCACGAAGTCGAGCGGCATCCCCGCCGCCACCCCGTCGATGTAGCCCTGCAGGATGGGTTGCGTGCAGTGCTTGCCGTCCCGGACCGCCGCGAACGGGATCGTGGTCACGACGGCCTCCCCATCGAGATCGGCGACGATCTGGTGGAACCTGTTGGCGCTCTCCCACATCTTGGGGGTCGGCTCGAAGCGGGTGGGATCGTACTTCAGGAGCAGGAGGGCGCCGCTCGAAGCGACGACGACCGCCCACGCGACGGCGAGCGCCCTCCTGCGTTGTGGCCACAGACCGCGCAGCGCGTCGCACACCAGCAGCAGCCCGACCGGCCACGCCAGGACGAACACGGGCGTGTAGACGTTCAGCCAGCTCCCGTCCTTCGCGTGCGCGAGCATCGCCCCGACGAGCGCCGCCCCCAGCACGCCGGTCCACTTCACCGACTCGGCGCTCAGCCACCCGCGCCGCCGCAGCGACGCGACGGCGAGCGGCAGGAACAGGAGGAAAGGCGCGTGGCGCACGAACGGCGCGATCGGATCGGCCCACGTGTCCACGAGGAGCGCGTGCTTTCGCATGTCGAAGAGCCACGTCCAGAACCACCCCTCCGTCGCCAGAGAGAGCCCGAGGAGCGTCGCGAGACAAGCAGCGGCCGTCGTCGCTGCGAGAAACAGGCCCGACCGTCGGTCACGGAGGACGGCGAAGACGACGAGCCACCCCACGAAGAACACACCGGTCTGCTTGACGTAGACGGTCGCCGCGAGCGCCGCTGCCGCAAGGAGGGACCGGCGTAGCGAGAGTCGTCCCTCCGCTACCAGCACCGCCGCGAGGATCGGAACGAAGGTCGCGAGCGCGTCGGGCCGGACGAGATCGTAGCTCCCGCCGGTGAGCGGATAGCCCGCCGCGATCGACGCGGCGGCGACGATGGCGAACGACGCCCCGATCCACCGCGTGGGCGCGCGCCGGACGAGCAGGACGCCGCACACGAGCGACGCGCCGACGATGCACGCGACCGAGAGGGCGCGCCCCGTCCACCAGTCGAGGCCCAGCACCTTCCCGACCGCCGCCAGCACGACCCAGTGGAGCGGCGGATACGGAAACGTCGCGAAGCCGCGCGACGGATCGATGTAGAGCGGGAGGTGATGCTCGATCCGGTACGCGTGGTAGAGGTGGCAGCTCTCCATCCACTCCAGGTCGAGCGGGTAGGCCATCCGACGGCGGAAGAGCGCCGCGATCGTCCGCAGGTGCCAGTACGCAGGCGCGAGCAGGAAGACGAGGGCGACCCCCCCTGCGCCGCGACGAAGGACCGGCGGCAACGCGCGCCTATGCCGTGATCCGATGGCGCCCGCGCGCTCGCGCGAGCTGACCGTCCGGCATCAGAGCCCGCACGTCCTCGAGGACGCGCTCGACGCTCACCGTCTTCGCCGCGACGTTCGTGATGACGTCGAGAGGCGTCCCGGCGACGACGTCCTTGCCGTTGTAGACGGTGAAGAGCGGGATGGAATAGAGCGGCGGCACGATGGACCGCGTGCGCGTGCCGAGCGGCGCGAAGAGCGTCGGTGTGTCGGCGAAGAAGAGGCCGACGACGGGCACGTCGACGAGGCAAGCGAGGTGCATCGGGCCGCTGTCGTTGGAGACGACGAGCTCGGAGACGGAGAAGAGCGCGAGCAGCTCGCGCAGCGAGAGATCGCCGGCGACCGAGACCGCGTTGGCGCTACCGACCTTGGAGACGATGCGCTCGACGTACTCGCGCTCGGACTTTGCGCCCACGAAGGTCACGAACGTGTCGGGAAACTCCCTCAGGATCGTCCGCGCGAGCTCGGCGTACCGCTCCTCCGGCCACTTGCGCACCTCGGGGGCGAGGTCCGGCGACGTGTTCGCGTTGATAGCGACGACGCGGCGCGATCCGGCGCCGCGCGCGGCCAGGACGCTTCGCGCCCGCTCCACGTCGGCCGGCGGGCACGTCACGCGCGGGTGATGGAAACGCGAACGGAACTTCTCGAAGTCGAGGTAGTAGAGGTCGCGCGTGGCGATGAGGTAGACGAGCGATAGGAAGATGTCCTTCGTGTGGAAGTAGTGGTTGTACGTCCCCGGCACGTCGAGCAGCGTCTTGCGCCAGGGCTCGGGCGTGAGGCAGAAACCCGCGGACTGCTCGATGCCGGCGATGCCCGCGAGGACGAGCGGGAACTTGGCGAAGAACTCGAAGTCGACGAGGAGATCGATCTTCTCCTTGCGCAGCGCGTGCGCGACCTCGAGCGTGCTCTTGATGAACGCGGCAGGCGACGAGCTGTCGACGAACCACTCCTTGTCGGCGAGGCCCAGGATCTTGAGGATCTCGGCGTTGGACGAGAAGGTGATGACGTGGATCTCGGCGTCCGGGTACGTCTCACGGAGCGCCTGGAAGGCGGGGGACGCGATGACGAGCGAGCCCATCCCGAAGAACTTGGCGACGGCGATCTTTCGGAGCGGCCGCAGGCCGGCTGCAGGACCACGGGTCCGCAGGCGCTTCCGCCACGCGAGCGCCGAGCACGCCACGTTGCCGACGGCGTTGTCGATCTGCCGCATCAATTTTACGTCGAACATCGCGGACTTCCCTCTCTTTAAGCCAAAGCTAGTCCTAGGGATCTGCCACTCTACGCGGAGGCGGTCAAGCCCTCGAAAGACGCGACGAGCTCCGCAGCCTCGACCGCGACCGTCCCGGCGCGCGCCACCGCGATGCTCGCGCCATGCGTCGCGAGGACGAGCGCGGCGTCCATCGGCACGCCGGCCGCCAGCGCGAGCGTGAGCGTGCCGATGACCGTGTCCCCCGCCCCGGTGACGTCGAAGACCGAGCGCGCGACCGTCGGGACGTCGAGGGGCTCTGCGCCAGAGCGGAGGAGCGTCATCCCGTGCGCGCCGCGCGTGATGAGGAGCGCCGCGCCGCCGATCTGCTCGAGGAGCTGCCGGCCCGCAGCCAGAATGGCGGCGTCGGCGTTGTGGGTCGTGGTGCCGGTCGCCACCTCGAGCTCGAGGACGTTCGGCGTGATCACGGTGGCGCCAGCGTACTTGCGGTAGTCGCGGCCCTTCGGATCGATGACCACGGGGACGCCGCGACGGCGGCCGATCGCGACGACGGCGCGCGCTATGGCGTCCGACGCCACCCCCTTCGCGTAGTCGCTGATGACGAACGCATCGGCCCCGTTCGCGAGGGCCTCGACAGTGTCGACGAGCTCCGCCTCGACGCGCGCCGACAGCGGCTCGCGCGACTCCACGTCGACGCGGACGATCTGCTGGTTGCGGGCGACGACGCGGAGCTTGTGCGTCGTGGGTCGCTCGCCGGTCACGACGAGGCCGCCGACCTCGATCCGGCGGCTTTCGAGCTCTGCGCGAAGGCTCGAACCTTGCGCGTCCGTACCGACGAGCCCGACCAGCGACGCGCGGCCGCCGAGGGTGACCACGTTCGCCGCTGCGTTGGCGGCGCCGCCAGGGCTGACCGAGCGCTCGGTGAGATCGACCACCGGGACCGGAGCTTCCGGCGAGATGCGGGCGACGTCGCCGCGCACGTACTCGTCGAGCATCACGTCGCCCACGACGACGACGTGCTTGCCCTGGAACGAGCGGACGAAAGCGGCGGCGGATACGGCGGTCAGCATGCCCACGGTTCCTGGAGGGAGGCCAGGACGCGCGCCCAGTCTCCCGTGAAGAGGACGGCCTTGCAGCCTGCCGCCTCGCCCGCGGCGACGTCGGACGGCTTGTCGCCCACCATGAGCGAGCGCGGCAGATCGATGTGGTGCTCCGCCGCGGCGCGCAGCAGCATCCCCGGCCGCGGCTTGCGGCACGCGCAGCCGTCGTCGGGCCCGTGCTCGCAATGGTACGCGGCGTCGAGGTGCACACCCTCCGCGGCCAGGAGCTCGACCACGCGCGCGTGCACCGCCGCGACCTCTTCGGGCTTGATGAGGCCGCGCGCGACGCCGGACTGGTTGCTCACGACGACGAGCAGCTTGCCGGACGCAGCGAGCGCGCGCAGCGCAGGAGCGGCGCCTGGAATGAGGCGCACGCGCGACGCGTCGGCGAGGTAACCCTCGTCGGGGATCAGCGTGCCGTCGCGATCGAGGAACACCGCGGGGCGCATCTCACCCCGCGAGACGAGCCGCGATGCCCGTCGTGGAGAGGCCGCCGACGAGCGGCAGGAACTCGATGCGCCCGCCATAGGCACGTACGATCTCGGCCTCCGGGATCGGCGCGCCGTTGGGAGGCGCGTAGTCGGCGCCCTTGCAGTGGACGTCGGGCTTGAGGCGCGCGAGCATCTCGGCCGGCGTGGCCTCGGAGAACGCGACCACGTAGTCGACGACCTCGAGCGCGCTCAGCACCGCCACGCGCTGGGAGAGCGGGTTGATCGGCCGCCCCTCGCCCTTCGTGCGACGAACGTGCGCGTCGTCGTTCACGCCGACGACGAGCACGTCACCGAGGCGACGCGCCGCGCGCAGGCTCGCCACGTGACCGGCATGCAGGATGTCGAAGCAGCCATTGGTAAAGACCACCGTGCGCTTCTCGCGCGCGTGGGTGTCGCGGATCGGAAGGAGATCGTCGAGCGTGACGAGCTTCGTGTCGGGATCACCCGCCCGGACCGGGTGCGCCGGGAGCGCGCAACCGCACAGCTCGGCCTCCAGGATGGCACACCACATGTGACCGATCGTGATGTGGCACTCCTGGATCCGCGCGGTGTCGCGCGACGGCACGAGGACGGCGACGTCGCACTCCGCGGCGAACGCAGCTCCGCCCGCGCCGGAGAGGCCGATGACCTTGATGCCTAGCTCCCGCGCGGCACGGACGGCGCGGAGCACGCTCTCGGAACGCCCGCTCGTCGAGATGGCGACGACGACGTCGCCCGCGCGGCCAAGAGCCCGGAGCTGGCGCTCGAAGACGTGCTCGTAGCCGAAGTCGTTCGCGATCGCGGTGATCGCCGACGTGTCGACGGTGAGCGCGATCGCCGGGAGCGGCTTGCGATCGGCCACGAAGCGACCGACGAGCTCCGCCGCGATGTGCTGCGCATCGCTGGCGCTGCCGCCGTTGCCGAAGAGGAGGAGCTTGCCGCCGGCGCGGAGGGACGCGACGATGAGGGCGGCGGCTTCCGCGATCCGCTGGCTGTCCTCGGCGAACGCCCGCCGCAGCGACGCCCCGTCCCGCAGGACGTGACCGATCCAAGCCGCATGCGGTGCTGCCATCGGGGCGAACCGTAGCACATTTGCCTACGCCGAGCCGTCAGGGGGCCGCGCCGAGGTCGCGGCGCAGGCGCACGCGAATGGTGCCGAAGCGGAGCGCGGGGGCGTAGCGATCCTCGAGCCAGCCAGCGACCTTTGGACAGTGTACCCGGAAGTCCGCCTCGCCGTCCTCCGGGTAGCTGAACGGTGCCTTGTCGAAGAAGACGAACGCGGCCGGCGGCGCCGCCCTCACCGCGTCGAGCACCAGGACCTCGGCGCCGTCACGGTAGGCGAGCAGCGCGGCGCGATCGGCCGCGCTCGGCCTGGCGCCGGAGCCACCCTCCAGCGCGGCGTCCACGTTGAGCTCGAAGTCGTAGAGGATGGGCGTCGCGGTGTGCCGGCGCGCGAGGAAGAGGAGGTAAGGGTCGAGGCCGTAGGTCTGCACCCGCTCGTCCTCGCGCGTATGCGCCGCGAGGTAGGCGGCCGCGGCACGCAGATCTTTCGAGAAGAAGTCCCCCCACTCGAAGTGGTCGAGGTAGGCATTGGACGCGCGCATCGCCGGAGTTGCGCCGGCCGCCGCCCAGTCTCCTTTGGTGCCCGGGCTCATGACCGCGTCCTGTCGGCACTGCAGGCCCAGGAGGAGCGCCCCTACGAAGACCGCGGCGGCCAGCGCCGGACGCCCCTCCACGCGACGCGCGAGCGCCGCGACGAGGACGAGCTCGAGGACGCCCGTCCCCAGCGTCACCATCTGCAGGTGGTACGGGAACCCCTTGCCCTGCGCGGCGAAGACGGCGAAGCCCCCCACCGGCAACACCAGTGCCAGGAGCGCGCGCCGGGGGAGGCGGAAGGCGAAGAAGCAGACGAGGAACGCCGCGGTCATTCCCATCGCCCAGTCGAGACGCGGCGTGTTGCCGAACGAGCGGTAGCACTCGACGAGGGAGCGGTTCCAGATCGTGTGGTGCAGGAGCGGGACCTTGGCGAGCATGCGCAGGGCGAGCGGCAGGTCCTCGAAGACGAGGACGAACGAGACCATCGCGACCGACGTAGCCGCCGCCCCGAGGACGCCTGCGCGGAGCGCGCGCCACACGGCGATCGAGAGGCTCCCGCGGTCGAGGAGCGCCACGGCGGCCTGGAGGACCGCGAAGACCACACAAGGCGGCTTGCCGAACCAGGTGAGCGCGGTCGCCGCCCCCGCGAGGGCGAAGCCGCGCGCCGCCACGCGCGCGTCACGGGTCTCGTGGGCGGCAGCCTGCAGCGCGAGCGAGACGAGCACCAGGACGGCGTAGAGCCCCTCGCGCTGGGACGTGTGCCACCAGTCGTAGCGAACGTACTGCGCGCCGAGGACGCCGATGCCGGCGAGCGCCCACAAGGGGCGATCGCCCGTA
>JANYHK010000085.1 GCA_025359105.1 Myxococcales bacterium | reverse complement strand
CACCACCACGCCGGCGACGCGGCCCTCGACCAGCGTGCGCAGGTCGGCCTGCACCTGCTCCACGCTCAGGCCCAGGCGGCCGGCGGCGACGCGGTCGACGTCGACCTGCAAATACTGCACGCCGGCGTTCTTCACCGTCAGCACGTCCTCGCTGCCGGGAATGGCCTGCAACAGCTTGAGCACCTGCTCGGCCAGGCCGCCCAGCACCTGGTTGTCCGGCCCGTAGATCTTCACGGCCAGGTCGCCGCGCACGCCGGACAGCATCTCCGAGGTGCGCATCTCGATCGGCTGGGTGAAGCTGAACGACGTGCCGGGCAGGACGCGGACGAGATCCTTCTCGAAGAGGGCGACGAGGGCCTCGCGGTCTGGGGCGCTCTTCCACTCGCTGCGCGGCGTGAGGATGATGAAAACGTCGCTCTGCTCGATGCCCATGATGTCGGTGGCGACGTCGGGGCTGCCGGTGCGCGAGACGACGCGCTTCACCTCGGGGTACTTCTTGAGCGCCGTTTCGATGGCGAGCGTGCCGCGGATGGCTTCGGCGCGCGAGACGCTCGGGGGCCTCGTGACCTGGACGACGAGGTCTCCCTCCTCGAGGCGCGGGACGAACTCGGCGCCGCGGCCCCACGCCGCCAGCACGCCGACCGCGACGAGGACGCCCGCGGTGAGCCACGCCAGGCGCGGGCGCTCGACCATCGCCTCGAGCACCGGCGTGTAGACGCGGCGCACGTGGCGGATGATCCACACGTCTCCAGGCGTCGCCTTGCCGAGAAGGAGCGAGCCGAGCGCTGGCACCCACGTGAACGAGAGGACCAGCGCGGTGCCGAGGGCGAAGAGGACGGTCCACGCCATCGGCCGGAACATCTTCCCCTCGACCCCTTCGAGGAGGAGGACGGGCACGTAGACGATCCCGATGATGAAGACGCCGAACGCGATCGGGCGCCCGACCGACTCGCCCTCGTGCGCGAGGGCCTGGCGCGCGCCCATGTCCTTGGCCGCCATGGTGGCGAGCGCACCCTCGATGACGACGACGGCGCCGTCGACGACGAGACCGAAGTCGATCGCGCCGAGGCTCATCAGGTTGCCGGTCATGCCGAACGTCTTCATGAGGAAGAAGGCGCCGAGCATCGAGAGCGGGATGGCGCTCGCGACGACGATTCCCGCCTTCGGATCGCCGAGGAACACGAAGAGGATGATGACGACGATGAGCCCACCCTCGAGGAGCGAGCGGCGCACGGTTCCGAGGACGCGATCGACGAGGGCGGCGCGGTCGTAGAACGGCTCGATCGTCACGCCCTCGGGCAGGCGTTTCTGAATTTCGGCGAGTCGCTCCTTCACGCGGCCCATCAGCTCGTGGGCGTTACCGCCGGCGACCATCTGGACCATGGCGTAGATCGTCTCGCCTTCGCCGTCGGCCGTCGCGGCGGACGTCGGGAACGCGGCGCCGTCGATCACGTTGGCGACATCACGGACGAGGATGGGCACCCCTCCCGCGCGGGTGCCGACGACCTGCGAGGCGACGGCGTCGGCGCTGCGGTACTGACCATCGAGGCGGACCAGCACCTGCTCCTCGCCGCGCTCGAGGGAGCCGGCGCCGGCGCTCTGTCCGCCTCCGAGGAGCGCCTGCTCGACCTTCTCCTGGCTGATCCCCATCGCGCGCATGTCGGCGTCGCGCAAGCGCACCTCGATCTGCCGCTCCGTTCCGCCCCACGGGTTCACCTCGACCACGCCGTTCACGGTGCGGAGCGCGTGCGCGATGTCCCACTCGAGGATGGTGCGAAGATCGCGGGCCGAGTGCCCCGGCCACCGCAGCGTGAAGTGGTAGATCTCGCCGAGGCCGGTGGAGAGCGGGCCCATCTCGGGGCGGCGCGCCGCCGGCGGGATCGCATCGCGTGCAGACTGCAAGCGTTGGGAGACGAGGGCCCGCGCCGCGGCGAGCTCGACGTCGTCCTCGAACACGATCGTGACCGCGGAGACGCCGGCGCGCGACGTCGAGCGGACGAGGCGCGTGCCGGGCATGCCGCTCATCGCGAGCTCCACCGGCCGGCTCACGAGCCCCTCGACCTCGAGCGGCGAGAGGCCAGGCGCGTTGGTGAGGATCTGGACCTGGACGTTCGTGACGTCGGGGACGGCGTCGACGGGGAGCGTCAGGTATCCGCGCACCCCGGCGACGGCCAGGGCGAACGAGAGGAGCGCGACGATTAGCCGGTTCTCGAGCGACCAGCGCACGAGCCCGGCGATCACTGCAGCTCCGCGCGGATCATCTCGCCCTTGAGGAGGAGGGCGCCGACGACGACGATCTTGTCTCCCTCGGCGAGGCCCGCTTCGACGACGATCTCGGGCCCTTCGCCGGGGCGTACACGCACTGCGCGTTGCGCGAACTCGCCCTCGGTCGCGCCGGGGACGAACGCCGACGGCACGCCGGCGACGTCGACGATGGCCTCGCGCGGGACGACGAGGTCACGGCCTTCGCCGGCAGCGACGCCGGGGAACGCGACGTCGACGTAGCCGCCCGCGACGAGCCACGCGCAACCGGCGCCCGGCTCGATGCGCACGGCGGTGGTCCGCGTCGCGGTGTCGATCGCGCCGAGGGTCCCGGTGGCGGTCGCGTCGCAGGTCGCAGCGGCTCCGCCCCGAGCGGTGAGCGTCGCCTTGGTGCCGACCGGCGGCACCGTGGACGTCTCGGGGACGCGCGCGAGGACGACGACGTGGCCGGCGGCGACGATCGTGAACAGCGACTTGTCGGGGGACACCGGCGCGCCCAGGATGGCGTCGCGGCGGGCGACGACGCCCTCGATCGGCGAGCGCACCGGGACGCGAACGATCGCCGTCGCCCGGTCCGACTCGGCCGGCGGTTCCTGGCCGCCCAGGTTGGCGAGGAGCGTGCGTGCGGCGAGGAGATCGGCGCGCGCCGCCTGATCCTCGGCGCGCGCGTCGTCGACGGCGTTCTTGCTGGTGGCCTGCTGCCTGTCGAGCTCGAGCTGGCGTTCGAGCTTGCGCGCAGCCAGGGCGGCGCGCGCCCGCGCCCGGAGGAGCTCCGCGCTGGCTCGGCCGACCTCCGGCGCGTCCACCCACGCGAGGATTTGCCCCTTGGTCACGCGCGTCCCTTCGGTCACTTCCAGCGAGGCGACGCGACCGGACACGAGCGTTCCGGCCTCGGCGCTCCCGCTCTCGCTCGAGCGCACCTCGCCGGGAACGCGCAGCTGACCGCGTGGCGCGCGTCGCTCGACGAGCGCGATCTTGATGCGCCCCTGGGCGATGAGCTCGCGATCGACCTTGATCGGGCCGTGCGCCGCTGCGCTCGGCGCCGGCGCGCCCTTCTCGGAACCCGGTTTGTCGGGCGTCGGCGTGACCTTGCACGCCGCGAGCGACAGCGCGAGCACCATGGCGACGCGCGCCCGTGTCACGACGCGCCACCCTCCAGGAGACGACCCGTCGCGCGCCCGAGGCGTATGTCGGCGCGCTGAACCTCGGCGGCGACGTGCGCGAGCTGCTCCTCGGTCGTCACGAGACGCTGGCGCGCGAGGAGCACGAACGAGACGTCGTGCGTGCCGACGTCGTACTGAACGCGCGCCAGACGCAGCGCCTCGCGCATCGGTTGGAGGGCCTGTGCGCGCAGTGCGTCGCGCACCTCCCGCCAGTGCTCGCGATCGTGGAGCGCAAGACGCACATCGCGCGTCACTTCGGCGCGTACGCGCGCCACGAGCGCTGCGGCGGTGGCCTCCGACGCGCGCTGTCGCGCAGCTTCGAAGGCGCCGGGGCTCACGATCGGGAGCGGCACGCTGAGGATGCCGGTGACGACGTGATCCCCCGTTCCCTCGCGGACGTACGACGCGCCGACCCCGATCGACGGCGCGAGCATCGCGGTGGTGAGGCGCACCTCGTGCCGCGCCTGCGCGGCGCGCGCGATCGCGAACGCGATGGATGGATGGCGCGCCTCTGCGGCGCGAATCGCGGCCGGCTCGTCGACTGGGCGCTCGTCGGACGCGTACAGATCGCCCGTGGCGTCCACCGGCGCGTCGGCGTCGAGGCCGAGGGCAAAACGAAGCTCGGCGATCGCCTCGACGCGCGCCCCCTCGGCGTCGAGCATGCTCGCGCGCGCGCTGCCGACGTCGCCCTGCGCCATCGCCAGCTCGAACGGGAGCCCCACGCCCGCCTGAACGCGCGCACGGGTCGCCGTGAGGATCGCCTCGGCCTGCGCGAGCGCTTCGGTGCGCAGGCGCAGCACCTCGCTGACCTCGAGCGCACCCAGGTGCGCATTCGCGGCCCGCGCCGCCGCCTCGAGGCGCGCGCGCTCGGAGTCGGTCTCGACGACGCGCACGAGGGCGCTCGCTGCGTCGCTGCGCGCGCCGCCGAGCCCGTGGGTCGAGAGATCCTGGAGCACCGTTACCCCGAGCTCGACGCCGGGCGTGAGGGCGCCCGCCCGGTAGCCCGCGGACAGCGCGACGGTCGGCGCGTGAGGCAACGACGTCACGCTCGCGCCCGCCTCCCGCGACGCGCTCCGCGGTGCGGCCGCCACCGCCACGCCGGGCCCCTGCGTCGCGCCGAGCTGGATCGCGCGGCCGCGCGTCAGCGTCGTCGTCGCGGCCCCTTCGGCGCGCGCGACGGCCGGCGCGATCACGAAAAGCAGCGTCGTCAGGGTGACCTTCCAGGGGCGACTCGGCACCCGAAAAACCTACGCGATCGCCGCGCGCCGGGCAGTCCGGCAAATGCCGGAGTCCCATCTCCCCGGCGGGGCGCTACCTTTCGTGGGATGAAGGCCGGCCACGCCCCTCGCCACGGAAGAGGCACGCTCGTCGCCTACGTGTCGGTGGGCCTCGCCCTCGGCGCGGCGTATGCCTTCGCGAACACGTCGTTCGACGCCCTCGCCCGCGAGGGGCCGCTCGCGACCACGCTCCAGGCGATGCACGCGTTCGTCGATCGCGTCATTCCCGTCATCGCCGGGGGTCTACTCGGCGTCGCCCTCCACTACGGTCGCATCCGCCTCGAGCTCGCGCGCGCCGAAGCGCGCCGCGCCGACGAGGTGACGACCCGCCTCCTCAAGGTGGAGCGTGACCAGGCGGTGTGGGTCGTGGTCGCGTCGACCCTGCACGAGGTCAAAAACCCGCTGCACTCGCTGGGGCTCCTCCTCGACGATCTCGACGCCACCATGCCGCCCGACGCAGCGACGGCCGCTGTCCTCGCGCGCGCGAGCGCGCAGATGGAGCGCATCAAGGAGAGCCTGGCCTCGCTCCGCGCGCTCGCCGAAGGAGCGCGTCCGGCCATCGGCGCGGTGTCACTGGACCAGATCGCGCGCGAGCTCGCGCGCGACGTGTCGCCCATCGCCGCGCGCGACGGCATCCTCATCGAGGTGCAGGCCGCGCCGCGCGTGCGCGCCTTCGGCGATCCGAACTTCGTGCGCATCATCCTCGAAAACCTCGTGGGAAATAGCCTCGACGTCCTGCGCGCGCGCGGCGGCGCGGGGCGCGTCGGCATCACGGTGAGCCAGGGGGACGGCGAGGCGCTCGTACGCATCCGAGACGACGGCCCCGGCATCGACGTCGAGGTCGGCGAGTCGCTGTTCGAGCCGCTCGCGACCACCAAGGCGCGCGGCCTCGGGCTCGGCCTGTCGATCGCGCGGGCGCTCGCGCGCGCCATGCGCGGGGAGGTCGTCTACGAGAAGAGCGACGGCGGCGTGTGGTCCACGACGTTCTTGCTCCGCCTGCCCGAAGGGGCTCCCTCATGAAGCTGCGCGTCCTCTTCGTGGAGGACGAGGACGACGCGCGCGACGTCCTCACGCGCGCCCTCACGCGCGCGGGCTACGCATGCACCAGCGTAGCCAGCTACCCCGCGGCGGTGGCGGCGCTGGCGGCCCCCGGCGATCCGTTCGACGCGGCGGTCGTCGATCTCGTGCTCGGCGCGCACGATCGCGGCGGCGAGCTGCTCGTCCCGCGGATCCGCGCCAGGGCGCACGGGGCGCAGATTGTCGTCGTCACGGCGTTCGCCGATCTCGAGCGCGTGAAGCGCGTGCTCAACGACGGTGCCTCATTTCTGCTGGAAAAGCCCTTCCGCGCGCAGGAGCTCCTCGACACCCTGGCGCGCCTGCTCGGCGAGCGCGACAGCGTCGCGCACCTCGTCGAGCGCGCGCTCACCCGCGCCAACCTGACCGACAAGGAAGTCCAGATCGCGCGCCTCCTCTTGAAGGGCCTGCCCTCCGCCGAGATCGCCCGCATCGAGGGCAACAGCGACAAGACCGTCCGCCAGCACGTGACGCAGATCTACGCCAAGTGCGGCGTCTCTTCCCGCCCCGAGTTCTTCCATTACGTCTTCCCCAACTGAACCCGATCGAGCGAAGGGAAGCTGTTGCGATGCGCGGAATGATCTACGCCGTTTCACCGGAAGGGGTCATCGGCCTCGGCGGGAAGCTCCCATGGAGCCACCCCGGCGACATGCGCCGCTTCCAGCGAATCACGCGGGGGACCACCGTGATCATGGGAAGGGCCACCTTCGAGGAGACCGGCGCGGCGCTCCCCGGGCGGCGCAACCTCGTCGTGACGAGCCGCCCGCTCGTCGCCGCCGACGTCGAAGCCGTGCCCAGCGTCGCGTCGGCGCTCGGGCTCGCGGGCGACGGCGACGTGTGGCTCATCGGTGGCGCGCGCATCTTCGCCGAGGGGGCCGCCTACGCCGAGCTCATCGACGTGACGTACGTCCCCGATCACGTCACCGATCCTCGCGCCGTGCACGCGCCGCCGATCGACCCGGGCCTCTTCGAGGCGGGCCCGCTCCTTCCGCACGAGGACGAACCCGGCCTCGTGCGCCGCGTTTACCGCCGTCGTGCATGAGCGTACAGATCGATCGCCGTCTTCCCGTCGCGTTCGACGCTCGGGATGAACAGCACGACGAGCACGGTTTTCTTCGAGTCGGCCACGCTTGGATAAAATATAGATCGACTAGAACGGGCGGCAAGCCGCCGTCATGTCCCCGCGCCAGAGGTACGCGGCGGCCGTCCGGACGGGAGCCGGCTCCCGGCGAGTCCAGGCCATGCTCGGCATGATGTGTATCATGCACGCAGCGGCTCCGTTAGGGCTCCGTGGCCTGGGGCGATTCGGGCGGAATCCAGCCTGATCGCTCACCGTGTGCTTCGAGACGGCCGCTGCGCCGTCGTTCGCGAACGCGCCGCGCTCGATTCTACGCACGCTCAGCGTTCAAGCACCAGCGCGCCTTTCCAGCGACCGCAGGTTCGCCCGAGGCTGCCGACCTCGTCGCAGCGCCGGAGCGTGACACCGACGCCTTGGTTCCCCTGGCCCACATCGAGCCCGAGGCCGGTCAGGACGACGGAAGCAGCGCGGAAGCGGCCCGGCGAGGTTTCGGTCCCGTCGAGGGCTCCGAACGCACCGACGACGCGGGCTTGCACCCCGAGCGGCGGTGAGAAAGCCGACTCTGGACCCCGATCTCTTCGATGAACAAGCGCGCGTGCTAAACTCCTTGAAATGAGCGTCGCCGAGCGCCTCAAGCTGTCCTACGCCGAGTACGTCGCTCGCGAAAATGCGAGCGAGACCCGGCATGAGTTCCTCGACGGCGACGTCTTCGCGATGGCGGGCGGAACACCGGAGCACTCGGCCATCATCGCCGCCGTCACGATGGCGCTCGGCTCGCTCCGTGGCGGGCCCTGCCGTGCCTTCGTCACCGAGCTCCGCACACGCATTCGCGCCGACGAGCACGGCCCCGATGTCGGGACCTATCCGGACATCGCGATCGTGTGCGGGCCGGTCCTCCGGGACTCGGAAGATCCGATCGCCGTCGTGAATCCAACCGTCATCGTCGAGGTCCTTTCGAACTCCACCGAGGCCTACGATCGGCACGGCAAATTCAAGCACTACCGGCGCCTCGAATCTCTCCGTGAGTACGTCCTCGTCGCCCAGCACCGACCCCTGATCGAGCGCTTTGCGAGGCAGACGGACGGCACGTGGTCGGCTCCCGACGCCGCTGGCCCTTCGGCGACAATCCGCCTCGTCTCCGTCGCAGCGACGCTCGATGTCGACGCGATCTTCGACGGCCTCATCGACGAGAGCGGGCGCGTGCGCGTCCAGTAGGACCACCCCCCCCCCGACCCGTGATCGCCCGCAGTTGCCTAGTCGCTGGAGGCTCAGCCCGCGATGCGGCGGACCACGCGGGCGCTGAGGAGCTCCGCGAGGATGCGACAGGCGTCGAAGCTGGACATGTGGCTGGCGGCGATGACCTCACGGAGCGTCCGCTGGCCGTCGACGGCGTCGAGCACGGTTCGCTCCTTGGCGGTCAGCTTGTCGGCCGGGATGGCCGCGATGGCGAAGGCGTCCTGGCCGAGCACCCCCTCGAAGTCGCCAACGGCGCTCTCGAGGCCGCGCCATTCGTCGACCCGGCGGAAGCCATCCATGACGACGGCGGGAACGGTCAGCCCTGTTCCATCGGCGAACGACGTCTCGCTCCTGCTGAGCCAGGGCCGCCTCGCCGCCGCGGACGATCCCACGCTCCGCGCCACGGTGCGCACGGCCCTCGCCGTGAGCAACCCTTCGCTCCAGAACGTGCAGAGCGTCGATTGTGTGACCTGCCACACCGCGTCGCGCGGCGTCACCCTCGCGGCCGCAGCCCGCGGCGTCGACGCGGGCTTCGCGCTACTTCGCGTCGCGCTCCCAGACCTCCCAGCGGTCGCCGTGCCACTTGCGGTGGAACGTCCCGGGGGGCGGGCGGAAGCCGGATGCATCCTGGAAGCGCCTCTGCCTGTACGCGCCTCGGCCTGGAAGCCGCTCGGCGCCACCGCTGCGCCTCATGTGGCGCCTTAGGCGCCCCACAGGACGCGCGAATTCCGGCGAACTGGCCGAAAAGATGGGGCGCGCCGCGTGGCACGGCCCGTGCGCTGCTGCCTTCGCCAACCAAGGAGGTTCCACCATGATCGACGCCAGCCAAATCAAGCCCCACGCGCCCGTCGTCTGCTCGGAGAATGGTCAATTCGCGGTCGTCGATCACATCGAAGGAAGCGACATGATCAAGCTCGCCAAGGATGCGAAGGGCCAGCACCACTACATCCCGCTCAAGTGGGTCACTTCGGTCGACGACAAGGTGCACATCGATCGCTCCGGAGACCAGGCCATGCGCGAATGGTCCGACAAGGCGACGATGACCGCGAAGACCTCGTAGCAGCCGGAACCGCCGCCGGCGCCGGCGAGCACGGCGACTCCGACCGCGAGCGCGACGGTGTCGCCGTGCGAGGTGCCGTTCTACATGGTCGGCACGCGCAAGGTGTTCAAAGAGGAGTGCCTCTGACGGCGCGACGGCCCTGCGCCGCGACGGCGAGCGGCTCCTCTTCTGGCTCCTCTTCTTCGGGCGCATCGTCGCCCTCGCACAAGCCCTGGAGCGCGACGCGGACGCGCGGATCGGCGCAGTGCTCGGCGGCGACGCGCAAGCGCGCGCGGGCCTCGTCGCCGCCGCTCGCGACCAGCGCCGACGCGGCGTTCGCGCGGGCGTCGCCGTCGATCGAGGGCCCCTCGACGAGCGCCCAGAGCTGCTCCACAGAGAGCGCCGTCGCACGGTAGTCGCCTGCGCCGTGGGCCGCGCGGGTCAGCACCTCGCGCGACGCCGCGGCCACGAAGCCGGTCGCCGGATCTCTCCGATCGGCGTGCGCGCGGCGGACCGCGACGCGGAGCCGCTCGAGCACCGCGTCGCGCCGCGCGGCGTCCTTGCCGTGGAGCTGCAAGCGAAGGACGACCTGCGTGCCGCGCACCAGGACGAGATCGTTGCCCTCGGCGTGCGCGTAGTCGAGGTCGCGGAACGCGAAGAAACGCGTGCGCGAGCTGCCCGTCACAAAGACCCCGTCGAGGCCAATCGCGACGCGCGACGCGCGGCGGAAGAGCACGGCGCCACCGAGCACCGCGGCGATGTAGCCGGCCATCGCCGCGAAGACGCGCAGATCCTGGAAGAGCGCATGCGGCGTGAGCGACGCGAGCCACGCGACCATCGCCACGGTGAGCGCCGCGCTGGCGCCGATGGCGGCGCGCGTCTCGCGCGTGACGGCGACGGCGGCGAACGAGATCTCGTCGCCGGCCACCTCCGTGCTCGTCACCTCTTCGTCGTCGACGACGGGCGCGACGAGCGCGCGGAGCCCCGCGCGCGTGAGCGCCGTCCACCCGACCGCGGCGAACACCGAAGGGATCGCCCACAGCGCCATGACCCCGGCCAGGTCCAAGAAGGACAGCTGGCCGCCTGGCCTCTCGCACCCGTTGTAAGCGACCCAAGCGGCGAGCGCGGCCGGCGGCAGCGCCGTGAGCACGCGGATCCAGCTCGGGTGCGCCGTCGTCCATCGCCTCCCCGCCGCAAACATGTCGCGGCCGCCGGCGCGCACGCGCGCGCGCGCCACCATGCGAACCGCGTATCCCAGCGGAAGGAGCGCCGTGGCGCCGAGCAGCAGGAGAAAGGTCTGCCCGAGCGCGCTCCCGGTCGCGTGATAAAGGCGGTCCAAGAGAACACTCGTCGGCGACGAGCCCGGACCTATCGCGACGAAGCGGTGGTGAAACTCCCAGAGCGCCCCCTCGACGTACGACGAGATCATCGCGCCAGCGAACGCCGACGCGGCGCCGACACCGCCGAGCGCCTTCACGACACGCCGCCGTCGAGACTCCCCCATCGACGCAATCGTACCGGATGGCGGGGGCGGCGGTGCGCGCCACCCCATCGCGCGTACCCACGTGTCGCAGGATCGGCGCCAACTCCCGATTCCGACGCCGATTCCGACGCCGACGCCGATTCCGACGCCGACGCCGACGCCGATTCCGACGCCGACGCCGATTCCGACGCCGACGCCGACGCCGATTCCGACGCCGACGCCGACGCCGACGCCGACGCCGACGCCGACGCCGATCAGAAGGTCACCAAACCTTCTCGCCACGCGAACCCGGGGAGGCAAGGACAACCAAGGCCCATTGCCCGGCGAAGTCGCAGTCCGTTCGGCGGTGAAGCGCGTCGGTGTCCCCGTTTTGGGGATGCCAACGCGCGCGGAGTTTCTGGATTTTCAGTTGCGGTCACACGTTCGCGTCGCGGGTCGGAAAGGAGCGCCGAGGGTCGGTGGGTCACCCGAGGTCTAAGGTCGGGTCCCTCGCGCTTCGCACTGGCCGGGCTGTGGTTGGGAGGCCGAGAGGGGTGAGGATGGCGCAGAGGACGTCGGGGTCGGAGACGTCGGCGACAATGCGGCGCCTACCACCGCACGGGCACACGAGGACGTCTTCGAGGTAGACGCGGCGCAGAAGCGAAGCCCAGTCGATGCGCGCAAAAGGGGCCCCGACGATGCCCGCGCCGAGGCTGGTCGCCGGAGTCTTCGAGGCGCAAGGCGCTACGCTCGGAGTCTTCTTCCGCGTCTTGTGCGCGGTCTTCGTGGCGGTCGGCTCGGCGGCGGCCGCCGGAAGGACGCGTATCGCGACGACCTCGCGGCGCCACGACGAGCTCGGCGCGAAGACGCCGGCGAAGCGAACCAAGGGGAATCTCGGGGGTGGCACCAGCGCCGAAATGCGCGCCAAGAAGCGACAGCTGCACGCTTCGAGCGGCGAGAGCTCGGGCGCTTCGTTCGAGCGCTCCTCCAAAGGGCGCTCGTCCACGAGCCCGCGACGGCGGAGCCATCGGTGCATCCGCGCGGCGACGCGACGGGCGACCTCGGCGATTTCCTCGCGCGAAGGTGCGCGGCCTGGGTAAAACGCCACCGCGCCGTCCTCCGCACTCGTGACCGTGCCATCGAGCGCGACGACATGAAAGTGCACGAAGCTTCCGAGCGTCGCATTGAAACGCTGCACGAAGGTGACGCTGCCCGTCTCCGCGCCCGCAAGGCCGCTGGCGGTCTTCTGCCAGCGCGCGATCAGCGGGCACACGGGGGCGTTATGGTCGCCGCCGGCAGCTTCCGCGAAGACCTCTACTTCCGCCTGGCGGTGCTCCCGGCGTTCGTTCCCCCGCTCCGCGCGCGGCGGGACGACATCCCCGGCCTCCTCTCCCACTTTTTGTCGCGCCGGCCCGACATCGTCATCGAACCGAGCGTGTTGGCGGAGGTCGCGGCGCACCCGTGGACGGGCAACGTGCGCGAGCTCCGGTCGTTCGTCGACCGTGCCGTGGCCGTCGGCCCGACGAGCGCGTGGATGCTCACACGCGGGGAAGAGGCGCCGGGGGGGTCCCGCATTCCCGCGCCACCGAGCGTGCCGAGCTACGGCGCGGCACCACCGGGCCTCGGCGCCGTGCCGCTGGACGTGCCGTTCAAGGTCTTGAAGGATCGGTACAGCGATCAATTCGAGCGCGCGTACTTGAGCCGAATGATCGAGCGCATCGGGAGGGACGCCCCGGCGATCGCCACGGCCGCGGGACTGGATCCCACGTACGTGAGGCGGCTGCTTCGCAAGCACGGGCTCTGATCGGCGCGTCGGGGCGAAGGGGCACCCATGCTATCGTCGACGCGTGCGGCGGTGGCGCGCCGTCTTGTTCCTCGTCGCGAGCGTCGCGACCGCCGTAGGTTGTTTTCTGCGGACGGTGCCTGATCTGACGAGCGGCTCGGACGACGCGGGCGATGCCGCGGCGCTGGGCGACGGCGCGGCGACCGAAGGCGGTGAAGCCGGCGCCGCGTGCCCTCCGTCCAAGGCTGGCCCGTCGCTCGTGTCCGTACCCGCGCAGCCGCCCTTTCCCGACTGGTGCGACGCCTACGCGTTCTGCGCCTTCGCCGGCAAGCGCCTATGCACGATCTCCGAGCTGCGCTTCGCCTGCACGCGCGGAGGCCAGCAGGGGTGGCCCTACGGCGACACGTTCGACGGATCGGCGTGCAACGGCGCCGAGCTCGGACTCGACGCGTCGTGGCCGGTGGGCTCGCACCCGAGCTGCCAGGGGGCGTTCCCGGGCCTGTTCGATCTCGTGGGCAACATCGACGAGTGGTCGGCGAGCTGCGAAGCCGCAGGGGACGGCGGTCCCGCGGAGGCGATCTGCAGCGTCTTCGGCGGCTTCTACCGAACGGCGGCGGCGACGTGCGCGCCGTCGACCACCCAGCCTCGGACGTCGAACGCCGGCTTCCGTTGCTGCGCGCCGTGAGCGACGTCGCCTCGAGGCGCGCCGCGGGACCGTCGTCCCGTTCGGGACGATAGGCTCGCCGGCGCGCGGTACAGGAAGCTCGAAAACACCGCGAAGTCATCGTGACCGCGCGGGCCGGGCAACGGCACGTGAGCTGCATCGGTTGGAGGGACCCGAAGGGAATCCCCCCACATGCGAACCGCTCGCGCGCTCACCCTCGCTTCTGCGCTCGTCGCTGCCATCGTGCCGTCGCTCATCGCCTGCTCGTCGTCGCCCGGCGAGCGTGCCGGCGCCAGCTCCGACTTCGCGCTCAGCTTGGGGAGCGGCACGCTCTCGATGGCCGTCGGGGAGAGCGTGACATTGCACGCGTCGCCCGTCGCCGCCGACGGGACGCCCTTTGCGGGTCTTTACACGCTCGCGTGGGCGAGCTCGAGCGCCGTCGTCGTCGTCGCGGCAGACGGGACCGTCACCGCGCGGGCCGCCGGCAGCGCCACCATCACCGCCACCGCGACGCGCATCGACACCGGCGCCGGCGCCACCGCTTCCGTCGTGGTCACGGTCGGCGGCGGCTCACCGCCGCCG
>JANYHK010000083.1 GCA_025359105.1 Myxococcales bacterium | reverse complement strand
GCGCCGTCGTCGACCGTGACGAGGACGCGCCCGGTCGCGAGGTCCATCGACAGCGAGCGAAACCGCGCGTTTGGCTCGCGCGCGTCCAGCCAGGCGAAGACTGGACGCGCCGCGGCGAAGGCTTCACGCGCCTCCTCGCCGCGCAGATCGACGCCCGGCTCGCCCGACGCCAGGGCAACGCGCGCGTGATCTTCGAAGAGGCGAAGCTTGAACGACGTGATCTTCGGGGGCGCGTCGTTCGCCACGTTCACGCCCCGAAGACGGCCTTCATGAGCTCGCCGGAAGCATCCATCCGGACCAGATCGGTGTAGCGCCCGACGGCTGCGGGGCCGACGAAGACCACCGGCAGCTCGTCGCTTTTCACCTTGGCGGTGCGGCACACGAACTCCATCGTGTTGTCGTCGCCCGCCACGTCGAGCTTCTTGTAGACGATCTTGCGCGCGTCGAGCGTCTCGCACACGCGCTCGAGCTCGCGGACGTTGCGATCCTTCTCGAAGTACACGGTGACCGGCGCCGGCTCGCGCTCGATCTTCGTCTTGCTGCCGGACTGCCGCAAGGTCGCGAGCTTCTCGCTCGCCGCGCGGCGCTTGTCGAGCTCGTCCTTCGAGCAGAGCGGCTGCCCGAGCGTGGCGTTCAAGCGCCGCGCGAGATCCTTCGGCACACGCACCGGCGCGAAGCCGTCGAGGGCAGGGGAGGTGATGGCGGAGTGGATGCGGGTGCGGAGAAAATCGAGCATGGGTGAGTCCTCGTGCGCCTCTCAAGGAGGCGTGATCTGGAAGGTGTCGCGGACGACGCCGTCCTTGTCGATGGCCTGTCCGTTCATGACCCCGCCGGTCGCCGTGGCGGCGACGTCGACGAGGAGCGCGTGGTACCAGGGGCCGCTGGCGACGCGCTTGTCGCAGTAGCTGCGGGCCTTGTTCTGGTTGACGTCGACGATGATCCCGCCGCCGCCGCCGGTCGTGACGTAGGTGATGCCGTCGAACGCGAAGCGCTCGTAGCCGTGCATGTGCGCCTGGAGCACGAGCGCCACCTTGTACGTCTTGAAGAGGGGGGCGTAGTACGCCAGCGCGGTCGGATCGTCGCCGGTGTCCCCGCACGTGACGAACGGTTTGTGGAAGTAGATGACGGAGAAGCGGTAGCCGGGCTTCTGCGACGCGTCGGCGAGGGACGACACGAGCCACGTGCCCTGCGGAGTTCCGGGCGCGACGGACTGCTCGGTGTCGACCGAGAAGAACCACACGCCGGCCGACTGGAAGCGGTAGTAGGCGGGCGTCCCGTCGAAGCCGGCGTCGTGGAAGAAGCGCAGCGTGTACTGCAGGTACTCGCCCTCCTTCTCCGATTCGTGGTTGCCGATCGCCGGGAAGAACGCCCCCTGCGCAAGCATCGGCTGCATGATGGGGAACCAGCCCGACCAGGTCTCGATGCCCGACGCGTAGTACTGGATGTCGCCGCCGTGCACGACGAAGTCTGGGTTCTTCGGCAGCACCTGCGCGAGGATCTTCTTCGTGTTGTCGTTGACCGTCGGGTTCGTGTCGCCGATCGCCAGGAAGCGGAGCGCGTCGCCGTTCGCGCGCGCCGTGCAGAATCGCCCCTTGTAGCTCGCGTCCGCGGCGAGCACGTAGGCGTAGCAAGCGCCCTGCGCGAGGCCGGTGAGGGTGGCCTCGTGCATGTAGAAGGTGCCGGCCGGATCGGGAAACTTGGGCGCGAGCAGGCTGATGGTCTCTGCAGTCACCACCGTGGCGGTCTCGACGGCGTCGACGTTTACGCTCGCGCCGCCTGCTTCCGGCGTGATGGTGACGCGGGCCGCGCTGCCGGCCGTGCACGCCTCCCAGCGGATCTTCGCGTTCGTCCCGTCGACCGCGAGGACCCATGGGCCCTTCGAGACGCTGCCGGGCCCGCACGGGAGCGCGACGGCGGCGTCGCCCTCGCCGGCGTCGGCGTCGGTGGAAGGGAGGGTGTCCTTCGACGAACCTTTGCACGCAGGGACCGCGTACGCGGCCATCGCGAGAAGGCCGAGGAGTGGGACGGTGGGCGAGAGGAAGCGCATTTCCGCGCGCACGATAGCGCGGGCCGGCCCGTGGCGTGCGGCGTACGTCGCGTCGCCTCTGGCTGTCTGGACGGTGCACTGAACGTATGTATAGTGATGACATGCCGCTTCACGCGATGCACGCGCTTCACTTCATCGCGGCTTGTGACTCGTGCGGCGCGCGGTCGGAGCTCGTCTGCGGCCACGAGCTGCCGAGCGCGCGGCGGGAGGCGGTGGCGAGGCTGACGACCCTCGGCTGGTCGCAGGCCGTCCCCGACACCGAGCGCACCGAGACGCGCGGCTGGGTGCATGCCGAGGGGGCGGGCCAGTGGCGATGCCCGCTTTGCACCCTGTGAGCGGTAAAGGATAGGATCGTAGCTGGCATGTCGGAGGAGGCGAACCTCGCACGCGCGATGCTCGAGCTCCAGCGCGACGGGCGTACAGGGGTCCTCGAGGTCCGGGGCGACGGCGTCCGCACCGTGTTCTATCTCGACGACGGCGTTCCCATCGCGGCCGACCACGGCACACTCGGCGACACGCTCGGGCGGCTGCTGCTTCGCCAGGGCCTCCTTACGCCGGCCGAGTATGCCCGCGCGCTGCACTTGATGGTGGGCGAGACGAAGAAGCGCTTCGGTGAGGTCGTCGTCGAGCTCGGCCTCCTCACGGCAGACGAAGTGAAGGCGGCGCTCGCGGCGCAGCTTCGGATGAAGGTGATCCACTGCCTCGGCTGGGAATGGGCGACGTGGACGTTCCAGCCCGACACCGAGCGCGTCCGATCGGTGGGGCGCCATCCGAGCCGCGTCGAGCCGCTCGTGCTCGCCGCGACGCGCCTGGCCGATCCGTGGCGCCTCGACGAGATCCTGCTCTCGGCGCGCGGCAAGTCACCCAAGCTCCGCGGCTACGGGGACGCCATCGCGTCGCGGTTCCAGGTGGGGGGGCTCGGCCTGACGCTCCTCGGGCGGCTCGACGGGTCGATGACGACCGAGGAGCTGCTGGCGGTGTACGAAGGGGAGGGGATGCTGCCGCTGCTCGCGGCGCTCGAGCTCGCGGGCGAGCTCGAGCACCTCGCGGCGCCGCAGCGGACCTTGCTGGCGCCGTCGCCGTCGTCGCCACCCCCTCGGCGCCCGACGAGGCGGGTCGTGCTGCCGACCGTGTCCCGCAAGGCCGCGGCGCCGGTGAGCTCCGCGAAGCGCCGCGTGCGCGCCGTCCTTCACCGGCTGGAGGCGTCACGCGACCTCGTCGACGTGCCCGCTCCCGACGGCGCGCCGCCCACGGGCCCGCGTGCGAAGGCCCTCGTCGCCGAACAGTGGTTTCACGTCGGCAAGGCGCTCCTTCGCGCGAACCGGTTCGGCCCCTCGCTCGCGCCTTTCCGGCGTGCGGTGGAGCTCGAGCCCGCGACTACCGAGTACAGCCTCTACGCCGCATGGGTCGAGCTTCGCACGGCGCCCGACGACGGCAAGGCGCGTGCGCGACGCGTGGTGCTGAAAGAGGCGGCGACGCGCACGGCGCGGCAGGTGCCGAACATCGCGCTGTCGCACTACGTCCTCGGCTACCTCGCGCGAACGGAGGGAGATCTCATCCTCGCCGAGAGCTGCCTTCGCCACGCGCAGCGGCTGGATCCGGAGACGCTCGACGCCGAGCGGCACGTGCGCCTGTTGCGCCGTGGAGATCCTCGCGGTGGGCCGCCGCTGTCGCTGAAGACGCGCCCCGCCATTCCGCGCCCGTCGCAGAGAGGCCCCTCGACGTCGCCGCAGCCGCTGCCCGTCGAGACCGACACGCCGTCCGTGGCCACCGAGGCGCCGGCCGAGAGCGCGTCGCCCACGGCGCCCCAGGAAACGCCGTCGCCTGCCGATCCGGTCGCGGTCCCGAGCCAGGGCCCGCAGCCGGACGTGGACGCCACGCCGGCGCCGGTTCCCGCGCACGTTCCGGTCGAGGCGCGCTCACTCCCCGATCTCGCCGAGTCGGAGCCGAAGGTTGCGCCGACTACGAGCGCCCCGGAGCCTCCGCCGCGTGAGTCGCCCGCCATCCCGGACCGCAAGCGCGGCGTCGGCGCTCGCGACGCAGCGATAGGCCTCGTCCTTGGCGCAGCGGCCGTCGCCGCGCTCCTCCTGGTCCGCGCGTCCACGACGCCGAGCCCGTCGACGGTGAGCCCCGAGCCTCCTCCGACGGTCACCAGCGCAGCAGCACCGACCGCGGCCGCGACCCCGACTCCGACTCCGACCGCGACCCCGACCCCGACCGCGACCCCGACCCCGACCCCGACCGCGACCCCGACCGCGACCCCGACCGCGACCCCGACCCCGAGCGCTGCCGGCGACGGGCTCCTTCGCCTCCCCGACAGCGCGAAGGGTCACCGTGTCTTCGTCGATGGGCGCGTCGTCAGCGAGGGAAATGCGCCAGTCCGTGTGCCGTGCGGCACGCGGTCCGTCAAGGTAGGCAGCGGGGGCAGGGTGCAGACGATCGACGTACCCTGTGGCGGCGAGGCGGCGGCCGACGACTGATTCCCGGCTTCAGGTCGCGAGATGCCGGCCGTTCAGCGTGGCGTGGGCCGGCCCTGTCGCATGCGTCGTACATCCCTTCGGCACGGCGCGCGCGTCGGCGCGGTGCTCCTCGCGCTTGCGGCGGCCGCGTGCGACACCGCGTCGGACGGTACTGCGAGCGTGAAGGCGGAATGCGCGTCCGATGGCTCGTGCGCCGTGGCGCCGAGCGGCGCCGAGGACGCACACCCTGCGGCCGCCGTGTGCGTCGCGTCGCCGGCGGTGACGCGGGGTGCCGTCTGCGTGGCGCACGCGACGCCGCCGGATTCGCTCGACGAGGCGCTCGGCAAGATCGGCCTCGACCGCTGCACCCTGGGGCACGCGCCCGCGGATCTCGCCGTCGGCAAGCTCGATCCCCGTGACCCGCGCGCGCTGCCCGACATGCTCGCGTTCTTCGCGCGGCCGCTCGGGATGCCTGCGTACGGCGCTGCGCTCGCGCGCGACTGGGACACGGCCCTGACGTCGCCGACGCCGGTGACGGCGGCGATACTCGCTGCGGCGGCGCGCCGGGGCGCTCCGGTGAACGCGTGCGACGATCCGGCCTGGTACGCGCTCCGCGCGGGTGACGCGGCGCCGCTCGCGACCGCGCTCGCCGACGTGGGTGCCACGCGCGCGGACGTCGGCGGCGTGCCGCGTGATCTCCAGATCGCGCTCGTCCCCATCGTTCGCGCCCTCGCGGCCAATGCGCACGACGTCATGGTCGCGCGCAAGGTCGGCAGCGCCACCCAGGCGTCGCTGGCCGGCGTCGCGACGTGGATGATAGGCATCCGGCACTTCGACCTGAACGCCGACTCCGCCGCCGCGATGGACGTCGTCGACGTCGATGCCATCACGGTCGCTGCCGTTCGCATCGCTGCCGTCGTCGAACGCGCCAAGCTCTCGCGCTTCGCCGGCGTCGCGGTGCCTGATCTGACGCTGCCGACGCCGTTTGGCGCCCTCGTCCTGCGCGGCCCCGGCAAGCACACGTACGAGGCCGGCGGCCCGGCGGACGGCGCCGCGTTCGTCCTCGACACCGGCGGCGACGACGTCTACCGGACGGAGATCGGCGCCAGCTCGCTCACGCGCCCCGTCGCGGTCGCTGTCGACCTCGCGGGCAACGACACTTACGCGTACGCCGAGACGCCGGTCCCCGCGGACCACCTCGGAAAGCGGCTGCCGAGCGACGGCGCCGGGCGCGCACCAGATGGCCGCACCTTCTCACGAACGCTCCGCCAGGGGGCGGGCGTGTTGGGGGTCGGCCTCCTTCTCGATCTCGGAAATGGCAACGACGCGTACCGCTCGCTCGTGGGCGCGCAGGGCGTCGGTACCCACGGCGTCGGCGTCCTCTACGACGAGGCCGGCGACGACAGCTACGTGGCAGAGGGCTTCGCGCAGGGGGCCGCGGCGTGGGGGATCGGTCTGCTCGTCGACGGCGCGGGCAACGACACGCGCGCCCTCTACGTGCAGGGGCAGGGCTACGGCTTCACGCGCGGCCTCGGCGCGCTCGTCGACGCGTCGGGCAACGACACCTACGTCGCGTACGCGGGCGCGTGGACAGGCGCGCCCGCCGGCCTCGCGTCGGATCTGCTCTACCCGAGCTCGCAGCTCGCAGGGCCGCCCACGTCGCCCGTCGCCGGCAACATGTCCTTCGCGCAAGGCTGCGGCGCGGGCCACCGGTGGGACTGGCCGGACGCGGGCTTTCCAAGCCCCGGCGGCATCGGCGTGCTCTACGACGCGAAGGGGAACGACACGTACGGCGCGGGCGTCATGGCGCAGGGCATCGGGTTCGTGCAGGGGCTCGGCATGCTCCTCGACGGGCAGGGCAACGACGCGTACGACGCGCTCTACTACGCCCAGGGCGCCGGCCTGCACATGGGCCTCGCGCTCTTCGACGAGGGCGGCGGCAACGACGCGTACGACGCGCACGTTCCGGTGCAGGACGCGGCCCTCGGTGTCGCCCACGATCTCTCCGGCGCGGTGCACGTCGATCGCGGCGGCGACGACGTCTACCACGCGCCCGATCTCTCGCTCGGCGCCGCCGAGGACAACTCGCTCTCGGTCTTCGTCGCCGCCGGCGGCACCGACGAGTTTCGCGTGGCCGGCGCGTGGTCGCTCGGCGACTCCGTCCTCGGCGAGCTCGACGCCGCGCGCAAGAAGGTCTCGACGGTCGGCGTCTTCGTGAAGGCCGGAGGCGAGGCGCGCTACAAGGTCGGCGCTTCGCCCAAGCTCGAGCCCCGCAGCGGCAAGAGCTGGGGCTCCGAGCACGACGAGCACGACACCAGCGCGAGATCCGTCGGCCTCGACCGCCCGCACGGCACCGCCGCTCTCTAGTCGATCCGCCGACCCTCTCGGCCCCGCCTCGCCGGCCTCCGAGGAATAGCCAGCGGGGCGGCAGTGCTACCTTCTACGAGATGCGCACGAAGGCTCTAGCCGCTGCCGCCGCCGCGCTGGGCGTCGCCGCGATCATCTTCTTCGTCTTCTTCGGCAAGAGCGACGAGGACCGGATCCGCGAGGCCCTCGCGCGCCTGACGCAGGTGGTCGAGATCAAGGACGACGGGTCTAATCCGCTCCTCCGCGCCGCGCGCGTTCGCGACGACCTCGCGCAGGTCCTTACCGACGACGTCCACGTGAGCATCTCCGAGCTCGGCGGCGGCCGGCAGGGGCGCCAGGGGATCGCCGACGCGGCCGCGCAGGCCCAGCTCCTGTTCACGTCGGCGCAGGTCGACTTGCGGCACGTCGAGATCAAGCTCGAGACCGGCGCCCCGACCGCGCAGGTGTCCGCCGAAGCGCGCCTCACCGGCAAGAGACGCGGCGGCGAGTCACGTCGCGACGATCGCAACGTGGACTTTCTCCTCGTCAAGGACGGGAGCCAATGGAAGATCCGTAGCATCACCGTGTGGTCGCCCGATCGAGGGGGCTGACGAAGGTGACGCCGCAGGTGGCGCGGGTAGCGCCAGTGACCTGCCGCGTGACGGCCGTGATCTCGCCCTACAGCTGGACGCCGAAGATCTCGCGGACCTTCGCGTAGGTCTCGCGGCCGGGATCGATGTCGGCGAAGCCGAGGCGCATCGAGATCGTCCCGCCGTCGCCCCACGGCCACCAGAGACCGAACGCCACCAGGTTGCCGCCGAGCGCCCCCGACGTGAAGAGGTACTGTCCCGAGCGCAGCCCGCCGTACCGATCGATGAACTCGCGCAGCACCGGCGGCGCCTTCGTGATCGTCGACGACGTGAACTCCACCGGGAACGCCTCGGCGATGGCCGCGCGGGCGCCCGTCTCGAACTCCGTGCTGAAGGAGGAGGTGATGCACGTCATGCGGCTGTCCCAGCTCCAACCGCGCGCGGGCCACGTCGCTTTCACGCGGCGGAGGGCTGCGTAGAGCTGTTCGTGCGGGGTCGCGCCGGTCGCCATATGGCTAGCGTACCCAAAAAACGGCGCCGGGCGGTAGTAAGCTCTCGATGTGGCCCGCTTTCCGGCGATCCCGGCGCCCTTCGTCTACGTCGCCAGGCACGGCGAGACCGACTGGAACGCCGAAGGACGGCTCCAGGGGCACGCCGACGTGCCCCTCAACGACCGGGGCCGGGCGCAAGCCCTGGGCCTCGCCGGGGCCCTGGCCGGGGAGGGGATTGGCACCCTCGTGGCGAGCGATCTGTCGCGCGCGAGGGAGACGGCGGAGATCGTCGCGGGCGTGCTCGGGCGGGCCCCGCCCGCGATCGATGCGCGCCTCCGGGAGCGTGGTTTCGGCGCCTTCGAAGGGCGAACGAAGGCCGACCTGCTCGCGGCGGAGCCCGACGCCTGGCGCGCCTGGAACGAGGACGTGCGCGCTCGGCCGCCGGGCGGCGAGTCCCACGAGGATCTCGCGCTCCGCGTCGTTGCGGCCGCCTCGCACGCGGCCGTGGCGCACGCGCGGCCCGGCTCGCCCGTCCTCCTCGTCTCGCACGGCGCGGCGATCCGCGCGCTCCTGCTGGCCGCGACGGGCCTGCGCGCGCCGCCGCTCGGCAACGGCACCGTGTACCGCCTGACGCTCGACGGCGAGCGCTTCGCGGACCCTGTGCTCGTCTGGTCAGGCGACGCAGGGGCGCGGTGAAGACGGAAGACGCTTTACGCCCCTCGCGAGCCAAGCTATCGAGCAGACGCAGGAAATTCGGGCCTATAGCTCAGTTGGTAGAGCTGCGGACTTTTAATCCGTAGGTCGTGGGTTCGAGTCCCACTGGGCCCACCGAGAGGAGATCGTTCGTGATTGCGGCGATCGACGAGGGGCTCGGACCACCCTCCATAACCCGGCCAGAACCCACTTGGCTGGTGTTGCGGGCGGCGCGATCGAGCTCGCTCTCGGCGAGGTGCGCGTACTTCTGCGTGACGCTGACGTCGCGGTGCCCGAGGAGATCGCGGACCTCGAGGAGCGACCAGCGGCGACCCCACCAGCCGGCGACGAGGGAGGAGCCGCACGTGTGACGGAGGTCGTGCCAGCGGAAAGAGCGCGTGATGCCGGCGGCGAGAAGCCAGACCGGAAGGAGCTCGATCTTGCCGCACGTGCGCTTGCCTTTGAGGATCTTCCGGACGCTCCTCTCGGGCGCGCCTGGCTGACGGCGCGCGCCGGTCGGACCAGGGAACGCGAGGCGGGTGGGGTTCTTCGGCGCGTACTTCTTCAGCTCGACGAGCCAGCTTTTTACCGTCGCGACGGCCTCGGGAAGGAGAGGCACGCGGCGCGTCTTGCCGTTCTTCGGCGCGTGCCCTTTGGAGCCGAATCGGACGAAGATGTGGGGCCGAGCTCCTTCGACGTGGACGTCGCGAAGCTCCAGGTTCCACATTTCGCCCTGACGGAGGCCCGTGAGCCAGGCGATCTGAATCATCAGGCGCGCCCACTCGGGATGCCTTCGCATGCGGCGATTCGCCCGTTGCTCTTCGAGGCGAAGGAAGTCCCATTTTTCGGTCACGTCTTCTTCGGCAACGCGCAGGCGCTTCCCCACGCGGAGGCCCGCACACGGATTGTCCGGGCGGATCCCGAGCGTCAACGCCTCGGCGAAGATTACCGAGCACAGCGACATGCAGCGCTGCACCGTGTGCTTCGAGAGCCGGCGGCGGCCGCGCTTGTCCGCGGCGGTCTTCGCGGCGAGCTGCCGGAGGAGCTGAAGAATGTCCTGCGGTGTGATCGCTGCCACGGGATCGCTCGCGAACGGCGCGTCGCTCAAGTGTCGATTGAACCGGCGTCGCTCGCTCGCGATCCCGCGGACGCCGCAGAGCTCTCGATCGGCGAGGACACGTTCCCCGAGCTTCACGAACGTCATGCCGCCGGCGGTCTCGTACTCACCGCTGGCGAGCTCGTGCCGCGCGTGATCGAGAACGCCACGCGCCTCGGCCTCTGTCGGGTACACCCCGAGCGAAGGCCGGCCGAGCGCGCGCGCGCCGCGAACCCAAAAACCGGACGCGACTTTGGTGATGCTGCCTTCGCCTTGTTTCATCATCAACGCACCTTCAGGAGACCGGCACGGCGCATCGGCCGCGCAGGACCTCCGCAAATTTTCTGAACTCGATCGCGGCGGTGTCGGTCCGCGTCGCCATTGCCGTCGTGGCTTCGTCCAGCAAGTTCCGCGCGTGCGAGACGTCTCCGGCGAGAAGCGCAGCCACGGGACGTCGGTAAACGATCTGATGATCGAATCCGAACCCGTCAACGAGCCGCTGGTCGAGTTCGCGAAAACCGACGACCGATCGCATGAAGGGGACCCCGAAGCTCGCGACCGCCGCGGCCATCTGCGCCGCCACCTCGCGAGCACGCTCCGCCGCAAAGATCCATGCGGTGTACCTGTTCTCAGGCATCAGGTATCCGAGGGGGCGGCAGATCGTCGCTGGCACATAAGCGTGGAACTTCTCGCCGCGACACTCGGCGACGATCCGTTCCACTTCTTGGAACCGAACGCCGACGACAGGGTTGATCTCTACCTCGCCCGGAGCGCGGTGTTCCGTCGCGCGATTGAGGCCGAGCCATCCAAAAACTCCGGGCGTGAGATCGATGGTGAAGATCTCGCCCCCACGCTTCTTGAAGCCGAGATCGGCGAGAAGGGGCGTGACGGCTCCGGCGACGACGTTGGACCTTCGTTGAGTCATCAGCGCACTTTCACGAGACCGGCACGGCGCCACGCGTGGCGCGCGCGCTGGGCGGCGATCTCGTCGGGGACGAGTGTAACCGGCGGGACCACGCGGACGCCACGCCGTCGACGCGCGCGAGGCGTCGCTGCAGAACGCGCGACCGGCGCTGTCGCATTCCGATGTTCGATCGCGTCCGCAAGCAAGTCGGCCACGGCGTGAAGCGCACCTCGCAAGTCCGCGCTCCCACGGCGCGCGCGCGTCCCATCATTCTGGGCGCCTTCGCGAAGGGATGCGGGATCAAGCCGACTGCTCGCGGCGGCGGTCTCGAGGTCTTCGAGTTCGCTCATCCCTCACCGCCGCCACTCTGCCCGGTGCCGCCCGCCGGGGGGAGCACCGGCCCGAACTTGGTGGCCGCCATCGCGAGAATCGGCGCGAGCGTGTCCGTCAGGGCTTTCACGATCTCGGCGGTCCTATCCGGCGGCCCCGCTGCACCGCTATCGTCCGGCTCGTGCTCTGCGAGGGCGGCTTCAACCCGGTCCCCGAGCGCGTCGCCGAGCTTCGCCGCGAGCGCATCGGCGTCGAAAGGCGCCGCGCCGCCGCCGCCGCCCGTCCGCATCCCACGATGCATGGCTTCGAGCTGAGCGATCCGCTCCTGTGAAGCGACGCGCTCACGCTGAAGCTGGGCTTCGACGTCGATCCTGTATCGATCGAGGGTTGCTTTCGACACCGCGGTGGCCGACGCGCGGCCCCTCTCGTTGCGGTCCTCGAGAAACGCGAGAAGCGAGAGGACCGTCTGAAGATCGCCGCTCGCGCCAGCCGGGATGGCGGCTGAAGGCGCGATCGCTTTCGACGGTGCTGCCGGTGGCGTCTTCGGGAGATCGACGACGTGCTCGATCTCGCGGATCCGAACGATCGACGACTTGCCGCGCTGCACGCGCGCGCCGGACGCGTTCGTCCCG
>JANYHK010000101.1 GCA_025359105.1 Myxococcales bacterium | reverse complement strand
GGGCCGTGCGTTCTCGCGCTCCATCAGCCGCTGGATCTCGTTGCCGACGAAGGCCGCCTCGACGTCGGGATCGATGGCGACGACGACCTGCACGAGGTCGCCCTCCATCCGCGTCGCGCGCAGCACCTTGCCGTGGCGGCGGGCCGTGGACTTCGCGAGCACGGCGTTGGTGACGTCGAGGATGGGCTTCCGCGAGCGGTAGTTCTCCTCGAGCTTCACCACCCGGGCGCCGCCGAAATGAGCCTCGAAATCGAGGATATTTCGCACGTCGGCGCCGCGCCACGCGTAGATGGATTGGTCGTCGTCGCCGACGACGCAGATGTTGTGGTGCGGCTCGGCCAGCATGCGCAGGAGCTGGAGCTGCGAGCGGTTCGTGTCCTGGTACTCGTCGACGAGCAAGAAACGGAACCGCTCGCGCCACTTGGCGAGGATGTCGGGTCGCTCCTGCCAGAGGCGCGCGACGCCGCACACGAGATCATCGAAGTCGAACGCGCGGAAGTTGCGGAGCGCCGCCTCGTAGCGCGGGTAGACGAGCTTGGTGATCTCGTCGTACGCGTCGTTCTCGCGCGGCTGGAACGCCTCGGCGTTCAGGAAGGCGTTCTTCAGGTTCGAGATGCGAGCGAGGATCGCGCTCGCGTCGAACTTCTTCGCGCCGCCATCCATCCGGCTCATGATCTCTTTGACCGCGGCGAGGCAGTCGCCTTGGTCGAAGATGGTGAAGGTGCCGCCGACGGCCGCGCGGTCGCGTGTGAGGACCTGGAGGCCGAAGGAGTGGAACGTGCAAATCGTGAGCTGCTTGGCGGCCTGCGCGTCTCCTTGCGCCTTCATCTGATGGCCGATGCGCTCGGCCATCTCGCCGGCGGCCTTGTTGGTGAAGGTCAGGGCGACGATGGCGCGCGCGGGCACGCCGCGCTCGACGAGCCGTGCGATGCGCTGCGTGATGACGCGGGTCTTGCCGGAGCCAGCGCCCGCGAGGACGAGGAGCGGGCCCGCGTGGTGCTCTACGGCCTCTTTTTGGGCAGGGTTGAGCGGAAACGAAGACATCTCTTTTCCGGCCTCTCTCGACACTCCCACGACACCACAGCGCGCAGGTAGGGGCTAGCTTGCGACTTTGCGTCGCGTATGCTCGGCCGATGCGCCGCGCCGCCGCCTCGCCTTCGGGTCGATCCTCCCTGCCGTCCTTCAACCCCTTTCGATCCGTCGCCTTCGCCCTCGGGCTCGCCCTCATGGCCTGTGGCAGTCCGCCGCCACGGGTGACGCCGCCGCCCGCGTCGTCGTCCAAGCCGATCGCCCAGGAGGCGCCCCCGCCGGCGCCGGATCTCTCCGCCGTGCCGCGCCCCGACGCGCTCATCGTGTTCGCGCGCCTCGCGCGGCCCGAGGCGTCGCTCAAGACCGTCGGCGGCTGGACGAAGCTGCCGATGCCGGGCGCAGAGGTCGTGAGCGAGCTCGTCAGCGGCGCGCCGGTCGGCAAGATCCTCGACCTGTCGCAGCCGATCGACGTCGCGATCGTCCTGGGCGGCGACGCGCGCTCGCCCGATCCGCAGGTCGCCGTCAGCGCCGCGGTCAAGTCGATGGACGAGGTGCGCGGCCTCCTCGGGGACAAGTACAAGCTCTCGGGCACCGCCAACGGCGCGATGCGCCTCGAAGGGCTCGGCGGCGGGGACGACCACGTGTGCGATCTCACGCCGGCGTTCGGTTCCGCGCCCATGCGCCTGGTGTGCTCGGACAGCAGCGCGGCCGCCGAGTCGCTGGGGCCATGGCTGGCGCGCTCGGCGCCGCGCGAGGCTTACCCGTCGGATCTGCACGTCGAGCTGCGCATGGCGCCGGTTCGTCCGATCGTGAAGCAGTTCCGCGGGATGCTGCCGATGCTCCTCGGGCGCGTGCTCGACATGCGTAGCGGCGCTCGTGCCGTGAGCCAGGCGGTCGACGCCGCGGTGGGCGATCTCTCCGATCTCACGGGGGACATGGAGACGCTCTCGCTCGACGTCACGCTGTCCGATCCCGGCGCCGACGCGACGATGACCGCGACGTTCGGAGGGACTTCCGCCGTCCTCACGCGCCTGGCGCTCGCGCACCCCGAGCGGGCCGACATGCCGCCCCCTGCGTTCTGGCACGCGCCGGTCGACGCCGACGTCGCGTACTACACGCGCGGCGTCGAGGCGCGCGACATCGCCCACGCGCGCGAGCTCGGCGAGGGGGTCCTCCTCGCGGCGCTGGAGAAGCAGAACCTGCCGGAGGCCGACCGAAAGGCGCTCGTCGGTCCGGTGATGCGCTACCTCGATCTGCACACGGGCCCGATGGTGTACGCGAAGGGGCTCGACATGGCGCGCATCGACAAGGCGCGCGGAGAGGTCGATCGGGCGAAGGACGCCCAGCGCAAGGACGCCGAGACCGCCTTCCTCGCGGCGCTGGGCGGGTGGTCGGTCGTGCAGACGAGCGAGCCGATCGCCAAGGTGTCGCAGGTGGCAAAGGATCTGGCCGGTGCGCTCGCGCGTCCGGGTCTCGTCAAGTGGGCGAAGAACGAGCTGCACGGCGCGCCGCCGCCGTCGGCGAAGCTCACACCGCTGCCGAAGACCGCGCAGCTCCCCGCGGACACGCTGCACATGGAGGTGACGGTGCACGACGCCATCGAGCAAGTCGCCTCCACGCCCCAGCTTGCGCACGGTCAGCCGAAGGCCGCGGGCGCACCGCCGCCGCCACCCGCGCCGCTGAAGGCAGGCCCGGCCAAGCCGCGCTCGGTCCACATCCTCGCGGTTCCCGACGCCGGCAAGACGTGGATCGTGCTGGCAGCCGAGCTCGACGTGGCGGTCGCCAAGGCCAAGGCCGTCCTTCCCGGCGCCCCGGACTCGGCGACGCTCGCGAAGCGCAGCGAGCTCGACGGGCTCAAGGATGGGAAGGTCAGCTCGGGGGGCTTCGTCTCCGCGCGCGGCCTGCTCGCGCCGTCGCCGTTCCGCTACGTCGTCGGCGGGACGAAGGTGCCGCACGGACCGCTCTTCGAGGGCCTCGCGAATACCCAGGCGCAGGGGGCGACGCCGGTGCTGTTCGGCATGCGCGCGGAGGCCAAGGGGGTCGCCGGCTCGCTCGTCATGACCGGCAAGGTGCCGCGCGGTGCAGTCGAGGACATCGCAAAGCTGGCGATGAAACGCTTCTAGTTCAAAGCAAAGCGCTTCTTCGAAAGCGCGCCCTTATCCGTCCCGGTGGGGGCGCCGTTCCCCCTGCGGGGCACTGTGGAGCGCTTCGTCAAATTCGTTCGTTCGGTCGCGCTCGCCTTCGTGCTGGTGGCGGCTGCGCTCGTGCGCGCGAACGCGGCCACCGAGCCGCCCGCGGTCCCGCCGGCGCTGCAGGCGCAGCTGCTCGCCAAGGTGGCGTCGTTCGATCGCAACCTGCCGGCGCGCGCCAGGGGGACGGTCCGCATCGCGCTCGTCTTCGCGGCGGATGACCCGGTGTCGGTGCGCGGCGCAGAGCAGGCGCGCGCGTCGCTGGCCGACATGAAGACGGTGGCAGGGCTCCCCCACGCGGAGACCTCGTTCCCGTTCAGCACGGCCGCGGCGCTCCGCGCGGCGTGCGAATCGCAACAGCTCTCCGTCGTCTATCTCTCGACCGGGCTCTCGCAGCACACCGACGCGATCCGCGCGGCGCTCGATGGGGCCGATGTCCTGACGGCCACGTCGACGCCGTCGGACGTGCAGCGGGGCATCGTCCTCGGCTTCGACGCCGAGTCCGGCAGACCAAAGCTTCTTTTCAACATGAAACAGGCGCGTAGCCAGCACGTCGAGGTAGGGGCCGACGTTCTGCGCGTCATGAAGGTGACCCCATGAGACTACGAGGCACGAAGATCCTGGGCCTTCTTGCCTGTGCGGCGGCGTCCTCCTCCGCGCGCGCCGACGATACCGGTGGCCTGCAGGATCTCCTCGACCAGTCGATCGTGAGCACGGCCAGCAAGACGGCCGAGAGCGACGCGATCGCGCCGGCGGTCTCGCACGTCATCACGGCGGCCGAGATCCGCGCGCTCGGCTTCACCAGCGTCGAAGACGCCGTGGTCTTCATGGCGCCCGAGCTGAACACCTCTTACCCCGTGTCCATCCGCGAGGGCGTCTCCGAGATCGGCGCGCGCGGCGTCGAGCTCCGCAACGCCGCCCAGCTGCTCGTCCTCGTCGACGGTCACACGCTCAACGAACCGTACCGCGGTCTCTCGGCGGTGCTGGGGCCCGCGGGGATGGTGCCGATCGAGCTCGTCGACCGCATCGAGGTCGTCACGGGGCCCGGTTCGGTGCTCTACGGCACGAACGCGATCTTCGGCATCGTGAACGTCGTGACCAAGGACGCGGCCGCGTTTCGCGGCGTGCGGGTCGGGCTCGAGGCAACGACGCCGATGTCGATGCGTCCGTACGTCGGCGCGGGCGCGCAATTCCAGATCTTCGGCGTCGACGGAGAGGTCACCTACGAGGTGCAATACTACCGGCGCCGCGACTTCACGGTGGACATCCCGCGCGTCGACTTCGGCGCCGACGCCGTCACCGGCAAGCTCGCGCGGTTCTCGTCGGACCCCGTCGGCACCGGCGTCTGGGGCGGCAGCCGCTGGCGAGCGACCGATCTCGACGCCGGAAGCGGGTGGCTCAAGATGCGCCTCGGCGAGGTCACCGTCCGGGTGGGAGGCCTGGTGGCGAAAAAGCCGCTGCCCCTGACCACCCCGAACGACTTCAACGGCCTGGCGAAGGAGTCCATCCACCGAGTGGCGCTCGACGTCGCGCACCAGCACGTCTTCTCGAAGATCTTCCAGCTCAGCTCGCGGATCTACGCGGACAGCGTCGACGACTCGGTCATCCTGGACGCGTCGCGTGCGCCCGTGTGCCCCTACGCCGACTTCGGCATCACGTGCCTCGTAGACAACCGGTACGGTGTGCGGTGGGCGGGCGTCGAGGTGCAACCGCAGCTCGACTGGTTCGGCAACGGTCGGTTGGTGACGCTCCTAGGGATCGACGCGCGCGGCCGCGCGGCGCGCGCGATCACCGACGAGAGCGACTTGGTGACCCACCAGCCGCTCACGCGATCGACGGGCATCGTCGATCGGACCGACGTGACCATCGGCGCCTACGGCCAGCAAACGTGGAGGCCCACGGGCTGGCTCGCGCTGAACGGCGGCGCCCGCCTCGACTACGATCCGCGCTTTGACGCGGTCGTGTCGCCGCGCGCGGCGGCCGCCGTCGAGCCCTGGACGGGTGGCAACCTCAAGGCGATCTACTCGCAGGCCTTCCGCGCGCCAAGTCTCGAGGAGAGCTACTTCAGCCACCCGCTGCAGGTGGCGCCGAGCTCGCTCCGGCCCGAGCGTGTCTACTCGGGCGAGATCCGCCTGGCGCAGTCCATCGCCGGCCAGCGCCTCTCGTTCGGCGTGTTCGACATGGCCTTCCGGGATCTCATCGAACGCCACCGGCTCACACCGGACGAGGCCCAGTCGTACGTGGACCGCGGCATCTCGCAGCTCCCGCCGCAATACGACACGCGCAACCTCGGGCACGTCGAGGCGCGAGGTTTCACGATGGGACTCGACGGCGCCGTGGCGGATCAGGCCGTGCGCTACGGGGTCAGCGTGACGACGACCCGCACCGTCGCGTCGTACGGCGATCGCGGCAGCTCGGCGCCGCTCGAGGGCGCGCCGAGCGTCTTCGGCAAGGCGCACGTGATCGTTTCCCTGGGGGCCCGTCTGCCGACCCTCGGCCTCGCCGCCCGCGCGGTGGGGAGCTCGATCGTCCAGGGCGTCGCGCGCGGTGATGTGCACGCCGGCACGCATTCGCCGCCGTGGCTGGGGCTGCGCGTCACGGCGAGCGGCGAGGTGCCCTGGGTGGACGGGCTCTCGTACCGCGTCGCCGGTGACGGCACGTTCGGCGACACCGGCCCGATCGTGATCGGGCCCAACAGCACCTCGACGCCGTCGCAGCCCACCCCCGTGCTCATGCCTCTCCAACAGATGAGCGTCATCGTCGGCCTCGAGCAGCGGTTCTGAAGGATGCTAAAGAGTCGACCGGTACTGCCGTTCTCCTTGAGGCGATGCCCCGGCTTCTGTGCACGCTCACGCTCACGCTCGCACTCGCGGCGTGCATGTCGTACGAGCCGGTCCCCGCCGACCGCGTGAAGACGTTCTCCGGTGACAGCGACGCGGGCTCTGCCCCCGAAGGCGGCGCGGCGACGTGTGCGAGCTGCGCGGTCATCGAGTGCGCCGCGCCGTGGGCGGCATGCCAGGGTGTCGCCAAGTGCGTGGCGTTCTTCGAGTGCGGCGCCCGCCGCAGCTGTTACGCAGCGGGTGCGGACGTGACGGTGTGCATGACGCCGTGCGGGGTGGCCGCGGGCATCAGCTCCGCGGACGATCCCGCCGTCGGTCCGTGGATCGGCCTCGACCTTTGCGTGACGGGGCACTGCAGGGACGCATGCGCGGCCTCCCCGTGAGGCTCTGGCAGCGCCTGATGGGCGCGCGTCCGCGACTGACGCTCGGCGCGCGGCTCGCGGTCTCCACGTGCGCGCTCCTCGCGCTCTTCGCGGTCGGCGCCGTCATCCAGATGACCGCCACCGAGCGCGACCGGCGCTTCGAGGCGCGGATCAGCGCCGGGCAGGCGACCGCGGATCTGTACGCCGAGCTGCTCCGCCCGCCGCTGGTCTTCGAAGATCCGAAGACGGCGGAGGACGAGCTGACCGCGCTCGTGCGCACACACGGCGCGATCGGCGCCGACGCGTGGCTCGGGACCGCGCCGGGGCGGCCCTTCGCGCACGTGGGCGCGTCCGGTGCCGACGAGGCGATGCCGACCGTGCCCGGCGTCGCGACGCGCGGGCGCGTGGTCGAGATCACCCGCACCATCGTCGATCCCGACGGCGCTCCGATCGGCGCGTTGCGCCTACGCCTGTCGCTCGAGGCCGACGAGCATGCGTTCGTTCAGGCGCGAGAGCGCATCCTCGCTACGACCTGCGGTGTCGCGGCCGCGCTCGGACTCGCGCTGCTCTTCTCGGTTCGTCGAATGGTCGTCCTCCCGCTCGCACGCCTCGCGCGCGCTGCGCGGTCGGTCGCTGCAGGAGACTTCTCCGTGCGCGTGCCGGCGACCGGACGCGACGAGATCGGGGCGCTGTCGCAGGCCTACAACGACATGGTCGGCTCGCTCGTCGATCGCGACCAGCGGCTCGCCGCCGTCGATGCGCACCTGCGCGATCTCCTCGACAACATGCGGCAAGGCGTGCTGGCAGTGGATCGCGAGGGCCGTGTGGCCGGAGAGACGTCGCGCGAGGCGCGGGCGCTGTTCGGTGACACCCTCGACCGCGCATGGCTTCGCGATCTGCTCTACCCTGGTCGGGACGAGCTCGATCTCGACGTCATCGCCCTCGGCGAGTGGATCGCGGCAGCGTTCGAGCTCCCACCGGAGAGGTGGGCAGAATGCGAGGCCCTGGCGCCGCGAACCGCCACGGTTGCGCGCGGCGGGGGCCAGCGCCTCATCGATCTGGAGTTCCGTCCCGTGGTGCGCGACGGCGTCGTCGCCCGGGTCCTCCTTCTGGCGCGTGACGTGACCCGCGAGCACGAGCTGGAGGAGCAGGTTCGCGAGCACGAGCGCGACCACGCGCGTCGCCTGGCGAGCATGCGGCGGCTGCTCGCAGGCGGCGCCCAGATCGTGGTGTCGTTCGTGGCGGCCGCGCGCGATGGGCTCGGGCGGGTGGCGGAGCTCGTGCGCGCGGCGGGCGGGACCTTGCCGCCCGCCGTGATCGACGAGGCCTTCCAGCTCGTCCACGTCGTCAAGGGCGAGGCCCGCGCATGCGACTTCGACGTGCTCGCGGAGCGCCTGCACGCGCTCGAGGACGTCTTCGACCAGTTTCGCGCGCGCGCGACCGGTGCCGGCTGTGTGCTGAACGGCAGCGAAGTAGCCGACCTCGCAAAGGAGCTCGAGCTGGCGACGGCAGCCCTGGAGCAGGGGGTGGAGACGCTCGTGCAAGCGTCGCCGGTGGGCCGCGCCGTCCTCGACCAGATCACCGTCCAGCGTAGCGACCTGGACGCGCTCGGTGCGTACGTCGCGCACGGCGAGGGGAGCCTCGCGGAGATCCAGGCGCGGCTCGCCGCCCGTCCGTTCGGCGAGCTCGTTGGACACGCCGCCGATGCGGCTCCCGCGTGGGCCGCCGCATCGGGCAAGCAGGTGTGCGTCGAGGTCGAGGGCCGCGAGCTCGGTGTGCCTCCCGCGCTCGCCGCCGTGCTGCCTGCGCTCGTGGTGCAGTTGATGCGCAACGCCGTCGCGCACGGCGTCGGTACGCCCGAGGAGCGCGCGGAGCGCGGGAAAGAGCCGAGGGGGACGATCCGAATCGTCGCGCGAGCCACGCCCGCGGGTCCCGTGTTCGCGGTGGAGGACGACGGCGGTCTGTTCGACGAAGAGGCCATCGCTGCCAGAGCCGGCGGGCAGCGCAGCGAGGCGGCGGAGCTGGCGTTCGCCGCCGGCGTGAGCTCACGCTCGCACGCCGATGAGCTCGCCGGACGCGGCATGGGGCTCGCAGCCGTGCGGCGCGCGTCGCGGCGGGTCGGTTACGACGCGCGACTCGAGTACGAGCGCGACCGCTTCGTGCGCGTCTGCATCGCGCCTTGGCGTGCGGAGCGAGGCGCGCGGGCCGTGCCGCGACAGGCGATGGGGGCGTAAGAGGAGATGCCGATGATGGTCGCGCGGAAGCCCTGGAAGATCCTGGTCATCGACGACAGCGAGGTCATGCTCGCGCGCATCAAGCGCACGCTCCTCGCGGAGGGCTACGACGTGGTGGCGACTACGCACGTCGTCGGCAACGCACGTTACCTTCCGACGGTCGACCTCGTGCTCATCGACTACCATATGCCTGGCATCGACGGCCGGTCGGTCCTCGAGTCGCTGCGCTCAGTATCGACCACCGGACCGCGCGCCTGCAAGTTCTACGTCTACACGTCAGACGCTGCGATGGCTTCGCGCTACGCGGAGCTCGGGTTCGACGGCGTCGTGCGCGACAAGGGAGACTTCGTGCAGCTCGCCAGCCAGCTCAAGGCGTTCTTCCGCCTTCGCGCCCTCCAGACCCTGCGCGACCCCGGCTCGTGCGACCGCGTGAAGGTCGTCGACGACGCGCTGGTGCAAGAGGCCAGGCGCGCCAAGTAGCCGAAGTCGGCCGTTTTCTTGCCGTGCGTGCCGGGGTGGGTACATGTAAGACATGGCCAGGCCTCTCCGTGCCGCGCTCGGCGCGTTGCTCATCCTTTTCTCTGCGCGCGAAGCGTCCGCCGCGGGTGGGGCGGCCAAGTGGACCGAGTGGCACCCGACCGGCGACGACGTTCGCCTCGCGATCGACGGAAACGGTGTTGCCCGCGTCGAGCACGCCCTGCGGTACCGCGTCGTGATGGGGCCGCTCCGTCAGATCGACCTCGCAGGTCTCGAGCAGAACGCCGTGCTCGCGCCCGACGCCGTCATCACCGGCGATGACGGCCGTGAGCTGCCCGCGCACGTAGAGCTGAAAGGCGAGGGCGCGCTGCGGATCACCGTCGACGAGCCGAAAGGCCTGAAGCGTGGAAGCTACACGTTTCGCCTCCACTACGACGTGGACCTCGTTGCCGCCAAGGAGCTCGTGAAGGACGGCGCGATGTGGCGCCTCTCGTGGCGCTCCCCGGTTGCCGTGGAAGGGTACGACGCGGCGCGCGTCGTGGTGCACGTGCCTGCGGCGCCGACCGAGCCGCGCGCCGTGAAGACGGGACCGCGGCCCCAGGCCGAGCTCGACGCGCTCGGGGACGCCCGCGAAGGTGGAGAGGACGGCGTGGTCGCGACGCTGGCGCGCACGGCCGAGGCCGACGAGCTCGAGCTGGTGCGACCGCACGTCGCCCGGGGCGACTCGCCGCTCTGGGCCGCCCGTCTCGATCCAAAGGCGTTCCCCGGCGTGCAGACCCGCGAGCTCCGCCCGCCGCCGCCGCCGCCACCACCCGAGCCGAACCGCCTACGGGAGGCCTCACTCCTCGTGGGGCTGCTCGCGGTCGCGCTCGTTTTCGGGGGCCTCGTTCGCGCGAAGACGCGCGCGTTCGCCGAGGCATGCGCCCGCGCCGGCGCGACGCCGCGGCCTCTGCTTCCGCTCTCGCCCGGTCCGCTCGGTATCGCTGCGGGCCTCGCGGCTGCCGCGGGTGTGGCCCTCGAATACCTTGGGTGGACGACGTCCGGCGCGTCTCTCCTCGCGCTGGCGATGGCGTCGGCCGTCTCGCGGACGCCGTCGGTGCGGCGCGCGCCGCGCGGCCCAGGCCGCTGGGTCGCCCTCGCGCCGAAAGAGGCGCTGCGCGCGCCCGAAGAGGTGGGGGCTCTGCTCGACGTCGGAACGCGGCGCGGCAAGGTCGCGGCGGCCCTCAGCCTGCTCCTCGTCGCCGGGGCGGTGGTGCTCTCGCGGGCGCTGGGGCCCGAGGCCCCTTACCTGGTCGCGATCGACGCCCTGGTCCTCGTTCCTCTCTGCGTGACGGGGCGTCGCGTGCAGCTCCCGCCGGATCTGGCCCGTGCCCCGGTGACATTCCTCGCAAAGGTCCACGCCGCGCTGCTCCGGAGCCCCGAGCTCGCCGTCGCCCCCTGGGCGCGTGTGCCGCTCGGCGCCGAGGTCCCCGACGAGCTCCGATTGCTGGTGCTCCCCAAGGCCTCGCTACCCGGCCTGCTCGGCATCGAGCTCGGAATCGCCTGGACCCGCACCACCACCGGCTTCTCCCCCCGGTCCGAGGTTCTCCTCCGGGTGCACGACGGCAGCGACGCCGCCGCGCGTCTCCCACAAATCGCCCCCTTCGCGCGTCCGGTCACCGGCCGCCGGTCGGACGAGAAGGTCGTGCGCCTCACGCCCGCGCTCCCGGGCAGATCCGCTGCAGTGGAGCTCGTTCGGAGGCTCGTGCGCGAGGTCACCGACCGACGCGTCGTCCTCGGCGGCTGGCAGGGCGCGGAACGGCGGTTCCTGGACCCGACCGACAAGGTTCCGGTGGCGGCGTAACGCCCTGCGGAGCTAACCGCCCCGCCTCGGTCCTTCGAGGGGTGAAATCCGGGCGATTTGCGACTAGAGAGGGGAGCGCATGTCTTCCTCCCTGCCTCCGCCCCGTCTGCACCCGGCCCACGCGATCAGCGTCTACGCGGAGCCGCTCGCCGCCGGGCGCCGCGTGGTGGTCGTCGGGGACTCCTCTCTGGAGATGGCGGCGGTGCTCATCGAGGCCGGGGCGCGCGCGGTTCACGTGTACGATCCGTCCCGCGAACGCGCGCGGCACAACGCCGGCATCGCCCGCGGAGTCACCGTCCGCGAGCTGCCCGCCGACTTCGAGGTGCGCGACGGCGCGTTCGACCTGGCCATCGTCCCCGACCTCGCGACGGCGGGGGATCCTCCGGGGCTGCTTGCGCGGCTCCGCCGCCTCGTCGGCCAAGAGGGCGCGGTCCTCGTCGCCGCCCGCAACCCGGATCTCGTCGGCCCGGGGCCCGACACCATCGACTACACCGATCTGTTCGACATGGTCTCGATGCAGTTCGAGCACGTTCGGATGATCGGCCAGGTACCGTTCGTCGGCGTCACCCTGGCCGAGCTCGGCGGGATCGAGGAGCCCGAGGTCGCGGTCGACACGCGTCTCGGCCCCGACGACAAGACGCCGCACGTGTTCCTCGCCCTCGCCAGCCAGCGGGATGTGTCGCTCGCGCCGTACGCCCTCGTCGAGCTGCCTGCCGGCCCGCCGCCGCCGGCGCGCGACGACGGCCCGCTGCGCGCCGCCCTTGCGGAGGCGCGGCTGAGGGCGGAGGCGCTCGCCTCGCAGCTCGAAGAGGCGCGCGTGGCGAGCCAGCGCGCGTTCGCCGACGCCGACGTCGGCCGTCTCCGCCGCGTCGCCGAGCTACAAGAGCACGTCGCCGCCGTGGAGGCTCGCGCCGGCGAGCATTTCGTCCGAGCCGAGCGCCTCGGCCAAGAGGTCGTAGCTCTCGAGGTCGAGGTCAATCGCCTGCGCGCGCGCGGCGTCGAGCTCGAGGAGCAGACGGCGGACTACAAGCGCATGCGCGCGATCTCGGAGATCGAGCTGACCGCGGCGCGGGCGAGCATCCCCGAGCTCGAGGAGCGCATCGGGATGCTCCTGAACGAGCTCGAGGTCGTTCGCGACGCCGCGGAGGTTCCGGCGGTCGACGCACATGCGATCGCGCGTCTGGCCGAGCGCGCCGATCAGGCCGAGCGGGCCGCCGACGTGATCGTCCAGCTCGAGTCCGATCTCGTCCACGCCGGCGAGCTCCACTCTTCCGAGCTCGGCCAGCTCGAAGCTCAGCTCCGCCAGCGCGGCCAGACCATCAAGGCGCTCGAGCACGAGATCATCCGTCGTGAGCGCCTGGTGAGGGAGCTCGTCGGGACGCTCGAGGAGGCGCGCGCCTCGGGAGGCCACGTCGGCGCCGCGGTCGACGCGACCGAGCTCGGGCGTGAGAACCACGCGCTTCGCGACAAGCTCGACGCGCTCGCCCTTCACCTCGCCCGCCTGCGGGGCGAGATGCAATCGCAGGAGTGGAAGGTCACCGAGCTCGAGCAGAAGCTCGCGATGGCGGAGGCCCGCTCCGTCTCGCTCCCTGTCCCCGTCTCGCTCCCCGCCTCTGCCCCCGTCTCGGTGCAGGCGCCCGCGACCACGCCGTCGGCCGACGCGGAGGGTGGGCGTCTCCGCGCCGAGCTCGACGCGCTGCGCCAAGCGCTTGCGCAGGAGCACGAGGCCCGGGTCCGCGCCGAGTCGGGTGAAGCGCTCACGCGCGCCCAGACCGAGCTCGCCCGCCAGGCGACACTCATCGAGCAGCTTTCCCGCGAGCTCGCCGCCGGGGACGCCCGAGGAACCCGCCGCCCCGAGCCCCTGACGGACTGACTTAGCTCGACCTTGATTGACATGCCCTGACGAGGACTTACTTTGCTCCGGCAAGTACTTCGTCGCGCTCGACCGAGAGACCGATGTCGCAAAAGCCTGATTATTACGAGGTCCTGGGTGTTGCTCGAGAGGCGTCGAATGACGACATCCGCCGCGCCTACAAACGCGAAGCGCTGAAGCACCACCCTGATCGCAACCAGGGGAACCCGCAGGCCGAGGTCCAGTTCAAGACGGTGAACGAGGCCTACCAGGTGCTCCAGGACGAGCAGAAGCGTCAGATCTACGACCGCTTCGGCCACGCCGGTCTCGAAGGGGGCGGCCCCGGTTTCGATGGCGGCGTCGGCGACGTGTTTGCCCACATGCAGGACCTCTTCACCGAGATGTTTTCGGGAGGCGGCGGCGGCGGCGGCGGCTTCGGCTTCGGCGGTGGCAATCAGCGCCAGCGACGCGGTGCCGACCTGCGCATCCAGCAGCGGCTGACCCTTCGAGAGGCCTCGTTCGGCTGCAAAAAAGAGGTCGCCGTCCATGCCCCCGCGCGCTGCGGAGATTGTGGGGGCACCGGTGCCAGCGCCGGCACGCGGCCGGAGACATGCCCGCAGTGCCGCGGCGCCGGTCACGTGTCGAACGCGCGCGGCTTCGTCATGTTCACCACGCCTTGCCCGCGCTGTCAGGGGCAGGGCCAGGTCATCAAGGTCGCCTGCAAGGGGTGCCAGGGCCACGGCGTCGTCCAGAAGTCCCGAAAGGTCTCGGTGACGTTCCCGGCCGGCATCGATGCGGGCCAGCGCTTGCGTGTCCAGGGGCAGGGCATGCCGGCCCCTCAGCAGGGGATGGAGGCGGGGGATCTCTACGTGGAGCTCGACGTCGAGGAGAACCCGCGCTTCGAGCGCGACGGCGTCGACCTGGTCACGCGCGTGAGCGTCACGTTCTCCGACGCCGCGCTCGGCGCCGAGATCGAGGTGGCGTCGCTCGAGGACGACGATAAAATGGTCAAGGTCTCGCTGCCGCCGGGGACCCAGCCGGGCTCGGTCGTGACGGTGAAGGGGCAAGGCGTGCCTCGCCTCGATGGCCGCGGTCGTGGATCGCTCGCCGTCGTCGTGCAGGTCGAGGTGCCCACCGTCTTGACCGAGCGCGCCCGAACCCTGCTCGAGGAGCTCGACCGCGAGATCCGGCGCGACTCGAGCGAGGCGACGACGCGTCAGGCCGCGGGCGGCAAGTAGCCGTCAGCGGTTACCCTTCAGGGGGAGCGCCGCTCGTCGCGATCGATCTCCACGCGCACCTTCGGCGCGAGCATGTAGCCCTCGCCGGCGGTGACGAGAAAGTCGCGAAGCCCGAGGTCACGGAGCGAGCGGATCGCCGTGTAGATGCGCGCGGTGCCCGCGCGGTGCAGGATGCGCTCGCCCGGCCACGCCGCCGCGAGCATCGCGTCCAGGGTCATCGGCTCACCAGGCGATGCGACGTGCTTCTCGACGAGTGCCCAGAAGAGCTGGCGCATGGCGCGCCGGCGAACCAGATCCACGGTCTCGCCGGTGCCCACGCGAAACCAGTTGCCGAGGTGGCCCGCGGTGAGAGTCGGTGCGTCGTCCGTCGCGACTGCGGGAGGACTCTCGCCGAGCGCCCTTCGCAGCAGGCGTGCGGCGAGGCGTGCGTCGCGCGAGTCGGCGGGCACCTCGAGGCGAGCGGCCGCGAGATCGCGCGCGACCTTCGCCGCGCTCGGGGCCAGAGCCTCGGCGGCGCGCCGGAGATCGAGGAAGCCCTCCCACACCGCGATCGCCGCGATGTGGCGCGCGCTGCCCGCCGCTCCCGCGCGGGCCTCTGCGAACGCGGCCTCCGCGTCTTCCAGGCGTCCGCGGTGGGCGTCGGCCGCGGCCGCCTGAGCGCGCGCCAGTCCCGCGTTGGCGGCGTCGCCCGCTCTCGAGAGCAGGTCGGTGGCAATGGCCGCGTGGGCGCGCGCGGCCAGCTCGTCTCCCGCCTCCCATGCGATCTCGGCGAGCGCGCGCTCGGCGTATCCCTCGACGAGCCGCGCGCGCACCGCCGTGGCGATCTCTCGCGCGCTCGTGATCGTCTCACGTGCCTCGTCGAGGCGGCCGAGCTCCTGCTGGGCGAGGCCGATGACCCACACGCTCGTCGCCTCGAAGACGCGATCGGCGACCTCACGATGGATCTCGCGCGCGTCCGCCGCGCGGGCGAGGGCCGCCGCCGCGTCGCCGGCGTGGAGCAGGAGCGACGCGAGGCGCACGGTGATGACGCCCTCGGAACGCCGGTTCTTCGCTGCGCGCTGCTGAGCGATCGCGCGCTCGCATGCCGCGCGCGCCGCCTCGATGGGGCCGCTCTGGATGAAGAGGAGCCCGAGATTGTCGGTGAGCTCGACCGACGCGTCGAGCGAGCGGCGCGCCGCGAGCACGTCGTCGCGACCGGCGCGGAGCACCGACAGGCGCTTCTCGGCTTCGCCGGCAGCGACCGTATCCCCCGCGGCGCGCGCCACGCCGAGCCCGCGCTCGAAGGCGGCGATCGCAGCGGCCACATCGCCCAATCCGTGCCGCGCCACGCCGAGCGCCACGAGAGCGGACGCCAGTGGCGCCCCTCCTTCCGGCTCGGCAAGCGCCAGCGCCGCCTCCGCGTCCTGGGCCGCTCCCTCGACGTCGCCGAGGAGCCGGCGTGCGCGCCCCCGCGCGAGCAGGAGCGCGCCGCGATGGGCAGCCGGCGCGACGCCTAGCGTCGTGTCCACCCGCGTCACCAGGAGCGGCAAGGGGCCACGCTGCAAGAGGAGCGGGGCGAGCGCCAGGACGATCTGCGACGCCGCAGCGGCCTCCGAGGCGACGAGCCGCTCGTGCGCGGCGAGCAAGTTTTCGCGCTCGGCCGCCAGCGCCGGCGCCGTCGCGTCTCCTGCCGCGAGCGCTGCGTACGCCGCCGCGTGCCGCGCGAACGCACCGGCTTGTGCACCGCTCGCCGCGAGCTTGCGCGCCGCGTAGTCACGCAGCGTTTCGCCGAGCGCGAAGCGCCGCTCTTGTCCGCCGTCCTCGCGCGCCGTCGAGAGGAGCGACTTGTCGGCGAGAGAAGCGAGCACGTCCACGGCGAGGACGTGGGGCGACAGCGCGAGCACGCGGGTGGCCTCGCGCAGCGTGAAGCCCCCCTCGAAGACCGAGGCTTGCGCGAGCGCGCCCTTCTCGTCGTCCGAGAGGAGCTCCCACGACCAGTCGATGGCGCTCGACAGGGTCGATTGACGAGGCATCGCGTCGCGCCGACCGGTCCGCAGGAGCGCGAAGCGCTCTTGCCACATCTCGAGGAGCGTGCGCGGCGACACGACCGCGAGCCGCGCGGCCGCGAGCTCGAGAGCGAGAGGAGAGCCCTCCAGGCGCTCCACGATCTCGCGGAGGAGCGCGTCGTCGTCCGCGCCGAGAGGAGTGCCCCCGCGCGCTGCCTCCGCGCGCGCGCGCAGGAGCGCGAGGCCGTCTGCAGACGAAAGGGGCCCGAGCTCCACGCAGCGCTCGCCGTCGATGCGCAAGCGCTCGCGCGAGGTGACGACGAGCGCGAGCTCCGGCGCCCCGTCGAGCCACCGGCGCACCGAGCCAGCGACCGCCGCGACGACGCGATCGGCGTCGTCGAGGACGAGGAGCGCGCGCCCGCGCGCGGCGAGCGCCTGTAGGAGCGGCTGTCCGTCGGCAGGGATCCCGAGCGCCTCTCGGACGCGCGCGTCGAGCTCCTCGGAGCCGTCGGCGCGTGCGAGATCGCACGCCCAGACCCCGCCCTCGAACGCACCCTTCGAGGCGAGCGCCACGTGGCGGGCGAGGCGCGATTTACCGGCGCCCGGGGGCCCGGTGAGCGTCAGCAGCCGCGCCCCTTCGGTGAGCGCGCCCGCGAGGTCGTCCGCTTCGCGCGCGCGACCGAAGAAGGTCGACCGCTCGGGTGCCAGGTTCGTGCTCGAGATCACGCGTCGCCAGTATCGCTCGCCGACCGCCGCATGGGAAAGCGGCGAACGCGCTATTGTTGCACTCGATGGACATCGGTTCGCTGAAGGCCAAGCTCGCCGCCACCAGCACGATCCGCCCGTCCGGGCGGGTCCTGGGGGTGACGGGTCTCGCGCTGCGCTTTTCCATGCCCGGCGTTCGCATCGGGGACGTCGTCCACGTGAAGCGCCGCGCGCCGGGGGTGGGACCGCTCGCGTGCGAGGTGGTGGGCTTCACCGGCGGCGAGGCCGTCGCGATGCCCCTCGGCACGCTCTCCGGCGTCGGCCCCGACGACGAGGTCGAGTCCACTGGCGGACCGTTCACCGTGCTCGCCGGGAGAGATCTGCTCGGCCGCGTCGTCGACGGCCTCGGGCGCCCGCTCGACGGAGGCGCCGCGCCGCGCGGCGTGCTCGTCCCGGTGGATCGCGATCCGCCGAGCGCGCTATCGCGACGCCCGGTCAGCGTTCCCATGGCCACCGGGGTCCGCGTCCTCGATGGGCTCCTCACGCTCGGCGAGGGGCAGCGCGTAGGCCTCTTCGCAGGCTCCGGCGTCGGCAAGAGCACGCTGCTCGGCGCCATCGCGCGCGGCGCCGCGGCGGACGTCGTCGTCGTCGCGCTGGTCGGCGAGCGAGGCCGTGAGGTCGGCGAGTTCCTCGAGCACGCGCTCGGCGCGGCCGGGCGCGCGCGCAGCGTCGTCGTCGTCGCCACGAGCGACGTCGCCGCCCTCGAGCGCCTTCGTGCCGCGCAGGTCGCGACGGCGTACGCCGAGCATTTTCGTGACGAAGGGGCGAAGGTGATGCTCCTCGTCGACTCGGTCACGCGCTTCGCGCGCGCGCAGCGCGAGGTGGGTCTCGCCGCAGGGGAGCCGCCCGCGCGCCGCGGCTACCCGCCCAGCGTCTTCGCGATGCTCCCGCGCCTCCTCGAGCGCAGCGGCCAGGGCGAACGCGGCTCGATCACCGCGATCTACACCGTGCTCGTCGAGGGCGGCGACATGGACGAGCCGATCGCCGACGAGGTCCGCGGCGTCCTCGACGGTCACGTCGTCCTCGACCGCACCATCGCCGCGCGCGGCCGGTACCCCGCCGTCGACGTCACAGTGTCCCTGTCGCGCGTGATGGATGCCATCACCCCTCCCGAGCACCAGGCCGCCGCGCGCAAGCTCCGCTCGCTCGTCGCGCACTACGAGGCGAAGCGCGATTTGGTGACCCTCGGCGCCTACGCGAAGGGTACGGACAAGGAGCTCGACGAAGCGATCGCGAAGATGCCCAAGATCGAGCAGTTCCTCCGCCAGGACCCGAAGGACCGCGTTTCGTTCGAAGACGCGGCGGCCACGCTCGCCCTCGCGATCAAGTGACGCCGGGCGGCGTCGCTCGTGTGATCGACGCGATCACATGGCGCGCGCGGGCGCGTGCAAAGTGCATCAATCGATCACGCGTCGCGCGCCGCACGCATCTTGCACCGTGATCGTGCATGCGAACCCGCACCCTATCCATCGTCCTCTTCGGTACCACCGCCCTTACCGCCGCCGTCGTGGCGGCCTGCTCCGGCTCGTCCTCCGACGTCGCCCCGACGCCGACGCCCGACGGCGGCGGCCAGTCCGACACGTCGACGCCGCCGGCCGACGGATCGCCTGCGCAAGATGCGCCGCTCGACACCGCGGCGCCCGGGAGCGTGACCTTCGCATACGCCCCGGCGTGGAAGGGCGCGACCAAGGTCGAGGTCTACGGCGCGTTCGGCACGGCGACCGACTGGAAGCAGCCGTTCACGACGCTGGCCGACAACGGAAGCGGTACGTTCACTGGTACCGCCGCGGTCCCCCCTGGACAGTTTCCGTACGTCTTCAAGGTCACCGGCGACGAGGCCGCGGCTAAGCCCGACACCTACGCGCGGTTCACCGTCGACCCCGGCAACCCGGCGTTCGTCCCGTGCCCCGCCGAGTCGCCGACGTTCGACAAGAACGCGCCGAACCCGTGCTCGCAGCTCACGGCCCCGCAGCCCGCCGCGGCGTCGACCTACCACTTCAAGGGACTCGTCACCACCGGCGGCGCACCGGTGGCGGGCTTCCTCGTCCAGCTCGATCGCGAGGAGCCCAAGAGTCACCACTTCTTCGTCAACCGCGTCACCACCGGCGCCGACGGCGCCTTCGACATCGTGGCGGCGACGGGGAGCTACCGCGTGCAGGTCCTCCACCCGACCTACCTCGCGCAGACCGACGCGCAACGCACGAGCCCCGCCTCGCTCGCCGCGCTCCGTCGTTCGATCTCGTCGGCGCTTCTCCTGTCGCAGGACACGACGGTGAGCGCGGCCGAGGTCGGCTACGCCGGCTACGGGGCGATGGACCCGCAAGGGGACGCAGGGACGCTTCCGCTGCCCGCCACCTTCACGTTCACCGTCTCGCCGGGCACGGCGGGCGCGCGCCTGACGCTCTACGGGCCGGGCGCCTCGATCGGCGATCCGTGGTACGCGGGGCCGCTCAAGACGACGGGCAGCGCCGACTTCGACGGCGGCTTCAACACGAACAAGGCGCCCGACAGCGGACTCGTTCCTGACGCGCAGTACTGGTGGGGCACCGAGCAGCAGTACGCCAAGGCCGAGGGCGGTGTCGGGTGGACTGCGCAGACGATGGTGCTCCCGGTGCGCTTTCAGTAGGGCGCGGGGCGTTTGCGTGATCCGTTTGGCGCGCCTGCGTCCACTATCGACGTGCCCCCATGCGCCCTACCTCGCACTTCCTCTCCCGTGTCGCCGTCTTCGCGGTGGTCGTCGCCGCGTTGCTCGTCTCGAGTTGCGGTGGGCAGCAAGGGCTCGCGACGTGCAAATCGGACGCGGAGTGCCAGACCGGTTATTCGTGCCTCTCCGGGGTCTGCGGCGTGCCTGCCGCGTCCACGTGTCCGAACAACCAGACCAGCTGCAACGGCGCGTGCGTCGACGCCGAGTCCGACGGGGCCAACTGCGGCTCCTGCGGTCACGCCTGCGACCCCGGTCTCGTGTGCTCGAACGGCACCTGCCAGGCGGCGTGCGCGCCCGGTCTCACCAAGTGCGGCGCGTCGTGCGTCGGCACCCAATCGGATGCGGCGAACTGCGGCGCTTGCGCTGCGGCGTGCCCGAAAGGCCAGGCCTGCGCTGCCGGCAAGTGCGCGTGCCCCCCGAGTGAGCAGGCGTGCAACGGCGCCTGCGCCGGCATCGGCAGCGATCCGAACAACTGCGGCGCGTGCGGAACGGTGTGCTCCGGCAACAACATCCCCGTGCGCACGTGCGCGAGCGGCGCCTGCAACGGGACCTGCGCCGCCGGTACGACCAACTGCGACAACACGAAGCAGCTGAACGGCTGCAACGTCGCCACCGCCAACGATCCGAACAACTGCGGCGGCTGCGGGATCGTCTGCTCGGCGAACAACATGGGGACGCGCACGTGCGCCGGCGGCGTCTGCAACGGGACGTGCGTCGCGGGCTTCGCCGACTGCGACGGCAACAAGCAGACGAACGGCTGCGAGATCGCCACCGCGACCGATCCGAACAACTGCGGCGCGTGCGGCGTCACGTGCAGCGGCGCGACGCCGTTCTGTCAGTCCGGGGCCTGCGCCGCGAGCTGCACGACGCCGCCGTTCACGGCGTGCGGCAACGCGTGCGTCGACACGACCGCTGACCCGCTCAACTGCGGCGCGTGCGGCGCCGGGTGCACCCCTACGCAGCTCTGCATCACCGGCAAGTGCGCCTGCGCCGCAGGCGCGACCCGGTGCGGGGACACGTGCGTCCACGTCGACAGCGATCCGCTGAACTGCGGCGCGTGCGGCAACGCGTGTGGCGCCGGTGAGCCGTGCGTCTCCGGCGCCTGCGCGTGCACGGGCGCCCTCGCCGCGTGCAAGAACGGCTGCGCGAACCTGGGGAGCGATCCAGCGAACTGCGGCGCGTGCGGGCGCGCGTGCGGCGCGGGTCAGCAGTGCATCTCCGGCGCGTGCAAGTGCCCGACCGGTGAGACCTTCTGCAACGGGAGCTGCCACGAGCTGGCCAACGATCACGACAACTGCGGCGCGTGTGGCAACGCCTGCGCCGCGGCCCAGGTATGCGCGCGCGGCCAGTGCGCCGCGACTTGCGGCCGCCGCGAGACGACGTGCAACGGCGCGTGCGTGAACCTGAACGGCGATCCGCAGAACTGCGGCGCGTGCGGCGTCGCGTGCGGTCCGGGCCAGAGCTGCCGCCGCGGCGCGTGCATCTGCGGCGCCGGCTTCGTCCCGTGCGGGGGCAACTGCGTCGACCCGCTCAACGATCCGGGCAACTGCGGCGCCTGCGGCAAGGCCTGCCCCGGCAACCAGGTCTGCGCCGGCGGAACGTGCGCGTGCGACACCGGGCAGACCGTGTGCGGCGGCCTCTGCACGGACACCGCCACCGATCCGACGAACTGCGGGGGCTGCGGCAAGCCGTGCATGCCAGGTGGCGTCTGCCGCGCAGGCGCGTGCGTGTGCGGCCCCGAGACGAACCTTTGCGGGAGCGCGTGCGTGGATGTCCTGACCGATCCCGCCAACTGCGGCGGCTGCGGCAAGGCGTGCCCGAAGTTCCAGTACTGCGTGAACGGATCCTGTCAGCCCTGAACGCCGACCCCGACTCCGACTCCGACTCCGACTCCGACTCCGACTCCGACTCCGACTCCGACTCCGACGGCGGCGTCTGTGCTAAGACCCGCCCCCGCCATGACCGTTCTCCAGGTGGCCGATCTTCGCTTCGGCTACGCCGGCGACACCCTCTTCGAGAACGTCACCTTCACGCTCGCGCTAGGTGAGCGCGCGGCTCTCGTCGCGCCCAACGGCGCGGGAAAGTCCACGCTCCTCCGCCTCATCGCCAAGGAGATCGAGCCCGACGGGGGGATGAGCGTCATCAAGAAGGAGACGACGTTCGGCTACTACCGCCAGTCGCACGAGCTCGCCGCGAAGGGGGACGTGCTCGGCGCGTTCCTCTCCGGCTTCGCCGACGTCGTTCGTCTGCGCGAGGAGCTGACGCTGGCGCAGGAGAATGCGGGGAGCGGCGAGGCGCGGGCGCTCGAGCACCTCGCGACGGTGACCGACCAGTACCACCTCGCGCGCGGCGACGAGCTCGAGCGGGAGGTCGCGATCCTCGCGCACAAGCTCGGTTTCACCGACGCCGACCTCGCGCGGCCCGTCGCGTCCCTCTCCGGCGGCGAGCGCGGCCGCCTCCAGCTCGGCGTCGTGCTCTCGCAAGAGCCGCAGCTGCTCCTCCTCGACGAGCCGACGAACCACCTCGATCTCGACACGATCGGTTGGCTCGAGTCGTGGCTCGTGCGCTACCGCGGCGCGGTTCTCGTCGTGTCGCACGACCGCCAGTTCTTGGACAACCTGTGCCCGACCACGATGGAGCTCGGGACGCGCGGGCTCCGCGTCTACAACCAAAAATACTCGGACTACGCGGTGCTCCGCCAGGAGGACCTCGCGCGCGAGCGGGCGCTGATGGAGCGGCAGCAGTCGTTCATCGACAAGACCGAGGACTTCATCCGGAAGAACATCGCCGGCCAGAAGACGAAGCAGGCGCAGAGCCGGCGCAAGATGCTCGACAAGCTCGATCGCGTCGACAAGCCGGAGGACGTCTGGCAGGTCGCCGAGAAGATCCGCTTTCGCTTCGCCCCGGCCGCGCGCTCCGGCGACATCATGCTCGACTGCAAGGGGCTGCACGCGGCGCGCGGCGGCCGGGCTCTCTTCGCCGGCGTGGAGATCCTCGTGCGCCGCGGCGAGCGCATCGGCGTCGTCGGGCCCAACGGCTCGGGCAAGACGACGCTCCTGAAGCTCCTCGCCGGGCGCGGTCTCCCGGCGGACGAGGGCACGGTGAAGCGCGGGACGAACCTTCAAGAGGGCTACTTCGACCAGCACCTGGGCGAGGTCGATCCGACGCTTACGGCCGTCGACAACGTGCGAACCGTGCGCGGCGACTTCACCGTCGAGGCCGCGCGCCAGTACCTCGCCCGCTTCCGCTTCTGGGGCGACGATCCGCTGCGCGTCGTCTCCGGCTTCTCCGGCGGCGAGCGCTCGCGCCTCGCGCTGGCCAAGCTCCTGCTCGAGCCGCGCAACCTCCTCTTCCTCGACGAGCCGACCAACCACCTCGACATCCCCGCGGCCGAGATCCTGGAGGAGGCCCTCGTCGGCTTCGACGGGACGGTCATCCTGGTGTCCCACGATCGCCGCTTCCTCGAGAACGTGACCACGCGCATCGTCAGCGTGCGGGACGGGGTCGTGGACATCTACCCGGGGGGCTTCAAGGACTACGTGGCCGCCCACCTCGCTCCGGTCAAAAAAGAGGAGCCCAGGCCCGCGCCCAGGAAGAAAGAGGCGACCTCGTCCGTCACCAGAGATGATGAGCGCGCGAAGAAGCAGTCGTACGAGGCCCAGCGCCAGGCCACCCGCGACCGAGAAAAGCGGAAACGGCGCGTGGAGGAGCTCGAGGGGCTCATCGCCGCCGGGGAAAAGCAGCTCGGTGAGCTGCGCGACACGCTGAAAGAGGACCCGGGGGGGGACTGGGCAAAGGTGGCGAAAATGGCCGCCGAGGAGCAAGCTCTCTCCAAGCGGGTGGATGCGATGATGGCGGAGTGGACCAAGCTCTCGGAGACCAGAGGATGAGCCGCCTGCTTTTTGTGAGCGCGCGCGCGCTCTTGCTCGCGCTGATGCTCGCCTCGATGCTCTCGCTCGCGGGCTGCTCGAAGAAGAACGGGGGAGGGGCGTCGGCCGATCCGGCGACCACGGTCGAGGTGCGCGACGCCACGGAGGGTTTGCTCCTCACCTGGATCGACGCGAAGGGGGACTTCCACGTGGAGGTGCGCCCGGTCGACGTCCCGCTCGAAGGGCGGGACGCGGTGCGCGTCGTCGATCCCACCCGCGAGGACGGGACCCACGCGGACAAGGTGTTCGTCGCGGATCTGCGCGTCGCCGGCGCGGGGGGCCTCTACCCCGTGAAGGCGATGACGCGGCTCGAGTTCGATCAGCTCGCCGTCACGCGTCGCGAGAAGAACGGCCCCACGCTGGCGAGCGCCGCGCCGCCCGCCAGCGACGCGCCGCCGACGCTTCCGCGGCAGCAGCCGGGCAGCCCCCTCACGCAGTCCGATCCGCCGAGCGACGGACGCCCGCTCGTGATCATCTACGGCGCCGACTGGTGCTCCGCCTGCCACGACGCGGCGGCATACCTTCGTCGCAAGGGCATCGCCTTCATCGAGAAGAACGTCGAGACGGATCAGGGCGCGGCCCGCGAGATGCAGCAGAAGCTCGCGAAGAACGGCCTGCGCGCCGGATCCATCCCGGTGCTCGACGTGAAGGGAAAGGTCATGGTCGGCTTCAGCCCCAGGAGCGTGGACGAGGCGCTGGGACGGGCGATCTAGGCGCGAGGATGCTCGACCATGTCTCCCTGGGCGTCTCCGATCTCGCCCGCGCGGCCGCCTTCTACGACGCCGTCCTCGCGCCGCTCGGGTACGTCCGCCTCTTCTCCAACGAGCGCGGTGTCGGCTACGGGACCGCGGGGGCGAAGGACGAAGCGTTCGCGATCCTCGCCGCGGGTGAGCACGCGAAGGCGCCCGGGGTCGGCTCGCATCTCGCGCTCACGGCCCCGAGCCGGAGCGCCGTCGATGCTTTTCATGCGGCCGCGATCGACGTGGGCGCGACCGACGAGGGCGCTCCCGGTCTGCGCCCCCAGTACGGATCTGGCTACTACGCGGCGTTCGTCCGTGACCTGGACGGCTACAGACTCGAGGCGGTCTGCCACGAAGGGTGAACGTCGCGCGCGCCCCCCAGGTTTCCGGGTGTCCTCAGGACCGGCGCTCGGGGCGCGGATCGTCGGCCTGGATGTAGACGACCTGCGGCGTGTGCTTCTTCCACGCTTTGCGATCGTCCGGCGGCAGCAGGCGGAACGCCTCGGGCGAGAGCGCGATGGTGCGTGCGGGCAGCGTCGCGGCGATGTTCACGTCGTTGCCGATCACGTCGAAGCGGCCGTCGTCGCCGAAGGGGCCCGCGACGACCGCGCCGAAGTGCGCCTTGACGACCAGGCGTGAGTCCCATCGGCGCTCCGTGAAGAACGCGTCGACTCCTCGCTTGATCGCGGGCAGCGCAGCGACCCCGCGCCCGGCGTCGTCCGCCGACCACACGGCGAGGAACGCGTCACCCATGAACTTCACGATTCGCCCGTTCGACGCGCGGGCCAGCGCGCCGACGCGTTCGTAGTACCCGTGCATCATCTCGGCGAGCTCGACGTCCGGCTCGCCACGCGCGTTCGACGTGTAGCGGGTGATGTCGCCGAAGACGATGAGCAGTTGCTGCGACGCGCGAGCGCCGCCTTCCATGTTCGTCATGTTGTCCTCCGTCGTGCGTTCGTATGTCGCCGGCCTGGAATCCGGCAGGATCGGGAAGCGTCGCCGGCCTGTCCCGAGGGACGTCCGGCAGTCGGAGGGAGGCTATCGGGAAGGTTCGTCCCGAGCAAGGCGTACGAGGAACCGCTGGAGGCATCCATGGGTCTTCTCGATTCGATGTTCGGTGGCGGAACGAAGATGGATCTCGCGCTCGACAACGCTACGGCGTCGCCGGGCAGCGTGGTCGGTGGCCGCGTGAGCCTGCAGGGCGGACAAAAACCGCTGCGCTTGACCGAGCTCTCGGTGCGCCTCCTCTATGTGCGCGTACAGAGCAAGCCTGGGCAGACGTTGCCCGAGATCGACGCGCGCGAGGTCGCCAAGCAGGTCGTCGCCGCCAACGGACAGATCCCGCCCGGCTCGCAGCAGCAGTTCACCTTCCGCGTGACCGTCCCGGACGATCTGCCGCCGACCGCACACAACGTCTCGTTCCAGATCGTGGCCACCGCCGACATTCCCGGGGTGAAGGACCCGAGCGCGACGGCCGACGTGAAGGTCGTCGAGGCATCGAAGGACAAGTCGCGCCGGCTCCCGCTGCCCGAGGTGCTTGGGCGCTTTCCCGGCCTGCAGAGCCGCGACGAGGAGGAGCTGAAGAGGGCCCTCTACGATCTTTTCCTCGCGTGCTACTCCGAAGGGGGCGAGCTCATGGAGGTCGAGCCGATCGTCGGCCGGCTGATGTTCGAGGGGACGGTCGAAGTGCGCCGCAAGGCGATCGAAGCGTGGGCGAACCTCGTCGACAATCGCGTGCAGCCGCACCATCTGCAGGCGCTCTTCGCGCTGGCGAACGCTCCGGGGCTCGACGACGAGACGTTCGAACAGGTGATCATCGCCGCGACCAAGTTCGCCGAAGAGGGGGCGCTCCAGCTCGTTCAGCAGCTCGCGCAGAACCCCAGCGCCGCCGTGCGCGAGAAGGTCGCGGCGAACCTGCGCTTCAACTCGGCGGAGAAGTTCAACGGCAAGCGCGAGCTCGTGGTGCAGCTCGCGCAGGACCAGGCGCCCGAGGTCCGCAAGGCGGCGGTCGGCGCGCTGACGTGCTTCCGCGACGATCAGCAGCTCATGCACTGGGTCGCGACGATCAGCGATCAGGACCCGAGCGCGGACGTGCGCGCCGAATGCATCTCCGCGTTGTCGCTCGCGCACCACCACGGGATGGGCGAGCTCACGCTCGCCGTGTACGAGAAGCACGCGCAAGATCCCGACGCCAACGTGCGCGCGTCCATCGCGCGGCAGCTCTCGTCGCAGCCGCCGGCAGCGCTCCCACGCGTGTGGGCGATCGCGCAGCGCCTCGCGGCCGATCCCGACGAGGAGGTGCGCCGAGCGCTGGCCTTCGAGTTCATCAACATGGAGAGGCTGCCGCAGCTCCTTCCGATCGCGCAACACATGGCGCAACAAGACCCGTCGCCCGACGTCCGTAAGGACGCGCTCAGCGGAATGAGCGCGCTGATGCCGCCGCAGCAGGCCGCGGCATACTACGGGCAGCTGATGACCCAGGCGCGGAGCGAGCAGGACATGTGGCCGGTGCTCAACGGGCTGCGTCACCACCGCGAGAACGGCGACGTGAAACGTGTCCTTTCGCAGCTGGGGCAGTGCCCGTATCCCGACGTCGCCGACGCCGCGCGCGAGGCGCTCAGCTGACCGATCGTTGTGTGGCGTTTTTGCTTACGTCGTCCTCGGGCTGAGGCACATTTGCGCCTCAGTGCGGGTCCCGCGCGCCCATTCGATCGCCCCGTGTAGGGCAGAGGTCGAGTTGGCGCACTCCCTGCTTTGCGGACCGCATCTACTGACGAGAGAGAAGGAAGATGCTCATGATTCATACGTTTGCGAAGCGCCTCGGGGTCTTCAGTTTCGTGGGTGCGTTGCTGCTAGCGTGTGGTGAGCTCGGCGGCGCGGGCGGGGGCGGAGGCGCCGGTAGCGTCCTCGGCAACCTGGCGTGCCCGGAGCTCCAGGGCGGCGCGATGAACGCGACCTTCGAGGCGGACGCCAAGGCGAACGCGACCATCCGGGTGTTCGTCACCGCGAGCGGCGATCTCCAGGCGGTCGCCGCCAAGGCCGAGGCCGAGGTCGGCGCAGCGTGTGAGCGCATGGGAAAAGATCTCGGCGTGCCCGCCGAGCAGATGGCGCCGCGTGAGAACCAAGGCCGCGTGGCAGCTGCATGCAGCGCGGTCTCCGCCCGGATGGACGCGATCCTCCGAACGGGCGTGTCGGCGTCGGTGAAGGCCGACGTCACGCCCCCGCGGTGCGAGGTTCACGCGGACGCCGAGGCATCGTGCAAGGGCGTATGCAACGTGAACGTCGACCCCGGCTACATCAAAGCACACTGCGAGCCTGGCCACCTCTACGGGAAGTGCGAGGGAACGTGCTCCGGCAAGTGCGCCGGCACGTGCAACGGCGAGTGCCAGGGCCAATGCGCCGGGCAAGGGCAGGCGTCGGGCGGAGGCGCCGCCGCCTCCGGTCAGTGCGCCGGGCAATGCAACGGCACCTGCAAGGGCACGTGCTCCGCGGACTGCCATGGCGCCTGCACTGTCGACATCAAGGAGCCGAAGTGCGACGTCGCCGTCAAGGGACCGAGCGCGGACGCCCGCTGCGAAGGAAGCTGCAAGGCGCACGCGGAGCTGACGGCACAGTGCACCCCGGCGAAAGTCAACGTTCACGCGACGGTGAACACCGGCGAGATGGGCAAGCTCATCGCCACGCTTCAGGCGAACCTGCCTGCGCTCATCACCGCCGAGATTGCATATGGCCGCCGGATCGCCGGCGACGTGCAGGTGCTCGTCCAGACCGGCAGCGAGCTGCCGAGCGCGTTCGGTCAGCTGACCGGCCACGCCGCCGCGTGCATCGCTGCCGCGGCGAACGCCACCGTCTCTGCGCAGGCCTCGCTCCACGTGAGCATCCAGGCGAGCGCGAGCCTCAGCGCGAAGGCAGGCGCGAGCGGCGGGGTCTGAGCGGCGGCGCCTGAGCGACGGCGCCTGAGCGACGGACGGAGTTTTCTGCCGCGCCTCGCGGGTGGTACGCTTTCTGGGTGAAAGGCAGCGAGTTCGACGAGCTCGAATTCTTTCGGGCGCTCGCGCGCGCGAGGGTGCGCTACGTGCTGATCGGCCGCCGCGCACTGATCGTCCTAGGGCTGCCGGTCATGACCGTCGACTACGATCTCTGGATCGAGATGGACGACAGCCCCCTCCTGAACGCTGCCGCGGCGCCCTTCGAGCTCTTTCCGAACCGGACTCCCGAAGAGGCGCGGCAGACGGGGCGGTACGTCCTCGAGAACGACGAGCGCGTCGACGTGCTCGTGTCTCGGCAGCAGACGACGGTGGACGGACAGAAGCTGGACTTCACCGGCGTGCATGGTCGCCGCGCGGAGATCCCTCTGGCGGAGGACGTCACGGTCAGCCTGCCCAGCCTGGACGACTTGATCGCGACGAAGCGGTTTGCCTCGCGCCCCAAAGACGCGGAGGACGTCCGCGCGCTCGAGGCGCTCAAGAGGAGCCGCCTCGAATGACGACGACCGCATCGACTGCGCCTCCTCCCGAGCGCGTGCTCTCCGTCGAAGAGTGGGAGGCGTACCGCGGCGCGCCGATGAGCGAGCGTGAACGCGAGGAAATCGAGTCCCTCTACGATTGGTTCACGCGTCGCTACCCCACGCCGCTCGAGCGCCTCCGGTACATCCGCCGCGTCATGAAGCGCCCGCTGTCGCGCCCGATCGGCGGCGGTGGCTAAGGCCGTCGGAGCAAGCTCCGTCGACGTTCACCCTCGACGGAAGTAGGCCCTGCGACTTCGGCAGGCCGCTGTGCAACGGCCTGCTAGAGCTTGGCGAACGGGGACATCATCTCCGCCCCCACGTTCTGCCTCTGCAGGATGGTGCCGGTCTTGACGATGTAGCCGTAGAAGCGTCCAGCGCCGGGCGAGGTGAAGAACGGCGTGGCCGGGGCGCCGACCAACAGTCGCGCGGGCTCGGTCACGACGTTCGGGGGAATGCCGATCCCGTCGCCGCCGACCCGCCCTACCGCGAAGGAAGCGCCGAAATTGGCCTGGATGGGCCCGTTCGGAGACAAGATCTGATTCCAGTGCGTGACGTGACCCGCGCTGCCCTTGAGGAGCTCGACGATGCCCTCTTGGGGCGACGAGAAATTCGGTGCACCGACGGCGAGATCGTCCGTGCCGTCGCTGTCCAGATCGAGCGTCGCGAGCGCGCTGCCGTAGCCGCCACGGAACGTCCCTGCGTCCTGCTGCTGGATGAAGTTGCTGAAGAACGTCCCGCTGAAGTTGAAGATGTCGACCTGCCCGGCACCCAATCGAACCAGCGGCGCCCCCACCGCAAGCTCCGCGGGCCGCGTGGGTCCTGCGAGTCGCGCGGTCACGAGCGCGGCGCCGAAGCGCTCGCCGGTCTGTACGGTCGCCGGCGCGTTCACGACCACCCGCTCGAGAAAGTTGGTGATCGACACCGCCTGGAAGACCGAGACGTGGCCGGGGCCCGCGCCCGGCGCCCCGACGGCGAGGTCGGGGACCTTGTCGCCGTTGAGATCCCCGGTCGCGAGCGCGCTCCCGAAGTTGCCGAACGCGCCCTTCGCCGCGCCGCCGAGCATCACCGCAGGCGTGGTCGACGTCTCGATGGCCTTGCCCGAGTACACGAACACGCGTCCCTGGTTACCGGACTTTCCCGGCGCGCCGACCGCGAGATCGTCGAAACCGTCGCCGTCGAAGTCGGCGACCGCGAGTGCGGAGCCGAACAGATCGCCATCCTGATTCGCGACACCCGCCGCGTCCTTCGGTGAGAGCCCGAATCTCGCTGTGATGTCGGGAAAGCCGCCGCCCTGGCACGTGGGGTTCGTGGCGCAGTCGGGGGTGAATCGCGCGCCGTGGAAGCTGCCGCCGTAGTAAACGGTGACGGTTCCGGACCTGGGCTGACCATCGAGCGCGCGCTTGGGCGCACCGACGGCGACGTCGGAGAAGCCGTCGTGGTTGAAGTCGCCGACGGCGAGCGCTCGGCCGAAGTCGTCGCCGGGGGCGGGCTTGTTCAAGAGGATCTTCCACGGCGAGATTCCCCTCAAGGTCCCCTTGTAGGCGAAGACCTCGCCCTGGCCACCGTTGGCGCCCGGCACGCCGACGATCACGTCGTCGTAGCCGTCCTTGTCGAGGTCGGCGACTGCGAGCGCGGTTGCATAGAGCTCGCCCGACTGGGCAAACTGGAGCGGCCTGCCGTACATCAAGGTCAGCGTGTTGATGTCCTCGGCCGAGTAGTCGGTCCCCCAGCCGATGTTGTGGCAGTCGAGGTTGCAGGTCGGGCTCGTCGTCGGGCAAACGGTGCACGCGTTCGGCATGAACGGGAACGTGTTGGCCGACGGGTTCAGGAGCACCATCGTGTGCCCGCCGCACTGCGTCGGGTCCGGCGACGCACCCAGGAACTCGTCCTGGAAGTAGTGCATGATCGAATGAAGGTCGTACGGCGCGAGGAAGTCCACATCGGTCCGGATCGCGTACTGGCTCGAGTCGCTCGAATTTCCCCCGCAGACGTTCAGGAAGTTCCCTCGATCCGCGCGCTGCGTCTCGTGGCGGAGCCCGAGCGTGTGGCCGAGCTCGTGCAAGATGACGCGCACGCCCATGCCGCCGTTCCCGGCACTCCCCAGGCGCAGGTCCTGGGTGCCGCCGAGGTGCCCGACCTTGGATTGGCCGGAGTTCGCGTTCGGATCGTTCCACACGTAGAGCACGTCGGCCGACCCCGGGAGCGCCTGGAACTCCGCCGTCGAGTACTCCTTGAAACGCACCGGTACGCGCATCTCGATCTCGGCGACGGCCTGATGGAAATTCGTGACCTCCTGCGCCACCAGCGCTCCGCCGCCGCTGGTCTCGAGGTAGTAGGGCACGATGGCGCCCGGCCACCGGTAGCTCAGATCGCTGATGCCCGCCGCTGCCGTGTGAAACGTCGTGTCGCATCGGAGGTCGTGCGCCATGTTGCTGGGCGCTTGCTTCGTCGGCTGCCGGGCGACGGCACGGTCTTCGTCGGTCTCGTCCGTCGAATGATCGACGGCGCAGCCGGTGGCGAGGAGGAGCGGGAGGACGCCGAAGGTGAGACGATGGAGGGTTCGCATGCGCCGGCCTTTTGCAAACACAGGGCCAGCTGTTTCTTGCGGAAATGACGGGCAGCGACGCCCGAAGTCGTTGGAGCGGCCCACTTCAAGTGGAACGCGACAACAACCTGTACGTCGGCCAGGGAGTCGGTCGGCGGGTTACTTGTCGCGCGTCGGTGCGTCGGCGCAGCAGCGAAAACCGGTCGAGTAGTCCCAGTAGCGTGCCTCGTGCGCGGTGGTGACGTAGTCGCAGCCGTGCCCGTTGAGCCACGTGTCCACGTAGTAACCGCCGCGGAAGTGTCCGCTCGGATCGGCCGTCCACTCGTGCAGGTTGCCGACGATGTCGAAGACGCCCTCGGGCGTCGCGCACGACGTCTTCGCGCCGCCCGGCAGCAGCGAGTCGGGCACCTGGTTGATGCACGGGTGCTCGAGCTTCGTGAAGACCGACAGATCCTTCGACTCGAGGTACTGCATCGCAGGGTGCGGATCGCGGTGATCGTTGCAGGTTCCACGCTTCTCGTCGCTGCCGTAGGGGAACTGCGTGCGCTTGCTGCCCTTGCACGCCGCGACCCACTCGTCGTCCTTGCACAGGCGCTTGCCCGACGCGGCGCACGCGGCGCCGGCCTGCACTTGCGAGATGTACGCCTGCGGCACCGCGCCGGGTGCGCTCTTCGCGCGGACCTTGAGCCCCGCCGGGTTGAAGTACGGCGTCCACGTGTGCTCCGTGCCGTCGTCGAGCACCTCGACCAGGTGCGGTTCCCAGCGATCGACGCAGGCGGCGGGCGTGCGGCCAGGGATCGGCGCCATGCCGGCCGGGCACCCGCCGACGCCGGGCGGCTCGCGGAGATCGCGGCCGGCGTTGGGGCGGACGAGATCGTGCGGATCGCACACCTGCCCTTTGATCTCCCAGTGGAACGACGTGTTCCCCTTGTCGACCATCGCCGCTTCCTTCGCGCGCGCGGCCTGAAGCGCCTTCGCGTGCTCGGGCGTGTACACCGCGCAGCGTCGCGGCAGCATGCTCAAGTGAACGGGGAGGGGCTTGCCGTCGAACGTGCCGTCAAACTGCGTCTGCATGCGGTCGCCGGGCTGGTTCTCGCAGACGATCTCGCCGCCGCCGTCGGGATGGGGGAGCGCGATCGTCGCCGGCACGCGGAAGCGCTCGCCGGCGGGCGTGAAGACGAAGCCGAGCTGAGTCCCGCGCGGCCAGCTGGCGAGCGCGTCGCCGCGGACGGCGGCGATGGTGAAGACGCGGCTGCCTTTGAGCGCGCCTTCGGGGACGGTGAGCGTCGCCCCGTCGGACGCGAGGGTGCCGCCGGACTCGCCGATGCCCGGCGGCGCGGCGTCGATCGGCGCGGCCACGGCGACGGGAGCGGCGTCGAGCAAAGGGGCGGGCGGCGACGGCTTGGTGCAGGCGGCGAGGAGCGCGAGAGCGCCCAGAGGCGCGAGGTACCGAGCGTTCACCGCACGAGGATCGCACGTCTGCCCGTACCGTGACAGTGCGATACAGCAGCGCTCACCGGCTCTCGGGCAGGGCACGCGCGAGTGACAGCACGAGCTTCCTGCGCTCGCCCGCGCGTACGAGCACGAGCGGCACTTTGGAGCCCTCCGCGCTGCTGACGGCGGCGTCGATGCGCGCGATGTCGAGAGTCGCCGGCTTGCCCGCGACGTCGATGAGTCGGTCGCCGGGCAGCACACCGGCGGCCTCTGCGGCGCCGCCGACCAGCACGCTCTCGACGACCCATGGGCTCACGCCGGTCGGCTCGTCTTTACGGACGAGGCGCCATCCGGCGAGCGCCTCGGGGCTCGGGCGGTTGCACGGCGCGTCGAGCCACATCGTGCGCGCGCCGACGTCGAACGTGACCGCGGGGCAGCGCGAGAGGGCCTGGTTGCCGATGAGACCGGCCAGGACGTTCGGCGTCGGCGAGTCGTCGACGCGCACGAGGCGCTCGTCGTGGCGGATGGGGCCGAGCCCGGCGCTGGGGAGGCGGAAGATCTGCGTGGTGCTCGCCTCGGTGCCCGCTCCGGTGAGCGCGCGGTACGTCACCGTCAGCCGCGCGCCCGGGAAGCCGTGCGCCTTTGCCCACCGCAGGGACAGATCGAATCCCCCGGCGCTGCCGGTGTCGATGGCGAAGGGAGCGGTCTCACCTCCGAAGCTCGCGTCGACGACGAGCTGCTCGTCGAGGACGCGGAAGGGCACCGCGATCGCCCCCGCGCGTAGCGATGCGGGGCCTCTGGTGAGCACCAGCTCGCCCTTCGCGTAGTCGACGCGCACGATCGCGCCGAGGAAGAGCGAGACGCCGACGATGATCTCGGGGCGGCGGTCGCCCATCCCGGCGAAGGCGGGGATGGGGATACTCGCGACCGGCAAGTGCCGCAGCGTGAGCCCGCCGATCGAGAGCGCGTCGAGCTCGCCGACGCCGGCGCGCACCTTCTGGGCGGCCGCGGAGCCCGTGACCTCGATCGTGGGCTTGAATGCGTCGGCCGCCTTGGACAGTGCGTCGATCGCGCTGAGCCCCGCGTCGGTGTCGAGCAGCGCCCACACCTCTCGCCCTGCCAGGGTCACGCGGAGGAGCAGCTCGTTCATGAAGTAGCGCATCGGCACGCGCACGACGCCGCCCGCCGGCCACTCGAACGCGAGCGGAGGCGTCGTTGGCGCCAGGCAATCGCGCGTGGAGGTGATGCGCGGGTCGACTCCCTTGCAGCCCGCGCCCGCCTCCGCGCTGAGGAGTCGGAAGTGGACTGGGCTCGCGACCGTGTCCGTCGTCTCCGTCGCCGCGGGCCATCGCACCCCCGCCGCGTCGGCGGTCGACCATGCGGACACCGCGGTCGTGAGGCGTCGCCCGTCGGCCGAGGCCATGGTGGTCGCGACCAGAACGCCGCTCGCGGCGTCGAACGTCAGCTCCGGGGCGCCGATCTCGGGCATGCGGTAGCTCAGCGTCACGCGCGGCCCGTCCTTCGTGTCGGCGCACACCGCGGCGTCGCGCGCCGGGTCGAACGTCGAGAGGTAGCGCCGCCGCGCGAACCAGCCCTCGTACGCCACCGGTGCCGCTTCGGAGGCACGGAGGCGCAGAAGACCCCCCGCGTTGTCCACGAGCCACGGCCCTTCCGCGTCCACGCCGTCTGCGGAGTACATGCCGCCCACGACCGTCTCGGCGCGGTGCGTCGCGCGGTCCAAGACCAGCTCGGTCGCCCCGCGCTGCCCCTCGGTCTCGATCTCGGCCCGCAGCGTGCGCGGCAGCTCTGCGAGCACCGCGGCCTCCGTCCCGAACGCCGCGCCGTGGCGCGCAAGGAGGGCCTTCGCGTCGACGGTCGCCGGGCACGCGGCCGCCCGCGGCCCGACGCTCGGCGTAGCCGCCGCTGGAGCTCGCGCCGCGAGTGGAGCGGTCGTCCCGCCAGGGATCGCGGCGCCGCCGCAGGCCAGGAGTAGCGCCAGGGGGGTCACGCGGAGGGCTTTCATCCCTCCCTCGTCGCGCGAGAGGCCATGGAAATTTCGCTCGGTCTTCCGACCCGCGCCCAGGCCACGCGAGGGCGACCCCCGACCCCGACTCCGACCCCGACCCCGACTCCGACTCCGACTCCGACTCCGACCCCTACAGCTTGAACGGCGGCGCGATCGCCCCGAGCTCCTTCGGCCACGGCTGGCAGTCCGTTCCCCCGCTCGCGTCGACGCCGCCGCAGACCTTCTTCCACGCCGCCGCCACGTCGGCTGCGGTCGCTCCCCAGAGCTTCGCGCAAACGACGATGTGCGCGACGTCTTCGTCGAACTGCGTCGGGAGCGGCGAGCCGCCGAGCTCCAAGGTGGGCTGTGCGGGGCACTTCGACATGCTGAAGGCCCGTGCGACCGCGTCGGTCCGGGAGAAGGCGCCGCTCGGCAGCGCGTGCATCGCGAAGAACGAGGGCGCAACCGGGTAGCGGCCCCCGATCGCGCTCTCGGCGTCGACGCGCGCGTACGGGCCTGCGCCGAGCACGTCGGGGCGTCCGTCGCCGTCGAGGTCCTTGACCTCGCGGACATCCGCGCCCGCGAGCGGTGCGTAGGCGACGATCTTGCCGCCGCGAAACGTCCACGCCTCGAACGTCCGAGGGTCGGGCCCCTCTTCGGCGGCGACGCCTTCGAGCAAGATCTCCGGATCGTCGTCGCCGTCGTAGTCGAACGCGCCCAGCACGGTGAGCGCGACGGAGCCCCACATGGGGGCCATGGTCGCGTTCGCGATGAACGTTCCCCCGTCGAGCTTCCACGTCTCATGGAGCGCCTTCAAAGGGAGCACCGACGTCTCCTTTCCCGCGGCATCCACGTGCACGAGGGCCAATGTGAAGCCGATGCCCTCGCAGGCCGCGTCGTTCGGCCGCGCGCACCCCATGCCGGCCCACGGTCGACGCAAGATCGCGCGCTCGACTACCAGGGCCCAGGTCGCCCGCGCGGTGGGCACGCAGAGCTCCGGGGGCTTGCGATCCGTACCGTGGAGGGCGCCTTCAACGGCGGACAATGCCGTCGCCGTGCGCTCGGCGAATCGCGCGCAAGGGCCCGCGTCGGCCGGGGCGGCCATGTCCGGCGCCGCGTCCGATGCGCCTGCGTCCGCCTCGGCCGCGTCCGTCGCGCTGGCGTCCATCGCCGCACCGGCCGCGGCGTCGCCGACATCGGCGCTCGCGACCGGCGGGCTCGCACTTGCCGACGCGCTTGCCGGCGCGTTCGGGGCGGGGACTGGCGCCCGGCCGACGGCACGAACCAGGAGCGCCACTGCGGCGATGCCGAGCACCACCGAGACCGCGAGCTTGGAGCGCCATTCCTTCATGAGGGGTCCAACGCTAGCGCAAGGGCGGGGGATTGCTCCAGAGTCGGGGTCGGCGTCGGGGTCGGCGTCGGGGTCGGCGTCGGAGTCGGAGTCGGCGTCGGAGTCGGAGTCGGAGTCGGTGTCGGCGTCGGAGTCGGAGTCGGCGCTTATTTTCGGCGCACGACGCGCTCGTAGACCTCCCGCTTCGGCCGGCCGCTCCAGGCTGCCACACGCTCCGCGGCCTCCTTCGCGTGCGCGCCTCGGGCCAGCTCTTCGTCGATGCGCGCGTCGATCTGCGCGTCGTCGATCGCCTCTGCGCGCGCGTCCGGATCGTGGGGGCCCAGCACGAGCGCGACCTCGCCGATCCACTCGCGCGCGTCGGCTGCCAGCGCCGCGAGTGAGCCGCGCACCAGCTCCTCGTGCATCTTCGTCAGCTCGCGCGCCACGCAGGCAGCTCGCTCGGGCGTCGCGCGCGCGAGATCGGCCAGCGTCTCCTGCGTGCGGCTGGGCGCCTCGAAGATCACGACGGCCTCCGGCGTCTCGCATGCGCGTGCGATCGCGGCGTGGCGCGTGGGGCCGTTGCGCGGGAGAAATCCGAGGAAGCGAAAGCCGCCATCGCCGGCGAGCCCACTGGCGACGAGCGCCGCGAGCACGGCGGACGGACCGGGGATCGGCACGACGCGGATCGCCGCTGCGATCGCCGCGCGGACGAGCGCGCTGCCCGGATCGCTCACCGCCGGCGTCCCTGCGTCGGTCACCAGCGCGACGCTCTCCCCGTCGGAGAGGCGCTGGACCAATCGCTCGACGTCGCGCGCCTCGGAGTGCGCGTGGAGGGCGTCGATCGGCTTGCCCGCGATGCCGAGGTGCGAGAGGAGCGCGCGCGTGCGCCGCGTGTCCTCGGCGGCGACGCGCGCGACGCCGCGAAGCGTGTCCACGGCGCGTGCGGTGATGTCGCCGAGGTTCCCGATCGGCGTCGCCACGACGAAGAGCTCCCCGGTCGTCACAGGATCCCGGCGCACGTCACGACGTCGCGCGCGCTCGAGCGGAACGTCATCCCCCGACCTCCGCCGCGTCGCCCATCTCCGCTTTCAAGTAGTCGCGGAGTCGACCGGTCAGCCGCTGCTCGAGCTGTCGCACGCGCTCGCGCGAGATGCCGAACTTGTCGCCCAGCTCCTGGAGCGTGAGCGGATCCTCGGCGACGAGGCGCTGATCGAAGATCGCCAGCTCCTTCTCCTTGCCGACGAGCTGCTCGCGGAAGGTGCCGAGCTTCTCCTTGAGGAGGGCCTGCAGCTCCTCGTCGGCCATGAGCGCCTCGGGGCTCTCGGCCAGGCTCGGCATCATGTCGACCTTCGCGATCGCGCGCCCCTCGGTATCGCCAACCGGCGCGTCGAGCGATTTTTCGTTCGCGGCGAGGCGCACGTCCATCTCGGCGACGTCGCTCTCCGGCACGTTCAGCTGCTTGGCGATCTCGGCGTTCGTGGGGTCGATCCCCATCGCCATGAGCTCCGCCTTCTTCTTGCGCAGGTTGAAGAAGAGCTTCCGCTGAGCCTGCGTGGTGCCGAGCTTCACGAGGCGCCAGTTGTTCAGGATGAACCGCAGGATGTACGCCCGGATCCACCACGCCGCGTAGCTCGAGAGCTTCACGCCGCGGTACGGATCGTAGCGCTTGACCGCCTGCATGAGGCCGATGTTGCCCTCTTGCACGAGGTCCATGATGTTCTTGTAGGCGCGCCGGTACTCGTAGGCGATTTTCACGACGAGGCGCAGGTTGCTCGTGACGAGGTGCGCGGCGATCGCGGGATCTTGCGTCGCGAGGAACTTCACGGCGAGCTCGTGCGTCTGCTCGGGGGTGAGCAGCGGGTGGCGCTGAACCTCGCGCAGGTACGCGGACATCGCGTCGAAGCGCGCGATCGAGCCACCGGATGACACCGGGGCGACGTCGGCGACCTCCACGTCGCCGCCCTCTTCGACCTCGGCCTCCTGGCCAGGTTCGAGCGCGTCCGACGACTCCGCGGGCGCGCCGACCTCGGCGACCGACTCGCGCTCCTCCTCTCGCTCCTCTCGCTCTTCGCGCTCCTCGGAGTCCTCGTGCGCGCTCGCGCCGGCGTCGTCCGTGGCGTCGTCGTCGGCTACGGCATGGCCGGGCTCGACGTGCGCGGGCTTTTCAGCGGTCTTCTTGGGCTTTTTGGGGGCGCGCGGCACGAGGTCTCCTGAGCGGAAACGGGGTGGGTTCCGTACCACAAATTACAGATGACCGGACCTGCCCCTTCCGTTCCTCCCGTTTCCCGCTTTCAGTGCACGGCCCAGAGCACAGAGAGGCCGGCCGGGAAGAGCCCGAGCGTGGTGGCCACCAGGGCCTCACGCACGCTGTCTTCTGAAACTCCCATCGGGCGCTCCTTTCCGAGCACCCTTAAATCGAGCAACGATAACGCAGCGCATCAATTGGCCGTGTGTCGATTTTAACTGAATGATTTCGAGCTATCCACGGCCGCGACCCTCTCAATCGGCGGCCCGCTTCTCCCGCGCCGCGCCGCCCGGGCGGCCGGGGGCCCCAGAAGACGCGCCGCCCAGGCTCGTGGCGGGAAGCGGAGAGCCGAAGGGGCGGGCATCCGTCCAGCCGATGGGGTAGGTGCCGCGCCCCGAGCCCCTTTGCACTATGGTCCGTCCCGGCCCTCTCCAGGTGCCACGATCGCCATGGACCGACCCCACCTCCGCCTCTCCGCGGCCGATTTCGACGCGTTCCTCGACCGAGCCGGGCGCTCGTCTGCCCGCGCCGAGCTCCGCGCGCGCGCCCTGACATGGGCTCGCGGCGTCGTCGAGCGCCTGGCCGAGCTCGGCATGGGGGTCGAGGCGAGCGCGACGCACGCGCACACGCTCCTCTCGCCGACCGATGGCCTCCGCGTCTTCTTCTGGCGCGACACCGGCGCGCGCGCCGAGCTGGAGCGGCTCATCGACCACAAGAAGACCCTCGCCGCGGCGCTCGCCGGGCCCGCCAATGATCAGAAGCATGCCCTCCTCGCGCTCACGATCGACGCCGCCCGCGTCGAGGTCAGCTTCGAGGTGCACCCCGCTGCGTGGGTCGATGCGCGCAATCTGCGCGCTCGGCTGGCAGAGCCGGATGGCGTGCTCGAGCTCACCGGCGCGCTCGAGGGGCTGCCCGAAGAGTTCGCGATCGGCCTCGCGTCGGGGATGTTGCGTCGCCCGGCGCTCGAGGCGCGCGCCGAGCAGATCCGCGAGCTCGTCGTGCGCAGCGCGACGGATCAAACACCGGTGTGGGTCGGATGGAGCGTCCCGCGCAACGTCGCGGTCCGGCACTCGGCGCAGCTCGACGAGCTCCTCGAAGGGGCGATCGTCGCGCTCGGTCCGGTCTACAAGGTCGTCACCTGGGCGCCGGACAACGATCTGCTCGTCGTCGGGCGCGAGTGGGAGGCCCAGCGCGCGGCCCGCGAGCGCGCGCGCGAGGAGCGTGACCGCGACTGGCCGCGCCGCAAGCGCGAGCCGCGCGCGAAGGCGAAGAAGGTCTCCGTCGAGGAGCGCGAGCCGAAATCGATCAAGCGCGCGGCCGTCGCTGCGCCGGCGAAGCGGAGCGAGCTTCGTCTCTCCGCGTCTGGCCACCGGCGCCCGAAGATCACGCGCCCCGCCTTGCGGCCGTCGTTGCGGGCGATGGTCAGTCGCGGCTCCGTCACCGACCTGGACCCCACCGGCACGATCGGCAAGGGCTCGCGCGTGCAGGTCCTGTCGGGGCCGTTCGTCGGCCGCGAGGGGACCGTACAAGAGCTCGACGGCAAGGGCTTCGCCAAGGTGCTCCTCGGCCTCCTCGCCACGCGCGTGCCCCTCACCGATCTCGTCGCCGCCGGCGGCAAGGCCCGTTCCCTGGCGACGTCGCACCGCAAGCCCACGATCCGTTGAGCGCCCCGCTTCTGGCATCCATCCAAAATCGGCAACGCGAAGGTCGCGGGCGCGCGATGGATCTTCGTCTCGAAGCATCGTAGAGCTTTGCGCTGACGTGAACCCTTCCAAGCTCCCCAGGACCCTCGGCGGACAGCTGCGCCGCCAGATGCCTGCCTACCTCAAGGGCGCGCTCGTCCTCGGCGTATTCCAGCTGGCGATGAACCGCATCGACTGGTGGTCCAAATCCGCCATCGACGCGATCTTCGGCGCGAACCCTGGAGACGCCGCGAGCGCCGCGCTCGTCATGCTCGGGCTGTCGGCGGTGGCGCTCTTCGCCCGGATCGCCTCGCGCTGGTACATCTTCAACGCCGGACGCGACGTCGAGTACGAGCTTCGCATGGTGCTCTTGCACCACTTGCACACCCTCGGCGCGGCCTTCTACCGGAAGATGAGCGCCGGCGAGATCATGAGCCGCCAGAGCGGCGATCTCCTCCAGGTGCGCCTGCTCTTCGGGTTCGGGATCCTGAACGTCGTCAACGTCGCCTTCGCCTTCGCGAGCGCGCTGCAGGTCATGGTGAAGATCTCGCCGAGCCTGACGCTCGCGTCGTTCGTGACGCTCCCGATCCTCATCGGCGTGACGCGCTCGTTCTCGCGGGGCCTGTTCCAACGCACGCGCGCCAACCAGGAGGCGCTCGGTCGCCTCAGCGACGTGCTCCAGAAGAACCTCGCCGGTGTGCGCGTCGTGCGCAGCTTCGCGCTCGAGACGCGCGAGATGTGGCGGTTCCAGCAGGCGAACAAATCGTACCTCGAGGCACGGCTCGCGCTCGCCCGCCTGCGCGGCCTCATGGGGCCCATGGTCGGCGCGACGGCGGCGATCGGCGTCCTCGTCTTCTTCTGGTACGGCGCGACGAAGCTCCTGAACGGCGAGCTCTCGGCGGGCAGCTTCTTCGCGTTCTGGCTCGCGCTCGGTCGCATGACGTGGCCGATGGTCGCGCTCGGCTTCAGCCTGTCGATCATCCAACGCGGCCGTGCCGGCTACGCGCGCTTGAAGGAAATTCTCGACGCGGAGCCGGAGGTCAAGGACGGCCCGGAGCCTGCCCCCGCCGCGCTCGAAGGCACCGTGAAGGTCTCCCATCTGACCTTCTCGCACGGCGCACGCAAGGTGCTCGACGACGTGAGCTTCGAGGTGCCGAAGGGGCGCTCTCTCGCGATCCTCGGCCGCACCGGCTCGGGAAAGTCCACGCTGGCCCTGTGCCTGGCCCGCCTCCTGCCGACGCCTCCCGGCACGGTGTTCGTCGGTGGGCACGAGGTCTGCTCGTTGCCGCTGGCTGCAGTCCGCCAGGCCATCGGATACGCGCAGCAAGACGCGTTTCTCTTCTCCACGACGGTGTCGCGCAACATCGGCTTGACGCTCGACAACCCCGACTCCGACGAAGCGATGGCGCAGATCCGCGAGGCGGCGGCCGAGGCGCAGGTGCTCGACGAAGCGCTGGCCTTGCCCGAGCAGTTCGACACGGTGGTCGGCGAGCGCGGCGTGCAGCTCTCGGGCGGGCAGAAGCAGCGCATCGCCCTGGCGCGTGCGCTGTCGTGGGAGCCGAAGATCCTCGTCCTGGACGATCCGCTCTCGGCCGTCGACGCGAAGACCGAAGCCGCCATCCTCGACGCCATCGAGCGCCAGGCGAAGGAGCGGACGGTCATCCTCATCACGCACCGGGTGGCGGCCGCAGCGCGCTGCGATCAGGCGATCGTGCTCGACGAGGGCAGGATCGTCGAACGGGGCACACACGACGAGCTGGTGAACGCGGGCGGCATCTACGCGGCGTTCGCCGAAGAGCAGACGGCGGAGAGTGAGCTCGAGGACATCGAGATCGACGACACGCAGCCGCCCTCGGGCGCCCTGCAGGCGGAGGCCTCGTGACCGCGCAGCCCAAGAAGCAGAGCCGCGCCGAAGAGAAGCTCAGGGCGTTCCACGAAGAGGACGCGATGACGCGTACCTACGACGCCACCCTCGCCAAGAGGTTGTGGCCGTTCGTGCGGCCCCACGCGTGGTTCCTGGCGGGCTCGCTCGGCGCGCTCCTCCTGCTCGCGGCTACCAGGGTCGTCTCACCGCGCATCATGGGCAGCGTCATCGACAGCGCTGTGGCGAAGGACGGGGACGCTCTCCTCCGCAAAGGAATCACCCTCGCGCTGTTGGTGGTCGTCCAGCAGCTCGTCTCGTTCGTGGGCATGTACGCGATGCAGATCGCCGGCGCGCGCGCGATGACCGATCTCCGTACGACCGTCTTCGCCTTCCTCCAGAAGCTCGAGCTCCGCTATTACGACCGGACGCCGGTCGGGAGGCTGGTGACGCGCGCGACGAACGACATCGACGCGGTCAACGAGCTCTTCGACTCGGGCGTCCTCATCGCGGTCATCGACGCGCTGACCCTGGTGGGGATCGTCGTCATGATGCTCATGCTCGACTGGCAGCTCTCCCTCATCGCCTTCGCGGCGATTCCGGTCGTGGGCCTGATCGTGAACTTCGTGCGCCGTCGCTCGCGGCAGGCCTTCCGCGAGATCCGCACCAAGACGGCGCGCCTCAACGCCTTCCTGAACGAGCAGGTGAGCGGCATCGCCGTCGTGCAGGCCTACGCGCGCGAGGCCGCGATGGCGACCGAGTTCGACGACATCAACGACGCGTACCGCGACGCCAACAAGCGGTCGATCTTCTACGAGGCCATCCTCGACGCCGCGATCGAGATGGTCGCCACCGTGTGCATCGCGAGCATCCTGTGGTGGGCGGGTCTCCAGAAGGTCGGCAACCACGCGCTGAGCTTCGCGCTCGTCGTCACCTTCACGCAGTACATCAAGCAATTCTTCGAGCCGGTGAGCCTCCTCGCGCAGAGGTACACGATCCTCCAGTCGGCGATGAGCGGCGCCGAGCGCATCTTCAAGCTCCTCGACGAGAAGGAGATCGACCCCGAGCCCATCGCCGAGAAGGACGCGGGACCGGCCGGGCCGGCGGACGAGGCGCTCGCGCTCGTGGGCGTCGATTTCGAGTACAAGCCGAACGTACCCGTGCTTCGCGACGTCTCGCTCACCGTCCGACGGGGCGAGAGGGTCGCGCTCGTCGGGGCGACGGGGGCAGGGAAGACGACGGTGACCGCGCTCGCGCTTCGCCTCTACGAGGCCAAGAACGGCCTCGTCCGCGTGCTCGGCAAGGACGTGCGGAGCTACGACCGCCACGGCCTTCGGGAGAACTTCTCGGTGGTGCCGCAGGACGTCTTCCTGTTCACGGGGACGGTGCTCTCCAACGTCGCGATGAGCGATCCCAACCCCGATCGTAAGAAGGCCGAGAAAGCGCTGCAGCGCGTCGGCGCGCTCGAGCTGTTCATGCGAAGGCCCGAAGGTCTCGACGCGCCGGTCGACGAGCGCGGCGCCAATTTCAGCGCCGGCGAGCGCCAGCTCCTCGCCTTCGCGCGCGCGGTGTACAGGGACTCGCCCATCCTCATCCTCGACGAGGCGACTGCCAGCATCGACTCGGACACCGAGGCCAAGCTCCAGCTCGCCCTCGAAGCGGTCATGGAGGGTCGCACCGCCATCGTGATCGCTCACCGCCTCTCGACCATCCGAGCCGCCGATCGCATCGTCGTCTTCCACAAGGGAAGGGTCGTGGAGGTGGGCACACACGAGGCGCTGCTCGAGAAGGGGGGCGTCTACGCCCGCCTCCACCGCCTCCAGTTCGCACAAAAACGCGCGACCCTGCCCGCGCTCGTCGCCGGCTAGAAGGCTCCCAGGCGCGCGTCGCCTGTGGGTATACTCGGAGCGGGATGGGCATCGCGGTCGGGATCGATCTGGGCACGACGAACACGGTCGTCGCAGCCGTGCGTGACGGTGTGGCGACGACGCTCGCCGACGTCGACGGCAACAAGCTCATCCCGTCGGTCGTCGCGTTCCACCCCAACGGCACCGTGCAGGTCGGGTGGCCGGCGCTCGAGCGTCGCATCATCGACCCGGAGAACACCGTCTACTCGGTGAAGCGCCTGATCGGCCGGAGCTTCCAGAACGCCGAGGTGCAATCCCAGAAGGTGCGCTTCCCGTTCAAGGTGGTCGAGGGACCGAAGGGGGCCACGCACGTCGAGACGCGCGCCGAGACGTACGCCCTGCCCGAGATCAGCGCGTTCGTCCTCCGCCGCGCGAAGGCCGTGGCCGAGGCGGCGCTCGGAGAGTCGGTCGACGCGGCGGTCATCACCGTCCCCGCCAATTTCGACGATCCGCAGCGCGCGTCCACGAAGATGGCCGGCAAGCTCGCCGGGCTCGAGGTGCTCCGCATCCTGAACGAGCCGACCGCGGCCGCGCTCGCCTACGGCCGCGCGCCCGACAAGAGCGAGCGCCTGTGCGTTTACGATCTCGGCGGCGGCACCTTCGACGTGACGCTGCTCGACGTCGCGAGCGGCGTGTTCGAGGTCCTCTCCACCGCCGGCGACACGGCGCTCGGCGGCGACGACATCGATGCCATCATCGTCGATCGCATGGCGAACATGGCCATGCGCTCGCTGAACGTCGACCCACGCAACAACCCCAACGCGGTGGCCCGCATGCGCGTCGCCGCCGAGGCGCTCAAGAAGGAGCTGTCGTTCCGCGCGGAGGCATCCGTGGAGGTGACCGACATCGGCCGCGGCGAGGAGGGCATCCCCCTCACGCTGAAATGCCGGATGACGCGCGAGGATCTCGAGCGACTCGCCGGCCCCATCATCGACAAGACACTCGCCGTCACGAAGCGCGCGATGGGCACGGCGAAGGTCGAGGTCGGGGCCTTCGATCGCATCATCCTCGTCGGCGGCTCCACGCGCATGCCCATGGTGGTGCGCCAGGTGCAGGAGCTCTTCAAGAGGAAGACGGACCAGCGTATCAATCCCGACGAGGTCGTTGCGCTCGGCGCGGCGATCCAGGCCCACGCGCTCGGCGCGCGGAAGGGGCGCGGGAAGAAGCCGCCGCCCGTCTCGGCCGAGGCCGCGGGCGCCACGATGCCCGGGGTCGCGCCGGCGCCGCCGAGGCTCATCTCGGGCCAGCATGCCATCCCGGCGGAGCTGAAGAGCGCGCTCGGACCGGCGGTGACCAGGACGGGGATCGCGCCGCTGACGCCGCAGGTGACTCCGCAGATGACGCGCCCGGGCATCCCGCCGGGCGCCGCTCCGTCGACGGGGGGGCCCGCGGGTGCCGTGACGCCTGCGTTCGGCCAGGACGCTCTGCCCGCCGAGCTACGGGCCGCGCTCGAGGCGAGCGCCAAGGGGATCCTCGAGGCCGAGGCGAAGGAGGCGAAGAAGCCCGAGCCCACGCGCATCAAGACGCGCAAGGCGAGCGACGTACGCGAGATCTCGACGTCCAAGCGCTTCGACCCGCGCGCCGAGCCCGAGGACGACGAAGAGGTGACGGCGCAGTACACGAGCGCACCCCCGGCCCCGCCTCCCCCCCCAGCCGCGCCGCCGACGACGAAGAAGCTCCCCGATCTACCGCCGACGCGTCCGGGGATGAAGGCGGTCGACCCGGAGGCGGCGATCGCCGCGGCTGTCGCCGAGATGCAGCGGGAGCAGGACCAAAAGACCATTTCTGGCGAGGTCACGTTCTCGCGCGGCGCTCCGCAGCTCCACTGGTCGAGCGTGCCGCCCGCCCTCGGGCACTCGGAGGCCGAGGAGCTCGATCTGCCGCGCCCGCCTGCCGTCGCGCAGCGCGTCGAGTCGCCGCGCGTGACGCCCGAGCCGCCGGCCCCGGTTCGCCCTCCGTCGTACGTGCCGGCGCCGCTCCCCGCGCTGCCCGGGCAGCGCGCCTCGGGCGTGCCCCCCAAGCCGTCGAACAAGCCGGCGCCACTTGCCGCCGCGGCCACGGCGCAGCTTCACCAGGAGGTCGACGAAAAGCTCCAGCCCGACGAGGCGCTCCTCATCGACGTCACGCCGCTCAGCCTCCGCGTCGAGACGGTGGGTGGCTATTGCGACACGCTCATCGCCGCGAACTCGCAGGTGCCTTGCGACCGCACGCGGGTCTTCTCGACCGCCACCGACGGACAGTCGCAGGTCTTCATCCGCGTCGCCCAGGGCGAGAGGCCGATGTTCAAGGAGAACACGTTCCTCGGCGAGCTCGAGCTTTCCGGCCTCGTGCCGCTCCCGCGGGGCGAGGCGCAGATCGCCGTGACCTTCGAGATCGACGCCGACGGGATCCTGGCCGTGCACGCCAAGGACGGACGCACCGGCAAGGAGACGCGCACGAAGATGCACGTGTTCGGCGCCCAGACCGAAGAGGGGGATCTGCAGCAGATGCTGAACCGGCAGAACCAGCGGAAGGTCGTCTAGACCCCCGTGGAATCGCCCGTCGAGATCCTCGACGCGCTCCCCGACGCGGTGCTCTTGCTCGAGAGCCACGTCGTCGCGCGGTCGAACGCGGCGGCGCGGAGCCTGCTCGGAACCGGCGCCGAGCTCGTGGGGCGGCCGCTCGCGGAGCTGCTGGCGCCCGGTGAGCTCGCGCGCTTCGAGCTGCTCGACGCGCAGCGCGCGCGCGGCTGGCCCCAGCCCTCCGCGTGCCGCCTGCGCTTTCTCCGCCCGGGCGGGACCTCCGTCCTCGCCGAGGTCTCGTGGTCGCGGCTCCCGTCCTCGGCGGTCCTCCTCACCGCGCGCGACGTCACCCCCGCGACGCGCGCCGAGGACCTCATCGGCCGCCTCGCGCAGCTCCCCAGCGGCCTCGACGGGATCGACGCGCTCCTCGACGCAAGCGAGCCGGTCTTCCAGGCGCTCGACTGGAGCGTGTCGCTGAGCGAGCTGGTGGACGACGGTTCGATCGTCCTCCGCGTGCTGGCGCCGGCCGGGAGCCCGCTCGGCGCGTACGGCCGCTCGCTTCTCGGTCGCCGTCTGCCGATGCGCGCGACGCCCGTCTTGGCCGAGGTCGTCCGTCGCGGCGAGGCCATCTTCCTCGACAACCTCCCGACGTCCTTCGTCGGCGCGGTGGCCGCGGCCGTCGCCATCTCGGACACGATGGAGCGCGCCCGCGCCGTGCGCAGCGCGTGGTGCCCGATTCGTACGCACGACCGCATCACGCACGTGCTCTTCGTCGGGGGCGCCGACATGACCGAGCACGATTTCGTCGCGATTCAGATGTTCGCCGCTCAGGTCGGCGCGGCGCAGCGCCTCGGGGCGCTGCGCACGGAGATGGTCCGGCGCGAGCGCCTGGCCGCCGTGGGCGAGATGTCGGCGGTACTCGCGCATGAGGTCCGCAACCCGCTCGGCATCATGTTCAACGCGGTGGGGACGCTCGAACGCCTCGGCGCCGAGACAGCGGAGCAGCGCGCGCTCCTCGAGATCCTGCGGCAGGAGGCGGAGCGTTTGAAGCGCCTCGTCACCGATTTGCTCGACTTCGCGAGCACGTCGGTCGCGAGCCTCGAGCCCACCGCGCTCTCTGCCGTCGTATCGGAGGCGGTCCGCGCGGCGCGGCACGATCCCTCGTTCGCCGGGTGCGAGCCCGAGCTCGAGGTCCAGGTGCCCGAGGAGCTCTTCGTTCTCACCGACGCAACGCTCCTCCGTCGCGCGGTGCTCAATGTCCTCGTCAACGCGTTCCAGCACGCGCCGCCGAAGGGTCAGGTCCTCGTGGGCGCGGAGCGCCGCGGGCTCGGCAAGGTCGTCCTGTCGATCTGGGACAGCGGCGCGCCGGTCCCCGAGCCGATCGCCAAGCGAATGTTCGAGCCCTTCTACACGACCAAGCCCATGGGCACGGGCCTCGGCCTCGCCATCGTGCGCCGCATCTGCGCCGACCTGCAGGCGACGGTGGCGCTCGTTCCGAGCCCGAGCGGTGCGCTCTTCGAGCTCGTCCTGCCGTCCGCAACGTCGGCGTGAGCCGAAATCTCGCCCCCGTCCGCCGCGCCTGGTAAGTACCGGAAAACGGGCAAATTTGCCCGTGGACGCATGTGTGCGCGCGGAATCTCTCCCCTTCGGCGCGCGTTCGGAGTAGCGATGGCCCAGAGCTCGATGCCCAAGCTCACTGCACCCGATTCCGAGCCCCTTGTTCGCGCCGAGGTCCGCGTGCTGCGTCCGCGCCGCGCGGCGCCCGCCGACGCCGTGCGTCCTACGCGCGCGGAGGTGAACCTCGAGGCGCTCCGCCACAACCTCCGTGTCGTGCAGCGTCACGCGGCGGGGGCGAAGGTGTGGGCGGTGCTCAAGGCCGACAGCTACGGTCACGGCGCGGCCGCGGTGGCGCGCACGCTCGAGCGCGCGGGGGCCGACGGCTTCTGCGTCGCGCTCCTCGAGGAGGCGATCGAGCTTCGCGAGGCAGGCATCCGTAAGTCCATCCTGGTGATGGGCGGCTACTACGCGGATGCTCACCTGGAGGTCGTCGCCCGCGGCCTCGTGCCGGTCGTCTTCGACACCGAGCAGATCGACGCCTTCGCGCGCCTCGTCCGGGGCGGGCTCGTCGAGGCGCCGATCAAGGTGCACCTCAAGATCGACACCGGTATGGCTCGCCTCGGCGTCCCCATGGGAGGGGTGGCGAAGCTTGCTGCCTACCTGGCCGACACGCCGGAGATCGAGGTCGCCGGCCTCATGACGCACCTGGCGTGCGCCGACGCACCGACGAACGAAGAGACGGCGGAGCAGATGCTTCGCTTCGACGAGGCCACGGCGACGCTGGCGCGGCACGGCATCCGCGCTCCGCTCCGCCACGCCGCCAACAGCGCGGCCATTGGCCGCAGCCAGGCGCGACTCGACGCGGTCCGACCGGGCATCGCGATCTTCGGAACCTCGCCGCGCAGCCTGCCGGGCAGCGCGCCACTCATCCCGGATCTGCGTCAGGTCATCCGCGTCCGCACCGAGATCATCGACGTCCGCGAGGTCGATGCGGGCGCGCCCGTCGGCTACGGCGCCCTCTGGCGCGCGCCGCGCCGCTCGCGCATCGCGACGATCCCGATGGGCTACGCCGACGGCCTATCCCGCCAGCTCTCGAACAAGGGCCACGTGCTCGTGCGCGGCATGCGGGCGCCGATCGTCGGCGCCGTCTCGATGGACATGTCGATGGTGGACGTCACCGACTTGCCCGGCGTCGCCCTGCGCGATGAGGCGGTCATCCTCGGGGGCCAAGAGGGCGTGCTCGGCAAGGACGCGATCTCGGCCGACGAGGTCGCCGGGCACATGGGGACGATCCCGTGGGAGGTTCTCACGCAGATCAGCAGGCGCGTGCCGCGATTTTACCGGGAGCCCTGAGCGGCGAGCCGGAATCGGAATCGGCGTCGGAATCGGAGTCGAAATCGAAATCGGAGTGGGAATCGGCGTCGGCGTCGGAGTCGGCGGCGGTCTCGGAGTCGGCTCTTCTATAGAAGGCGTCGAGGGGGTAGGCTCCCGCCCGCAGTGAACAAGGTCGAAGAGCAACCCCCCGCCTCGGCCCTCTCGTGGGTGTCCTCCGCGGTCGACAAGATCCTCGCGCCGGTCCTCGATCTCCTCGACGATTTTGGGGCGACCGTGCTGCTCGCCGCACGCGCGATGACCTGGCTGTTTCGGCGGCCATTTCGTTTCGCGCAGTTCCTGACGGCGTTCGACTTCATCGGAGCGGGCTCCACATTCATCGTCGGGCTGGTCGGTCTCTTCACCGGCATGGCGTTCACGATCAGCACCATCATCGGCTTCCGGCAGTTCTCTGCCGAGGGCATGGTCGGCGGCGTCGTCGCCCTGGCGCTCTCGCGTGAGCTCGCGCCGGTCCTTGCCGCCGTCGTCGTCACGGCACGCGCGGGCAGCACCATGGCGAGCGAGCTCGGAAACATGCGCGTGACCGAGCAGATCGACGCGATCACGACCATGGGCGTCAGCCCGGTGCAGTACCTCGTCGTCCCGCGCATCGTCGCGACCACGCTGCTCCTGCCCGCGCTCTCGATCTTCTTCGCCATCGCCGGGATGCTCGGCGCCTACGTCGTCGCGGTGTCGTGGCAGGGGATCGACCCGGGCGTGTTCATCGACAAGATCACCCAGTTCGTCGAGATGAAGGACCTGCGCATGCTGGGCACGAAGGGCGTCATCTTCGGCTTCATCATCAGCACGATCTGCTGCAAGAAGGGCTTCTACGCCTCTGGCGGCGCACGCGGCGTCGGCGAGGCCACTGCGAAGGCCGTCGTGGCCAGCATCGTGGCCATCTTCGCTGCGGATCAGGTGACGACGACGGTGATGACGGATCTGTAGGCGTCTCGACTCCGACTCCGACTCCGACTCCGACTCCGACTCCGACTCCGACTCCGACTCCGATTCCGATTCCGACTCCGATTCCGACTCCGATTCCGACTCCGACTCCGACTCGGAGTCCGCCGCCGACGCCGCGGGGGGGCGGGGCTCGCTCTCTCGGGGTGGGCGA
>JANYHK010000140.1 GCA_025359105.1 Myxococcales bacterium | reverse complement strand
CCGCGAGGTTGCGGAACGCGCGGACCTGGAGATGAGCGACGTGGAGCGGACGCACGGGCGCTCGCTTCCTCGCCGCTCAGATACGCATCGGCATCACGACCGCGAGGAACTGGCGGTCAGAGCTCGCATCCGACTTCGTGGTGCCGCCCGCGGGGCGCAGAACGGCAGGATCGAGCTCGCCCGAGAGGCTCACTTCGACCTCGTCGTCGGTGATCGAGGCGAGGACGTCGAGGAAGTACTTCGCGTTGAAGCCGATGCTCATGTTCGGCCCGGAGTACTCGACGGGGATCTCGTCGAAGCCGTCACCGCTCTCGGGCGACTCGCTGGTGATGCGCATCGAGCCCTTTGTGAGCGAGAGCTTCACGCCGCCGGTACGCTCGCTGGCAGCCACGGAGACGGCCTTGAGCGCGTCGGCAAAGGCCACGCGGGGGGCACGTACGGTCTTGTCCGCGCCCTGCGGAATGACCTGCGAATAGGGGGGAAACTGCGCGTCGACGAGCTTCACGCTGAACGTCATGCCGCCGCCCTGGAAGAACGCGCTCGAGCCGCTCTGCGTGATCTGCAGCGTCGGTTTGCCGTCCTTGCCTTCGGGCCCCGCCGTCGGGTTCGAGAGCATCTCGTCGCACGAGCGACGGAGCTCCTGGATTGCCTTCAGCGGGATGAGCATCGTCGCCGACGCCTGACGCCCTTCGACCTTGACCTCCATCTTCGAGAGGCGATGCCCGTCGGTCGTGACCATGCGGACTGTGTCGCCGTCCCACTCGAAGAGCGCGCTGTTCAGGTGCGCGCGCGTCTCGTCGGTCGAGATCGAAAAATGCGTTTTGTCGATCAGCGCCTTGAGCACGTCGACCTCGAGCGCGAGCGTCGGCGAGCCTTCGGCCGGCGTGGGCAGCGGGGGGAAGTCGTCGCCCGGCATGCCGCGCAGCGTGTACCTACGCGCGCTGCCGGTGGCCTTCAGCGTCGTCGTCGAGTTGTCCTGCGTCGCGATGTGGATCGGGCCATCGGGCATCATCTTCACGCGCTCGAACAAATCCTTCGCGGGCACGGCCACGCTGCCGCCCTTGTGCACCTCGCCGGCGATCCTTCCGAAGAGCGCGAGGTACAGATCCGTCGCCGCCACGCGCAGCGCGTTGGGGCCGTCCACCGCGAGCAGCACGTTCGAGAGCACCGGCATCGTGCTCTTGCGCTCCGCGACGCCCTGCATGCGGGTCACGAGCCTGAGCAGATCTTTTTTCGCTACGGTGAGTTCCATGCCGGTCTCTCTGGGCGTCTCTCGGGGCGACCCGTGTGGCACGAGCCCGAAGGGGCGCGTCTCTCTTCTTCAATCCCATTAGATTAGAAATGTAGTGGTGTCGATAGGCCCTGTGGGTTGTGGGGAGAAGACAAAAAGAATCGTGAGTGACAGGACTTAGGTAGCGATCAGGGTGTGGAGCATTATCGGGGGAACCACGGTAGGGATCAGGGGACAACTCACCTACACGGTTGTCCGCAGGGTGCGCCCCGAGCTTCTTCCCAGCCTTGTGGGCACGTTTCCCACAGCAGAACCGTGGGAAAAAGAGGGGGGGTGGCCGCCTCTCAGCGCGCTTCTTTGGAGAGCGTCCGGGCGAGCAAATCGATGATCTCGCGTCGCGCGCGGTCGTAGGTCTTGGGTCCGATTTCGCCGCTCTGGTGGAGCGCTTCGAGCTCTTCGAGCTCCTCGAGCAGCTGCCCGCGTTCGAGCTTGTCGAGCTCGCGCTTGCCCTTCCAGGGGCGCCGCTGCGTGAACGCCAGCGCGAGGCCCGCCAGGACGCCTACGGCGGTCAGCCCGGCCGCGATCTTGGCGGCCGGGCCCTGCGTCGGGAGGTTGCCGATCGTGACCTTGATGTGGCGCAGGGACGCGTCTTCCTTCGTCAGCTGGTGCTCGGTGACGAGGATGCGCTGGCCGTCGCCGTCGAAGCGCTGCTCGGCCGCAGGGAAGCCGGGGACCTCCAGCGTCATGCCGTGCGAGGCCTGGGTCATGACGCGTCCGACGGCGACGTGGGGAGGCAGGCCGATCTCGAACGAGACGTCCTTCTCGCCACCGTAGGGGAGCTGCCAGCGCCACTCGATGTCCGCGCGTCCAGGAGCGAACGTGCCGCGCAGACGACCGCCTTTCTTGTCGACGCCCTCGATGCCGCGATCGGTCATCTCTTCGTTGCCGCGGAACGCGGTGAAGTTCTCGGGGAGCTCGACGTAGACCTCGTTCGGGACCCACGCGATGCGGCCGAAGTTGAAGATCTGCAGCGCAGACTGGAGCTGGACGCGATCGTCCTTCATCTCCGCGAAGACGACGGCCTGCATGACGACGAGCGCCTCGTCGAGGTTTCGCGTCACAGGGTAGACGTGCAGGCGGGTGCGGATACCGCGCGCCGCCGGGAGGTTGAACGGGCTGACGCCGAACGTCGCGCCGTCGACGCTGACCGAGATGCGGTACGAGACCAGCGAGCCGGTCTCCTGCGCGTCGACGCGGACGACGCCGAGCTCGTCGGACTCCTTCACGAGGCGCGCGCGGCTCTCTCCCTTGGCGACGGAGTTGTGGAGGACGCCGATCGTGACTTGCGCGTGGGGCAACGGGCGATCGTCGGGATCGAGGATCGTCGCGGTGAACGAGCCTGCGGGCAGAGACGGATCGTCCTCCACGGTGTCGGGCGGTGGCGTGAACATGCCGGGCGGGCCACCTGCGGCGCCCCCGCCCGCGCGCCCTGCGCCGCCACCCTGCGCATGGGGATCGGCGCCGCCTTGCGCGTGGGGATCGGCGCCACCTTGCGCGTGCGGGTCGACGGGAGCCTGCGCGTCGCTTGGGGCGCGTCTGGGGGCCTGTGCGTCCGATTGAGCGAGCGCAGGCGCGGCGAGCAGGAGGCTCGCCACGAGGGCGAGCCGGGCAGAGACCGCGCTAGGCATGCGACTCCTCGGCGTTGAGCGACGTACCGCACTTCTTGCAGAACGAGGCGTCCGGCTCGTTCGAGACGTCGCACTTCGGGCACGCCAGGCGTGACGGCGAGCTCTCGACCGCAGCCTTCGCGGCACGCTTGGATTTGCCGGGTTTGCTCGGCTTCGGGACCGGCGGCGCGTCGGCCTTCGCCGTCTTGACGGGCTCAGCCTCCACTCCGTCGTCGTCCGCGACGTCGGCGAGGTCCGAGTCGGTGTCCGCTTCCCTCGGGGTGCTCGCCTTGGTGGCGACGCCGTCTCCGAGCCCGCGCTTGTCGAGGTGCTTCTTGACGAGGCGCTCAGCCTCGTCGCGGAAGGGGTCGAGCTGCCCATCCATTTCGCGCATGATCGCCTTCGCGTCGGAGCGGAAGCGATCGCCGAGCGACGCGAAGTCCTTGTCGTCGATCTTGCCGACGGAGTGCTCGAGCTCCAGATCCTTCAGCGCGCGGAGCACGCGCCGCTTCTGCTCGCCGAGGTTGTCCACCTTGCGCGAGCGGATGGCGACGGCCTCGAGATCCGCGGGCAGCGGCGCGTCGCCGCTCAGCGTGCGCAGGCTCGCCCACAAGAGCGTGATCGTCGCCAGCAGCGTTCCCGCGGCGAGCACGAGGATCGCCGGGCCCAGCCCCACGAGCATTCCCGTCGCGATCGCGCCACCGATCGCGGCTACCGGGATCCCGATCGCCGCGTAGCGCGCCAGACGGCGCTCGGCGTCCGCCGCGTCGTCGGGGGGTGTCCCCGCCGCTGCACGCGCGGCCGCGGTCGTTCGGGCGCGGCCTTCGGGTGCGTCCTTCGTGTCAGCCATCCAGATCCTTGAGCTCCTCGTCCAGCCGCGCATCGTACTCGTCGCGCGGCGCGCCGTCGCCAGTCTTGCGCTCGCCGCCAGGGCCAGCGGCGCCGAGGCCTCCCGCAGGCGGCGGGCCCTTACCGCCTCCCGGGCCCTTCGGCTTGCTCCGCCACTTGCGGATAAGGACGCCGAGGCCGACGCCGCCGCCTACGATGGCGGTGAGTGGCACAGCGTAGATCGCGCGCATCGCGCCGGTGTTCGGCGGGATGACGATCGCGTCGGTGCCGTACTGCTTCACGTACTCGAGCATGATCTGGTCGCGGAGCTCGCCCGCGCGGAGCTTCGCGCGGACCATCTCGCGCGCGTCGTCGGCGGGGCCGCACGCGCACGTCGTCAGCGGGAGACGCTCGCACCCGCCGCACATGCACCGCAGCTTCCCGAAGACGTCGCGCTCCTGCTCGTTCTCTATCTTCACCGTGCCGGCGTGGGTGGAGGACCCTTGCGCGAACGCCTGTTGCGGCAAGAGCGCGAGGAAGACCCCGAGCGTGATGCTCGCCGTCGCCCCCGCCATGCCGCGCGCGAACTGCCAAGCGCGCGACTCCTGCGGCTGCAGCTCCGGCCACATGCACACGATGCTGCCGCAGATGAGGACGAGCACGCCGAACCAGATCCAGCCGACGAGCGCGTTCAGGTGCACCTGGAGGCTGGCGGTCTTGGTTTGTGGGTTGATCGTGCCGACGACCAGGTAGAGATCGTCGCGCAGCGAGTGGAGCATCGAGACCTCGGTGGTCGGCGACTCCGGCATCTTCTTGTAGATGAACTTCGCCGGGTTCATCGTCCCGCGCGGGATTCCACCGGTGACCTTGCCGTCGACGATCGTGGCGTTCTCCCACACCTTGATGTCGGCGAAGACCATACGCTTGGAGTTGTCGACCTCCATGCGCGGGCCGATGTACTCCATCGTCAAGCGATCGACCTGGTAGGTCTGTCCCGGCGAGAGCGTCGTCTCCTTGTCGATGTTCCAGGAGTGGCCGGTGAAGCCCAGCACCATCAGCGCGATGCCGAGGTGCACGATGTACCCGCCGTAGCGGCGCCGCGACGGCGGCGACAGCGTGACGAGCGTGTAGACGAAGCCGGGGATGAGGCCGGCGTACCAGAGGATCTGCGGCACGGTCTTGTTCGCGCCCGTCTTGCGGCGCGCGGCGAAGAGGAGCGCGTACTCCTGGGCGATGACCGTGACGTTGAACACGCACAGCGTGACGGCGATGACCGGCGTGTACGCGTTGAACGCGCGCAGCACGGTGCCGAGCGGGCCCGGGTAGATCGCGTCCGAATAGACGACGGCCGGGTAGCCGAGCCTGGTGCCCAGCGTGAAGTGCACGAGGAGGGCGGTCGCGGCCGCGGCGAGTGGGATGCGGAACGCCTTCTTGAGCGCGTCGTCGCTCGTCTTTTTCCAGCCGAACAGCGTCCCGATGCCCATGAGCATGAAGATGGTGAGCCCGAGCGGCTGCACCCACGCGTTGTAATAGGGCGGGCCGACCGTCACTTTCTCCTTCCACACCGCCTCGCTGATCATCGGGAAGGTGGTGGCGACGAGGACGAACCCCATGAAGCCGAGCAGGGCCCAGTTGTTCAGGAGGAAGGTGAACTCGCGCGACCAGATCGACTCGATCTCCGGACGCTCCGAGAAGAGGACGAGGCCCATCGTCATGCGACGGAAGACGAGCTCGACGCCGGCGTACACCGCGGCGCCGGCGAAGGTGGCGAGGATGATCGCCTTCACGCCCGTCGACACGGTGAGCAGGCCGCTCAGGACGAAGAGGCCCGGTCCGCAGGCCAGCAGGATGAGCCAGCCCGTCGCGAGCGCGGCCTTGCGGAGGCGCGGCGTCGGCGGCAGGTTGCGGAGCTCCGGCCAGCGGTAAAGAACCAGCGTGAACGCGAAGGCGACGAGCGCGCCCAAAAACCACACGAAGTACTCGCCGATGGACGACTGCGCGAACGAGTGGACGCTCGCGATGGCGCCCGAGCGCGTGAGGAACGTGCCGAAGATGGTGAGGAAGAACGTCGTCGCGATGAGGGCGACGTTCCACACCTTGAGGAGGCCCCGGCGCTCCTGGATCATGACCGAGTGGACGTAGGCGCTCGCCGTCAAAAACGGCAAAAACGCCGCATTTTCTACCGGATCCCAGGCCCAGTAGCCGCCCCACCCGAGCTCCTCGTACGCCCAGAGCATGCCGAGCGCGTTGCCGATCCCGAGGAAGAGCCAGGCGAAGAGCGTCCACTTGCGGCTGGCGACGATCCACTCGTGATCGAGCCGGCCGGTGACGAGCGCCGCGACGGCGAACGCGAACGGGACGGTGCAGCCGACGAAGCCGGTGTAGAGGCTCGGCGGGTGGATGATCATGTAGAAGTTCTGGAGGAGCGGGTTCAGCCCCTCACCGTCGGAGCGCGCGCCGCCCACGCTGGTCGAGAACGGGTTGGCCGCGAAGGCCATCAGCACGCAGAAGAAGATGACGACTGCCATCAAGGTGGCGATGACGTACGGCTGGAGCTCCAGGTAGCGCTTTCCGAGCCACTTCACGCAGACGCCGATGTAGATGCTGAGGAGAAACAGCCACCAGAGGAGCGAGCCGTCCTGGCCTCCCCACAGCGCCGTGAGCAAGTACGCCGGCGCCATCGAGCGGTCGGAGTAGTGCGCCACGTAGCGGAGCCGGAAGTCGTGGCTCACGAATGCGTAGGCGAGGCACATCACAGCGGCGGCGACGAGGGCGACCGTCCCGTACGCGCCGAAGCGCGCCGCTTGCAGCGTGCGAGGTCTGCCATTTGCGCCTGCAGCGAGCGAGACGGCGAACGTGTAGCTCGCGACGACCATGACGCAAAGGAGCACGGCGCTCCCGAAGAGGGGGAAGGTTGTCCACATGGCGATGGCGCAAGTCTAGCAGGCTCCCGAAAAACAGTTTGCGTCGTCGGGGCTGGCGGGCGAGGAGGGGAGTGTGAGCAGACGCGAGACGCGAGGGGGCTACACCACCCACGCCGCGCTCCTGGTCGTACAGGTCGCGTTCGCGTCTCAAGCGGTCGAGGGCAAGCTGGCGATGATGCCCCTCGCGGAGGGGGGCGAAGCCGTCCGTCCCGAGGCGCTCGCGATGGTGCGGATGCTCGCGGCCGCGCTCTTTTTTCAGCTATTTGCCCGCGCGACCGGCCAGCTCGTGGCGACGTCGCGGCGCGACCACCTGGGCCTCGTCGGGCTCGGCATCCTCGGCATCGCCCTGAACCAGGCGCTCTTCTTGATCGGGCTCCAGTACACGACGGCCATGGCGGCCTCGCTCCTCGGCATCTCGATTCCGGTCATCACGGCTGGGCTCGCGGTCGCATTTCGGCAAGAGCGGCCGAGCCTGCGGACGGCGCTCGGGATCGTCCTGGCCGCGAGCGGTGTGGTCTGGCTCGTCGGCGTGCGGAGCGTCGACCGCGGCGCGATCATCATCGCGGTCAACTGCGTCAGCTACTCCGCGTACATCATCCTCTCGCGCGGTACGATCCAGCGCCTCGGCGCAGTGACGGTCATCACGTGGATCTTCGCGTGGGCCGCCCTGCTGTTCGCGCCGTTCGGCATGCCGGTGCTCCTCGCCACGATGGGGGCCTTCTCGCCGCGCGCGTGGATGCTGCTCGCGTACATCGTCGTGGTGCCGACCATCGTGGCGTACCTCTTCAACGCCTGGGCGCTGGGGCGGTCGAGCGCGTCGCTCGTCACCGTGTACATCTACTCGCAGCCGGTCTTGACGGCGATCCTCGCTTGGGTGCAGCTCGGGCAGTCGCTGAGCGGGAAGCTCCTCGTCTCTGCGGCGTTCATCGCAGCCGGCGTCGGCGTTGTCGCGACGAGACGCGCCGAAAAGGCCGTGCCGGGCTCGCTCACGTCGGGAGGACGCGGCCCAGGCGGCTGAGCGCCTCGGTGAGCGCGTCGCCGCCGACCGTCGCCCACGAGAGGCGAAAGCCGTTGGGGACGCCGAAGAACGTCCCCGCGGAGACGAGGACTCCGTGGTCGCGCGCGGCGGCCTCGAGGACGGGCAGGAGCTCACCGGTGCGTGTGCTCGTCGCCAGCCCGAAGAGGCCCTCGCTCGGCGCGCTCCAAACGAGATCGGGGCGCGTCGCCATCCACGCCGCCACCTGCTCGCGCCGCCCCGCCATGCCCGCGCGGGTGCGCGCCGCGAGCGCCTCGATGTTCGCAAACGCGTGCGCGCCGAGGTTCGCGTGCTGGAGCGGGAGATTGCCCAGCGACGCCGTGAGCACGTCCTCGGCGCGCGCGACGACGTCCGCGGGGCCGAGCATCCAGCCGAGGCGGTGCGGCCCAAGGCCGTAGCACTTGGTGAGGCTCGCCGCGCAGACGACGTTGGGGGCCAGCTTGCGCGCGCTGCCGCGGAAGACGCCGGCGCCATCGGTGAGCGCGTCGAAGGGCGCATAGACCTCGTCCACCAGCAGGTGGACGCCGCGCGCCTGGCAGACGGCGGCGACCGCCTTGAGGACGTCGTCGGGCGTGCGCACGCCGGTCGGGTTGTGGTGGTTGGTGATGGCGACCACGCGCGTGCGCAGCGTCAATGCGCGCGCGACGCGGTCGGGATCGAGCGCCCAGTGCGCGGACGCCGGCCGCGCGAAGCGAACGACGCGCGCGCCCACGCCCTCGGCCGCGCGGACGAGCGGCTCGTAGCCGGGATCCTCCACGAGCACGTCGTCACCCGGGGACACGAGCGTCGCGTACGCGAGCCACAGCGCGTGCGCGGTGCCCAGGGCGGGGACCGCTTCGGCACGGGGGACATCGTTGTATCGTGCAATGCACGACGCGAACCGCTCGACGCCCGACAGATCGTCGAGGTCCGCGGGCGCGCCGAGAACGTCCTTCCCCGCGATCGGCGCGCCGCTGGTGGCGAGATCGAACGGCACCGTGCCGAAGAACTGCCGTGCCCAGGCGAGGTACCGAGTCGGCGCGTAGCTCATCGGGCGCTCAGCGTGAAGGTGGCCTCGCGCAGCATGTTGCCGCGCGCCGTCGACGCGCGCAGCGTGCCCTCGATCTTCTTGCCATCAGGGGTGCGCGTCCCGTAGCCGACCCCGGTGAAGCCGCCATCGGTCGGAGTGGCGCGCAGCAGCGTGAAGGTGAGGACGCCACCCTCACCCAGCTGTCCGTTCACGACGACATCGCCGAGCGCGCCGTCGCCCTTGCCCTCGATGTGCCCGCTGCGCGCGTCGATGGTGAAGCTCAACGTGCCGGGGCCGGTGCCGGCGTCCGCGTCGTCGCCGCTCCAGGACGGAGCTCCTGCGGGCATGGTGAGGGTGCCGACCGCTGCCGTGTACGCCCCCGAGAACGAGGCAGTGGTGGGGGCGGGGGCGGCGTCGACCTGGGCCACGAGGACGGCCGCGCTCGCGCTGGCGGCTGGCGCGCTCGCAGGGGAAGGAGGCGCCGCCGAGCTCTCGCTGCGGCCGCAGGCGCCCAGCCCGCCGAGCCATACGAGCAAGACGAGCGGGCCGCGTGATGCGAGCCGGCCGAACGAGGCGCGGGCCTGGTGAGCGCGAGCCTTCATCGGTTTCCTGCGGTGTCGCGGCGCGACAGGATACGCACGCCGACCTCCCCCTCGATTTCGACGAGCTCGCCCTGCGCGACCTCGACCCCGCCGATCCGCAAGATGACCGGCGCGGCGATCTTGGTGCCGAGGGCGATCACGTCGCCCTTGCCGAGGGCCGCCCACTGGCGCGCGGGGAGCTCGGCGGCGCCGATCTCGACGCGAAGGACGATCGGCACGTCGCCCAGCGCTTCGCCCACGGCTTCATTCACGGTCTGGTCGTCTTGCATGGAGAGGTCCACCCGCTCGCCAAGTAGCACGAGGCGCCCGTCTTCGCCGAGCGTCGCGCGCAGGCCCTCGCCGGCGCCGGGCGCGGCGAGGGTGACGGGGCCACGAAGACTGCCGGGCGCGCCGAGCGGCCAGGCGGCGGGGAGCCACGCGTCGCCCACGCGCAGCGAGGCGACCTCGGCGACGGTCGTGAGCGAGGCCGCCGCGACGATCGGGATGCGGAGCGGTGTGTCGCCGAGCGCGGCGAGATCGGCACGAGACCAAGAGGGTGGCGGCGCACGGAGCGCCTGCGCACGAGGAACGGCTGCGCGCGCGAGGTAGGCGTCGTCGTCGACGAGCACGGTGAAGGATCCGACGACGACGTCCGTGCCGAGCGCGGTGGCCAGGGACTTGGCCGCCCCCACGGCGCGCACGAGCAGCGGCGTGCCGGCGTGTGCGCGTCGCGCGGCGGCGACGAGGATCGCCGCGACGCCGCCGGCCACGTGCTCGCCGGGGGCGCGCCCGCCGTCCACGATCGCCGGGACCTTGCGCTTCAGCGCGCGCGCAGTGAGCACCGTGGCGAGCGCCGGCTCGAGCTCGACGAGCACGATCTCCGCGGGGCAATCGGCGGGACCGAGGAGGACGCCGACGCCGCCTCCCATCGCGCCGCTGCCGAGCGCGGCGCTGCGCAGCCGCAGCCCCACCCGCGCCGACGTGAGGTCCGACAGCGCCGCCGCCAGCTCGCCCACGCGGACGAGATCCCGCGCGGCGCGCCGCAGCCAGCCCGCGGCCTGCGCCTCGTCGCGACCTACCGAGCCGAGCGCATGCCACGGAAACGGCTGGACGGGCGCGTTCTGGGGCCGCGGGAGCATGCCTGGTTCTCGCGCCGGAGGGCGCCCGGCGCAAGTGGCTTGGGCGGGCGCGGGGTTCTGGTACGCTCCGGGCGATGCGCCCGCGCTCCTCTCTCGTGCTCCTCGGTCTGGGCTTCTCGCTCTTCGCCGCCCCCGCGCTCGCTGCGGAGCCGAAGCCTGCCGCCGCCGCGGAGTCGAGCAAGCCCGTTGCGGAAAAGGCCGACAAGCCCGCCGCCGGAAAGGCGCCGAAGGGCACCGCCAAGCCCGCGGGCGAGCCCGTCTTCGATCCCGACAACAAGACGGCGATCAGCAAGTACAACGACACGATCCTGAAGGGGAACGGCAAGTACCTCGCGCGCGACTTTCCGGCCGCGCTCGACATCTACCGCGGCGCGATCCCGCTCGCGCCCAAGAACGCGCTCGGCCACTACGTGGTCGCGGAGACGCAGATCGCGGCGGGGAACCTCCCCGAAGCCGAGGCCTCCCTCGCGCAGGCCGAGGCCAATAGCGACGAGAAGAACGCGGCGCTCCGCGTGAAGATCCTGTTCCTGCAGGCCGATGTAAAGGAGCGCCTGAAGCGCTGGGACGAAGCGAAGACCGCCTGGCAGCTCTACTCCGACTATGCCGCGAAGCACGCGGGGCTCGGCTTCGCGCCGTCGGCGGCGAGCCGGGTCCAGGCGATCGACGACATGCTGAAGCAAGAGAAGGCCTACGTCGCGGTCCGCGAGCGCATCGCCGCCGAGAAGAACGCGCCGCCCGCCACCCCGGCCACGCCTCCCAAGAAGTAGCTTCGGCTACACGCGCTTTCGATTCTCCGCTTAGAGCCCGAGCGCGACATCACGCTCGACGAGCGCGTCGGCGTCCTGCGTGAACTTCTGGAACTTGGCGTACTCGGCGCCCGGCTGGACGCGGCCGGCCGGCACGTCGATGACGCGGTCGAGCGTGACGGCGTGCCCGTTCACGGCGTCCTTGACCAGCACGACGCGCTCGCCGTCCCTGGCCTCGCCGGCCGGGAGCGAGGTCGGCACCCGGATCGACTCGGGCACGACCACGGTGAAGCGGATCTCCGCGTGCGACGCACTGGCGAGGAGCAGCGGGGTCTGCCGCGTCGGAAGAGCCGCGAGCTGCGCGATGCGCATCGGGAAGAGCGCGCGGAGGACGAGGTTCTTGCCGCTGCGCCGCGCGAGCTCGGGGACCTCGAGCCGCGTCCGGACGATGAGCGGCTCGCCGACGTCCTGCTTGTTCTCGATCTTCAGCTCGCGCACGCGCGCGCCGGGCACGTTGCGCGCGAGCAACCGCGCCTCGACGAAATCCTTTGCCTGCGCTTCGGCGATCTTGTCGAACACGTTGCGCATCGAGATGCCGAGCTTGCCGGTGAAGCTCTGGGACAGCTCCACGGTCGCCGAGCCGTCCTCGCGAAGGTCGGCGCGGCCCTCGAACACGACGCCGTCGAGCGCGCCGGTGTTCGTGATGATGTCCGTCGGCGTGCCGCGAACCAGGCGGATCGCGGGCTGGCCGCGCATCTCGGCGGGGACGTAGCCGAACGGGGCGAACTTGTCGCGCACGGTGAGCCAGCGGGCTCCGTGATCGGTCTCGAGGCGCAGCGCCATGCCGTCGTATTGCTCGACCTCGCTCATCGGACCGAGCGGCGGCATCGCGAGGCGACTCTTGACGAGCGCGATCTCGACCGGAATGCCGATCTGCCGCAAGAGATGCTCGAAGGCTGCCTTCCGCGCGCCGACGCGGCCGAGCACGACCTTGCGTCCGTCGGTCTCGGGGCCGTCCTCGACGTGCTCGGTGACGAACTTGTAGACCGCGCGCGCGCGATCGTCGGTCGCCTTCTCGGGGATGCCGCGCACGATCTCGAGGGCGCGCTTGTGGAGGCGCGGATCGAGCGGCGTCTCGTCCACGGCGACGTCGACGAGGCGGCCGACGGTGTCGTCGAGCGAGATCCCCCAGCCGACGCGCACGCTCGGCAGGAACTCGACCTGCGGCACCGACTCCGGCTCCTCGAGCACCGGCGGGCTCTCGTCGACACGCCAGCGCCGCTCGACGAACGTGCCCTTCTCGCGCATCACCGGCGCGCCGACCTGGCCGAGCGTCTCGATCTGCACCGGCCTGTCCTTGGGCGTCAGGCACACGAACTCGCTCCGCCAGTAGCCCTTGTCCGCTTCGCGGAAGAACCAGTGCGGGCCGCGGTAACGCTTGCCGTGCTGGCCGTCGCCGCCCGCCTGCGTGATGTGCTCGATCTCGATGTAGTCGCCGACCTCGAGGTGCGGCATCGTCACCGTGCCCTTGCCGGCGACCTGCTCGGGCTCTTCGATCGAGCCGTCTGGCTTCACGACCCGGAGGCGGAGGACGAGGCCAGTCGGCGGCTGCTGCTCGGCCTCCTTGTTGATGGCCTCCTGCGACTGGATCTTGAGGATCTCGTGCTCGAGCATCTCGCTCGAGCCGTCGGGGTGGACCCAGATGGCGGAGTAGTCGAGGACGCGCGCCGCGTTGCCGTCCATGCGCTTGCCGCGCTTCTCCCACGCCTCGAACTCGCGGATGACCGCGCGCCCGTCCCTGCGGTACGGCTCGAGGTTGGTCGCGCCGTCGATGAGGTCGATCGCGTCGTGGATCTCGGCCGCCTTGCCGCCCGCGAGGAGCGCCTCGGCGAGGGCGCGGCGCAGCGCGCCGAGATCGCCGCGCGCGTAGGCGCGATCGGCGAGGCGCAGGCGGGCGCTCGAGTCCTCGGGGTTCTTGGCGAGGGCCTTGTCGAGCTGCGCGGCGGCCGCGCTGGGATCGCCTCCGCGCGAGAGTACGGCGGCGACCCGCGCCGCGAGCTCTTTGCGATCGGGGCGGCGTCGGCTCAGGCGCTGGAGCTCGGCGAGAGCGCCCTTCCAGTCGTGGCGTCCGAGCGCGCGATCGAGATCGACCTCGGCGTCGGGGTCGAGCTTCTTCACGCGGGCGGCGACGACGTCGGCGTCCGCGAGCGAGCCGTCCTCCTCGAGCGCGCCGAGGTGCATGCGAAGGACGTTCACGTCCTCGGGGAAGCGCTGCGCGAGGTCGGCGATCGTGCGCATCCGCTCGGCGCGCCAACCGAGGCGTCCGTAGATGCGCGCGAGCTGCACGGCGACCTCCGGCTCGCCGGGGAACTCGGCGACGAGCTTGCGAAGTGGCTCGACCGCTTCGATCGCCCCGCGCTGCTCGGCCTCGTTGAGGATGAGCCACGCGCGCGAGTACCAGAGGCGCGGATCCTTCTTCGCGGCGCGCGCGTGGAGATCGCGCTCGTTTCGCTGGCGCAGCTCGTCAGGGAGTGCGGCGTCCGCGTGCGCGTAGCCGGCGCCCAGGGTGAGCGCGACCGGACCGGCGTCCTCCGGGCTTACGATCGGATCGACGAGGACGGCGGCGACGTCGCTCAGCGACTCGACGTGCGCCGCGTACGACGCGAGCGCCGCGCCGAGCGGTGAGGTCGCGCGCCCGGCCGCGACGATCCCGCTGATGGGGTTCGGATCGGCCAAAATCTTGGGAGCGCCCAGCGTGTACGCGCGCCCGGCGTCGACGTCGGCCACGACGCGCGCCGGCGTTCCGTCCCGCGCGACGACCCGAACGCTCGCCGAGTCGGACAGGACGCGCGCCAGCACGCGATGGCGGCCAGGCGACAGGCGCACGTGCACACCGAACTTCTGCCACACGCCCCACACGCGCAGATCGCGTTCGAGCACCGGCGCGTCGTCGACCCACACTTTCACCGCGCCCTGGATCGCGAGGACGACGTCTTGCTCGGCCTCTGTCGAGAGGAACGTCTCCACGTAGTAGACGCCCTCCTCGGTGCGCTCGGTGCTCGCCGTGAGGCAGCGGTGCTGCTCGGTCTTGAGGACGTGCGGCGCGGTGCCGCGCGTCGGCTCGGCGGTCCACGCCGGCGGCCATGGGCCGGGCCGCTCCGTTGGAAAGTCGCGGCGCCGATCGGCGGCGGTGCCACGGCCAAACGGGCCGGCGAGGCGCATTTTGGTGACGCACCCCATCTGCCCGGTGACGAGGGCGTCGTACGCGTCGCCGGTCACCACGGCCGCATCCAGCGCCTCCGCGAGGCTCCATTCGGTGAGCTCCGCGACGGTGCGCCAGCCTATCGCGCCGGGCGAGCGCGTCAGCTTCTCGACGCGCCCCTTGGCCTGCGCGTAGAGGCCGCTGACCGAGCCGCGGAGGCCGAGCAGGTGGTGCGACGCGAACCACGCCGCGAGCGGCGCGATCGGGTCCTGGCTGCCGCGCGCCGCCTCGAGCGTCGCGAGGTATCCTTCGGCGGCGGGGCGCGGGTCGCCGTGCATCTCGTCGTAGAGCGCCTGCGCGAGCGACGCGTACACCCCCCCAAGCGCGAAGGGCCGCTGCCCGAGCGTGTCACGCTTGCCCGGCTTGCCGTCGAGCGCCAGACGCGCGCGGGTCGCTTGCTGGGCGTCGCCGCCGGGAGCGAGCATTTCCGACAGTAGCCACCGCCCGACGTCGTCGGGGCTCCGTGCGGCGCGCCCGGCCTCCCGCGCGTCCGCGAGGGTCGTCGGTGCGACCGCGGAGGGGCTCGAACCCGCGCACGACGCGGTGAGACCGAGGAGCAGAGCGAAGGTGAGCGCGCGCATCGTGGACCCTGTCTCCATTCACTTCGTGGCGAAGACGACGCGCTGGCCGAGCGCGCGATCCGCGGCCTCGCACCACGCGCGGAACGCGGCGTATTCGGACACGGGGATGCGCGTCTTCGTCATGGCGATCGTCGTCTTCACGCGTACCGTCGCGCCGGTCTCGACCTCGACCTTCACCGTCCCGAACGGGCTCGTCTCGCTCGCCGCGTGAGGCGCGGTCAGGACGCGCGCGCCCGCGGGCAGGCGGACGCTCCACTCCGACTCGCTCGTCGTCTGCGCAGAGAGCTTGATGTCGAGCCGCCGCCGCGAGAGCGTAGCGAAGTCGCGAAGCATGTGCTCGCTCGGCCCCACCGGCGCGCTCCAGGTGTCGGCGTCGTGTCGCGCGAGGCGCGGGGTCTTCCCCTTCACGCGCAGGGTCACCTTCTGCTCGACGTCCTCGAAGTTTCCGCTCGACGTCTCGGCGATCTCGAGCCCGGCGAACTCTGCGCTGAGATCCTCCTGCAGGCGCGAGCGCCGCGTCGCCTCCGCGTGGTAGCGCTGCCGCCACGCGCTCGCGCTCACGCCGTTCACGTCGATCTTGAGATCGATCTGCGCCGAGCCGTCGGCGGCGAGTGTGACGTCGTTCTTGCGCGAGAGCACGCTCTCGGCGGCGGGCGGATCCGGGAGGTGGATGAGCCTGGTGTTCCCCTCGTTGATCTGCATCGCCAGGGACCCGCGATCCATCGACGGGAGCTCCATGGAGCCCGTGTATTCGGCCGTGCCGTCCAGGTAGAGGTCGAGCGACGGCACGTACGCGATCGCGTGATCGAACGGGGCGAGGCTCGCCGGCTCGGCGCCGAAGTCGCCGCGGTGGCCCGTGCGCACGATGACGATCGTGGCGGGGATGGCGAGCTCCTTCAGCATCGTGACGATGAGCGTCGCCTTGTCCTTGCAGTCGCCGAAGCCGCGCGAAAAAATCTGCGCGGCCCGGTACGGCTTGAAGCCGTAGATGCCGAACTCCAGGGCCACGTAGCGCGTCTTCTGGACGACGTAGTCGTAGACGGCACGCACCTTGTCGCGCTCCGTCGTGAGCCCTTTGGTGATCTCGGCGACGCGTCGGCGCACCTCGTCGTCGGCGACGAACTGGTCCTTGACGAGACCCCAGTACCAGCGGCCCACGTCCTCCCAGGTCTTGTACGTCGAGACGTGCACGTGACCCAAAAGCTCGCCGTACGCGGGCGAGAGCGCCTCGGGCTCGATCGCGGCGACGTCGCGGGCGACATAGTGGTAGATGCGGCTCGCGTCGGTCTCGTCGACGGTGCGCGTGACGCCCGCGACCTTGGGCGTGTTGAAATAGAAGGTGCGGGTCTTGGGCGTGATGAGGACGTACTCGGCGCGCGCGACGGGCTCCGAGCTCTGGAGGTAGACGACCTCGCCGAAGTAGTCGGCGAAGGTGTTGCGGGGCGCGACGTCCTCGACGCGGTACTGCAGCTCGACGACGTCTCCCGGTGAGAGTCGCGGGAAGCGCACGAAGTACCCGCGCGCGCTCGTGTACGTCGCGATCTGCGGGTTGTCGGCGGGGCCGTCGCCGGTCTCGATCGCCTCGTCGATCTTCCCGTTCGCGCGGTAGACGTGGGCGCCGCGGAGCTGGACCGTCTCGCTGTCGGCCTGGAAGCCGAACCCGTACTCGCGCGCCTCGGTCGCCGCCGCGTCGGTGAGCGGCTGGAAGACGACCTGGTGGAAGCGGCTGGCCAGCCCGTTGGGGAACACCGTCGTCACCTGCAAGTCGACGAGCGTGCGCCGCGCCAGCCCGTTGGCCGCCGCGTCGCGGAGCTTCAAGAACTCCGCCGACGGGCGCGCATACGCCTCGTCGGGGCGGGCCTTGGTCGGCTGGGTGTGCGCGACGAACTCGCGCACGTCCTTCTCTTGCGGCTTGATCTCGAGCACGCGGCGCAGCAGCTTGAGCTGCTCGTCCGGTTGCCCGCCGACCGCGTAGACGTCGGCGAGCGCGCGCATCGTGTCGGTGTCCTCGGGCGCGAGATCGAGCGCGCGCCGGTACATCGCGACGCCGGCCGGGCGATCGCCGAGCGACACGAGCGCGCGAGCAGCGGCCGCGAGCGACGCGGCGCTGTCCGGGCTCGTCGCCAGCAGCCTATCGATCCAGCGCGCCGCCGCGGCCTTGTCGCGCCTTGCGATCGCGAGCTCCACCTGCGCGTTCAAGAACCCCGCGTCGTCGAAGCGCAGGTTCGCGTAGCGCTCTTGCACCTGTTCGGCCTCGGCGGAGCGGTCCTGGTCGCGCAGCGCCGCCACCATCGCGTGGAGGAGCGCCACGCTGCGCGGCCTCCGCGCCAGGGCTCGCTCCAGGATCGTGAGCGCCGTCTCGCGCAGACCCGCCTCGCCGTAGAGCTCGACGCGCGCGAGGGTCGCCGACACGTTGTCGGGATCGAGCGCGAGCACGCGATCGAAGTACGGGATCGCGTCGCGCCAGTTCGCGCCCGAGCGCGCGTGGCTGGCGCGCGCGAGGAGCACGTCGATCTTCTCCGCGTCCGTCGCGCCGCCCTTGGCCACGCGCGCCTCCGCCTTCTCGATCCAGATGGCGCGCTGGTTTCGCCCCTCGGCGCGCTCACCGGCGAGGAGCAGCCGCGCGATCGTCGGCGCCGCTTCGGCCGCTCGGCGCGCGAGCTCGCGCGCCTTGTTCTCCGTCCCGTCGTCGCTCTGGGTGAGGACGAGGTAGCGCGCGTAGGCCTCGAGCGTCGCCGGGTCGCCCCCCTTGGCGAGGCGCTCGAACGCAGGCATTGGCCCCTCGAGCGTCACCGGGGCCGGCGCGCCGTCCCCCTTCTTGAAGCGGAGCGCGGCGGCTTCTGCGGAATGGGAAGGATCGGGATCGCTCTCGACGGTCCCATCGGGCGTCCCGTCTTCGCCCGCGAGCCGCAGGGAGAAGAGCGGCGCGTCGTCGTCGCCGCACACCTTCACCAGCAGCCGGTTGTAACCTGCACGCATCGTGACGCGTGCGCCGAACCGGTCGGCGTCGAGATCTCGGTACTTGTCGTCGCGCAGGACCTCCTGCCCGTTCCAGAAGACCTTCATCGCGCCGGCGCTGCCTGCCCAGATCGAGATCGGGCGGGCGGGGGCCTTGGGCCCGCGCGCGTCGCGCACGAACGTCGTCGCGTAGGCGCAGACCTTCGCCGTCGGGCGCAGGAGGACGCCCATGTCCGTCCAGCCGTACGGCGAGGCGCCGGTCACCAGGCGGAAGCGTACCTGCCTCTCCTTGCCGTCGTAGGTGCGCGCGAGGTTCACGGCTTCGCCCGGATCGGCCTCCGGGCCGAACACGCGCGCGAGCCCGGCCTTCCCTTCGTTGTCGAACGGCCCGGCGACGAGCCACCGCCCGACGAAGCCGAGCCCCGTCACGCGTGCACGCGCGCCGTCGAGATCGCCGCGACGCCTGCGCGCGTACGCCTCGAGCAACCCCGCGTACGCCTTCGACGGCGGCGCGAGGCGCGGCTCCTCGGCGAGCCCGTGGAGCACCTCTTCGACCTCGGCGGGATCGCCCTGATCCCACTCGAGCCACACCCGGCGGAGCGCGGCGTACGCCTCCGGTCCCTTCGCGCGCTCGACGTCGGCGCGCAGCTTGGACAGGCGCGCGAAACGCGCCGAGACGTCGGCCCGCGCGTCCGAAGGCGCCACGGAGGCGAGTCCAGTCAGGGCCGCGAGCACCGCAAATAGACGTCGTGTCCTCACCCTGACGTTGTCGGCGGCCGTGGGCACCCCGTCAAGGCCCCGTTTCTGGAAGTTCGCTCTCTCCTTGGCCGTTTGTACGACATCGACGAAAGTGGAGGCGGAACCCGCCGCCACGTAGGCCCAAACCAGGGGGGCCTCGACCACGCATGAGCCTTTCCACTGTCATTGCCGAGCCGGAACGGCCTAAAGTGCGCGCGTCGATGGTTGGTGGCCTCGTCAAGACCCTTCGCCCGCACCAGTGGGTCAAGAACCTGTTCGTGATGGCGCCGATGTTCTTCCACAAGGACCTCGTCACCAAGATCAACGGGACGGATTTTCTCAACATTCCCGTGGTCGGTCGGTCGATGATCGCCACCGGCGTGTTCTGCTTGCTCGCGGGCGCCGTCTACACGATTAACGATCTCGCCGACGTCGAGGCCGATCGCCTCCACCCGGTGAAGAAGAACCGGCCCATCGCGAGCGGCGAGGTCCCCGAGGGGGCCGCCCGCGCGATGTCGGTAGGCCTCGTGGTCGTTTGCCTCGGTCTGGCGTGGCTGCTCGACTGGCGCTTCGCGGCGATCGCGCTCCTCTACTTCGTCGAGAACCTCGCCTACACCTTCAAGCTCAAGAAGGTGGCGTACCTCGACGTCGGCCTCATCGCGTTCGGCTTCGTCCTCCGCGTCATGGCCGGCGGGTACGCGACGAACGTGTCGGTCAGCGGCTACATGCTCGGCTGCACCGCTCTCCTCGCGTTGTTCCTCGGCTTCGGCAAGCGCCGCCACGAGCTCGCGAGCGACAACGCCGGCAAGACGCGCTCCGCGCTCGAGGCCTACACGCCGGGCGCGCTCAGCGTCGCGCTCGCCTTGACCGGCGCCGCCACCACGGTCACCTACGTCGCTTACACGCTCGATCCGGCGACCCGCGTCTTCTTCAACTCGAACTACCTCTGGCTGACCGCGCCGTTCACGCTCTTCGGGATCGTGCGCTTCCTCTTCCTCGTCTCGGGTCGCGCCGGCCGCGGGCTCAAGGCCGAGTCGCCGACCCAGGAAATGCTGCGGGACGTGCCGTTCGTCCTGAACCTCGTCCTCTGGGTCGTCGTGATCCTCGTCATCGTGTACCGCCTACGGCCGAGCCCTTGAGGCCCGCCGGCCGGGAATACGGGCCTGCGCCCGCGTGCTGCGTTACCGACGGCTCTGGCCGGTAGAATCGGGTCGGGTAATAGAGGAGAGATGGCCGAAACGGGCGTGTCAGCGGCGGCGTCGACAGGCAGGCTCGCGGACAAGCCGGGGGCGTGGGTCGATCTCGGGCTGACGCTGCCGATCTTCCTCGCCTACCACGTGGGCGTCGTGTTCCTCCGCGTCCAGAACGCCACGGATATCGTCACCGCGCCGCTGCTCAAGCTCGCCGAGGGGGATCGCACCGCGTACGTCGGCATCACCGCCGGCATCGGGCTCGCCTTCGCGACCGTGTTCTGGTTCGTGGGGCGCGGCCAGGCGTTGCGACCCCGAAAATTCCTGCAGATCGCGCTCGAGGGGGTCCTCTACGCATTCCTCATGCGCTTCGGCGCGGGGTTCCTCGTCGACAAGATCTTCGCCGGCAACATCAAGGAGCAGGGGCCGCTGGTCGGCATGGTCATGTCGCTCGGCGCCGGGTTCTACGAGGAGCTCGCGTTTCGCGTCCTGCTCTTCGGCCTCGGCGCCAAGCTCCTCGTGTGGCTGGTCGCCCGCGAGCGCTACGGCCTCTTCACGGTCGGAGTTCGCCCCTCGTTGCGCGCGATGACGCTCATGTTCGTCTGGGCCGCCGTCGCCGCGGCGGCGTTCAGCGGCGTGCACTACGTGGGCGCTTACGGCGACCCGTTCCAGCTCACCACGTTCACGTTCCGGATGTTCCTCGGCCTCGCGCTGACTCTCATCTACGCGACACGCGGCTTCGCGGCCGCTGTATGGACCCACGCGCTCTACGACGTGTGGGTCCTCGTGCTCCCGCACTGAGCTCCCTCCTGGCGTTTGGTCAGGCGCGATTGCGGGGGAGGCGGACCGCGAAGACGAGCGCGACGACCATGCCAGTCGCTGCGGTGACGTACGGCGATCGCGGCCCAATCTCGCCGTACAGCCAGCCGCCCAGCGCCGGGCCGAACGTGCGGGCGAGGGCCGACGCCGACTGGTTCGTGCCGAGGGTGTTGCCTTGCGCAGCCGGATCCGCGCGCTTGGACACGAACGCCGCCGTGGTCGGTTGCGTGAGGCCGTTGCCGAGGGCGAGCAGTCCCATGGCGACGAAGAGCGCGACGACGCCGACCGCCGGCGCCCACGCAATCCCCAAGAAGGCGATGGCCTGGAGAAGCACGCCGACCACGATCAGCTTCGCCTCGCCATAGCGCTTCGACAGCGGCCGGACGCCACCTTGCACGCCCGCCGCCACCACACCCACGGCCGCGAGGACGAGGCCGGTCTCGAGCGGCGACATGTGGAAGACGTCCTTGTTGTAGAAGCGAAACGTCTGGTCGAGGTTCGTGAAGCTCAGGACGACGAGGAAGTTCACGAGGATGCACAGGCCGACGCCGGGCAAGGCGAACGCCTCGCGGGCGGCGCGCAGATCGAGGGGGACGAGGCGCCGCTTGCTCGCCGAGCGCTTCTCCTTGGGCAAGGACTCGGCGAGGCCGACCTGCACCCACACGAAGTTCACGACGCTGAGCCCGGCGGCGGCGAAGCACGCGACCGGGCCGTGCCGACCGTTGATCGTGATGTCGCTGAGCGCGCCGCCGATGCCGGGGCCGAGGATGAATCCGAGCCCGAACGCCAGGCCGATGAGGCCCATGCCGCGCGCGCGGTCTTCGGGCGCCGTGACGTCGGCGATGTAGGCGCTCGCAGTGCCGAGGTTCGCCGTCGCGATGCCGCTCCAGATGCGCGCCACGAAGAGCCAGACGACGCTGCCCGACCACCCCAGTGCGACGCCGAGGCCCGTCATGCCGATGAACGTCGCCGCCACGGACACGACGATGATCGGGCGCCGGCCGATGCGATCGGAGAGGCGACCCCACACCGGGACGAAGAGAAACTGCATCAGCGAGTAAACGGCCGCGAGCAAGGTGCCCACGAACGCCGTCGTGTGGAAGCCGTCGCGCGCCTCTTCGGCGAGGAAGGGAAGGACGATCCCGAACCCGAGCAGGTCGAGAAACACCGTGAGGAAGATCGCCCCGAGCGAAGGCTTCTTGGTCATGGCGCCGACGAACGAATACCACGAGCGGCGCGGCGCGCGCGCACGAAGGCCTCTCGGTTGCCTTTGGGTCCCTCGATGACGCAGTCGCACTCGCCGAGGATCTCGAACTCGGCGGCGCGTACCTCGCCCACGGCGCCCGTGATCGCTGCGCGGCGCACCTCCTCGTCGCGAATGACACCGCGGCCGCGCGAGGCCTCTTCGCGTCCGACCTCGAACTGCGGCTTCACCAGCGCCACGAGCTCGCCGCCCACCTTCGTGCACCGCGCGATCGCCTCCATCAGCTTGCCGAGGCCGATGAACGAGGCGTCCACGACGGTGAGGTCCACCTCGCCGCCCAGCGCCGCCGGCGCGAGGGTGCGGGCGTTCGTTCGCTCCATCACCACCACCCGCGGGTCCACGCGCAGCTTGTGGGCGAGCTGCCCGTAGCCCACGTCGACCGCGATGACCTTCGCGACGCCGCGCTGAAGGAGGCAATCGGTGAAGCCGCCGGTGGACGCGCCGAGGTCGAGGCAGACGAGCCCGCCTACCTTCATCGCGAACGCGTCGAGCGCGCCGGCGAGCTTCACGCCGCCGCGCGACACGTAGGGGTGCGCGGCGCCCTTCACCTGGACTTCGGCGTCCTCCGGTACGGTAGTGCCCGCCTTGTCGATCCGCGCGCCGGCGACGAGCACGTTCCCCGCGAGCACCATCGCCTGCGCCCGTGCGCGCGTCTCTGCGAGGCCGCGCGCGACGAGGAGCTGATCGATGCGCACCTTGGGGACGCGCGCCGTCACGGGACGTTTGCCTCCGGGTGAACGGCGCGCGCGACCGCCGCGAGGCCCTCGCCGATGCGCGGGCCTGGTCGCAGGACGGCCTCGTCCACGAGCGCCACGACGCGCCCCGTCTTCACCGCGCGGAGCTCGCGCCAGCCGGGCGTCGACGGACCGATCCGCTCGGCCCCGTGCGCCTCGGCGATCGCGGCGTTGAGCACGACGTCCGGATCGAGCGCGAGCACCGTCTCCAGGCCCAGCGTCGGGTACCCCTTGCCCTCGCGCACCACGTTCACCGCGCCGGCCCGCGCGAGCATCTCGTCGGGGAACGAGCCGGGGCCCGCCACGACCACGGGCTCGAGCCCGAAGACGAGGAGCGCCTTGCGCTTCGGCTTGCCCGCCGTCGCCGCCTCGACGGCCGCGATCCGCGCGTGCATGCGCTCGACGAGCGCGCGCGCGCCGCCGTCATGTGCCGTCCGCTCGCCGAGGCCGAGGATCATCGCGTCGATCTCCGCGAACGACTCGGTGACGGGAAAGTACGTCGCGATCCCCCGCGTGCCGAGCGCGTCCACGAGCGCGCTGCCCGACGGTCCGCGCGCGCCGGTCACCAGCGTCGGCTCGAGCGCGAGGATCGCCTCCTGGTTCGGATCGACGTACCCGCCCACCTGCGGCAACGCGAGCGCCGCCGCCGGGTAGTCGCAGTACCGCGAGCGCCCCACCATCGCGTCGCCTGCCCCCATCGCGAAGAGCGCCTCGGTCGTCGAAGGCGAGAGCGAGACGACACGAGGGCGCGCCGACGTACGCGCCGCCTGCTTCGGGCAACCCACGAGCGCGAGGCACGCGGCGAGCAGCCAGGCCAGCCAGACCACACGGCCCACGCTCACGCGTCGCCGGCGCGGATCGTCATGACCGGGACGTGGGCGCTCCGCAGCACCTGCTCGGCCACGCCGCCGAGGAGGCCGCGGCTCAGCCCTTTGCGCCCGTGCGTGCCCATGACGATCAGGTCCGCTCCGAGGCGCCGCGCCGCGCCGAGGATCTCGTCCCAGGCGATCCCCTCGCGGAGCTCGCTCGTGATCGTGATGCCGCTCTCCGCCTTCGACTGGACGAGACGCGAGAGCTCGGCCCGCGCGTCCGAGCGCGCTCGAGTCGAGGCGTTCGGTCCCTCGAAGAAGACCCCCTCCGGGACATCCGTGAGGTTGAAGGGCTCGACGTGCAGCAACGTGATCGTCGCTCCCAGGTTCTTCGCAAAGCGGATCGCCGTGTCGAGCGCGGCCTCGCTCGGTTGGTCGAAATCTACTGGAACGAGAATCGTCTTGATGGGTTCCATGACCGGCTCCGCTGCAAACGCCGTGCGCGTCGACACGTGTCATACTCGACCCATGCGCCTGCGCACACCCATCCTGTCCTCCTTCGCCGCCACCGCCGCCACCGCCGCCATCGCCGCCATCGCCGCCATCGCCATCGCGGCCTGCTCCGGAGCGACCACCACCATCGGCGGGGACGACACCTCCGGCTCCACGGACGGTGGCGGGTCGGACGGCAGCGGCGGGTCGGACGGCAGCGGCGGATCGGACGGCAGCGGCGGGTCGGACGGCTCGGGGGCGGACGTCAGCGTGCCGCCCGGCGACGCCAGCAGCGGCAAGGTCGACGCGAAGATCGTGATCACCCAGCTCTCGGAGAACTGCCAGCCGCCCGTGGCGAACGATCCCGTTCTCCTGCTGGGCACGCTCTCGCTGAGCAACGGCACGGCGTCGACCATCGGCCCCGGGGCGATCAACCTCGGCGCGTTCATCGATCCCAGGAGCGCCAAGGTCGTCGCCACGTTCAACTTCGACAAGAACGGCGTACCGGCCATCCCGCCAGGTGGCAGCGTCGTCGTCGATCTCACGAAGACCTCCGGCAGCATCAGCCAGCCAAACGGCTGCAACACCCTCACGTGCGGCGACCCGTACATCGTCGAAATCACGGTCTCCGGAACGGGCATACCGCCCGGGACGAAGCTCCCCACCAACCGCATCGTGGTGACCTGCACGAAGTGACGCGCGGCGCCCCGCCCGCCTCGATAGCCTCTCGCACGCTCAGTTCGTGTGAACGCCGTTCATCAGGTTCGGCAGCACCGGGTGCAGATCGAAGACGGTCTCGGGCTCCTCGTCGCCGGTCGACGCGAAGACGCGCGCGAGGTTCTCCGGTGTATCGCTCCAGACCTGCTCGGCGCGTCGCCGCAAGCGCGCGAGCGCCGTCGTCCACTTGCTCAGCAGCGCGTCGCGCGCATCGAGTGCGCGGGCGTACTCTTTTTGCGCGGCGTCGACGCGTGCGCTGGCAGCGGCGATCCCCCGCGCCGCCTCGGCGCATGCGGACATCGCTTTCTTCACGGAGGCCGGGACCTTCTCGTTCTTCAGGCGCGCGAGCACGCGCACGGTCTCGGCCGCCGCGCGCGTCGGCTCGAGCGCGACGATCTGCGCGGGGCGCAGCGGCGAGCGGCCTGCAAAGGGATCCTTCTCGGGGCCCAGGCCCGCTGCCGCCATGCGCTTGCCGAGCGTGAGCACCGCGCGCTCGAGCGAGCCGTCGGCGCGCCCCACGGCGGCGAAGGCGGTGTCTCGCCGCTCGCGGGCCACGGTCGCGCGCCTGGTCGTGGCGACGAGACCGGCGTGGGCCGCCTTGAACGTGCGCACGTGCCGCGTGAGCTCGAGAGGAACGTACGTCTCGTCGAGCCGCTCGAGGATCACCTCGCCCCAAGCGCGCTGGCGAAGGAGGGGTCGTCGGGCCATGGACGCTCATTGTCCTCAAATTGCGGCACCCGATGCAAGCCCCGCCGACGGATCCCGCCCGGACCGCTACCGTTCGATGAGCCCGTACTTGTGGAGCTTCTCGATGAGCGCGGGCCGCGATACCCCGAGGCGTCGCGCCGTCTCGCTCTGATTCTTGCTCGCGGCCTCGAACTCGGCGGCGATGATGCTCCGCTCGAACGACTCGACGCGGCCGCGCAGGGGATGGCTGGGACCAGGATCGCCCACGGCGCTCGACAGGGTCTGCCCGCCCTTGCTGTAGGGCTCCTCGAGCGAGCGCCAGAGCGCGAGCGTCAGGCGGTCGTCGGGGGCGAGCGCCAAGAGGCGCGCAATCGTGTTCTCGAGCTCTCGCACGTTGCCCGGCCACGGGTGTGAGCGAAACGCGTCCACGAGCGCAGGCTCCACGTCGACCTGCCCCATCCCGTAGCGATCGGCGTACGAGCGTACGAAGATGGCGACGAGCGCGTCGATGTCCTCCAGGCGCTCGCGCAGCGGCGGCACGCGGATGGGGACGACGTTGAGTCGGTAGAACAAGTCCTCGCGGAAGCGGCCGGCCTTCGCCTCGGCGGCCAGATCGCGGTTGGTGGCGGCGACGAGGCGAACGTCGACCTTCTCGGTGCGGCCGCCGACCGGCTGCACCTCACCGGACTGGAGCGCGCGCAGCACCTTCGCCTGCATGCCGAGCGGGAGCTCTCCGATCTCGTCGATGAAGAGCGTGCCGTGTTCTGCCTGGTGAAAGTAGCCGACGCGTGCGCTGACGGCGCCGGTGAAGGCGCCCTTGGTGTGTCCGAAGAGCTCCGCCTCGGCGAGCTCGCTGGGGATGGCCGCCGCGTTGAAGCGGACGAACGGCTTGTCGGCGCGCCGCGAGTGGGCGTGGAGCGCCGTGGCCATCACGTCCTTGCCGGCGCCGCTCTCGCCGGTGAGGAGGACCGTGACGTCCTTGGGCGCGACCCGCGCGATCATGTCGAGCACGCGCTGCATCGCCGGGCTCTTCGTCGCGATGGCGCGGCCCAGCGCGTTCTCCGTGCGCAAGCGTGCATTCTGCAAGCGAAGCTCGCGCGTCTCGATAGCGCGCTTCACCGCGAGGACGAGCTCGTCGGGGTCGAACGGCTTGGGAATGTAGTCCCACGCGCCGGCCTTCATCGCCGCCACGGCGACGCGCTCCGACCCGTGCGCGGTCAGCATGAGGACCGGTACGCCGGGGTCGAGCGCGCGCATCTGCTCGAGCACCTTCATGCCGTCGACGTCGGGCATCGCGAGATCGGTCACGACGACGTCGGCGCCGCGCGCTTCGAACGCCGCCAGGCCCTTCGCGCCGCCGTCGTGCACCTCCACGGTGAGCCCGCCGTCGGTCAGCACGGCCTCGAGCGTGTACCTGAGCGCCGCGTCGTCATCGATGACCAGGACCTGGCTCATGGTCGCACCACGCCCATCACGACGCGGCCGGTGTCTCCGGCATCTTCGCCGTCGCGGCCGCTGTCGCCGCCGGAGCCGATTCGTCGTCGTGCGCGGGGTTGGGCAGGTGCGCGGCCGCCTGGGCCTTGAGCGCGCAGACGGGGAGCTCGATGCGTGCCATCGTCCCCTTGCCCAAGTCGCTCTTGTACTCGAGCTTGCCGCCGTGTTGCTCGATGAGGCCGCGCGCCACCGCGATGCCGAGCCCCGAGCCGCCCTTGCGCGTCGTGAAGTACGGCTTGCGAATGCGCTCGAGAACGTCGCTCGACATTCCGGGCCCGCGGTCCTCGACCGTGATGCAGGCGCCCCAACCGCACGACTTGGTGATGCCGATCGTCACCTTCTGGCCGGCCGGCGACGCCTGCATGGCGTTGAGCACCAGGTTCAGGAGCGCCTGGCGGAGCTTTCGGTTGTCGGCGTTGAGCACGAACTCTTCGTTGCCGGTGACCTCCAGTGTCACGCCGAGCTCGGTCGCGCGCGTCTCGAGGAGGATCGACAGCTCGCGCGCGATCTCGAAGGGGCGGACCGGCCCGAGGTGCAGCTCGTCGAGGCCGCGTGAGAACGAGAGGAAGCCGTCGACGATCGACTGCAGACGGTCGGTCTCCGCCGCGACGATCGAGAGGCGCTCCGCTGTCTTCGGATCGGTCGCTTGCCGCGCCATCAGCGTGGAGAGCCCCTTGATCGCGGCGAGCGGGTTCTTCACCTCGTGCGCGAGGCGGGCGGCGATGCCCTCGAGCGCGCGGGTGCGGTCCTCGGTGTCGGTGCACGCGTCCTCGCGTCGTGTGGCGAGCTCGAGGGCGACGCGCTCGTACAGGAACGCGATGCGGCGGCCGGTGGCGTACGTCATCTTGCCGACGAAGGCGACGCTGAGCCCGGCGAGGAACACGTACTCGGGCGTCGGAAGAGGCCCAGTGGCCAGGAGCGGTGGCGCGAGCTCACCGAGCGCCGTGCGCGACGCGAGAGCGAAGATGGCGAGGCCCGCGATCATCGTGAACATGATCATCCGCCGCGCGCCCGTCGAGATTGGCGTCAGCGTGGCGCCGACGATGATCGGCATACCGGTCACGAGCATGGGGCTCGCGAGCCCGCCGGTGTTTGCGATCGAGACGAGGAAGAGCAGCGTGCCGATCATCATCCCGCTGGGAGCCGAGCACGCGCGCCGAGGGCTGCGGACCTGCTGCACCAGGAGGCCGATCGAGATGAGGACCGCCGCGCTCTGCACCAGCGCCCGTCCCGTCGGCGCGCCGCGCAGGATCAGGACCAGGAGCGTCGCAACGTTGAACGGGACGATGCCCCACATCTTCCAGCGCGCGACGGCCTGCGCCATCTCTTCGAACATCTGCGTACGCAACGCTTCGAAGCGCGCGCGATGTCGGAGGTCGGCGTGGGGTACGGGGCTCATCTCTTGGTGCTTCGATGATGGAGCAAGGTCCATGCGCGCGCGAGAAACGCGAAAGCGTATGGATTTCTTAACAATAGCCTGTCTTTTTTCCGACAGCCCGTCGGATTTGCTGCCGCTTTCGCCTGCAATTCCAGCGCCCAAGGAGGTTGAATGGCAGGCAGATCAGGAGGCCGGTCGCCAGGCTCCCCCACGGAACGGATGAGTAGTGCTCGGCGACCGCGCAGCCGCCCGGAGCGCGCGTCGGGCTGTTCGCAGACCCCGCATCGCCCCCATCGGCGCCGCCCGGGCCTGCGTCGGCGACCACGGCGGGGGCCGTCCACGGCGGCGTGGGGTAGCCGCCTTTCTGCGCGGCCTCGGTGGCGACGCCGGCGAGGAAATCGTGCCACACGTCGAGGCGGGTGTAGACCGCGCCGATGCAGGTGAGGCCGTCGGAGCTCACGCCCGCGCGCGACAACGCGCCGAGCACGACGAACGAGCCGGCGGCGAAGCTCTCTTGATCGAACGCGCCCGAGCCGCTGTCGCCGTCGCACGTCCCGTCGCCGGCGAGGAACTCCTTGTCGCTCCCCGCGAACGCGAGCTTCGGATCGCAGTCGATCTTCGCGTCGCCGGGTATGCACTGGATCGCGATGCCGGCGCGCGCGTGCCGCGTCCCTTCGGTGTTCGTGGCCGGCGACGTGATTCCGTAGCCGATCGCCGTCTCCGTGAGGCCGTAGTGCGTGCGATCGCTCAGCGGGTAGGCGATCGCGGGCACCGCGGGCAAGGCCTCCGCAGGCGCGATCACGTCCTGCAAGACGAGGAGCGCGAGGTCGCTCCCGCAAAGGGCAGCGGCGTCGGGCGTGCGGATCGCTGCGACGCGGTGCCAGCCGGCGGTGGGCTGGTAGAGGTCCTTGCTCGTCGTCACGTAGTACTGATCGGGGGTGGTGTAGCGAGGTCCGGTCCACTTCGCCGTCGCGCAGTCGGCGTTCGACGTCGCGTCGTCGACGCAATGGCGCGCGGTCAGGACGAGGTTGGGGGCGATGAGGGTCCCCGAGCAGATGAGCCCGCATTTGCCGGGGCCCGTCGACAGCCCACAGACGCCGACGGCGAAGGAATGCTCGACGTCGACCTGTCCGCCTTGAACCGCGCTCACGGCGCGGCCGACGCGGACGCTCGCCGCGTCTTCACCGCCGCAGCCAGGGGTGGCGCCCGCGACGACCACCGCCGCGCCCATCGCTCCGAACAACCACCCTGCGTCCATCGCCCCCCTTACGGTAGCGGAAATTCCGTACCGGGCTCGGACGGGCGCGCCGTGAGGAACTTGGCCCCGTCCGCCGCGCTGTGGCCTTCTCGCGCGAGTGAACCCGGAGGCGATCATCATGAGGAACCGAGCTCTCGTCGTTGCCGCGCATGCGGCCATCCTTCTCCTGGGTCTGAGCGCGCGTGCAAACGCACAAGACGCGCAAGGCACGGGCTCCGTCTCCACGTCGACGCCGCCCGTCGTCACGTCGACGGGCAACGGCACCGTCGCGGCCGGCGGCGGCGGCGCGGTCGCCGTCCCGAAGATCGACGACAACACGTCCGACCACGACCGCTTCATCGGGCGCTTCGCGGTCGGCTACTTCGGCGTGTCGCAGCTCCCCATCGCCGCGGGCGCCCCCGCCCAGGGCGGCAGCGTCACGCAGGCCAACGTCAGCGCGCCGATCGTCGGCGTCCGCTACTGGCTGAACCGTCAGATCGGAATCGACGGCGGCCTCGGCTTCGGCCTCTCGAGCGGCTCGTTCGAGACGGTGAACGGCGGCACGACGACGACGACCGAAAAGCCCAGCGCGTTCGGCCTCGCGCTCCACGGCGGCGTTCCGATCGCCCTCGCCCACGGCAAGCACTACACGTTCCTCGCGATCCCCGAGCTCAACATCGGCTTCGCGAGCGGCACGATCAAGGGCGCCGGCAACCCCGCTCCGCCCGATCAGGATCTCTCCGGCTTTCGCTTCGACATCGGTGGTCGCGTCGGCGCCGAGATCCACTTCGGCTTCATCGGCCTCCCCGAGCTCTCGCTCGAGGGCAGCGTCGGCCTCGCGTTCCACCGCATCGCCTACAAGTGGAAGCAGGACAACAACAGCGCCTCCAACGGCACGACGACGTTCGGCACGAACGTGCAGAGCGACCCGTGGGCACTCTTCGTCAACAATATCTCGGCCTTCTACTACTTCTGAGCGACGCGCTACACTGAGAGGGAGGAGAGTCCGCCATGGCGCGATCTGCCAGTTTCGTCTGCTTGCGCTTCTTCGCTCTCGCGCTCGTGCTGTCGTGCGGAGGAGGCCCCGCCGGACCGCTCGTCTCGACGAGCACCGAGAGCCCGGAGCCTCCGGGCCCTGGGCGCGAGTCGCCGGGAGCCGGCCGCGAGCGCGCCGCGGGAGGCCGTGAGGCGCCCGCGGCGACGCAGGATCCCGCACCTCCTTCTCAGGATCCGTCCGGCGGCGGCGTCGGCGGCGGTGCGTCGCAGAGCTGCGCGAAGTGCGACACGAAGTACGTGTGCAGCGGCACCTCGAGCGGGCAAGTCGTCAAAGACGCCGAGGTCGCGCTCAAGAACCGCAACGGTGACTGCATCATCGACGGCCAGGCGAACGCGCCGGTCCTCACGTGCAAAGGGAAGATCACGATCGACGGTCAGATCGTCGGCTCGTGGCAGACGACCAACCGCGGCTTCTCGTTCAACGGCCAAGGCGTCTCGCTCGACTGCAAGGCCAAGTGATCGGCTGATGCGCTTCGCCCGCGTCCTCGTCGACGGCGCGCCGACGTTCGCCCGCCTGGAAGGCGATCGCGTCCACCCGCTGGCTCGGCCGCCATGGCTCTCGCGCGAAGAGGTCGGGCTCCCGCGCCCGTTCGACGCCGCGAGCCTGCTGTGCCCGGTGCAGCCGTCGAAGATCATCTGCATCGGTCGCAACTACGCGGGGCACGCGCGCGAGCTCGGCAACGAGCCGCCCAAAGAGCCGCTCATGTTCTTCAAGCCGCCGAGCTCGCTCATTGGCCCCGGTCAGGCGATCGTCCTCCCGCCAAGGGCCGACAGCGAGAAGATCGAGCACGAGGCGGAGCTCGGCGTGGTGCTCGGCGCGCGCGGGCGCAACGTCGCCGCCGCCGACGCGATGAAGCTCGTCTTCGGCTACACCTGCGTCGGCGACATCACCGCGCGCGACCTGCAGAAGAAGGACGGCCAGTGGACGCGGGCCAAGGGGTTCGACACCTTCTGCCCGACGGGGCCGTGGATCGAGACCGATCTCGAGCCCGGCAAGAGCCGCGTCACCTGCCGCGTCAACGGCGTCGTTCGGCAGGACGCGCCCACCAGCGACATGCTGTTCGACGTCGCCACGCTCATCGCCTGCGCGAGCCGCGTAATGACGCTCGAGCCCGGCGATCTCCTCGTGACCGGCACCCCCGAAGGGGTCGGCCCGCTCGTCGCCGGCGACGTGCTCGCGATCGAGATCAAAGGCGTCGGCGTCCTCGAAGTCGCCGTCGCATGAACGTGCGCCTGGCCCTGGTCGCCGCGGTCCTGCTCGCCGCGGCGGTGGGGGGCCTCTGGTTCGTGTCGCGCACCCGCGCGGGAGACAGTTATGTGCAGTGTGCAAGTGGTTTCGTGCGCCGCGGCACCCGGTGCTTGCCCGAGTCGGGTTGCCCGGCCCCGCTGACGACGACGCCCCGCGGCTGCGACGCGCCATGGACCCGCGTGCGCGTGCCCGATACCGAGCTGGTCGTGGGCCCGAGCGACTGGGAGGCCGAAGGGCGTGTCGCCGCGCGGACGGTGAAGGTGCGCGCGTTCGATCTCGACGCGTTCGAGGTCACCGTGGGCGCGTTCGAGCCCCGCGCGCCGAGCGATCTCGCGCGGGCCGCCCGCGGGATGGCGCGCGACGCCGCCGAGGAGTTCTGTCACACCGCGCGAAGCGGTCGGCTGCCCACCGACGACGAGTGGCTCGCCGCGGCCGCGGGCGAGAAGGGGTGGCGGTACCCGTGGGGCAACACCGGCGCGGTGTGCCGTCGCGCGGCGTGGGGCCTCTCGAGCGGGCCCTGCGCGATCGGCGGCGGCGAGCCGGACACCGTCGGCACCCACCCCGAAGGGGACACCCCCTCGCACCTCCACGATCTCGCAGGAAACGTGGCCGAATGGGTCGGCGGCGCGGCGATCGTCTCGGAGCGCGGTCGCTTCGCCTACGCGCGCGGCGGCTCCTACGCCACCGCGCTCGCGACCGATCTGCGCTCCTGGGCTGGGCTCGAGCTCGATCCTTCGCGCGGCGACCCCAGGGTGGGATTCCGCTGCGCGTACGATCTCGCCGAATCACCTTGATTTCGATCCCGGGGTGCTAAGATGGGCGGTCCTATGACGTGCGCGGTTCTGTGCATCGGGACCGAGCTCACCCGGGGGGAGCTCGTCAACACCAACGCGGCCTGGCTCGCTTCGGCGCTGACCGACGAGGGCTTCGAGGTCGTGGAGGACGTCGTCATCGACGACGACCGCGCGCGCATCGTCGCGACGGTGCAGCGCCTCGCCAAGCAGGTGCGCGTCGTCGTCTGCACGGGCGGCCTCGGCCCCACGACCGACGATCTCACGACCGAGGCCGTCGCGGCCGCGATGGGCGTGCCCCTCGTCCGCGACGACCCGTCGCTCGAGGCCATCCGTCGCCGCTTCGAGAAGGCGGGCCGCACGATGACGGCGTCGAACGCGAAGCAGGCGGATTTCCCCGAAGGCGCAGAGATCCTGCCCAACCCCGTAGGCACCGCGCCCGGCTTCGCGATCACGCTCGGCGAGTGCCTCGCCTTCTTCATGCCCGGTGTCCCGCGCGAGATGAAGCGCATGTTCGACGACCAGATCGTCCCCCGCGTCCGCTCGCTCGCGCCGCGCACGAGCTACCAGCTGCGCCTCCGCACCTACGGGCTCCCCGAGAGCGCCGTCGGCGAGCGGCTCGCGGGCGTCGAAGCGGCGTACCCCGGCGTCACCGTCGGATACCGCGCCCACTTCCCGGAGATCGAGGTGAAGGTCCTGGCGCGCGGGGCTTCCGAGGCCGTCGCCCGCGACGTGTGCGAGCGCGCGACGGTCGACGTGAAGAGCCGCCTCGCCGACGTCATCTACGGCGAGGGCGAGGAGACGTTCGCCGGCGTCCTCGGCCGCCAACTCCGCACGAAGGGCTACACCCTCGCGATCGCCGAGTCGTGCACTGGCGGGCTCGTCGGACACATGCTCACCCGCGAGCCGGGGGCGAGCGACTTTCTCCTCGTCGACGCCGTCACTTACGCCAACAGCGCGAAGACGCGCATCCTGGGTGTAGAGGAGGATGCGCTTCGCGGACATGGCGCCGTCAGCCCCGAAGTCGCCGCGGCGATGGCGGAGGGGGTCAAGCGTGTCTCCGGCGCGGACATCGCGCTCGCCCTCACCGGCGTCGCCGGTCCCACGGGCGGCAGCGACGACAAGCCGGTCGGAACGGTCTTCATCGCGGTCGCCGCGGCGGGCGCGACCACGGTCAAGCAGCGCCACTTCTCGGGCGACCGGCACCAGATCCAGACCCTCGCGGCGTACGCGGGCTTGCACCTGGTGCGGCAAGTCTGCCTGGTCTAGACGAACGACGACGCTTCAGCCCGCGGTGAACGCGGCGGTCAGCTTGCCGAGCGCGCCGGTCGCCAGGGCCGGGATGCCGGTGAGCTTCTGCTGCGTGTCGGCGACCGATTTGTTCACGTCGAGCTTCACCTTCTCGAGGCCGTCGAGATCCGCCTTCGCCTTCGCCTTGCCGTCGGCGCTGCCGAACGGGTTCGACATCGTCGCCGAAGCGCCGGTGCTGATCTTGGTCGCGAGCACCGGCACCTTGGCGGTGATGGTGGCGAGCTTCTTGGTGAGCCCGGCGATCTTGTCGGGGGTCGCCTTCAGCGCGACCACGATCTCGCCGAGCTGCTTCAACGACGCTTCGAGCTCGGCCTTCGCCTCGGCTCCCACGCTGGCGTCGAGCTTCACGTCGACCTTGCCGCCGTCGAGCGATCCCTTCGCCATCCCCATCACCGAGCCCGCGCTCATGCCGTAGCGCTTCGGCATGCTCGTGAGCTTGTCGATGATGGTCTGCGTGTCGTCGATCGGCTTGGTGAGGCTCTTCACCTCGGCGTCGAGGTCGGCCGGGATGCTCTTCAGCTCGTCCATCGAGCTCAACTCCGCCTTCGTCGACTCCGCGCTCGCGGCCTCCTTGTTGTTCCCCCCGCACGCGATCCCCACCACCGACAGACCCAGCGCGATGCCAACCACGATAGAACGCATGATCCACCTCTCCGGTTTTGTTGCCGGGCGCCTCATCGCAAGGCGTGTGCCCGCAAGGCGCCGCAAGAAACCGGGATGTTCGCGTCGCGCTTGGGTCCGGGGAGACCCAGGCGCCTGCTGCCACTGGGTGGTCAGCGGCGCTCCAGCGTGGCCAGGCCGCCGGCGACGTAGCGGAAGAACGCCTTGTGATCGAAGCCCGTCCACGCCCGCTTCGCGGCGGTCGTGTGGCCCACCTCGGCCAGGTGATCGGCCGGGATGCAGCCCATGAACTTCGCCCCCGGCAGCGCCCTCGCGCTCGCGACCGTCGCCATGCCGTCGTTGGGGAGACCGGAGAAGAAATGCCCGGTGACGTCGTGCGCCGCGTTCAGGATCAGGTCGGTCGAGAACGCGCGGCTCTCGAACGAGAACGCCGCGCCCCCGCAGTCGGAGGGCATGGCCTTGGTGATGCGCTCGGGGTGAAAGGGGTGGAGGAGCACGTTCGGGTTCTCGCTCACGCCGGCCCACGTGAAGTACTGGACATCGGGGTTGGCCGGATGGCTCGCGGCGAAGTCCTCGGCGTTGCCTTCCGAGAGATCGTGCAGCGCCTCCTCGATGTGAGCATCCGAAACGAGCTCTTCCTTGGTGAACGTGCGCCCGACGAGGCCCGCGAGCCGGTCGAGGTCCGCCACGGCGATCGCCTCGAGGCGCGGGTGCTCCTTGAACGCGCCGATGAGCGAGAGCCCGAGGTCGGCGATCGCGGTGCCGTGGTTCGGCGTCGAAATGGTCGTGAGCGACACGACGCGCGGGAGCCCCTCGGCCGCCGCGGTGCTGGGCGGGTGCAGGCGAATGTACTCGCGCGCGTGCAGGCCGCCGAACGAGTGCGCGATGACGTGAACGCCGCTCGCGTCGCACCCCGCGATGGCCTCGCACTGCGCCTTGACGCGGCGCATCGTCTTCTCCATCGTCACCGCGCGCGCCGCGGCGCTGCTGAACGGCTCCACTTCGTCGGCGACGACGAGGACGTGGCCGGCCGCCGTCAGATCGGCGACGACGCCGTCGAACTTCCAGATGCTCGACTCCTCCGCCGAGGCCGCGAACCCGTGCTCGAGCACGATGGGAAGCTTCGCGGTCGCCTTCGGTGCCGCGCCCGCGAACAGGACCTTCGCCTCCGAGACAGCCTCGTCGGCCTGCTCTGCGGAGCCCGACGGTGATGCGCCGCAAGCGGCGGTGAAGAGCAACGAGAGCACGGGAAAGAATCGGTCGGCGCGCATGGTGCCAATGTAAGCAAAATGCGCACCCCGACTAACTGTTGGAAAAGACTAGCGCTTCGCCGGTCCTTCCGGATCACTCCAGGCGGAATGATCCAGGGCGGGCCCTAACGGTTAAGCGCGACCTCACGGGACCACGCCCTCGAGATCGCGCAGGTGCCCGCGGCGGTGGACTTCGGGCCGATCGCGGCGGGGCCTGCGACGAGCACGATCTCGCGTCCTTCGCGCCGCACGGCGAGCGGGCCAAGCTCCTGGCGCTCGACGCACACGAAGCTCCCCTCGCGCTTCGCCGTCCCGAGCTTCGCGAGCCCGGCGCTCACCGCCGCGAACGCGCGCTCGGCGAGCGCATCCTGGGACTTCGCGCCGCCGCTCGGATCGTAGCGGACGTGCAGCGCCATCGCCGTCTTGCCCGCGTTCGTCCAGATCGCGCCGCGATCGCCGCCCCACCCCGCGGCGGCGCTCTTCGCCTCGTCGCGCGCCATCCACTCCTCGAACATCAAGCGCACTTGCTGCTCGCCGTAGGTGTCCTCGTCGACCGATGCCCAGCCGGGACCGAGCGCCGTCGCGGTCGGGGGGGTCACCACGAGCGCCGGCTCTTTCGCGAGCCACTTGTCCATGTGGAGGATCTGCTCGGTCGTCTCAGGCATTTCGTCCCAGGCCTTGTTCACCTGCGCCCAGTCAGGGGCGCGCCGGCGCAGCGCGTTGATGAACACGAGCCCGTCGACGTACGGCGCGACGAGCGACGTCCGCATGATGTGCGGCGCGTTCGCGGAGTCACCGGTGTTCATCGAGCCGATGACCTGCTCGGTGAAGATCTCCTCGGGAACGTCGAGCGCGGTCTTGCTCGGATCCATCTTCGACACGATGTAGTCCGCCATCGCGCTCGTTGCGTCGCCCTCCGCCATCGCCGCGAGCGCGCCCTGCCGATCGCTCTGCCCGGGCTTGTACTTGCTGCGCTTCTTGAGGTCCCAGCGCTGATCCTGCAGCGCGTGCACGAGCTCGTGCGCGAGGGTGGCCTCGGCGTTCATGCCGTCGAGATCGGCGGCCATGTACATGGTTCCGTCCTCCGGCTCGTAGTAGCCGGCGAGCTGCGCCTCGAGCAGCGCGAACATCTCCTTGCCGTAGTCGAAGTCGTTCGGGACGAAGCCGAGCAGCTTCAAGGTCGTCCCTTCCCGTTCGATCGCCTCGGGCGGGATCTCGACCGACACGTGTTGCTTCACGCGGGCGATGAGCTGGTCGCGCGCGAGTACTTTTCCCGGCACCTCGCGCGTGGCGCGGATCCCGCGGAGCTCGGTCACCCGCGCGAGCGTGCGCGCGACGAGCTGCTGCTGCTTCGCCGAACGGCCGGCGGTCGGAGTCGGAGTCGGAGTCGGAGTCGGAGTCGGAGTCGGAATCGGAGTCGGAATCGGAGTCGGAGTCGGAGTCGGAATCGGAGTCGATGCGCAGGAGGTGATTACGGCGGCGAGGGTGGCGACGAAGAGGTTCGCGCGCTTCACGCGCCACCGCCTTCGCGCGCGCCGGCGTCGCCCTCGGCGCGGATCTTCGCGATCGCCTCGGCGTACCCCTTCGGGTGCGTGAAGATCGCGTTGCCGGCGACGAGCGCTCGGGCGCCCGCCTTCGTGGCCTGGCGAACGGTGGTCTCGCTGATGCCCCCGTCGATCTCCAGATCGATCGGCCTCTTCTCCTCGTCGATCATCCTCCGGATCCTTGCCACCTTCGGCAGCACCTCCGCCAGGAACGACTGCCCACCGAAGCCCGGGTTGACGCTCATCACCAGGATCAAGTCGACCAGCCCCATCACGTACTTCAGCGTCTCTTCGCTCGTTGCCGGGTTGAGCACGACGCCCGCGCGCTTCTTCCGCGCGCGGATCTGCTGCAGCGTGCGGTGCAGGTGCGTGCACGCCTCGACGTGGACGGTGATCGTGTCGGCCCCAGCGTCGGCGAACGCGTCGACGTATTTCTCCGGCTCGACGATCATGAGGTGCACGTCGAAGGGGAGCTTGGTCGCGCCGCGCAGGGCTTTGACGATCGGCGGACCGATCGTGATGTTCGGCACGAAGCGTCCGTCCATCACGTCGACGTGAATCCAGTCGGCGCCGGCCTTCTCGACGGCGGCGATCTCCTCGCCGAGACGCCCGAAATCTGCCGATAGGATGCTGGGCGCGATGATCACCTCGCTCACTCTGGAACCTCCGCGCGAGAGCGTGCGGGTGCGGCCCCGCGACGTCAAGAACGCCCCATGAACAACGGGCTAGGTCCCCGGAGGAGAAGCGGTATCCTGGCCTCAACGCGATGGAAACTCGAGCGTGCACCAAGGCGCATTTCGACGAGATCGTCGAGGTCATCGATCGCTGGTGGGGCGGACCCATCAGCACGTTCGCGCACCCCATCTTCTTCTACGAGCTCGGCGACGCCGCGCTCGTCGCGGTCGAGGATGGGCAGATGATCGGCTTCCTGCTGGGCTTCATCGCCCACCAGCCGGTGAAGACGGGGTACGTGCACCTCGTCGGCATCCACCCGGACTTCCGGCGCCGTGGCGTCGGACGCCTCCTCTACGCGAAGTTCACCGAGGCGAGCGAGCGCGCTCAATGTGTGCGCATGAAGGCGATCACGACGCTCGGCAACGAGGGCTCGCGAAGCTTCCACATCGCGACCGGGTGGCAGGAGGAGGAGATCGACGACTACGCAGGGCCGGGTCGCCGTCGAATCGTGTTCACGAAGGACCTCGGCGTGCGAAACTAGAGGAACGGGCCAAAGGGCGGTCGCTCCAATGCCCCGAGTCGTCGCAGTTGCTGCTCCGGAGGGTTCCTTCTCCATGCGCCGCGCGTCTTACCTCGCTACCTCGATGTGCATCGCCGCGCTCGGTGGAGCGTGCGCGATGGCTCCATCCTTGTCGACGGGCTACGCCGACGAGACGTCGCGCGAGGCGGGCTCTCTGCCCCACGACGCCCGCGACACGGACAGCGCAGCCGATGCGGCGAGCCGTCCGCCCGAGCCCGACGCCTCGTTCCTGGATCATCCCGACGCGTCCGTGCCGCCGCCCGACGCGTCGTCCACCCCCCCGCCGGACTCAGGCGGTTGCGCGCGCGTCGGCCCCGGCCGAGCTTGCGGGGTCGCGCCGCAGTGCGGGTGCTCGTCGGGCGAGACCTGCGATCTCACGGCATCGGGGGACTCGCAGTGCGTCGGGCCCGCCGGTCTCGGCGTGCCCGGCAACCACTGCGTCAACGCCGCGGCGTGCGAGGTCGGGCTGACATGCGGCTACGGCCAGTCGTGCCGCCCGTTCTGCACGACCGCCGGCCAGCCCTGCGGCGGCGCGAACCTGGGCACGTGCATCCAGCTCAAAGGCGGAAGCGGTGCGGCCATTCCGAATTTCCTCGTCTGCGAGATCAAGTGCCAGCTCCACGAACCGGGCTCGTGTGGCCTGGGCTCGGGTTGCTTCCAGAGCTCGATCACCGCCGGGGCGTCGGACTGCTACTCCGCGGGCTCCAAGGGCTACAATCAGGTCTGCGTCTACGCAGACGATTGCCAGGCCGGCTATGGTTGCGTCGGCGTCAGCGGCGGCACGTACCGCTGCAAGAAGTGGTGTCGCGTCGGCCAGAACGACTGCGGCGGCGCGACGTGCGCCGGCTTCGGCACCCCTCTCGTGGTCAACAACGTAACCTACGGCACGTGCCCATAATCATGTCGACCCCCAAGTCCCATCCGCCGTCGGCCGCTGCAATGAAGACGGAGCTGCCGGTCCTCGCCGCTCAGCTCCGTGAGATTGGCCTCTTCGGCGCCCTCTCCGACGACGTGCTCGAGCACCTCTGCAAGACGCTGCACGAGAAGCGCGTCGGCGCCGGCGACGCCGTCTTTCGCGAAGGCGATCCCGCCCGCGAAATGTACGTACTGCTCGAAGGCGAGGTGGAAGTGCTGAAGCGCAGCCGCCGCGGCCGCGACCAGCGCGTGGCCATCCTCGGCCCGAACGACACCTTCGGCGAGATGAGCGTCATCGACATGCAGGCGCGTTCGGCGACGGTGCGCGCGCTGGCCCCGTCGCGCGTCCTGCGGATCTCTACGGAGGACATGGACGCCCTCTACCGCTACGACTTGAAGAGCTACGCGCTGATCGTGCTCAACCTCGCGCGCGATCTTTCGCGGCGCCTGCGCGTGACGGACGGCATTCTCGCCGACTTCACCGCGAGCGTCCTCGACGAGTACGTCCCCGCGGGCCCCGGGGCCGGGCAGAAGAAGAAGTAGGTCAGCCGCCGTCGTCGGGCGCGTCGGTCGATCCGTCGGTGCTGCCGTCGTCGGACGCGCCGTCCTGCGGGGCGCCGTCGTTCGGAGGCGGCGAGGCGTCGTGGATGCCGGCGTCGGGGCCGCCACTCGTCCCGCTCGACCCGCCGCTCGAGCCGCCGCTGGTCGAGCCGCTGCTTCCCGTGCTTCCGCTGCTTCCGCTCGCGGTGGCGCCGCTGTCGCGGTTCTGGCCCGCGTCGCTCTCGCTCCCGCCCAGGCTCGCGGGGGGCAGCGGTTGCGGGTTGATGCTGCACGCGATCGCGAGCCCGGTGACGAGCGAGACGAAGACGACGAGGGCTACGTGACGGCGCATCGGGTTCATCCATCCTCCGGGCCATCGTTCGCCGCGTCGCCGCCATCGTTGCCGGCGTCGCTGCCGCCATCGTTGCCTGCGTCGTTCCCGCCGCCCGCACCATCGAGGCCGGCGTCGTTGCCGAGGTTCGCTCCGCTGTCCGCGCCCGCGTCGGCGGGAGCGGGGGGCAGCCCGCCAGCATCTGCGCTGCCGAAGCCGCCGCCCGAGCTGCTGCCGTCGCTCCCGCGGTTCTTGTCGCCGGGCCCGGCCGATTCGGGCGGGAGGGGCTGCGGGTTGATGCTGCACGCCCAGCCGAACGCCGCGGCCGCCGCGACCATGGCGGTACCGAAAACGAAGGCGGCAAACCGGGGGTAAGCAGGGCGAAGGCTCATCGGCGCGGATCCTACGCAAGCATCGTAGATGCCATCGCCCAAAAGGCGCGAAAATCCGTACTTTCGACCCCGCCGAGGACGACAGACCGCGACAGGCGAGGTAGAACGGCCCACCGTGGCACAGCCGCAAGGGCCCGAACCAGCCGCATCTCCTGACCCCTCCACCCCGGCGCTCTCCGTCCGTGAGGTGGTCAAGCGTCTCCGCGACGGCGAGGAGCGGAGGGTCGTGGTGGCGGGCGTCAGCTTCGATGTAGCCAAAGGTGAGCTCGTTATTTTGCGCGGCCCCAGCGGTAGCGGCAAGACGACGTTGCTCGCGCTGGCGGGTGCGATGCTGGCGCCGACCAGCGGCGAGGTTCTCCTCTCCGGGGAGCCGACGTCGCGCCTCCGCGAGGCCCATCGCGCCGAGGCCCGCCGACGGAAGGTTGGCTACGTCTTTCAGGATCTGCAGCTCGTCGAGGAGATGTCGGCGCTGGCCAACGTGCTCTTGCCGCGCGTTCCCGACGGCATCACAAAGGCGGACGAGGCGCGTGGGCAGGAGCTCCTCGAGCGCTTCGGCGTGGGCGCGCTCGCTGGCACACGCGCGCGCTCTCTCTCGGGCGGCGAGCGGCAGCGTGTCGCGTTCGCGCGCGCGCTCATTTGCGATCCGCCGCTCCTGCTTCTCGACGAGCCCACTGCGCACCTCGACGACGCACGCACGAGCGAGATCGTCGCCGAGCTCGAGCGACTCGCCGCCGGGGGTCGCGCCGTCCTCGTCGCGACGCACGACAGACGGATCGCGCAGCACGCCTCCGTCACGCGCGTTCTTCGCCTTGCCGCGGGCAAGCTGGAGGCCCACTCTACGGGCGACGCATGACGAACCTGCTCGAGCCGTGGGTGCTCCTCCGCCTCATCGCGGGCCTCGTCGCGGCCGCGCTCTTCGTGCGCGGCGCGATCACCGCCGCGCGCGTGCTGCGGCACTTCGACGTGGCGAAGGCGACCGAAGGGCAGCTCGCGCTCGAGAAGCAGCTCGAGCTCTCCGCGTCGTTCGTCCGCGTGGCGACGGTCGTGCAAGTTGCGTCCTTGGCGCTTTCCATCCTCGCGGCCGATCGGCTCAGCCATGGCATTCGCGGCGCCATGTGCGCCTACGGTGTCTTCGCTGCCAACGACGACGGGTTCCGCTCCCTCTTCGTCACGGTCGGCGTCGCGGTGCTCGCCGGGATCCTCGCGCAGGTGTACGCCTTCGACGCGCGCGTCCGGGGAATGGATCTCGTCCGGCCCCTCGCGCTCGCGACGCTGGCCTTCGCGCCTCTCGCTGCCGGCGATCTGTTTCTCACCGCGCGCTTCCTGACCAAGCTCGATCTGTCGGTCGTCGCTTCGTGCTGCTCCGTCAACCTCGACGCCGCCGCCGCGGGCAACGGCGGCTACGCGACCGGGCCGCGTGAGCTTACGACCGTGCTCGCGCCCATCGCCGTCGGCCTCTCGATCGTCGTGGCGCTCCTCGCCTCGCGTCGCCCCACCGCGCCTCGCGTCGCGTTCGCCGGCGCGCTCGCCGTGCTGGCGCTCCCCATCGCGCTCGCTGCGTGTGTCCTCGAGGTCGCCCCGCACGCGTTCGAGGTGCCCCAGCACGTCTGCCCGTTCTGCTTGCTCAAGGCCGACGTGCTCGGCCTCGGCTACCCGCTCTTCGGCGCGATTTTCCTGGCGGTCGTCTGGGGCGCGGGCGCCGCGGTCGCCGGCCTCCTCGCGCGTGGCCCCGCGGCTCGGGCCGCGTTCGGTCCGTTCGCGCGTCGCCTCCTCGTCCGCGAGGCGGTGGCGTGGGGCGTGGCGCTCGCGCTCGGCCTTGCGCCGATCGTCCGCTATGCGATCGTGGCGGGCGGAGCTTCCCTCTTCCGATGATTCCGCGCCGCCCCATGCTCGGACTGCTCGCCGCCGTGGCGCTCGGCGCCGTCGGTCCCGCCTGCAAGCGGGAGCCTCGCTGCGCCCACTGCGGCATGAAGCTCGATCCCGCCAGCGCGTGGACCACCGAGCTCACCGGACCGGCGGCCGGCGCGGTCGAGAAATACGACACGCCGCGCTGCGCGCTGACCGCGTGGCGAAAGGGCGAGCACGCAGCGACGAGCGTTCGCGTCGTCGAGTACTACGATCGGGCCTTGCGCGACGGCGCCGACGTAGCGTTCGTCGTCGGCAGCGACGTCCTCGGCCCGATGGGACCCGACGCCGTTCCGGTCGCGCGCGATCGAGCCGCGCTGTTCGTCAAGGAGCACGGCGGCCGAAGGCTGGAGCTGAAGGACGTGACCGCGCAGGTGCTCGAGGATCCGAAATGAGCGACGAGATCGACGAGACGACGAACGCCCCGCCGGACCCGCCCGATCTGCCCCCGCGCGTGCGCCGCATTCTTCGCTCGGTCTACGCGGTGGAGGGCGTGGCATCGGCGCGCGTCTGGCTCTGGGAGCAGAAGGTAGCCGTCGGCGTCCACGCCACCAACGCCATCTCGGCCCCCGAGCTCCTGCGCCGCGTCGAGACCGCCGTAGCCCCCCTGCGCGAGCCCGACGAAACCTGGGACTTCGGCCTCCTCGAAGAAGAAGCTTGAGCTCCGCACGGGGACGGATGAAACCCGTTCCTACAAAAGGGTTTCGGCGCGCCCTCACCCGAAGGTGAAAGCGCGCCGAGGTAGAATCGACCGGTAGGAGGACGAGCCCTAGTTGCTGACGAAGATGGCTTCGATCTCGGTCTTGACCTGCTCTTCGGTCTGCTCACGTGCGATCGCGATCTCCTTCACGATGAGCGTGCGCGCGGTGTCGAGCATGCGGCGCTCGCCGAACGAGAGCTGCTTGTCCGTCTTCAGGCGGTACAGATCGCGGAGGACCTCGGCGACGTCGTAGATCGAGCCCGTCTTGATCTTGTCCATGAACCCGCGGTAACGGCGGTTCCAGGTCTGGTTGTCGAACGCGATCGTGCGCTCCTTCAAGATGTCGAAGATCTCGCGGATCTCGACTTCGCTGATGACGCAACGGAGGCCGACGGCGCTCGCGTTCGTGACCGGCACCATGATCTTGCGGTCGGTATCCAGGATGCGAAGCACGTAGAAACGCTGACGCGTGCCGGCGATGTCTTTCTCTTCGATCCGGATGACCTCAGCCACACCCTGCGCCGGGTAAACGGCCTTGTCGCCAACCTTGAACTTGACGTCGGTACCAGCTTGCATAGTGTCTCCTCAGGTTCCTGTTTTCGGCGTGTCTGGTCGCGACACCCTGCTGGGGCGCCGCGAAAGCAAAAGCCCTCCGTCACCTGGAGCGTGAGCCTGGGAGATTTCTCCAGGAGCACCGCCAAGTCGCGGGACTTCGATCGAGCTAGCTTGCGAGAACGGGGGCGTTGAACGAACTATTCCTCGGGCCCGCGGGAGGGAGTCAGTGGGACAGAACGCCCGCCGACCATGCGGTTCGAGGTTGTGGGCAGAAAATCAGGCGAGCGCACTGTAATTGCTCGGAGGCCTGTTTGTCAAACGGGAACGGTCCCCAAAGCTTGATCTTCATCAACGTCTGAGCGCTTCGGACGTAGAAATCGGTGGGGCGGGCAAACAGCAGAAAGCGGAAGCGTCCCGAGGGGTTCCCTCCGCACCCTTGCCCCGGGCCAGAAGCTGAAGCGCGGGGACATGTGCGCCAACGGAGTACACTGTAGCAGAGACTTGTCGCAGCGCCAGTCGACCGGGCGGTTCTTTTCACCGAGGGCTCGATCGCCTCCCGAGCTCGCTCGTTGGCGAGCTCCTAGGGCGTGATGCTGAGCTGCATTCCAATGCCCCAGCGGACACCGCGATCGGAGATCCTGACCGCCTTCGAGCCCCAGCGATCGAGCAGGGCGAGGGCAACGAGCCCGCCCGCCACGATGACGTCGGCGCGCTTGGGCTCGAGCCCGCTCACCGTCCGCCGGTCGGCCACCGTCTTGGCCGCGAGCGATTCCACGACCCGGCGCAGCTCGTCCGTCTTCAGCTCGAGACCGTGCACGCGCGCGCCGTCGTACGCCTCGAGCCCGAGCGCGACCGCCGCGAGCGTGGTCATCGTGCCGGCGACACCGACGGGCACACCGTCGAAGCGCGGCACATCGGCGAACGTTGCTTCCGCGTCCGCCGTGACCTTCGCGAGCTCCTCGGCGGTCGGCGGATCGTGTCGGACGTGCCGCTCGGTGAGCCGCACGCTGCCGACGTCGAAGCTCTTCGCCCAGTGGATGGTGGCTGGCGCTGCGCCGGTGATCACCTCGGTGCTGCCGCCGCCGATGTCGAACACGCACACCTCGCCGCTGGCGGCGTCGTAGCCGAGCCCGCTCGTCGCCCCGGCGAAGGACACGCGCGCTTCTTCGTCGCCCGAGATGACGCGCGCGTCGACGCCGATGACGCGCTTCACGTGGGCCCGGAGCTCTTCGCCGCCCTTGGCATCACGCATCGCGCTGGTGCCGACGACGTCGACCCGCGTGACCCCGAGGCGCGCCAGGACGCCGGCGTACGCGTCGAGGCAGGCCATCGTGCGCGCGATGGCGTCGGGGTGGAGCATGCGCGTCTTGTCGACGTCCTGCCCGAGGCGCGCGATCGTCGCGTGGTCCTCGACGGCGCGGAGCTCGCCGTCCGGGCCGAGCTCGGCGACGAGGAGGAGCACGGTGTTCGTTCCGATGTCGATCGCCCCGACGCGCATGGCGCCATCTCAGCACGGCGCGGACAAAACGAAAACGGGGCGAGCCCCGAAGGACCCGCCCCGATCGCGGCCGCGCAACGTGGCTGGCCGCTCGGTCCCCGCCGCGCTCGGCGCTACCGTCGTTCGCCCGCTGCGGTCAAACGAAGGAGGCTCTGGGCGCTCACTTAATGTTGTTCAGGTTGAGCATCTCTTCCACGTTCGGCTGGACGACCAGCTCGACGCGGCGGTTCTTCTGCTGCTGGTCCTTGTCCTGCGCGTCGACGGTGCCGATCTGCGGATCCGTCTCGCCGTAGCCGCTCGCGGCCCAGTGCTTCGGGTTGAGGCCGCCGCCGGTCGTGCCCGCCTTCGGATCCTTCGCCGGCGTGTTCGGCGTCACGAGGAAAAGGAGGACGGTGCGCGAGCGCGCGAGGGAGAGGCCCCAGTTGTCCTTGAACGCGCCGCCCGCCGGGTACTTCACGTTGTCGGTGTGGCCGGCGACCTGGAAGTTGCGCTTCGCGAGATCGGAGTCGCTGCGAATGACCTCGGCGACCTGGCCGAGGACTTCCCGGCCCTGCGGCTTGAGCTCGTCTTTGCCCGAGTCGAAGAGGATGTCGCCGGGGAGCTGGATCACCATGCGGTTGTTGCGCACGACGACCTTGAGCCCGATCTGGTTCAGCTTGTCGAGCTTGCTGCGGAGCTCGCGGAAGCGCGCCTCGATCGCCGCGAGCTGATCGGCGCGCTGCTTGTACTCGGCGAGCGCCTGCTGCAGCTTCGCGGCTTCGTCCTTGGACTGCCCGAGGGCGACGCCGGCCTGCTGGAGCTGCTCCTTCATCTTGTCGATCTCGGCCTGCGCGTCGTTGAAGCGCGCCTGGTCCTGGGCGATCTGGTTTTTCGCCGCCTTCAGGTCGGCGCCGAGCTTGTCGATCTCGCGCTGCTTGGCGGCCATTTCTTCGTCGGTGTGCCCGCAGCCCGTGAGCGCGAGCATCGCCACGGCAAGGATCGTGAACAACCAATACGTCGCCTTCGTGTATCTCACCGGAGAACCTCCTGGCCGCACCGGAACGGCGGGCGCGAAAACCTCGAAACGCCGAGACGGTATCCGCACCGCTTCCCCCGCGCAACGCCCTATGCGGCAAGCTCCGGCCGCGCGCACTGCAGCCCCCGAGAAGCAGGCGAAACGCTCGACTCCTTCTTTCACTGAATTCCACATTTTCATGAAATCAGAACCTGACCACCCGCGTGGCCGCGCCACCGGCCCGCGCCGTGTCAAAAAAAAAGAGTTTGACATGTAACGTAGGTGACCATATAGGTGATGCAACACCTGACACCAGGAGGCACGGAATATGGCAGCTAAAAAAGGCGCGAAGAAGGCCGCGAAGAAGACCAAGACCACCAAGAAGGCGGCTGGTAAGACCGCCAAGAAGCCGGCGAAGCGCAAGGCCGCTAAGAAGAAGGCCGCCAAGAAGCCAGCTAGCAAGGCCGCCCCGAAGCCGGCCGCCAAGAAGAGCTCGGGACGATCGGCCGCGAAGCGCGGCGGCGGCGGTGGTCGGAAGGTTGCGACCGCCGCTCCGAAGCCGGCACCCCCGGCGGGCGTCCCGTCGATGCTCGGCGGAGCCCCCACGTCCAGCCACGGGTTGGACGACGGAGAGGAATAGTCGAGCAACTACTTATCCTTATACCTTAGGAACCGCGAATTGCGCGGTTTGGACTGAAGGGCGCCTTCCTTGACGGGAAACGCGCCCTTCGGCCATTTCAGGGCCGGGAGAACGAATGAACCGGGGACGACGCCTTGGAACCGCGGGGCTCGCGCTGGTCGTGGGCGGGCTGGTGGCGGGCTGCGGCAACCACGAGGAGCGGAAGTGCTTCTGCGACAGCCCCCCGGCGGTCACCATTCGCGCCCCCGCGGGCGCCGTCGCGGCCGTCAAGCTCGGCGGCGCCGCGTGCGCCGACGCGCTCCCGTCTTGCTTCGGAACGAGCGCCGATCTCGCGTACCCGCAAGGGTGCGCCGAGACGCAGCTCTACGCGCGCCACGCCGGCGCCTGCGAAGTGGAGGTCGACTTTCTCGACGGCCGCGTTTTTCACTCGACCGTTGCGCTGGTCCTCCGCGACTCCTGCTGCGGCACAGTGGGCGCCGCGACGCCGGACGGTGGGGCCATCAGGGTGCCCTAGGGGCGGCCGCCGGTCGGCTGGCACGGGAGCGACGGGTTTTCGTCGCTCGGCGCCCGCCGTGGCACCGAGAAACGGCCGAACCCCGCGGAAGTTGAGCGCGGCACCGACGTTGCTTTGGCTTCCCTCGGCCACGAGGGAGACGGATCATGACCGAGCTTGCCTGCACCGAAGACGAGCGCGCGAACCACTCGGAGCGACCGACGTTTCGCCCGATCCCGATCCCACTCAGCGACCACGAGAGTACGTTCCGCCTCGCGCACCTCGCGGGCATGCGGCTCGCGACGGCGCTGACGTTGAACAGAGTCTTCTCCGCGCGGGATGTCGCCGCGTTTGGTCTGCAGGTGTGCGAAGGTCTGGCGGCGACGCACGTAGACCGCGAGATCCACGGGAGCGTGCGCCCGGCGGCCCTCGTCATCGCCGGGGCCGAGACGTCTGCGGTCGACGCGATCGTGCCCGACGTACCGGTCAGCGCGCGGCGAGGCGTGAAGCGGCCCGCCCTCGCCGTGCTTCGCTACCGCGCGCCCGAGCAGCTCGACACCGCCGAGACCGCGCCGGCCGTCGATGTCCGTGCCGACATCTGGGCGCTCGGCGCAGTGCTCTACGAGATGCTGACGGGGCGACCTGCGTTCCCTGACCACACCGCGGCCGCGCTGACGGGCGCGATCCTCCGCGGGTCGCCGTTTCCGCTCTTGCCGCTGCGGCCGACCACGCCGCCCGAGCTCGCGGCGATCATCCACCGGTGCCTCGCGCGCGATCCGGCGGAGCGCTTCCCCGACGTCGCCGCGCTCGCCGCCGCGCTGGCGCCCTTCGCTCCGCGCGAGTCGCGAGGCGCGTCGGAGCGGACTCACCTCGCGCTCGGAGGCACGAACGCCGCGCCCCCGCTCGTCGCCACGGTGCGACCGTCTCCCTCGATGCCCACGCGCCTCGCGCCCCCGCCGTCCTCCGTCGAGCGCCGCGCCCACCTGCGGGCCACGCTCGGGATCGCGGCGGTGCTATGGCTGGGCGCCGTCGGCGTCGTCGTGTCCGCCCCCGACGCCGGGGCCGCCCGGGAGATCGGCTACTCCCCCAGGTAGAGGCGCAGGCTCTCCGCCGCCGCGCGGCGATCGAAGGCGACGCCGGCGAGCTCGTCGCGCTTTCCGATGCTGTCGAACAGCGCCGTCAAAAACCCGAAGAACTGATCGCACTCGACGGTTGCCGCGGCGAGGCGACCGGGGTCGACGAGGTCCGACTCCTCGAGCGAGCTCATCGCGCTCATGAACGCGTCGAAGCGCGGGTAATCGGCGGCGCGCAGGAGCGGGTAGCCCATCGACCGGAAGTACGCGAGGAACTCGCGTACGAACTGCAGGCTCGACGTCCCGGACCACCTGACGTCGGCGGACGGCGCCGCGCGCGCCTTCGTCGAGAACGCGCGCACGATCTGCCCGAACATCCAGACGTCGCGCCGGAGTCGCTCGGACAGCGTGCGGCGGGCCACGTGATCGTCGAAGACGCCGTGCTCGTCGAGGCGGGTGCCCAGCGTCTTGCCCAGGAACAGGATCGCGTTCTGCAGCGCGGGGCGGAGGTTCGCCACCGTGCGGAGAACGGCGGCGCGAACCGCCTCGCTCGTCGCGCTCTCCGGCGGCAAAAAATCGTGCTCGAACGCGCGACGCATCTCCAGGCGCAGGTTCGCGGCGATGCCGCCGAGGGTGGACTTGATGCCGAGGAGGCGGTGTCCCTCGGCGAGGAGCGACTCGTAGCGCGCGGCCATGTGCGCCGCCGGCGTGCGAAGCAGCTCGCGCTCGTAGCTGTCGGCGAGCAGGACGCCGGCGCGCTGGCGCAGGTAGCCGGTGAGCGCGCGCGCGTCGGAGCGCAGGACGCTCATCACCATGTAGACGAGGCCCGCCATGCGGCGCGAGCTCGTCTCGTCCTTCGCGGCGGCCTCGCACAACGACAGGTAGCGGAGCATGCGGAAGAGCGAGAGAAACGCCAGCGCGACCAGCCGCCGCGCCTGCTCGCCGTTCACGCCGCGCATCAGCTCGAGGATGCGCGCGTTACCGATGCGGTCGAACTCCGGCCGGAACTCGAGCGCGCTGAGCGGGTTGAAGTACGCGGAGCGCGACACTTCGCGCTGCGCCACGCCGAGGAGGGCGTAAAAGAGGCGGTACGGCACGCGCTCGAGGCGGGTGACGCCGGAGGTCACCTCGTGGAGGTTCGACATCGCGTGGCGCAGGACGAAGAGCGACTCCTCCGGTGTGTCCTGCGCGAGCGTCTCGTGCACGAGGCGCGTCCGGGCGCCGTCGTCGGGGAGGACGGTCTCGAGGTAGCGCGAAAAGACGAACGCGCGCTCGCGATCGATGAGCAGCGTGCGGCTGAGCGAGACGATGCGCGCGATGGCGTCCCTGGCGAGGACGAGCGGCTCGCGGAAGTCCTGCGCCACGACCGGGATGCGCCGCGCCGGCCCCGGGTGGTTGCGCGGGTTCGCGAAGCACGCGAGGCCCTTCAGCAGGATCTCGAGCTCGAAGAGGAGGTCCTCCTTGTGCTCGAGCGGCAGGCGCGAGAGCCAGGACTCGCGCGCCTGGGCCTGCTCGCGCCGCAACCCGCGCGTGTCGCGCAGCAGATCGCCGTACGGATCGCGCGCGTCCGGATGGAGCGACCGCGGCGGCATCGACGGCGGGCGGGACTTCGTGAGTGCGGTCACCGTCCGTCAGGCTATCAAATCGCTCAGGTGGGCGCGCGGGTGCGGGCGCGGGCGTCGGCGGCGGCCTTCTTCTTCGAGAGGAGCGAGTCGAGGCGGCCGACGCGGGCGCCCAGCATGCGCGCCATCACGTGCTGCACGTCGCGCTTGGTGCGCTGGCAGAGGAGCGTGATGTCGAGCGCGACCTGGCTCGTCGCGATCTCGGCGATGGCGCGGGTCTCGCTGACGACGGCGTTGTCGTCGTTGCCCTGCTCGGTCGCGGCGATGAGCGAGCGCGTGTCGTCGGCGACGACGACCAGCCGGTGCTTCCAGAACTCCTCGAGCGATGCCTCGTCGAGATCGTAGCTGAAGAGCTCACCGGGCAAGGTCGCGGGCAGCGCCGAGTGGGAGAAGATGACGATGTAGACCTTGCGCTTGGCGGCCTTCTTGAGCTCGCTCGAGAGCTGCTCCAGCTCGCGCGGCCAGCCCGAGACGACGAGCCGATCCTCGGCGCCGCGCACCAGTCGCTCGGCTTCTTCGACCACGCGCGCGTAGCCGCGGACGCTGAACGCGTCGGGGATGGGCGGCGTCGCGTCGATGGCCTTCACCGCCTCGTCGAGCGTCTGCGCCGACGTATCGAAGCGCTTGCGAAGCAGCACCAGGAGCTCATCGGCGGGCGCCGGCGCGAAGCGCTCGGGTGAGCCCGCGATCGACCGCGCCGCCCCCGCCTTCACGAGGCGGCGCAGGACGCCGTACACCGCAGAGCGCGGAATCTGGGCCCGCACGCCGACCTCGTAGCCCGTCGCCGGGCTCTCCTGGAGGAGCGCCGCGTAGGCCCGCGACTCGTTCAGACTGAAGCCGAGGGCGACGAGCGCCTGCACGACGTCCGGTTCTGCCATGCCGCATTTCTCCCATGGAACCCGCGCGTTCGGTTCAAAAATCCCTTACGTCGTCGGGGTTTTGCGTCATTCGTCACGAAATCGGGCGAGTTTGCACACGTCTCGACCGTAGCCGTCCTGAAAAAAAACTGGCCCGCCCCGTCGATACCTTTGTACGCTCCCGCGCGTACTGGACACGGGACTCGGCGCGTTCGCCGGGGAAGTTCAATTGGGCGCGTGCGCGCGTTGAGTGAGGAGAACATCATGAACATCGGCAAGACTCTGGCGGTTTCGGCGGTTTCGAGCATCCTCGTGGGCGTTCTCGCTGCATGTGGCGGCGCCCCGGCGGATGGCGCGAAGGTGCCCTCCACCGACATGGCCCCGCCGGCGGCGAAGGACTGCTGCAAGGGCAAGAACGAGTGCAAGGGCAAGTCCGGCTGCAAGACCGAGACGAACGCCACTTGCGCCGGTCACAACGAGTGCAAGGGCAAGGGCACGGCCTGCGCCAAGCCGGCCTGATTTTTCTGAGCTGAGCTAGGAGAGGCGCCGGTCCGCGTTCGCGCGGCCGGCGCCTTTTTTTTTCGTGCTACACCGCACATGCGAGAGGCTCACCGTGGGTTACCGCCAGCGCCACCACATCCCCGACCTCGGCGTCGGCGTCGGATTTCGGATCCCTCACTACCCGCACGTCCTCGGCGAGAAGCCGCCGATGGACTGGTTCGAGATCATCAGCGAGAACTTCATGGTCCGGGGCGGTCGTCCGCTCGAGAACCTGGAGAGGCTCCTCGCCAGCTACCGCGTCGTGAACCACGGGGTGTCGATGTCGATCGGCGCGTCGACGCCGCTCGACACCGAGTACCTCGCGAAGCTCAAGGCGCTGATCGCCCGGGTGAAGCCGCCGTGGTGCTCCGACCACCTCTGCTGGGGACAGGCGAGCAAGGTCGTGCTCCACGATCTGCTCCCGCTCCCCCAGACGAAGGCCACCGTCGCGCACGTCGCCGAGCGCGTGAAGCGCGTGCAGGGCACCCTCGAGATCCCGTTCGCGCTGGAGAACGTGTCCAGCTACCTCACTTACAACGAGAGCACGCTGACCGAGTGGGAGATGGTCTGCGAGGTCGCCGAGAAGGCAGACTGCGGGCTCCTCTTCGACGTGAACAACGTCTACGTCTCGTCGCGAAACCACGGCTTCGATCCCAACCTGTACATCGACGCGGTGCCGGTCGATCGTGTCGTGCAGATTCACCTCGCGGGGCACACGGACAAGGGCAAATACGTCCTCGACACGCACTCCGACCACGTGCGCGAGGAGGTGTGGCAGCTCTATCGCCGCGCCATCGCGCGCTGCGGCGCCGTGTCTACGCTGGTCGAGTGGGACGACGACATCCCGACGTGGGACGTGCTCGCCCGCGAGGCCGAGATGGCCCGCGCGGCGCGCGCGGAGGTGCTCCGCGGCGACGCCGCTGGCGCGGACGGCGCGGACGAGGTCGTGCGGGCCCGCGTGGGGGCGACGTGCGCCTGAGCGAGCTGCAAGAGTTCATGGCCGACGTGCTCCAGAAGCCGCGGCCGCTGGTCGAGCACGCAGCGCTCGCGGCGGCGACGCCGGGGGTCATCGCCGGCAACGAGCGCCTGTCGCCCGTCGAGCAGCTCGACATCTACCGCGAGCAGTTCTGGCTCCGGCACACCGGCGCGCTCGAGGAGGACTACCAGACGCTCCTCCACGTC
>JANYHK010000117.1 GCA_025359105.1 Myxococcales bacterium | reverse complement strand
CCGCGATCACTTCTACGCGACCGGCCGCAAGATCGGCATGAAGCCGGCAGGCGGCGTGCGCACGGCGAAACAAGCGCTGCATTACCTCGTGCTGGTCAAGGAGACGCTCGGCGACGCGTGGCTCACGCCCGAACTGTTCCGCTTCGGCGCGAGCGCGCTCTTGAACGACGTCCTGATGCAGCTCGAGAAGGAGCGCACGGGCAACTACCAGGCCGCCGAAGACTTCTCGAAGGACTGACGGAGCAGCTGAAACCAGATGAGCCACCAGATCACCAAGCCCGCCAAGTCCGTCACGAGCGCCGCCGCGAAGGACGTCGCGCCCGCCCTCGATTTTGGCCACGCCTGGGACTACGCGCCGGCCCCCGAGGGGACGGACCACGTCAAGATCCAGCCCCGCTACGAGCTGTTCATCGGCGGCAAGTGGCGTGCGCCGAAGAGCGGCAAGTACTTCCAGACGATCAGCCCGTCGACCGAGCAGGTCCTCTCCGAGGTCGCCGAGGGCAACGCCGCCGACGTCGACCTCGCCGTCAAGGCCGCGCGCCAGGCGTACGACAAGGTGTGGAGCAAGATGAAGGGCGCCGAGCGCGCCAAGTACATCTTCCGCATCTCGCGCGCGATCCAGGAGAAGGCACGCGAGCTCGCGATCGTCGAGTCGATGGACGGCGGCAAGCCGATCAAAGAGTCGCGCGACGTCGACGTGCCCCTCGCCGCGGCGCATTTTTTCTATCACGGCGGTTGGGCCGACAAGCTCGACTACGCCTTCCACGGGCGGCGCCATCGGCCGCTCGGCGTCGCCGGGCAGGTCATCCCCTGGAATTTCCCGCTCCTCATGGCCGCGTGGAAGCTCGCGCCGGCCCTCGCGTGCGGCAACACCGTCGTGCTCAAGCCGGCGGAGACGACGCCGCTGACCGCGCTCCTGCTCGCGCAGATCATCGAAGAAGCGGAGCTCCCGCCGGGCGTCGTCAACATCGTGACCGGCGCGGGTGAGACCGGCGCCGCCGTGGTGGCGCACCCCGACATCAACAAGATCGCCTTCACCGGCAGCACCGCGGTCGGCAAGCGCATCCAGCGCGCGATCGCCGGCACGAACAAGCGCCTGACGCTGGAGCTCGGCGGCAAGGCTGCGAACATCGTCTTCGCCGACGCGCCGATCGATCAGGCCGTCGAGGGGATCATCAACGGCATCTACTTCAACCAGGGCCACGTGTGCTGCGCCGGCTCGCGCCTGCTCGTCGAGGAGAGCATCCACGACGTGATCGTCAGGAAGCTCAAAGACCGCCTGCAGACGCTGCGCGTCGGCGATCCGCTCGACAAGAACACCGACGTCGGCGCCATCAACTCGAAGATGCAGCTCGACAGGATCAAGGCCCTCGTGGCCGCAGGCGAAGAAGAGGGCGCCGAGCGGTTCAGCGCGCCGTGCGCTCTGCCACAAAAGGGATTCTGGTTCCCGCCGACGTTCTTCACCGGCGCCAGCCAGTCGTCGCGCATCGCGCGGGAAGAGATCTTCGGTCCGGTCTTGACGGTGCTCACCTTCCGCACGCCCGACGAAGCGCTCGAGAAGGCGAACAACACGATGTACGGCCTCTCGGCGGGGATCTGGACGGACAAGGGCGCCAAGATTTTCTGGATGGCGACCCGCCTGCAGGCCGGCGTCGTCTGGGGAAACACCTTCAACAAGTTCGACCCGAGCTCGCCGTTCGGCGGCTACAAGGAGAGCGGCTTCGGTCGCGAGGGCGGCCGTCAGGGCCTCTCCGCGTACGTGGAGCTGGAGTAAGCCATGGCATCGAAGAAGCACGTCGCGACCGAAACGCGCACGCACGAGGACGAGGTGAGCGACACCTATTCCGACAACGGCGCCCTGGCCCGGGTGCTCGGCCGCGGGGCCGAGCAGCGGCGCGTCACCGTCAACAAGGCGTACAAGATGTTCGTCGGCGGCGCGTTCGTGCGCAGCGAATCGGGGAGGTACTTCCAGGTGAAGGGCGCCGGGGAGGGGCTCGGCGTCGATCCGGAGACGGTGAACGTGCCTCGCGGCTCTCGCAAGGACGCGCGCGACGCGGTGCTCGCTGCCAAGAACGCGCTCGCCGGCTGGTCGGGGCGCACCGCGTTCAACCGCGGGCAAATCCTGTATCGGCTCGCCGAGGTGATGGAGTCGCGCAAGGAGGAGCTCCGCCTCTCTCTCGTCCGCAGCGGCGACAGCGACGCGCAGGCCACCGCCGAGGTCGAACGGGCGATCGATCGCGCCGTCTACTACGCAGGGTTCTGCGACAAGGTGCACGCGCTCGTCGCGTCGCACAACCCGGTCGCCGGCCCGCATTTCGGCTTCTCGATCCCCGAACCGATGGGCGTCGTCGCCGTCCTCGCCCCCGAGCGCCCGGCGCTGCTCGGGCTCGTCTCGACGCTCCTGCCGGTCCTCGTGGGCGGCAACACCGCCGTGCTCGTCGCCAGCGCGGCCGATCCGCGCACGGCCGTCGTCTTCTGCGAGTGCCTCGCCACGAGCGATCTACCGGGCGGGGTCGCCAACGTGCTGCTCGGCCAGGCCAAGGAGCTCGCGCCGGCGCTGGCGAAGCACCGCGAGGTCGTCGCGATGGACGCGTGGAGCGAGAGCTCCGAGCTGCGCGCCACCCTCGAGCGGGAGGGGGCCGACAGCGTGAAGCGGGTCAAGACCCACGCGCCGCTCGAAGGCGCGGCGTGGCACGACGAGCGGGTCGGGCAGGGGCTCGGCTGGATCGAGCGCTTCCTCGAAACCAAGACCGTCTGGCATCCGGTCGGCGTCTGAAGGTATTTGCAACCGTTCCGTAGGCGCGACGGTTGCGATAGGATACGCAGAAGGCCGCATGGGCAAGACCATCCACGACTTCACCGTTCGCACGATCGACGGGCAGACCAAGAGCCTCGGCGACTACGCGGGCAAGGTGCTCCTCGTCGTGAACGTCGCGTCGGAGTGCGGCTACACGCCGCAGTACGCGGGTCTGCAGGCGCTCCACGAGGCGTACGCGCGGCAGGGCTTCGCTGTCCTCGGCTTTCCCGCGAACGACTTCGGCGCGCAAGAGCCTGGCACCGAGGCCGACATCAAGGCCTTCTGCACGAAGAACTACGGCGTCACGTTCGACATGTTCGCCAAGGTGCGGGTGAAGGGCGAGGGGATGGAGCCCCTCTTCGGTTGGCTCCAGAGCGCGGAGTCGAACCCCAAATTCGGCGGCGCCATCAAGTGGAACTTCGGCAAGTTCCTCGTCGGCAAGACCGGCGAGGTCCTCGCCCGATTCGAGCATAAAATCGAGCCGACGAGCGCCGACCTGAAGGCCGCCGTCGAGAAGGCGATCGCGAGCTGACCATGGCGGTGACCGACTGGCGCATCGATCGAAGCAGCAAGGTTGACGGCCTTGGCACGAAGACACGCTTGCGAGGGCCGTACAGGGTGCTTCGCGCGATCTTCAGCGACGAAGGGGACACCACCGAGGACGGCGCGGGATCGATCACGACCGGCTGGTTCATGAAGAGGAAGGGCACTAGCCCTGCGCTCGTCTTCGTGCACGACAAGCAGGACGAGGCGAACCGCAAGTTCAACCTCGAGAACTTCCGCGCGCGACCGCAATACGACTGGTACGTCGTCGCGAAGGACGAGGCGTCCCTCAAGGACTTCTGTGGCTGGCTCTCCAAGGAGATCATCCGCCGCGTCGAGGCCGAGCCTCAACCCAAGCGCCTCACCGCCGCCGCCAAGGAGAAGGTGAACACGGCGATCGCGAAGGGCATGAGCGTGCAGGACGCGATGAAGAAGCACGCCGAATGGGAGCTCATCGCCCCCGCGGCAGAGGCCTTCAAGTGGCCGATGAAGGATCCGCCGAAGGAGCTCGTGAAGGAGCCCCCGAAGGAAATCCTGAAGCTTGTCCCGAAGGATGCCGCGGACAAAGAAGACAAAGAAGAAGACGAAGAGACCGACGAGGAGCCGCCGGAGGCTCCCTGACGGCTCCCGTGGCGGTCACCCAATGCCTGGTTCCTACGCCTGCAGAGCGGCGGTGACCGCGTCCTCGAGCGTGATGCTCGCCTCGTAGATCGCGCGGCCCACGATCGCGCCGGAGATCCCCGGGTGCCGGGCGAGCGCGCGCAGGTGCTCGAGCGTGCCGACGCCGCCCGAGGCCAAAACGGGTGCGCTGGCCTCACGCGCGAGGCGCGCCGTCGCCTCGACGTTGGGGCCGCTCTGCGTGCCGTCACGGGCCACGTCGGTGTAGAGGAGCTCGGCCAGCGGCACGTCGGCGAAGGCGCGGGCGAGATCCACGGCGAGGACCTCGGTAACCTGGGTCCAGCCCTCGGTCGCCACCTTGCCGTCCTTCGCGTCGACCGCCAGGATGACGCGCCCCGGATGCGCCGTGGCTAGCGCCCGCACCAGCGCGGGATCCTTGATCGCGGCGCTCCCGAGCACGACGCGGTCGACGCCGAGCGCCAGGTAGCTCTCGAAGGCCTCGCGGGTGCGGACGCCGCCGCCGACCTGGACCCCGGGCCCGAACGCCGCGACGATGGCGCGCACCGCGTCGGCCTGCATGGCCCGCCCGGCCTTCGCCCCCTCCAGATCCACCACGTGAAGGCGCGGGACCTTGCCCCGCCAGCCGCGCGCGCGGGCAGGGGGGTCGTCGTCGTAGACCGTGGCCTGGTCGTACCGGCCCTGGTGGAGGCGCACGGCTTTTCCGCCGAGCAGATCGATCGCAGGGAGGACGAGCACGCGGACATGGTACAAGCAACTCTCGACGATGAGCACCACCAAGCGGGATCAGATCCTCGACATCCTCCAGAGCGCTCGGCCGGTCGGCGGCTTCACGAAGATGGCGAACGGCCTCGTGGGCCGTATCGGCAAGGAGGACGCCGAGGCTTTCCTCTCCTGCGCCACCCTGCTCCTCGCGCGGTTCGGCACCCAGGCGCGCGGCGGGCGCGAGGTCCACGAGATCGTCGATCTGATGATCTCGCGCTGGAGCGCCCTCCCGCAACGAGGCTTCCACGCCGAGGAGCTTCTCCGCAACGCCCTCGCAGCCATCGGAAAGGATCCGGCGCGCTACGCGACCCTCTCCGCGAAGGTGCCCAAAGGGAAGATCGAGGCCCAGCTCGCCTTCAACCTCGCGTGCGCGGCCGCGCTCGCCGGCGACGAAAAGGGAATGCTCGTCGCGATGGAGCGCGCGCTCAAGGCCGGCGTCTCCCCCAAGCAGGTCGAGGGCGACGACGACCTCCGAAAGGCCTCCACCAGGCCGAAGGCCAAAAGATTGCTGGCGTCGTTCGCGCCGAAGCCGATCCCCGTCGCGGTGAAGCCGCACCTCGCCGCGGTGAAGCGCGCCCTCGCTGTCGCGGTCCGCCCTTTCGAGAAGCGAGGGCACACGGTGAAGCTCGGCAAGCCGACGACGCTCGCGCGCATCGCGGCCGCAGAGAAGAAGGCGAAGGTCAGCTTCCCGAACGACTACCGGGCGCTCCTTACCCTGCACGACGGCGTGAAGCTCTACGACAACGTCATCCTCGGCACCGGCGACTGGGCGGGCGGCAAGGTGCTCGCGAGCTCGCGCCGCTTCATCGACGACTCGGTGGCGTACGGCGCGACTGGGCTGGACGACTGCTTCCCCATCGCGAACCTCGGCCAGCCCAACGACTGGCTCCTCTACGATCCGCGCGGCGCTGCCCGCGGCGGCAAGCCCGGCTACCTCATCCTCCTGAACGCCGACGAGCTCCCGATGAAGAATCTCGTCGCCGCGCTCGAGTGGATGGGCAAGGTCTACAGCTTCTGAGACCGGTCCTTCCTGTTTAGGCGCGGACGAAGCGCTCGAGGAGCGCGAGCCCCGCGGCCTGGCTCTTCTCGGGGTGGAACTGGCACGCGAAGACGTTGTCCTTCGCGACGGCGCTGACGAACGGCCCTCCGTAGTCGGTCATCGCGACGACGACGCTCGGATCGGCGGGGACGACCGCGTAGCTGTGCACGAAATAGAACCACGCCGCGTCGGCGGCGAGGAGCGAGCCGGCGAGCGGGTCGACGCGGTTCCAGCCCATGTGAGGGATCTTCAGCGCCGCCCCGGTGAAAGGATCGGTGCCGCCTGCGAGCTTCTCGACCTTGCCGCGCAAGAGGCCGAGGCCCGCGCACCCGTCCGCTTCGGTGCTCGTCTCGAACAGGACCTGCAGACCCAGGCAGATGCCGAGGTAGGGCTTGCCGGTGCGGACCACCTCCTTCAACGCGTCCCCGAGGCCGCCGGCCAGGGCCGTGGTGCAGTCGCGGAAGGCGCCCTGGCCCGGCACGACGATCTTGTCCGCCGCCCGGAGCGCCGCCGGATCCGTCGTCCGGAAGACCTCGACCTCCACGCCGGCGTCGCTCGCGGCCCGCGCGAGCGCGCGCTCGACGCTCCGCATGTTCCCCAGCCCTACGTCGCACACGCAAATGCGCATTGGGGTCACCCGGCCACGAGGACGGTGCCGACGCTCCCCGGCTCCGCCACCTCGCGCGCGAGCTGACCGCGCTCGAGCCTCCCGACGATGTGCACCGCCCGCACGCCCTGGCCGATCGCCTCGAACGACTCCTCGAGCTTCGGGATCATGCCCTTCGTCACGACGCCGTCGGCGATCGCCTTCTTGCCGTCGGCGAGCGTCATCCGCGGGATGCGCGACGACGGATCCGCGACGTCCCGGAGCACGCCGGGGACGTCCGACACCAGGAGCAGCGCCTGCGCGTCGAGGGCGATGGCCATCTTGTTGGCCACGATGTCGGCGTTGATGTTGTAGACGTTTCCCTCCGCGTCGGCGCCGAGGCACGCGATGGCCGGCACGTAGCCCGCCCCGACGAGGAGCGCGATGAGATCCTGGTTCACCGAGGCGACGTCGCCGACGTGACCGAAGTCGATCGGATCGGGCCCGCCGCCGGCGACGACCTTGGGCGGCCGCTTCTTCGCGGCGACGGCGAGCGAGCTGGCGCCGTGGAGCCCCACCGGCTTCGCCCCGGCGGCGAGGAGCGCCGAGCACAGATCGACGTTGACCTTGCCGGCCACGACCATCTTCATGACCTCGAGGGTGTCGCGATCGGTGATGCGACGACCGGCAACGATTTGCGGCGTCTGGCCGAGCTTCTTCTGCAGCAGGGTAGCCTGCGGTCCGCCGCCGTGCACGACGACCACGGGCTGCCCGTTGGCGCGCATCTCGGCCACGTCGGCGGCGATCGCGGCCATGTGCGGCCCGGTGACGACCTCGCCGCCGAGCTTGAGGACGACCGGGCCTTTGCTCAAGGCCAGCCCCCCGGATCCTCGAGCGTGAGGCGTTCGTCGAGACCCAGCATCAGGTTCATCGACTGGATAGCTTGTCCGGCGCCGCCCTTGATCAGGTTGTCGGTGGCGCTGAAGCACGCCACCGTCCGGCGTCCGTCGGCGACGTCGCCCGGCTGCACGCCGACCTCGGCGTAGTTCGTCCCCTTGACGGCGACGACCTCGGGCAGGCGCTTCTTGGGGACGCGGACGAACGGCTCGCCGGCGAACGCTTCCGTGTAGAGTGCACGAATCTCGTCCGCGGTGACGCGCTCCGGCACGTGCGCGAAGCTCGTCGCGAAGATGCCGCGCGAGATAGGCGCGCTGACCGGGACGAAGCGAATGCTCAGGTTCTTGGCGCCCGCGTCGGTGAGGGTCTGCACGATCTCGGGGATGTGCTGGTGGTCGAGGGGCTTGTACGTCTTCAGGTTGACCGAGCGCGTCGGGTGGTGCGTCCCCGCGCTGGGCGCGATGCCGCTGCCGGACGAGCCGGTGATGCCGACGACCTCGACAGGCCCCTCGAGCAGCCCCTTCTTCGCGAGGGGGAGGAGGGCGAGTTCGATCGTCGTCGCGAAGCAACCCGGGGAGGCGACGTACTTCGCCTTCTTGATCGCCTCGCGATTCAGCTCGGGCAGGCCGTAGACGAACTCGCCGGTGAGCTTGTCGGGGCAGGGGTGCTCGGCGCCGTAGTAGCGCTTGTAGACGGCGGCGTCGCGCAGCCGGAAATCGCCGGAGAGATCGACCACGCGCGCGCCCGTCGCCATGAGCTCGGGCATCTTGTGGGCGCTGACCTTGTGCGGCAGGCCTAGGAGGACGACGTCCATCCCCTTCGCGGCGTCACCGGCCGGCATCTCCTCGAACTTCAGCTCGGTCTGGCCTTCGAGGTTCGGGTGGACCGTGGCGAGCGGCTCTCCGATGAAGTCGACGGAAACGACGCGCACGAGCTCGACGTGCGGGTGCAGGAGCAAGCGGCGGATGAGCTCGGCCCCGCCGTACCCGCTGCCACCGATGACGGCGGCTTTGAATCGCTTCGACATGGCCGCCAAGGTTAGCACCTTCCATTCGACGCTCGGCAGACCGTCTAACCTCGCTGGGCCATCTCCTCCGAAAGCGACTCCGCCTGGGCCGCGCCCGGGGAGTCGTCGACGAGGCTCTCGTCGTTCTTCTTCGCGATCGTCCCGTGGAGCCAGTCGAAGAGCGGGATCGTCACGTTGAAGTTCCACTTCTGCATCAGGCGCGGATCGTGGTGCCTCGCGTGGTGATCGCGGAGCCACTTGACGAGCGGGCGGCGGCCGATCCACGTCGTCTCCGGCAAGTGATAGGAGAGGTGCGACAGCTCGTAGCCGACCATGTAGAGCGCCGCAGAGACCAGGAAGAGCCAGCCGCAGTTGGCGCCGAGGAGCAGCCGCGCGCCGAACGCGAGCGGGGTCGCCGCGAGCACGATGCCGAGGATGGCCGCGGCCGGCATGAGGACCAGCCGGAACTCGCGCGTGGAGCGCATGGCCATGTCGTTCGTCATGTACACGCCGTGGTGCTCCGGCGTGTGGCGTGTGTAGATCTCCTCGACGGGCCACAGCCTGCGGTGCAGCACGTTCTTGTGGACGCGCCACTCGAACGCGTTGGACACGAGGAAGACCGCCGGGATCATGAGGAGCTCGACCGGGCGGACGCCATGAAGCTCGTAGAGGCCAAGCGCCAGGACCGCCAGGCCGATGCCGGTCGTCGTGCCCAGGTGCGCCCACGGGCTGTACCAGGAGGGGATGCGCGCCATGAGCTTTTCGCGCGCGCGCTCGCGGCCTCTGGCCGTGCGCTCGAGGAGGGGCGGGGGAGGCTTGGCCATAGGGGTTCTTTACATTCTGTTTTTACAGAATGCAAGGTGAGCGCGCACGAATGCGGGATTGTCCTACGATTGGCGGCCTCATGAGCCGAGACCCCGCCGAAGACGCGTCGCGCTGGCTGGCCGAACAGAGCGGCGCGATGGAAACCGCGCTCGCCGAGCTCGTCGAGATCAACTCGTTCACCGACAACACCGAGGGCGGGCGCAAGGTCGGCGCGATGCTGCGCGACGCGGTCTTCCGCATCGCCGGCCTGGACGCGCGCGTCGAGCCCAGCGCTCGGTACGCGGATCACCTCGTGTTTTCGTCGAAGGGCCGCGCCGGCGCGCCCCCGATCGCGCTCATCGGCCACCTCGACACGGTCTTTCCGCCCGGCACGTTCGAGGGCTTCACGAAGGACGGCGAGCTGCGGCGCGGCCCAGGCATCCTCGACATGAAGGGTGGCCTCGTCGTCGTCGCGTGGGCGCTCAAGGCGCTGGCGGAGACGGTGGGGCTCGGCGCGATCGCGCCGCTCCGACTGGTGATCGTCGCCGACGAGGAGGTCGGCTCGCCGGAGGGGCAGGGGATCCTGAAGCGCGAGCTCGCGGGCGCCACGGCGGCGCTCGTCTTCGAGGCGGGGCGCAAGGCCGACGCGATCATCACGCGCCGCAAAGGCACCGGCGGCATGACCGCCGTGGCGCACGGCAAGGCCGCGCATGCCGGAATCAGCCACAAGGAAGGGGCCAACGCGGTCTGGGCGCTCGCGCGTTTCGTCGATCGCATCCAGGCGCTCACCGACTACGATCGCGGCGTCACGCTCACCGTCGGGAAGTTCACGGGCGGGCAAGGGAAGAACACGATCCCCGATCGCGCCGAGGCGCTCATCGACCTGCGCTTCGTCACGCGTGCGGACGGCGAGGCGCTGGTGAAGGCCGTCCTTGCGGCTGCGCTGGAGGCCGCGGCCGGCGTGCCGGGAACGCGCATCGAGCTATCGGGCGGCATCGCGCGCTTCCCCCTCGAGAAGACCGAAGCGAGCATGGCGCTCATGGCCGCCTACGGGAAGGCCGCGCACGCGGCGGGCCTGGGCGACGGCGAGGCGCCGCTCATCGGCGGCGGCTCGGACGCCAGCACGTCGAGCGCGATGGGGATCGCGTCGATCGACGGGCTCGGCCCGCGCGGCGTCGGCTTCCACACGAAGGACGAGCAGATCGAGGCCATGACGCTGCTCCTCAAGGCGCAGGCTCTCGCGCGCTTCCTCGCGGCGCGATGAGCGAGACCCGGCGGCCGAGCCAAGGATCGCGGCGGCCGGTGGTCTCTTCCACCATGCGACGTGCGCTCCCGCTCGCGCTCTTCGCGGGGCTCGCCGCGTGCCCGCCCAGGGAAGACGTGACCCCGCAGATCGAGGTATCACCGGGCGCGGCCGAACGGATCAACCTCATCCCCAGCCGCGCACGCCGCGAGGCCGCGAAGGCCGCCGCCAAGCCGGCGCGCGTGCACCCGCTCGCCAAGGGCGACGAGCTCGGCGGCCCGAACGCCGTGGGCCGCGCAGGCGACATCGTGCTCGAGAACGACGACGTCGTGTTCGTCGTCGACCAGCTCGGCGGCGGCGCCGGCTTCGCCGAGAGCGGCGGCAACCTCGTCGACGCTGCCGACGCGCGCGCGCGCAAGGACGAGCTCGGCATGGTCTTCACGTACTTCGGCACCTTCCCGCGCCAGGGGGTCTACGGCCGCCTGACGAGCGGCACGGGCGAAGGCGGCGCCGCCTGGGTCGAGGCGAAGGGTCACGAGCTCTTCGAGAAGGACCTCGAGGTAACGACCCGCTACACGCTCCACCCCGGCGACCGCGCGCTCCTCCTCGAGACGACGCTCACCAACAAGAGCGACCACGCGATCGACAAGCTCGGCCTCGGCGACGCGGTCCAGTGGGGCGGCGCCGAGAAGACCGCGCCGGGTAAGCCCCTCGACTTCCGCGGCCGTTCGCACGGCCCGTACGTCGGCGGCGTGGGGCGCCTCGTGAGCTACGCCATCACGTCGACCGAGGGCGAGATCGACGCCATGAGCGGCGGCTCGTGGACCGACACCGAGCAGCGCAAGGACATGACGCTGTCGCCGGGCGAGAGTGTGCAATATGCACGCGTCTTCCTCGTCGGTGCGCGCGCCGACACCGCGAGCCTCGTCGCAGAGCTCGTGATGGCCTCGCCCGACGCAGAGCTCGGCCGGCTCGAGCTCACGCTGCACGAGGGCGACGCGGCGACGCCGTCGTTTCTTGGTGCGAGGGCGTCGCTGTTTGCGCCTGGTGGTGGCGGCGAGATCCTCACCCTCGCGGGCACGGACGGCGAGGCGCTCCTCGCGGGGGACCTCCCGCCCGGAAAATACGAGGTCGCGTTTGCCGCGGGCGGCGGGCGTGCGGCGGCGGGAGCGAAGGTCGCGGTCCTCGTGCAGAAGGACAAGGTCACGCGCGCCGTGCTCCCCGTCACGCGCCCCGGCCGCGTCGCCCTCGCGTGCGCCGAGCTCGCGATCGCCGACGACGGACGCCAGAACCGGATCGGTTCGCCCTGCAAGATCACGATCGACGGAACGGGCGGGACGCCGTCGCCCGAGCTCGGCCCGGCCCATTGGTCGGGGCCCGCCCGGAACCAGGTCACGACCCACGACGGCAAGGTGGACCTCCCGCTCGCCCTGGGCGCGTACCGCATCACCGTGTCGCGCGGCCCGGAGTACGCGACGCGCACGATCGCCGCCGTGGTCCGCCCCGGTGAGACGTGGACGGCTGGGCCCGACGACGCCACGGTGTCGCGCGTCGTCGATACCGGGGGCTACGTCTCCACCGACTTCCATCAACACACGATGCTCGGCGCCGACTCACCGGTGGGCCTGCGCGATCGCGTCATCGGCAATGTTGCCGAGGGCCTGGAGATTGCCGTCGCCACCGAGCACAACGTCGTCGCCGACCTGTCCGGCCTCGTGAAGGAGCTGCACCTCGACCCGTCGCTGGTCGAGCTCGCGGGAGACGAGCTCACGACCGACTCGAGCCGCAAGCCCTGGGGGCACGCCAACGTGTTTCCGCTCCCGTACGAAGCGGACAAGCCGCGGGGCGGCGCGCCCGAGGTCCGCGATCGCAGCGCCCGCGAGATCTTTGCCGAGCTCCGCGCGCGCCGCCTGTCGCCCGCGCCCATCTTCCAGATCAACCACCCCCGGACCAAGATCACCGGCTACTTCGATCAGCTCGGCTTCGACGCCAAGACCGGGGTGGGGACCGATCCGGGCTACGATCCGGATTTCGACGCGCTCGAGGTCTGGAACGGCCGCAACGTCGCCGGGCGTGAGAAGGTGCTCGCCGACTTCTTCGCCCTCTTGCGCACGCGCCACCCGGTCACCGCGACCGCCGACACCGACACGCACGGTATCGTCGGGCAGGAGGCCGGGTACCCGCGTACCTACGTGCGCGTGCCCGACGATCGACACCTGGACGCGTGGAGCGTCCGGCGAACCCAAGACCTCGTGAAGGGGGTGCGCGAGCTCCGCGACGTCGTCCTCACCAACGGTCCGTTCTTGCGGGTGACGGCCAACGGCGCGCCGATCGGCGGGGTCGCGAAGGGGCCGGTCGTATCCTTCAAGATCCACGTCGAGCACGCCCCGTGGATGACGCTCGACGGCGTGCGCGTCCTCTCGGCGCGCACCGGGGCCGAGCTCGCGGCATCCCCCGCCCTCGTGTGGAAGCCCGCGCCCCTCGCGAGCGGCGCCGTCGGCGCGGATCTGGTGACACAGGTGCGCTTTGCCGGGGACGACGCCGTCGTCGTCGTCGCCCAGGGCGCCACCCCCATGACCCCGGTCCTCGCCGGCGACGCCAAGGAGATTGCACCGTGGGCGATGACCGGCGCGATCTGGGTCGACGCCGACGGGGATGGCGAATCGCTCGGGCGTCGCGCTATCACGACGGCATGGCCCAAACCGTCACCGTCCTCTCCTACGCCGGCTGCAGCACCTGCAAAAAAGCCCTGAAGTGGCTCGACGCGAAGGGTGCAAAATACACCCTTCGCGCGATCGTGGCCGCCCCGCCGACCGCCGCGGAGCTGCGGGAGTGGATCCCGGCGAGCGGCCTACCGGTCCGCAAGTGGCTGAACACGAGCGGCCAGAGCTACCGCGCGCTCGGCAAGGAGAAGGTGGACGCCGCCTCGGACGCGGACCTTTCAGAATGGCTCACCAGAGACGGCAAGCTCGTGAAACGTCCGGTCGTCGTTCTCCAGGGGCCCTCCTTGAAGGTCCTGGTCGGCTTTCGCCCCGAGGCCTACGAGGCCGACCTGCGGGGGCTGACCGCGGGCTGACCGCGGGCTGACCGCGGGCCGACTGCGGGCCGACCGCGGGCTGAGCCGTGCGATCGGGCTTGCGGAGAGCCGGTTCCTCGTGCGAGGTTGCCGGGGCTGCCGCTTCGGCGACGGCTGTTCGGGGCGTAGCGCAGCCTGGTTAGCGCATCAGACTGGGGGTCTGAGGGTCGGAGGTTCGAATCCTCTCGCCCCGACAAAGATCGGCGGGTTCGCCGGTGCGGCGGAGGATGAGGGCGCCAGAACGGTGCCGGAGTCCGCTGCCGCGACGACCGGGCCCGCGAGCGCGCGCGGGCGTGGCATCGATAGCCGATCGATCGCGGATCCGTCATGGCGCCGGGCGTGGGGCGTCGTCCTCTCCTGGCAGCAGGCGTGGGTACATCCACCCGGTGACCGCGCTCACCCATGCAGCGGCGGCGAGGACGCCCCCCGCAACATCCGAAGGATAGTGCGCGCCGAAGTACACGCGCGACAGCCCCACGCCCACGAGCGTCGCGCCGCCCACCGCGATGGCGGCCCACTGGACCGGACGCGGCGCGCGAACGACGTGCAGAATGACGAGCAGGCTTCCGACAACGCCGGTCGTCCCCATCGTGTGGCCGCTGGGAAAGGACAGCGACGACGGGCTGGGGAGCACGTAGGCGAGCGCGGCTCCCGGGCGCGCGCGCTGGAAAATGGCCTTGAGCAGCGTGTTGAGGAGCAAGCCTCCTCCCGCGCCGATGAGCAGGTAAGTCGCCTCGCGGCGCCGTCTCAGGACAAGCAGCGCGGCCAAGGAGCATGCGGTCACGGCGGTCATGGGAAGGATGTCCCCTCCGCGGGTGAAGCCCATCATCAGCTCGTCCACCGATCCCCTCCACGAATCGATCCGGCGTTGCATGACCAGGTCGAACGGATCCATCTCGCCCTCGCGCATCTCTGCCGCCAGGCGCGCGAAGGAAATCGCCGACCCGATCGAGAGCGGTAGGCTCCAGCGATGACGGCGCCAGACCCTTCGGAGGAAGACGCCGAGGGAGTAAACCGCACCGGAGACACGCACGTTGGAATCCTAACCGCTGCGATCCGCGCCGCGTGTTGCCGTCGTCGTTTCGTCCGCGGGGCGTCCGCGTCCGTCAGTCGAGAGCGCCGCCGAAGGTGTCGCACGCCGACGGGTCCCCGCTGGTCATTCCCGCCTGGAACCAACGCTGTCGGTCGGCCGCCGAGCCGTGAGTGAACTTCTCGGGGTTCACCCTGCCCCGGACCTCTTCCTGGATGCGGTCGTCTCCGACCGATGCGGCCGCGTCGAGCGCCTGCCCGATCTCCTGGTCGGAGACCTTCCCCTTCTCGTACGCCGAGTGCCCCCATACGCCGGCGTAGCAGTCCGCCTGCAGCTCGAGCTTCACCGAGAGCGCGTTTCGCCGGTCCGGCGCGCGCGATGTTGCATGGGCCATGGCCCGCTCGGTGCCGAGCAGGCTCTGCACGTGGTGCCCGTACTCGTGGGCGACGACGTACGCCTCGGCGAAATCGCCGCCTTTCGCGTGAAACCGCCGGTGGAGCTCGCTGAAAAACCCGAGGTCCAGGTAGACCTCGTGATCCTCCGGACAGTAAAACGGTCCGGTGGAGGCGCTGGCGGTGCCGCAGCCGCTCTGCGTCTGGCCCGTGAAGAGGACGAGCTTCGCGATCCGGTAGCTCTTGCCGGTCTTCGCGAGCTCGCTCGTCCAGAACGACTGCACGTTCGCCTCGATGCAGGCGACGAACTCCCCCTGGTTCGTCGCAGAGGTCACGCCCTGGCAGCTCTGCGAGACGATGGGCGTCGTCGACGGATCGGCGCCCGTCGTGGTCGTCCGGGAGGCGGGCGCGGGCGCCGGAGCGTCGGGCACGTTGCCTCCAAGAAGCTGGATGGCGACGTAGATGAGCGTCCCAATGACGCCGAGTCCCCCCGCACCTGCGCCCAGCATGCCGCCGGGGAAGCCGGAGCCGCGTCTGTCGTCGACCTGTGCGCTATCCGCACGATCGCTAGCGTCGAATTTCATGGCGGCTCCTATGCGAGGTGGTTGATCGTTCAGTGGGCGAGGGGTCCGCGACCCATGAGCGCGTGCTTCACGCTCAGGACGACGATCGCCCCGACCACCGCGACGAACATGCTCCAGATGTTGAACCCATCCACGCCGGTCGCACCGACGAGGTGAAACAGAAAGCCACCAACGACGGCGCCGACGATGCCGAGGACGATGTCCATGAGGGTGCCCTCACCGCTGTGGTTGACGACCTTGCTGGCGATGAACCCCGAGATGAGCCCCAACACGATCCAGGCGACAATAGACATGACGACTCCAAAGGTTTGCGCGCCAGGGAATCTGGCGTGGCGTCGGACCCTTCAGCAAACGTCGCGCCAAGCAGCTTTTCCCCTGCAGACACCCATTCGAGCGTGGTGACGGAAACGCGGTGTGGCGTTTTCGCAGCCGGTGTGCCGAAAGAGTCCGCGCGCTGCCGCCTTTAGCCGTCGCGCAATCTCAAAACGCGCCGCCGAAGCCGATGGGGGTATGGCCCGCCGCCGTCGGTACGAGCGCTTGCCCAGCCGCGCCCGGCGGCGCGGCGTCGGAAGAAGTCCTCGCGGAATGGAACAGAACCGGCACGCCGATGCCCACGAGGGAGCCGACGACCACGGCGGTGAGCACATCGGAGAGATAGTGCTTGTCCGCCGCGATCCGCAGATACCCGACGGCCGCAGCCGCCGTGAGGCCGATCGCCCACACGAGCGGCGCGAGCCGGTAGCCGCGCAGCGTCGCCGTCGTACCGCTCGACGTCGCGACGGCGAAGGCCATGTTCGTGTGGCCGGAGAAGAAGGAGAGGTTGTCGTCCGACGGCGAGTCGGTGAGCCCGCGGACGCCCTCAGGGACCCGCGGCATGAAATGGACGAACGGGCGCTCGCGCGCGAAGGCGAACTTGGCGAGCTGGTTGAGGTTGGCTGCGAGGAGCGACGCCTCCACGATCACCAGCGCGTCGACCGGGTAGCCGTGCAGCGCGTCGTCATGCTGGGCGGCCACGGCGGTCATCCCCAATCCGCCGAGAGGCAGGAGCACGAACCCCAGGATCGAGCTCGACAGGTCCGCCGTGGCCGTGTCCTTCCATATGAGCTGTCGCCGGACCCAGCCGTCGTAGGGATTCAGCGCGCTGCTACCGTCGGTGGCCCGGTAACACCAGCGGCACTTCTTCGGCACGAGGTCGGCCTTGAGCACCTCGGAGGTCGCGAGCCACAAGCCGGCCATCGAGGTCACGGCGAGATCGATCCGCGTGTCGTACCGCAGCGTGCGAACACGCGGCGTCTCCTGCGCCTCGGCGCTCCCGCTGCCGACCAGGGAGCACGTGAGCAACGCGAGAGCGATTGTGGGCATCGAGGCGCGCACGAGCGTGCAGTATAGCGAGCACCCCTCGCGATGAAGACATTCCTTCTTCTCACCGCTGCGGCAACGGTCGCGCTGTCTCTCTCTTTACCGTCGAGGGAGGCGCACGCGCAGTCGGCGGGCTTCGCGATCAATCGATTCGAGCCGTCGGAGCGCGGGAGCGATTGGTTCGTCAACGAGTCGCTGGACCTGCGCGGGGCGATGAGGCCGGCCGCAGGCGTCGTCTTCGATTGGGCATACAAGCCGCTCCTCGTCTTTCCGCGAGACGACGTACAAGGGCTTGCGCGCGCGGCGATCATCACCGATCAGGTTTTTTTGCACGTCGGGGGCGCCCTGGTGATTGCCGACAGGCTGCGTCTCGGCGTGAGCCTCCCGATCGCGATCTACCAGCAAGGGGAGGACGCCCGAGGGATCGCGGTCGCTGCGCTGGCGCCGACGAAGGCCGCGCTCGGCGACGGCAGGCTCGCGGCCGACGTGCTCTTGTTCGGCGACTACGGCTCGCCAGTGCGCGGCGCTGTTGGCGCCCGGCTCTTCTTGCCGACCGGAAGCCGGACCCAGTTCACGGGCGACGGGACCGCTCGTGTTGCCCCGCACGTGCTCCTCGCCGGCGATTACGCGGGTTTCCTCTACGCGGCGAGGCTCGGCGTCGCGGTTCGCCCCTTCGACGGCACCTTCGAGGGGAGGCCGCTCGGCAGCGAGGCTCTCTTCAGCGCCGCGGTGGGGGTCAAGGTGAACGATCGCTTCGTCCTCGGTCCCGAGATCTACGGGAGCACGGCGGTGACGCGTGATGAAGCGCTGCGCACGCGCAATACGCCGCTCGAGATGCTGGTCGGCGCGCACCTCAGCCTCGGCGACGACGCCCAGGTCGGCACAGCCATCGGCCCAGGACTCACGCGAGGCGACGGGAGCCCATCGATGCGCGTGATCGTGGCGATCGAATGGGCGCCCGACGTGTGCGTCGACAAGGACGGGGACGGCATCTGCGCCAACGACGACGCCTGTCCCGACGTCGACGGCGTGAGAACGAACAATCCGAGGACGAATGGCTGTCCGGCGCCCGGTGATTCGCACCAGGGAGTCTCTCCGACCTCGCCCGCCCCGCCGGCGATCGTCTCGCCGCCCCCGGCCACGCCTCCCCCTACGCCCCCGGCGGAGGTGACGCCGAAGTAGCGCAGCCGCGAGGCCTCATCGCTCGATCCCCACGAGGCGGTAGCCTCGCGCGGGGCCGAGATCGTAGAAGAAAGCGCGAAGCGGAAGGTCGGACGCGCCGTTTCGCAGCTCGATCTGCAGATAGCGGCTCGCGTCGTCGTCGGCGTCGCCGCCGTCGCTCGCGACGCGCGGGAGCCGCATGCAGAGGCGACCCTTCTCTTCGGTTCGCACCTGGATCGCCTCCGCATGCTCGAGCCCGACCCCCGAGCGCGCCACGGCCGCGTAGCGGAACACCGCCGGCGGGAAGGTCGCCGACGCGCGCGCGAGGTCGACCGCGCAGAGCTGGCCGGCGTCGACGGCGAGGTCCGCGATGGGCGACACCCTCGCGAGGTAGCGAGCCAGGATCTTGTGCTGGCGCGCGAGCAACGTGCGAACGAGGTAGTCGCGGTGCTTGGCCTGCGAGAATTTGCCGGCATCGACGGCCGCCTCGACGTGCTGCGGCTCGAAGCGCGCCAGGATGCGGGCCATCCAGGCCCCGTCGCGTTCGGACATGCGTGAAAATGCGGGGTTCTGGTAGCCGGTCTTCCAGTTCTCCGCCTCGAACTCCTCGGCCTCGAAGAAGCCGAAGATGTCCCCGTCCTCGCTGCGTTGGATTCGGTCCCACGGTCGCTCTGGGATCCCGAGCGTCAGGAAGTCCTGAAGGACGTCACCGCCGTCGAAGTAGTACGAGAAGTTGATGCGCTTCGACATCTCCTCCCAGCCCCACTCGCTGCCGAAGCAGTCGTTGAGATCGATGATCCAGTGGCGCACGTGTCCGGGCGAGGAGTCGGGCCTGCGCTTGTCGGCGGCGACCCACGTGTTCATCGAGTTCTGCTCGCGCGAGTCGAAGTGATTGACCCACGCGGCGAGGAGGCGCTGCCCGCGGAGCTCGCGTCGGTCCTCGTGCGGGATGACGTCGTTGAGATCGTCCTTCCGCGTTCCTTCGTAGCGGAAGGGGCCGACGGCGCGACCGGGCAGCCACTTCGACGCGACGAGGCGGTAGAGGTCGCCGCGTCGCGTGGCGCCCTTGAGAACCCTGGCGAGCTGCTTCTCCCCGAAGGAGCGCCGCACGTTGGTGTTGTCGCTGTACTTGAGGCCCGGAGTGAGCCGCAGGAGCGAACGGCGGACGTAGACCACCGAGTCGCAGCCCGTCCAGTACCCGGCGGCATGGTAGAGGCGCGTCGCGATCGCCGTGGCGCCGGTCGCGCGCTCGGGGTGATCGCCCTCGTCGGCCTTGAGGAGGAACTTGCCGACGCCGGGCACGTTCACGCGAAAGCCCGGGTTCGCCCCGTTCTCCTTGCCCTGATCGATGACCCAGGTGCCATCCGGCGCGTCGGTGTCCAGAAGGTCGTTTTCGCAGCTTCCCTTCGACACCTCCTCCGGCGTCATGGGGTGCCGGCCGAGACGGTTGGTGAACCAGCTGGAGTCGGGCACCTCGTCGACGGCGTTGACGTTGACCGACTCGCCTGCCGGATCCACGGCAAAGAAGCGCGAGACCGGTCGGAACACCATGCTGTCGACGCCGTCCCAGGCGAACGGTGACTCGTAGTCTTCGGGCGCGCAGACCGCGCTCTTGGGCTTCTTGGGGTCCTTTCCCTCGAGGCGACAGTCGACGACGAACGGTCGAACGTCGTCGTCGACCCAGAGCGCATCGCGCAAGGGGTAGCGAGGCAAACTCGTGCCGCAGCCCGTGACGACGAGCAGCGCGATCGCGCAAAGGTTCGCTCTAGAATCCACGGGTCGCTCCCAGGGCCAGCCGGAACGAGGTCAACTTCGCGCCGTCGGCAAACGTGTCGGTTCCGAAGCCCACCAGGAGCTCGAACTGATGATCGGGAGAGGAGTTGGTGCGGACGCCCACGCCGGTCGACAGGCGAAGCTTTCCAGGCTCGAAGCCTCGAAGGGCGGGCCCGAAGACGTTGCCGGTCGACACGTGCATCGTCCCGTCGAGAAAGACCCAGGCGGGCCATTGGTAGGCGAGGGTCGCGACCGCAGCGCTTCGATCGACCAGACGACCCGGGAGAAATCCCCGCATGAAGGTCGAGCCGCCGAGCGAGACCTGCTCGGTGAAGGGGATGTCCGACCCCGCGCCGGTGAGGGGATCGGCGAACAGACCGGCGAACGTGAGGCTCAGGACGCGCGCCTTGCCGGTGACGTCCCAGAATCCGCCGACCGTGGCACCGTAGCGAACCCACGCGTTACCCGGGCGGCGCGAGACGTCGAACGCCGGTTGACCGTCCACCACCACACGCAGCCCGCTCTGGTGCGCCGGTCGCGAATTGCGCGTATCGAAGGCGATGGAGGCGCTCTGGTAGCCCAGGGTGTACCCGTCCGCGAGGCGCGGCGGGAGCGCGAGCTGGCCCGCACCGACCCGATCGCGGACCGACGGATCGCCGCAGCACTGCTCGGTGTCGTCGAACGACGTGCGCCGCACGCCTACTGCCGTCGCGAGCGTGAAGTGGTGCGATGAGCGCAGATCGTAAGCGGGACCTACGTCGAGGGACGTCGCCGAGTAGCGCGACACGTTCGCAGACTTGGAGTCGGGCCCCAGCCCATAGAAGAGTTGGTCGGCGCGGCGTGACCACGACCCGCGCAGCGCCGCCGTGGAGTCCGGGCCCACGTCGTACCGATCGGTCACGGAGACGCTGATAAACTTGGGCCCCCATGTGCCCGCGTGCACGCGAACGTGGTTGCGCGAAACCAGCGCGTTGTCCCAGAAAAAATAGCCGCCGACGCTCGGCAGGGCGCCGAAGTCCCCGAAGAACGTCGGAACGAGCCCGATGTTCTTGTTCCCGCCGAACGTGATGAAATAGAGCGCGCCCTGGACGACGCGGTTGTGCTCGATGGCCGTGATGGCCGCGCCCAGCGGGCGGCGAATCAAATACTCGGTGGTCAAGTAGAGCGGCAAGACGAGGATGCGCGGCACCCAGAGAAGGACGTCGCCGGCCGTCGTGGGCGCATCACCGAGCCCGTCGTAGTCGGGCACCTCGCGCCTCTCGGTGCGGATAGCTGCGGGTGCGGCCTCGTCGCTCGCGGCAGGCGGCGCCTCTGCGGGTTCGGCGCGGGCGGCGGCGCACCACAGAAGGGGCGACAAGAACGCCCCATGACGACAAATCTTGCTCAGGGCGCGGAGGAGGCGAATGGCGGCGGGCATTTATCGTGGATGTTTTCGAGGGGACCTGTGGCGTGGATGCCGGCCCGTTGCTCCGGCGACGGCTGGCGCGACAGCGCACTCCTCTCCTACGCACGCCACGTGCCGTTCCCATTCGGCGCGCTTTGCCCAGCCGACGCGGAACGGCAGGACCCGGTCGACTAGGCCAGCGTGCGCACCTGTGCCTCTCGAGCCCACTGCCTCGTCTTGGCGGCCGAGAGGAACCCCTTCCGATCGCCGACGTCGACGACCCCGGCGTCCCCCTCGACGCGCGCGTGCTCGAGGAGCAGCCGTCCGCCAGCGTCTACCGCGATGGCCTTGAGGTGCCCGAACGCGTCGCGCACGAAGTCGATCGCGGCCGACTCCTTCGCGAGCGCATGGGCGCCCGCTTCGGACACGATCACGGCCACCGCGTCGAAGACGACCGATGGAGTCCCGGCGAGCTGGCCGTCCGCAGACATCGTCGCGCCGTCCGCGAGCTTCGCCCCGCCGACCTTCGGCGCCACCACCTTCACGTCCGCGCCGGCGGCGAGCACCGCCTTCTTCAGTGCGTTCACCGCCTCGCCATCCGAGCCGTCCGCGATCAGGATCCCGACACAACGGCCCTCCAGCGTAACTTTCATTTTGCCGATGATCTGTAGGGCGGGTGAAGGCGCCATGTTCTGCACCGGCGCAGCGGCGTGCGCAGGCGCCGGCATCTTCTCCAGCGCTAGACCGCCGGCCACGCGCTTGGCGAGGGCCTCGTCGACGCGGCGTAAATGTCCAACCATCGCCTCGCGCACGTGGAGGTGCTCGACCTTGGAGAGCTCGAAGACGAGCGCCGACGCGATGTGCGCCTGTTCGTGGCTCGTCTGGCTCATGTAAAAGAGCCGAGCCTGCGAGTAGTGGTCGGCGAAGCTCTCGGCGCGGATGCGCCCCTTCTCGCCGCTCTCCTTCAGCGGCGCGGTCCGGAATCCCTGCGAGGGCGCCTCGCGCGGCGAGTCCGTCGACAGCGAATTGGGCTCGTACGCGACGCGCCCTCTGGGGACCGCGATCTGCATGTGACCGTCGCGCTGGTGGTTGGCGAAGGGGCACTTGGGACGGTTGATCGGTATCTGGTGGAAGTTCGCCGTGCCGAGCCGAGAGAGCTGCGTGTCGAGGTACGAGAACAGTCTGCCCTGGAGCAGCGGATCGTTCGAAAAATCGATCCCGGGGACGAGGTGCGACGGGCAGTAGGCGACCTGCTCGGTCTCGGCGAAGAAGTTGTCGGGCCAGCGATCGAGCACCATGCGTCCGATCACCTGGAGCGGAACGAGCTCTTCGGGAACGAGCTTGGTCGCGTCGAGGTGATCGAAGGGAAACGCCTCGGCCTCCTCCTTCGTGAACAGCTGCACCGAGAGCTCCCACTCCGGGAAGTTGCCCGCGGTGATGGCCTCGAAGAGATCGCGTCGATGGTAGTCGGGATCTGCGCCGGCGAGCTTCACGGTCTCGTCCCAGATCGTCGATTGGAGACCCAGCTTGGGGCGCCAGTGGAACTTCACGAACGTGGCGTCGCCAGCCGCGTTGACCAGCCGAAAGCTGTGCACGCCGAAGCCTTCGATCATTCGGAGGGAACGCGGCAGCGTGCGGTCGGACATGATCCACATGACCATGTGCATCGCCTCGGGCGTCAGCGAGATGAAGTCCCAGAACGTGTCGTGGGCCGTCGCAGATTGAGGGAAGCCGCGATCGGGCTCCATCTTCACGGCGTGGATGAGGTCGGGGAACTTGATCGCGTCCTGGATGAAGAAGACAGGAACGTTGTTCCCGACCAGGTCCCAGTTCCCCTCCTTGGTGTAGAATTTTACCGCGAATCCTCGCACGTCACGCGGCGTGTCGACCGACCCCGCGCCGCCGGCCACCGTCGAGATGCGAGTGAACACGGGCGTCTTTGCGCCGACCTCGGTCAGTACCGTGGCGGTCGTGTACTTCGCGAGTGAGCGCGTGAGCTCGAAGAAGCCGTGCGCCGCGGATGCGCGCGCGTGGACGATGCGCTCGGGGATGCGCTCGTGATCGAAGTGGGTGATCTTCTCGCGGAGGATGAAGTCCTCGAGCAGGGTCGGGCCGCGCGGGCTCCCTCTCAGGGAATTCTGATTGTCACTCAGCGGGAGGCCTTGGTTCGTCGTCAGCGGCGGATGCTCGCCGCCGGTCGTCTGATGAAGCTCGCCAGCGTTGCCGGCTAGGGCGTCTCCTCCCACGCGGCCCTCGGCGTTCGCCCCGTCACGCTCCACTTTTCGTCCCGCCGTAGCTTTCTTCACGGTCGACTCCCGACGGCGCTCGCGCGCCCTGATGAACCATGCGGCGGCGGCCCCGATGGACCGCCGCCCAGTCCGCTGACCTGGGGAGGCGGCTCCCTATGCGTGCGACGAGGGCGAGGTCGTCGCCGGCGCGGTTCCGTTGTCCTTGAGCGCGCGCGACGCGTCCTCGGCGACGTGCTTGGCAGCGTCCTCGACCTTGTCGAGCGCGCCGTGGGCGAGCTCCTGGGCCTTGCCCATCACCTGATCGCGGACCTCGCCCATCCACTCCGCCTCGCGGTGGGTGATCGGAACGGCGAGGCCGACCGCCGTCCCGAGCGCGACCATCGCGGCGCCCACCGCCAGCGGATTGTCGTGGTAGGTCGTCTGGGCGCGCCGCCCGAGGCGCATCGCCTGGTCTCCTGCGCCGTGGGCGAAGTCGAGCGCCAGTTCCTGGGTGCCATGCGCGAGGCTCATCGCTGCGTCCTGTGTGCTGTGGGCGACCTGTCCGAGCTTCTCGCCCGCGGCATGGGTCGCCGCCGACGCGGTCGACGTGGCCTCGTGCGCGAGATCGCTCGCCTGGTGGGCCACGCTGCCCGCCGCGCGTTGAATCGTGTGCGCCACGGTGCCGGCGGCGTCGCTGACCTGGCGGACAGCGGCCCCGACGAGACCGCGATCCGTCGTGCCGTCGAACACTCCGATTTCGCCGGCGCGGGGTGTCCGGTTGATCTCCCGTGCGCGCCGGCCGCCGCTGCTGCGCGCGCTCATGAAGAGCCACGCCAAACCGACGCCGACGAGCGCTGCCGGGATGGGGTTGGCCTTGATCGTGTCGACCACGGAGGTCCCGGTGTCGCGAACCGTATCCTGCGCGCTGTGAACCATGTTTTCGACCTTTCCAATCGTGGCTTCTCGAACGGCGTTCTTCGCTTCGAGGAGCGAATCCTGGATCCTTGCCTTGGCGTCCGCGAGCTCGGCCTTCGCTTCGGCGCGGAGGGAGGCCGTGGCGCTGTGGAACTCGGCCTTCAGCTCCGCTTTCACGGACTCTTTGGCCTGCTGAAACTGGTCGAGCGCCTGCTCTTTGAGCACGGCCGGGTTGAGCCGGCCATGCAGCGCCTCGATCGTGCCGCCGAGATCGGCTCGGGTCTGAGCGATATTCTCCCGGAGCTTCGATGTCCCCGAATCGTCCGTGGACGTCGCGTTCGCTGCGGAGCCGTCGGCATCGCTCTCTGCTTTGTTGCTCATCTGACCTGCTCCTGTACCCATTTTTTGTCTTCCTTCAGCGAGAGAACTGTTTGCTTTGGTGTGGGGTCGAGCTTCCTGAGGGCGCTGAGGCCGTGCTGGATCACGACGAACGCGACGACACCCACGAGCCCCCCAACGAGCAGCGCCGACTCCCAGAGCGGCATGACGTTGCCGAGTCCCAGGACCAGCGCGGCAAGAAGGACGAGCAGGCTCAAGGCAAAAAGGAGCGAGCCGACGGCGACGTAGCCCGCTTGCTTCCCGGCGTACGTCGCTTTCTGGGTGAGCTCCGTCGTCGCGAGCTTCACCTCTTGACGAACGAGACTGCTCGTTTCGGTTGCGAGCTCGCTGAAGAGCTCACCGATGGGCCGCTCGGCGTGCGGCGACGGGGAAATCATGGCCGTGGTGCTCCGCCAGCGCCGGGCGACGGGGCGCGGTTGAAGTTCCGCCCGTTCGGTCCGCGCGATGCGCCTCCGGACGAGGGCTTCTTCGTCTCATCGGCGCCCGAGTCGTGCCGCGCCGACGGCGAAGCGCTGGCGTGCGCTGAGCTCTTCAAGAAGCGCGCGCCGAGGATGCCAAGGACGAACGCGCCGCCCATGAAGAGGAGCGGTTCGCGGCGGGCGAGGCCCTCGAGCGAGCCTTTCACCTCGTTGAGGTTGGTGGTGCGGAGGTACTGGGACAGCTTCTCGAGCTGGTCGGCGGCCTTCCCGACGTAGGGGGAGACCATGTTTCCGTCGAGCTTCTCGGTCGTCTGGCGGAGCGCCGTCGCCACCTGCTTCAGATCCCCGGCAGATTTTTCCTGCTGGTGGGTCACCTGCGAGTTGACCATGTCCTTGGCCTGCGTAGCGACCTGCTGCGCGAGTCCCTTCGCCTGATCGGCGACCTTGGAGGCGACGTCCTTCGCTTGCGTCACCACGTCCGGGACCGTCGCCCCTTCGCTCGGCATGCCGGCGCCCGCAATGCTCATCCTCGAGTAGCTGTCGCCCATCATCGGCTTCTTCGTCATCTCGGCCATGGAATCCTCCGCTCTGTTCCCCAATCCGGGGTGAATGGTTTGAGCGGACGCCAGGATTGCGAGACGTGTGCCAGCCGCAGACCGCGACGCGGGCTAGCTCAGTGGTCTCACCGCGCGCGGCACTCCGTTGCAACGTGGGGCGCACAGTTGCGCCCCACGTTGCACGAATGCCTCCCTTCGGAAAACGGGTGACCTCGTCCTGCATCCGGACCGCGATGCGCTCC
>JANYHK010000103.1 GCA_025359105.1 Myxococcales bacterium | reverse complement strand
GCAGGGCTACCCGCAACAGCCACCGCAGGGCTACCCGCAGGGCTACCCGCAACAGCCACCGCAAGGCTACCCGCAGCAGCCACCGCAGGGCCAGCCGGGTGTCCCGCCGCAGGGCCAGCCCGGTGTCCCACCGGCCGGCGGCGCGCTGGCAGTGCCGGGACCGGCCGCGCTCCCATGCTCGAACGACTCGATGTGCCTCACGCACAAGTGCAATACGCAGTACGGAAAGTGCGCCTTCCCATGCGAGTCGGACAACGACTGCATCCAGGGCGCATTCTGTTTCAAAGGTCCTGTGCCGGCCTGCTTGGCGAAGCCTCCCGGGCAGTAAGGCGGCGGCGGCGCCGCCTTCGCACGGTCGTGCGACCTACTCCTCAGAGCGACTCGTAGCGTCACGATCGCGCTCGTATCGCCTCGTGAGCGGAAACGGCGGCAACCACGACTCGCGACGGACGACCCAGCTTTCGTAGGTTGGCATCAGTTGGTCAGGTGCGAGCCGAGGCGCGAAGGAGTGGCGAGCCCGCCAAGCCGCGCGCGTCCGTCAATACTGGGTGGTCACGAAGTCCATCTTGGCGTTGGCGGGCCAGGAGAGGCCGCGAACGTGGCGGTCGACGCACGAGGAGACCGAGCCGCTCGGAGGGTTCGTGTAGACGCTGACGCCGACGGCGCGGCCCATCTTGACGGCGACCTTCACCGTGACCTTCATGCTGTCGGGGGCGCCGCAGCCGCTGATGAACGGTGCGTTCTTGAGCGGAGCGCCGAGCTGCGCGTTCGACAGGTCCGGCCCGCCGCCGCCGCCGCCGATCGTGATTTGCTCGTTGTTCGCGGCCAGGGCCGCCTCGAAGCTGCCGCCGCCCACGAACCCGCCGCCGCCGCCACCGCCTCCGCCGCCGGCTCCACCCTTGCCGCCGCCCCGACGCCGACCGCCACCGGACTTGATGCCGCCGTCGATGTCGAGATCGAGCGCGCCTTCGTCCTCCACGGCGACCTCGTCGCTTCGTGAGCCGCGGACCTTCAAGAACCACCAGGTTGCTCCGCCGACCACCGACGCGATGAGCAGTACCGCCACGACGACCTTGGCGACACCGGACTTCACCTCCGCCTTCTCGACGCGGGCGACTTCCTTCTTTTCGGTCTGGATATCGCGCGCCATCTGCGCGTGCTTGGCGAACGGTGCGAACTCTTCCCACTCGGCGATCGGCCGCGCCTGCCCCGAGAGCTCGTCGCGGAGCTCGTCTTTGCCGCTGAACGTGTTGCTGGCGATCTGCTGGAGCAGCTCCACCGCGTTGAACGGACCGTGGTCCATCCGCTGCTTGTTCACGACGAAGCGCGGGCGCGGATCGGCCTCGAGCCGCGCCTTCAGCGTCCCGAGCTGCTGCGCGACGGTCGGTCCGCTCGTGCGCGCCTGAGGCACGATGACCTGCCCGAGCGGATCGCCGCTCGGCGCTCCACCGCCCCCACCACCACCGTGGCCGTGCACCACGCGAGGAAGCGACGGCGGCGGCGGCTCGGAGCGGATCGGCGGGATGATCGACAGCCGCACGTCGACGGCCTGACCGCCGGCGGTGTCGAGCGTCGACTCGTCCACGTCGGGGGGGTGGATGCTCTTCATCGGCGCGAGATGGTGCATCGCGCTCGCGAGGGCGCCGAGATCGTCGGGTCGGTGGGTCGGGTCGCCTACGAGCGCCTTGGAGAGGAGCAGCTCGAGTGACTCCGGCAGGTTCGGATCGATCTCGCGGGGGCGGCGCATTCCGGGGCCGATCGATGCGCCGGTGACCATCTCGTATAGCATCGCGCCGACGGCGAAGACGCTCGCGCGGGCGTCGCCCGGCGCGAGCGAGCGCTGGAGCTCTGGTGCGATGCAGGCGCGGTCACGCGGGTTGGTCGGGAGGACGGCGAGGTGGGGGATGATCCGGGCGAGACCGTCCTCCCCCGGCGCGACGCACGACGGGTGCACGTAGACGCGCTCCCCGCGATCGTGGCGCTCCTTGAGATCCAGACAAAGGGGGACGACGGCGGCCATCGCTTCGTCGAGCGAGAGCGTGTACCCCTCGGCCCGGCGCTGTTCGATGAGCGTGCGAAGGGTGTTCACCGACGTCGAACCTGAGTGGCCTTTGGCCGCGTGCGGCACCGGCCGCGACGACGCGGAAGCAGACATGACCCCGGAGTCTACGCAGCGCGGCGCGCTTCCTCAATGGTGCTTCCCGACCCCAGCTCATGGGGTCGGTGGAAGTGCGAGGAAGACTTACGTGCGCGCGTCGTCCTTCGCCGTCTTCTTGGCGGGCTCGGCCACCACCGTACGGCCGCCGATCGTCTGCCCCGCGAGCGCCTCGACGGCGCGCGTGACCGAGTCTTTCCGGATGCTGACGAAGGTGTTCCGGTCGCGGATGCGGATGCGGCCGGTGTCCTTCTTCTCGATGCCGCGGCCCTCGAGGATGCGGACGAAGTCGCCAGGCTCGGCCCCGTCGCGACGCCCTACGCTGACGAAGATCTGCGCGAAGTCGGCGTCCTCGACCTCGAGCTCGCGATCTCCGCCGCTTCGGCCTCGCTCGCCGCCGCCGCCGCCAGCGCTGCCGCCGCCGCCGCCGCCACCGCCGCCACCGGGTGAACGATCGCGGTCACCGCCGCGGCCTCGGTCGCGGCCGCCACGATCACGATCGCGGTCGCCGCCGCGGTCGCGCTGCGCCGGTGCGGTCGGGGCTCCGGTGGAGATCGGTCCCTCGGTGAAGCCCGGCATCTCGGGCATCTCGGTGCCCGGGATCCCCATCGGCGCTTCGGTGTCGTGCGCCGCGTGCTTCGCGAGGATCGGACTGTCGTCGTCCTTCTCGCTCGGCGGCTCCCAGTTCGCGTAGCTCGCGACCGGGACGCGGTTGTCCTTGCGCGTGTCACGCGGCCGCGGCTCGGCGGTGCGCGCGACCTCGGAGGGGCGCGCGGGCTGCTCGCGCTTGCGGTCTTCGCGCTCACGATCGTGCTCGCGCGTGAGCGCCGGTCCGCGGCCGGCATTGCCGCTGGGGCCGCCGGGGCTGCTGGTGCGCGGGGGCCTGGCGCCGGGCCTCACCGCGGCCGGGGTGGCCGTCATGGCGGCGACGGGCATCGTCGTGCCGGTGCCGACCGCGGGCGACGCCGAGGTCACCGCGACGGGCTCGGGGTTCTTCGCGCGGCGCGCTTCGCCCGCCAGCTGCACCGGATCGCCCGGCCTGGCGCCGAGGTGATCGCGCAGGAGCCCTGCGATGATCCGCTCCGCGCCCTCGTGCGTGAGCAAGCGCCGTGCGAGAGCGAGATCGTCCGGGTGCGCGGGCTTGGTCGCGAACGCGTCGACGAACATCATGATGACGTCGGCCTCCGCGCGGGTCTTTAGCTCGCCTTGCGTCGGGATCTGCTTCTCGATCGGGCGGATCTTGTAGGTGAGCCGGAGGATGTAGAGGTTGCCGATGTCCTTGGGCCCGATGAGCGAGATCGCCGTTCCCGTACGACCAGCGCGACCGGTGCGCCCGGTCCGGTGGACGTACTGCTCCGCCGCCTCCGGGAAGTCCGCGTTGATGACGTGCGTGAGGTGCGAGATGTCGATCCCGCGGGCGGCCACGTCGGTCGCGACGAGGAAGCGCACCTTGCCCTCGCGCGTCGCCTGCATGATGCGCTCGCGCTCGCGCTGCTCGAGATCGCCGTTGAGCCAGTCGGCGTCGTAGCCCTGGTTCTTCAGGACCTCGGCGACGCGCTGGGTCTCGTCCTTCGTGTTGCAGAACACGATGGCGCTCTCCGGATCCTCGACCTCGAGGATCCGGACGAGATCGCCGCGCTTGTCCCCGCCGCGCGACATGTAGACGAAGTGATCGATCGACAGCGCGCCGACCTGATCGCTGGAGAGCGTGATGAACTCGGGATCCTTGAGCTGCGCCTGGGCCATCCGCTCGATGTCCGGCGGGATCGTGGCGCTGAAGAAGAGCCCCTGGCGCTCCTTGGGCAGCATCTCGGCGATGGCGTGGAGCTCCTTGGCGAAGCCCATCGAGAGCATCTCGTCGGCCTCGTCGAGGACGAAGATCTTGATGTTCGAGGGGTCGAGCGTGCCGCGACGCAGGTGGTCGAGGACGCGTCCCGGCGTACCGCTCACGATCTGCGCGCCGTTCTCGATCGCCTCGATCTGCTTGCCCATCGGGGCGCCGCCGTAGATGGCGACGACCTTCACGCCCTTGAACTGCCCGATCTGCTCCATCTCGCGCGAGATCTGGAGGGCGAGCTCGCGCGTGGGCGTGAGGCAGAGCGCCTGCACCTTGGGGAGGCCCTTCTTGACGAGCGAGTCGACGATCGGCAGCCCGAAGGCGCCCGTCTTTCCGGTGCCGGTGCGGGCCTGGACGACGAGGTTTTTGCCGCGGGTCGCGGGCTCGAACACGGCGAGCTGGACGGGGGTGGGGTGGAGCCAGCCGAGGGTGTCGACCGCCTTGCGGACGTCCGGCCCCAGGGGGAGCACGTCGAACGTGGGAGGCGGGGCCGGGGCCGGGGATTCTGCGTCGGACATCGTGGGGGCGGTCATAGTCCAAACGCCTTGGAATTTCCCGAACAATCGCGAGCCAATCGCTAGCCAATCGCGAGCGTCGGGCGGGCTTGGGGAGGGCTAAGGGCCGGCTCGGGGCCGGCTCAGGGCCGGCTGCCGGCCAGCCGCGCGACGTCCGCCCGCATCGGGCCGACGAGGACCGCGCGACGCCCGGCCGCACCCTCTTCGGCCCGCCTCAACCGGAGCAAAGCCGCCCATGCTTCCGCGCCGTTGGCGTCGGCGCCGCACGTGGTCGCCAGGGCGGCCTCGCGGTCCCATTCAGGGGCAAGCGCGGCGTCGAGGCGCGTCACGGCGTCCTTCTCGTCCCGGGCTGCGCTCGCCGCGAGGACGCCGCGATCGAGCGCCCGCAGGAGATCGCCGATGCCGTCGGCGCAGGCTCGCCCGGGGCTCCCGGCTGGGGCGCTCGCGACGGTGCCCTCACGCATGCCGAAGACCCCGACGACGAGCTCCTTCACGCAGAGGAGCACGAACGCGGCGGCGAACGCGACATAGAGCCCGTAGACGATGGTGCGGATGCGGGCGCCCGCGCGACCACGCTCACCTGCTGCGGGCCTCTGCTTTGGAGCGTCGCTCACGTTGCGCCGCAGCTTACGCTTCTTTTTTCCGCGCCGCCTTGCTACCTGACGCCGCATGACGACGCGAGGACGGCGCCCGCTGGACGGCCAGGTTGCGCTTGTAACGGGCGGGGGAAAGGGCGTCGGGCGGGCGATCGCGCTGGCGTTGTCGGCGCGGGGCGTGCGGCTCGTGGTGACCGGGCGCACGGAGCGGGCCCTCGGCGAGGTGGTCGGCGAGATCGCCAACGCGGGCGGCAAGGCGCGTCACCTCGCAGGCGACCTGGGCAACCCAGCTCACCTCGATGCCGTTCTCGAACGCGCGCGCGAAGTCTTCGGCGGCCTCGACATCGTAGTCTCCAACGCGGGAGCCCCGGGCCCCGTCTTCGCCGCCGCCGCCCGCGTGATGAAGGGACCGGGACGCCTGCTCCTCATCGGCCGCACGGCCGCGGCCGACGTCGTCCGCGACCTGGCCGGCGAGCTCGGGCCGAGAGCGATCACCGCGAACGCGATCTTTCCCGACTGGCGCGCCGACGGGCCCGTGCTCGAGCTGGAGGAGCTCGCCGAGCTCGCGGTCTATCTGTCCACGAGCAACGCCGATCGCATCACCGGCCAATCCTTCACGATGAGCGGCGCCCGGCCGGTTTGACGCGGTTTTGCAGGCGGCTGATGTAAACTCCGGCCGTGGCAAAGGCAGAGAACCGAACGCTATGGCCGAGCGAGGTCGCCGTCAGCGACGCCGTGGGCCGGCTGATCGAGTTCTGGGGCTTCAAGAGGAACATGGGCCGCATCTGGGCCGTGCTCTACTTGTCGCCGGAGCCGCTCAGCGCCGAGGACATGCGCCTCGCGCTCGGCCTCTCGAGCGGCGCCATCAGCATGACCCTCAGCGAGCTGTCGCGCTGGGGGGTGGTTCGCAGGGTGTGGGTTCAAGGTGAGCGGAAGGATTTCTACACGGCGGAGGTGCAGCTTTGGCGCATGATCTCCCGCGTCCTCGGCGAGCGGGAGAAGGCCGAGGTGCTCCACGCGATCGATGCGTTCGAGGAGGCCTTGGCCTCGCTGGAGCGCCACCCCCGTCCGCACGACACCAAGACCCGGGCGAAGCTGGAGCTGCAGCGCGAGCGGATCGGGCAGCTCCTCGAGCTGTCGAAGCTCGGCAAGGGGCTCATCGAGACGCTGATCGCGGCGGCGCGCCTCGACGCCGGCCCGCTCGTGCGCTTCATGTTCGGGCGCACGCGTCCCCAATCCTGACGCGCCTGACGCGCCTGACGCGCCTGACCCTCGCGGCGACGCTCTTCGCCGCGCCCGTCGCGCGCGCCGCCGATCCGCCGCCGGTCACCCGCAACGACTACGCGCTCGAGTTCATCACCGGACCTCTCATCGCCCCCACGCGCGTCACCGGCTTCGCGGGCGCCTTCAACGCCGCCGCCGAGTCGGTCGACGGCGGGCCGGTCAACGCCGCCGCGCCCGCGGTACGCGAGCCGTTCAGCTACGACTGGTTCGACTACGATCTGAACTTCGACATCTCGTTCCCCGGCGCCTACGGCGGCACGGACTTCGACAACCGCGGCCAGCGTGCGAACAAGGACACCGTCGTCACCGTCGACAGCTTCCTCTACCTGAACCTCGGCGCGCAGCTTCAGTTCGGCGAGCTCGGCACGTCGGTGAACGCCGAGTTCTTGCAGTACTCGATCGCCCCTCCCGGTCCGAATTCGCCGGGCCTCGACCTCACACTCGGGCGCTACCACGCGCTCGGCGCCTACGGCGTCGCCGGCAACCAGTTCGTCTTCGGCGCAGGCCTTCGCGGCGTCACCGCGCAGGTGGCCCAGAACGGCGGAGGGCAGTCGAGCCGCACGCTCCTCACGATGACCGGCGCGGCGCCGGAGATCGGCGCCATCATCAAGCCCGACAACCGGCCCTGGCGCATCGGCCTCACCGCGCGCGCGCCGGTGAGCGGCCGCTCGTTCGGCAATGGCGCGGTCCAGGTCGACGCCAGCGGCGTCTCACGCGCCGGCCAGTTCATCCTCCCGTCCAAGGTCGTCTTGCCGTGGGAGATCGAGGCCGGCTTCGCGCTCCAGCTCGGTCCGCGTCCGCTCAACCCGCCGTGGATCAACCCGCACGACGTCGAGCGGCCGCTCGCCGACCGAACGCAGATCCTCCGCCAGCAGCGCGCGCACGACCAGGCCCGCGAGCTCGAGCGGCTCCCGCCCGACGCGCGCGCGAAGCGTAAAGAGGAAGTGGTCCGGGCAGAGGCCGCCATCCGCGAGATCGAGGATCTCCACGCCTCCGCCGACGCCCAGCGCATGCGCGACGTCCGCAAGGCCCGCTACGAGAACTGGCCCCGCGAGCGCCTGCTCATCCTCGCGAGCGTCCTCGTCGCGGGCCCGAGCGAGAACGCCGTCGCGATGGAGGGCTTCCTCGAGCAGCGGCTCGACTACGTCGGACGCTCGCCGACGCTGACGCCGCACCTCGGCTTCGAGAGCGAGCCGATCGTGAATTTTCTCCGCGCGCGCGTGGGCAGCTACCTCGAGCCGTCGCGCTTCGTCGACGGCAACCCCCGCCAGCACTTCACCTTCGGCGCGGATTTTCGGCTCCTCCCGTGGAGCGGCTGGGGGCTCTTCGGCGATCAGGTGTGGCGAGCGAGCTTCGCGGCGGACCTTGGCCCGCGCTACGCGAACTGGGGGTTCGGCATCGCCGCCTGGCACTGAGGGACGGGCGCGCTCACGGGCTCGCTGTCGGGCGCCCCGTCCACCGCGGCGGCGTCGACCGAGGGGACCGCCGCCGCCTTCGCCGTCGGCGCTTCGAGGCGCGCGACGGCCACGCGGTTTCGGCCGCTCGCCTTCGCGTCGTACATGGCGCGGTCGGCGCGATCGATGAGGCTCTCGGGCGTGTCGCCGCGACGGTAGGTGGCCACGCCGAGCGAGGCGGTGACTGGAATGGGCGTGGCCTCTGCATCGAAGACGCTCATGCCCTCGATCGCCTTGCGCAGGCGCTCCGCGGCGCGTGCGCCCCCCTCGGACCCGCTGTTGTAGAGCAGGAGCAGGAACTCCTCGCCGCCCCACCGCGCCACGAGATCACCCTTGCGCGCGAAGGCGCGGAGGAGCTTGCCGGTTGCCGCGAGCACGGCGTCGCCGGTCGCGTGGCCGAAGCGATCGTTGATGTGTTTGAAGTGGTCGACGTCCAGGAGGACGACCGACAGCGGGTGGCCATGCCGCTCGCTGCGCGCGAGCTCGACCAGCATCGTCTCGAGGAATGCGCGGCGGTTCATCAAGGTGGTGAGCGGGTCCATCGTCGCGAGGCGCTGCGACTCCTCCACCAGCGACGCCATGCGCAGCGGGCCGGCGAGCTCGCGTGCCACGACCGTGACGAAGTCCTCGTCGTTCGTGTGCCGCGGTTCGCGTACGGCGAGCGCCAGGTGGCCGAGGGTCGTGCCGCCGAGCGTGATGGGGACGACGATGGGCGGCGGCCCCTGTTCGTCGGCGAAGGCGTCCTGGTCGATGACGGCGATGGATGGGGCCTCTTCGGGCAGCCCCAGTGCGGCGCGCGCCTCCGCCTCCGACCTCTCGCGTGCGTCGGGGTGCGCGTGCAGGCCGATGCGCGCCGGGCTCAGCGTCGAGACCGCGAGCCATCGGTAGCTCGTCACCTGGCTCACGAACTGCGAGAACAGATCGAAGAGCCGATCGAACGCGCCGCACGTGCCGAGCGAGCGCACCTCGGCGGCGAGCACGGACTCGAAGAGCGCGCGATCGAGGTGCGCGGCGATGCGGTCGCGAACGTCGGTGTTGTGGGCGGTCAGATCGCAGAAGAGCGCCTCGGTCTCCGGCGTCGCGGCGATGGCCCGCTCGAGCGCCCGAACCAGGTTCCCCATCCGTCCCTGCGTGACGTACGCCGCGGCGCCTGCGCGCTCCGCCCAGAAGCGGTTTCGCTGCCCGTCGGGTCCGCGCAGGATCACCGGCACGGCCTCGGTCGCCGGCTCCGCCTTCAAGAGGCGGCAAAGCTGCACGCCCGACACGCTGGGCATCCAGAGATCGGCGACCACGGCGGCTGGGGGATCGGCCAGCGCCGCGCGCGCGCCGTCGGCCGCGGTTGCAGCCTCCGTGACGACGTACCCCTGCATGCGCAACCGGTCGGCGAGGTTGGAATGGCTCGCGGCGTCGGGGTCGATGAGGATGATCCGGGCTTCGCTTGTTGGCATCGTCCCTCTCTTCAACGGCGGGATTCGCGATTCCGGAAGACCGGGAGAGCGTTCTCGACCGACGATTCGTGAGTGATCGGTTGCCCAAGCGCGACCCTTCCGCAGAGTGTGCGCGGGCCGCCGGCGAGGGAAGCTTCGGCCGTGACGTCGGAGGGATGTGGGCCCTCAGTTCAGGCGATGCTTGTCGTCCGGCGTCACCACGTCGGGCTCCTTCTCCAGGAACACGGCGGTGATCTCGCGCTCGAGCGCGCGGAGCATTTCCTCCTCGACCGCGTCGAGCGCGCCGGCGGCCCGCTCGATGTTCCGCTGGTAGACGAACAGGCGCGCGCGCGCCGGCTCCGTCTCGTCGCGCGGGGGAGGGGACTCGAGCAGCATGAGCGCGCGAGGATCGATCCCGTCGACCACGAGCTCGGCGCCCGGCACGTCGACGATGAACACGTCGGCCTCGCGCACGTACGTCGAGAAGACCGCGTCGAGCTTGGTCACCACCGCCTGCACGATCGCCGCGAACGCCTCTGACGACGGCGACCACGCGACCGGGGCATGTGTGACGTCGGCCGCGCGCGCGCGCAGGTACGCCTCGAGCGCGCCGCGCGGATCGCTCTGCTCGTCGCGGATGAGCCCGAGGTAATAGAGTGCGTCGCCGTTCTCCGGATCCTTGCGCGCCGCCTCTTCGATGTAGGGCACGGCGAGGAGCAGCTCACCGAGCTCGTAGTAGGCGCGGCCGATCATGAACGTGTAGCTCGCGTTCGAGTAGGGCTCGTCGGGCAGCGAGCGCATCGCGCGCTTGGCCTCCTCACGGTCGCCCTTGCCGAGCAGCGCGTCGACCTTCAGGAGCACGCAATCGGCGACCTCCTCCGGCGTCTCGGCGAGCTCGGACGCGTCGTCGATGAGCGCGATCGCCTCGGTCCAGTCCTCGAGCGGCGCGATGAGGACCTCGGCGGCGTTCAGCATCGCCTCGAAATAGTTCTCGTCGAGCGTCATCGCCTGCCGGTAGTGCTCGAGCGCCTCTTCCGACTCGCCGGAGAGCGCGGCGGTGTAGCCGAGCAGGTTGTGGACCTCCGGCGATTGCGGATCGAGCTCGAGCGCCCGGCGCGCGCAGGCGACGGCCCCTGGCGCATCGCCGCGTTGCGCGAGGTCCCAGCCACGGTCCAGATGTGCGGAGAGTTGGTCCATTCCTGACCGCGCGAGATCTGGCCGAGTCCGGCCATTCCGTCAAGGGTTTCCCCTGGGAAGGTCAGCCAGCCCGTCACTCCGTCAGCTCCGTTCAGTCGTGCACGACGACGCGGGTGCCCTGCTTGTCTTCCGTCGAGACGACGCCGTGCCAGCCGTCCGGCAGCTGCGGCTCGGTCCACCCGAAGAGGCGCCGCGCGTCCTCCGGCGACAGGTTCACGCATCCGTGGCTCTTCGTGTGACCGAAGCTCGCGTGCCAGAACGCGCCGTGCAGCGCGTAGCTCCCGCTGAAGTACATGATCCACGGGACGTCCTCGATCGAGTACGGACCGTCGCTCGCGACGTCGCCGTCCATCGTCGCCGCGATGTGCTTCTCGCGGATGCGAAAGGTTCCCTTGGGCGTAGGGTGATCCTTCTCCTTGTCCTGGAGGTTCCGTCGGCCGCTCGACACGAGCGTCGCGTAGACGGGCTTGTCACCCTCGTAGGCTACGAGCGTCTGCGTCGTGAGGTTCACGTCGACCCACTTCTCGCCGGGCTTCAGATCGTGCGGCGCCGGGCCGGGGCGGGTGCGCGTCCCCTCGTTCATGCGCAGCCACCAGCCCTCGTCGGTCTCCTCGTAGGTGTAGCCGCCGAGGTTCACGCTCTCGCCGGTGAGCCGAACGATCGAGAAGAGCGCGACGCTCTCGCCGGCGACCGCCTTCTTCCTCTCGGCGCCGAGCGAGTACTTGTGCGCGTGGGTCCACAGCACGAAGCCCACGCCGGACGGATCCTGCACGGCTTTGCGCGGCAGGTCGCCGGAGTCGGCCTGCGCGCGCGCGGCGCCGGCGTCGCCACCCGGCCGGGTCAAAGGAAGCGGCGTGGCGTCCTTCAGCCAGACGCCGCGGTAGTCCGTGGGCGCCTTGGTGACGTAGACGCGCTCGAACGGGGCGAGGAGGCCGCCGGTCGTTCGCCACCACTTGCTGTTGTTGTAGGACTTCTCCTGATCCAGCGCGAGGTAGAAGCCCTTCACCATGCGCCGGACGAGGGGCGTGCCCTCCTCGCCGCGCAGGTCGTCGAGCGTGACTGTGGGCTTGCCGCCGTCGTAGTCGCGCAGGTACCAGGGCACGCCGGCGTCCTCGCTGAGACCGAAGGGATCGGTCGCGCTCGTGAGCGTCGTCGTGCCCGTCGCGGGCGCGGGGGCGCCGGCGTCCATCGCGTCGTCGGCAGCGACGTAGGGGTTCTGGTTGGGATCGTCGGCCTTGGGCTTGGGCTTCTTCGTGAGCCACGGCTCCAGGCGCACGCGATCCTCGCGCGACGGCACCGTGCGGTAGAGCGGCGTGCCGTTGGTGACGTTCACGCCGTACTGGTACGGCAGAGGCCCGTTCATGTCGGGCGTGTGCGGGGCGACCTTGATGCGGGGATGATTCAGGTCGAGCGATGCGTACTTGCCGCAGACGAAGCCGCCCGAGAGGAGCTCGTACCAGCCCTCCTGGCAGTTGGGCTTCTTGTGCGGCTCGGGAATAACCGGCACCGTCCCGCCTTGCCTGATGTATCCAATCACGTCGCTCTTGATTTCGCGCTCACGCTTGGGGCGCCCGTCTCGGGCCTCGCGGCTCGGCCACTCCATGTCGCTCATGATCGGCGTCGTCAGAAACAAGGCTCCGATGCGCGGGCCGTCGTACGCGGCGGCATCGGCGGGCGCTTGCCCGATAGGGGACACGGCTGCGGCGTCGGTCGCAGCGGCGTGGAGCGGGGCGGGGGCGGAGTCGGACGGTGAGGCTTGCGGGCCCGTCGGGTTCGACGGACCGCCGGTGAGCGGATCGGTGCACGCCGAAACCGCCGCCCCGACCGAAGCCGCGGCGAGCGCGGCGAGGAGGGCCCGTCGGATCGTCCGGCCCGGCTTGCCGGGCTTGGCCCTTTGGACTCGCTGGGCAGCCTGGCCTAGGTGGCCTGGCTGGGCTGTCGGGTACTGCCGTGACCGCATGCTGCCGTGCGCTCTTTCCACGGGATTCGCCCCGCGTCTACCGTCCTTTACCCCCGAAAGGCCTGACGTTTCCAGTTCTCGTCGGCTGCCCGAGGGTTGTGTGCTCGATGCGCGAAAAGGTGGCATACCCTACCGTTCCAAAGCGAGCACCGTGCCCAAACGATTGGTCCGAAATCATTACGTAATTTGCCTGAGCAAGGGGCGGGGTGTGGGAGCGCGCGGGGTCGTGCGTGGCTAGACGGACGCACCCGGTCATGCGCGGGGCGGCGCGCGTCGCCCCGACCGCGCCGCACGCGACGCCTCCGGAGGGCGAGGGGAAGGGGCAGGGAGAGGGCGACCGCGGGCGCGGCGGCAAGAAGACGGGCCCCGAACGGTTCTGGGACCTCCGGCGCGTGCGCATCGCTCTGGCCGTGTCCGCGGTCTTGTCGATCGGCTTCCACGCGTGGATCGGTCCCTGGACGGTGCGCTCGGGGCTGAAGTTCGAGATCCACGACACCGACGGGGACATCGCCATCCCCGTTGATCTGATCGAAGAAGAGGCGCCGCCGCCGCCGCCGCCCACGCCCCCGCCGCCGGTCACGACGAGCGACAAGCCCGTCGACGGCCCGAACGCGCGCGACGGCGGTCCGCCGCCGAAGAAGGACGCGGGCCCCAACGACGCGGCGACGCGCGACGCCGATCTCGACGACGCCGATCTCGACGGCGGGACCACCGACGCCGAGCCGCGCGACGGCGGGGCCGCAGACGGCGGCCCCGCCATCGCGTTCGATCTCGACGCGGCGGGCGTCGGCGAGGGGGGGGCGCTCGCGCAGGCCGAGGCGGGCGGCGGAGGCGTCGGGCCGCGCGATCCAGAAGGGCTCGTGGGCGGACTCGGCAAGATGCAGGCGGGTGAGAACCTCGTCACGCTCTTCCTCAACGTCGAGGTCATTCGCAAGCACCCGACCGGGGCGCGCCTCAGCAAGCTCGTGCGCGCCGCGCCGCAGTGGGACGACGCGCTGAAGGGCACGACGGTCGATCCCATCCGCGACGCCGACTGGGTGCTCATCTTCGGTCCGGCGCTGCTCCACACCGAGAAGGACACCATCCTCATCCACTACTCGGTGCCCGACGCCGTCGCCGACGAGGCCATCGAGGCGATCAAGCGCCGCAGCCACAACGGCGCGAGCTACGACGCCGGCGTGCCCGGCGTGAAGGCGACGCTGGCCCACGCCGATCGCGCGCCGCGCGTATTTTTGCGCGGAAAGTCCAAGACGATCGCCGTCGTGCCCCCGAGCTTCGCCAACACCGCCGCGCGCATGCTCCTCGTCGAGCGCGCACCCGCGCACCCGCGGCCCGGCGAAGCGATGCGCCTCACGGTGAAGAACCCGAGCCGCCCCATCCCCCAGCTCCCCGCGCGCATCACCGAGATGCGCATCTGGATCATCCCGCTCGCCGACGGCGGCGCGGACGTCTTCGGCGAGCTGCAGAACCCGGACGGGCAGGGGGCGATCGACTCCGAGAACGAGCTCAAATCGTTTCTTTCGAGGTACCGCGGCAGCATGGAGGGGGCGCTCGCCAACATGGTGTCGCGCGGGCTCATCAACGGGGTCGAGGTCGACTCGAGCTTGAACCTCACGCGCCTGCACGTCCGCGCCAACGCCGATCAGGTCGACGCGATCATCGGCTTCGTCGCCGCGCAGGCGGGCATCGATCTCACGGCGCCGCCTGCGCCCGCGTCGTCCGGCCGCTGATCTCGCCGTCGACACCTTGGTCATGTGCGTCTTCACACAACGCGGATCGGACCCGATCCGGCTCGTGGTATCTGGTAGGCCATGAGATTGACGACGCTCCTCCCGCTCCTCGCGGTCCTCTCGCTCACGCTCGTCGGCTGCTCGAAGAAGGACCCAGAGCCGTCGTCGTCGTTCAAGCCCGCCGAGGCCCCCCCCGAGCTGCCTGGCCCCGACAAGCTCGAGATCGTCGACGAGCTGGTCGGCACCGGCAAAGAGGCGAAGGCCGGCGACTCCGTTCGAGTGCACTATACAGGCACCCTGATGAGCGGGAAGAAGTTCGACAGCTCGCGCGATCGCGGCGAACCGTTCGAGTTCAAGCTCGGCACGGGCGGCGTCATCAAGGGGTGGGACCAGGGTGTTCCCGGCATGAAGGTCGGCGGCAAGCGTCGGCTCACGATCCCGTTCGATCTGGCGTACGGCGAGGCAGGCAGCCCGCCCAACATCCCGCCCAAGGCCGCGCTCAAGTTCGACATCGAGCTCGTCGAGGTGAAGTAACCCACCTCGGCGCGTCAGCTCCGCTGGGCGAGGCGTGCGGCGATCATCCGTTCGAGCGCCTGCATCCGGTCGAAGCGGCCAGGCCCCATGTGGGTCACGCCGCCGTCGCGCTCGAGGCGGACGAGGGCGAGATCGCCGACGACGCCGCCGACGCGCACGAGGATGACGCCGCGGATCGCCGACCACCGGACGGCGCGCCCCGCGAACGTGACGCCGTCCTCATCGACGGCGACGTCGAGCGGCATCGTCGCCGCGAGCGCGTATGCGCACATGCCGAGCATCGCCACGAGCGAGCCCGAGAAGACGACGAACGCGTAGGAGATCTTCTGGTGTAGCGCCTGATGCCCGGCGCCGAGCACGAAGAGGACGGCCGCGCACACGTGCAGGCCCAGCGCCGCGAGCCCGAACAGGGCGGGGCGCCCGACCGGGAAAAACGCGCGGTTCGCCGACGGCGGCGCTTCGGTGTCGCCCGGCCCTATCGCGCCGTGCCGCAGCGCGCGGCGGAGGAGCACGATGAAGAGCGACGCGAGCGCGAGGTTCAGGACCAGCGCGAGGAGCTGCAGGCCCTCGATCGAGAGCAGCGTGTCGAACGCGCCGTGCATCAGGGCCGCATAGCCGAGGAAGAGGAGAACGCTCGTCCTCCTCGACACGAGCTTCTTGCCGAGCGCATACCCCCAGATGGCGCCGAAGAAGAGATGCGCGGGGATGCTCGTGAACATGCGCGCGGTGATGATCGCGCTACCCATGCGCCCGAACGCGAAGTATTTGATGTTCTCCACTGCCGCGAAGCCAAGGCTCGAGGCCGCGCCGTACACGATCCCGTCGACCGGCTCGTCGAACTCGGGTCGGCGCGCCGCGAGGGCCAACGTGCCGAGGAGCTTGCCACCCTCCTCGCTCAGGCCGACGACGACGGTGAAGACGGCGAGCGCGATGGGGAACGCGCTCAGCTTGCCCCCCAGCGTCATCACCGACGGGTTCAGGTACGGCGTCGCCGTCATCATCGCCCACTCGGCGAAGCCGGCGGGGACGACGCTGAGCCCGCCCAGCGCGAACGTCGCGAGGACGAGCCACCACGGCTCCGGGTAGGCGCGATCGAAGCGGCGCACGAAGAAGAGCCACGCGAACGACAGCACGAGCGGGACGACGAGGCAGCCGATCGCGAGCGGCCAGCGCACGGCCGCGGCCTGCGCGTCTTGCCGGGCGAGCGGAGGGAGCGTGCCGCTGCGGAGGAGGGAGCGGAGGTTGTGCGCGCGGGAGAACGCCGTGATGCCGTCGCCGATGTGGAGCACGAGCGCGGGGCGCGCGGCCGGGCCGTGTGCGGCGACGAGCAGCTCGGCGAGCGGACGACGCGACAGCACGGTACGCCCCAGCGCGATCACCGTCGGGCGCTCCCCGATCGCGTCGATCGCCGCGCGCAGCTTCGGGGCGTCCCGCACGTAGAGGACGAGATCGCGCCTGTCGGACTCGGTCGCCGTGAAATCGACGACGTCGCGTAGCTGGATCATGGCCGGCGCCGCGACGACGCGCACGCGCGCGGTCTCCGCGTCGACCGGGTCGAGGAGGAGGGCATAAGCAGGATCGGTGCTCCCTTCGTTCAGCGCGCGGGTGACGCGCGCGCGCGGGCCGACGAAGTAGCGCTCGATCCCGCCCGCCCCCCCCTTGGCGGTCTCGGTCTTGGCGACCAGCCCGGCCGGATCGCGCGGCGCGTACGCGTACTCGGGCGCCGTCGTGTAGACGTCGAGCCCCCCGCGCCACGTGAGCATCTCGTCCGTCGCCTCCGCGCCGTCCCTGTCCACCGTGACGCGGAGGTGCGTCGCCCCAACGGGCTCGACGTCGGCCGGGATGTGCGCCGCCCCGAGCCGCGCCTCCACCGACGCGCGCGCCGCCGCGGCGACGCCGTCGCCGGTCTTGCGGACCTCGTAGTCGAGCTCCACGTCGTGCGTGCCCGCCAGGTGCGTGCCGTCGCAGCCGAGGAGGGCGAGCGCCGCGAGCACGAGCACGGCGAACGCGACGAGGGACGACCTCACGCGTGCAGCTTACACGCTCAGGCGGGGCGCGCGTTCACTGGTTGTCGCAAACGCCAGAGGAGCAGCTGTTGAACTGGTTGGGGTCGCAGACGAGGTTGCACGCGCCGCAGTTGTTCACGTCGCCCGAGACGTCCTGGCAACCGCCCGCGCAGTAGTCGACGAGCGGACCGACGCACGCGCACCGCCCGGCATTGCAGTACGCGCCAGGACCGCCGCACGCGTTGCCGCACGTGCCGCAGTTGGCGACGTCGGAGCCGAGCGAGACGCACTTGGCGCCGCAGACCTGGTTCGGCGCCGCGCAGCCGCCGTCGACCGCCGTAGGGTCGCGGTAGCCGGCGTCCTTCGGCGGATCCGCCGCGTCGTACCCGCTCCCGCCCTCGCCGAGGAGGTTCCCGCCGCCCTCACCGGTGCCACCATCCCCGCCGGGCTGTCCGGCTCCGGGGCCGAAGGGGCTCGACGCTGGTGGATCGTCGCTGCACCCCCCCGCCAAGGGCAGGGCCAGAACGAAGGTGAAGAGGAGGGTCTTTCGGTGCATGCGGCGGACTCTTCCAATTCTAACGCAACGGGCGTGCCCACACCTGTGCGATCGCGCCGGGGCGTCGTGGTACAACCGATCCCGGCGAAATGCAGGACGCTCAGATCCTCTACACGGTCACGGGTGTGGTCTTCGCGGGCCTCGCAGGCTGGGTGGCGAAGGTGCTCGCGACCGCGCCGGTCTTCGTCCCGGCGCCCAAGGCGACGCCGCATCCCCCGCCGTCCGAAGGCGCCTCGCCGTCGTCGCGCGAGCCGGACGCGCCGCCTTCGTCGGGGAAGGCTCCCACCTCGGCGCGCGAGAGCATCGAGGAGGAGATCGCGAGTCTGCCCAGGGTGGGCGCGGTCGAGGACGACGACGAGCCCACCGGACCGTACGCGATGATCCTCGTCACGGCCGCCGGTACCACCGATCAGGGCAAGCACCGCAAGAACAACGAGGACTCGTACGCCATCGACGACAAGCTCCACCTGCTCGTCGTCGCCGACGGCATGGGTCGCCACGCCGCGGGCGAGGTCGCGAGCTCGGTCGCCGTCGCCGCGATCGAAGAGGCGTTCTCCGGCGAGGTCGTCCCCAAGGCGCCCCCGGAGCCGGATCCCAAGCTCGGGCGCCGGGGCAACCGCCTCCGCGCGGCGGTGTGCGTCGCCAACGAACGCGTTCACCAGCGCAGCCTGGAGGCCGACGAGCACGCTGGCATGGGCACGACCGTCGTTTGCGCCCACTTCTCGCCGAACAAGCAAAAGGTGTATCTTGCACATGTCGGCGACAGCCGCTGCTACCGCCTGCGCGCCGGGAAGCTGGCCTGTTTGACGCAGGACCACACGCTGGGCGCCGCCGGCATCACCGGAAAGAACGCAGACGTCCTCGTCCGCGCCGTGGGCCCCGAGCCGACGGTGGAGGTCGACGTCGCCGTGGAGTCGCCGCTCCCGGGCGACGTGTACCTCCTCTGCTCGGACGGCCTGACCCGCATGGTGCCCGAGGCGCAAATCCAGGCCACCCTGGCGGCGACGCCGGACCTGGCCGAGGCCACGTCGAAGCTCGTCGATCTCGCCAACGCCGCCGGCGGGCGCGACAACATCACGCTGATCCTCGCGTCCATCACGGCCGCGCCGATGCCGCCCTAAGCCAAGCGCGCTAGGAGCCCTCGATCTTGGCCGCGCGGAGGACGCCGCGGAGGACATACCCGTGGTAGGCCTCGGGACCGCTCGTCCAGATCGGCAGTGGTGCGGTCAGAGCGCCGTCCTCCTGGGCGCCGCCGAGGAGCTCGGCGGGGCCGAACGCGGGGAGCTCCTGAAGGTACGGCGCGGGCTCGGCGCGGTTACTTTCTTCGAAGACCGCGGCGTCCCAGAGGATCGGCTCGCCGAACGACTGGATTGCCCCCTTGTGGCGCTCCGGATCGAGCGCGGTCAGCGGCAACAGCTCCCAGCCCGCGTCGACGAGCACGGGGAACGTCGTGTCTTCGTGCGCCTCGTCGAAAGGCGAGTGGTCGGGCAGCGGGATCTCGGCCGCCCAGAGGTGCTCGCGTAGGCGTGCGTGCGCGCGCTCGCGGACCGGTCCCTTGCCCCAGAACGCGGTGACGATGTGGGCGAGCTCCGCCTCCGTCGACCGGCGGAGCAGTCGCTCGTCGCGGCTCGCCTTGTCGATCGACGCGTCTGCCATGACGCCGCGCGCCCACGACAGCGCGAGGGCCAGCTCGTCCGAATCGTCGAGCGCGCAGAACGCGAAGGCGTGGACCATGTGCAAGCGCCCGCCGACGTAGCGATGCTGACCGAGCGCGCGCACGACGCGCGCGGCCGCCGCTCCGTCGACGAGAATGAGCTCGTGCGCCTCCATCACGTGAGCCCGAAGAACGCCTCGATCCGCTTCAGGATCGCCTCCTGCTCGGTGGCCTCGCGCGCCTTGCGCCCGGCGGCGTCGAGCCCCTCCCGAAAAGCCACCAGCTCCACGCGCCGCCGCGCGAGGAGCTGGCTGATCTGCTTGGCGATCTCCGGCCGCTTCTGCAGGATCTGCTCGAATCCCGGCTTGTCGAGGCGGTAGCACTCGGCGTCGCTCACGGCGAAGACGCTCGCGAAGCGGGGCTCTCCGGTCATGAGCCCCATCTCGCCGAAGAAGGTCGGGCCGTGGATGGTCGCGACCGTCTTGGTCGTGCCGTCGTCGCCGGAGACGCGGATCTCGGCGGTTCCGGCCGCAAGCACGTACAGCCAGTGCGCGACCGCCCCCTGGCGGGTCATGGTCTCGCCACGGGCAAAGGGGGCGTACGTCAAGCGGTCGACGACGAACGAGCGCTCCTCGTCGGTGAGCGACTCGAAGAGCTCGACGGCGCGCGCGGTCGCAACGCGCCGCTCGTGCTCGTCCCGTTTGGCTTTCTCGACGGCGAGCTCCTCCAGGGTTACTTGCACGCCGCGCAGCGGCATCGCCAGCGGGATCCCCGCGCGCCGGAGCGCGGTGTGGATGCGGTGTCGCACCGCCGAGCTCGTCGGATCGTCGGCCGCCAAATCCGTCAGCCAGTAGCGAACCGCGTAGTAGGCGAAGCTGTCACGGTTGTCGCGGGCGAAGTCCATGCACACCACGTTTGGCGGCGGATCGTCGGCGACGCGCTCGATCGGGCTCCCGCGCACGGCCTCCGTCACGACGTCGATGACGCGCGCCGGCGGGTAGCGGAAGTCCACGTTGAAGTAGACCCACATCCGGTGCGGCACCTTGTGCCCGTCGCGCTTGCCGAGGATCGTGATGTTCGACGACAGGAGCGACGCGTTCGGGACCACGATGACGTCCCAGTCGCGCGTCTGGAGCAGCGTATGGCGCCACCGGATCTCGTGGACCTTGCCCTGCTTGCCGTTCTCCAGCGCAATCCAGTCGCCGAGGTGGATTGACCCGTCGAGCTGCAGCGCCACGCCGCCGATGACGTTGCCCAGTGTGGTCTGGAGCGACAGCGCCAGGACGCCGGATACGATGGCGCTCGTGGCGATCACGCTCGACAGGTTCATCCCGGCGCCGTGCAGCACGCCGATGGTCGTCGCGATGTACGCGAGGCCGACGAGGAGATCGCTCGTGATGCTCACGAGGTCGACCCCCACCGCCGGCAGCGCCAGATCGAACACCGCGAGGGCGCCGATGTTCACGATGGTGAAGGCCTCGAGGAGCTCGGAGAGGATGTGCAGCCTCTCCGCCCACAGCGGCGCGCCCGTGGCTCTCGCCATTTCGGCCAGGCCGTACGCGAGGATGTGCAGGACGAAGATCGTGACGACCCGCCCGATCCTCTTCCGCTTCGCGGGCGCGAAGCGGTTCACCAGGAACGCGAGCAGGATGACGGCCGCGGCGATGAGCACGAACGTCCACCGCGACGCGAGCTGCACCAGGGCGGCGGTCAAGCCGGCGTCTGCGGGGGCGCTCGAGATCATGCGCGACCCGGACGGTATCACAAGGCAACGCCTCGATTCAGAGCACCGCCCTCGGTATTTCGAACCGGCCCGCTACCGGGCGAAGGCCTGCTCGATCAAGAGCTTCTGCTCCAGCTCGTGGCTGGCCTTGCTGCCCGTCGCCGGGCTGGCGCTCGCGGCCCGGGAGACGACGCTCAGCGGAAGGCGCTCGCCGACGTGGTTCCGGAGGTTCGCGTTGATGAAGTACCAGGGGCCTGAGTTGCGGGGCTCCTCCTGGACCCACACGAGCGGCGTCCCGTCCCTGAACGGCGCGAGGGCCCGGACGATGGCGTCGTTGAGCGGGTAGATTTGCTCCAGTCGCAGGACGGCGATGTCGGTGCGCGCTTGCTTCTTGCGCGCCGCGTCGAGGTCGTAAAACACCTTGCCGGTGCAGAGCAGCACCTTCTTCACCTTGCTCGGATCGACGCTGTCATCGGTGATGACACGGCGGAACGAGCCCGTCGCGAGCTCGTCGAACGTCGAGTGCACCTCGGGGTGGCGAAGCAGGCTCTTCGGCGTGAAGATGATGAGGGGCTTGCGGAGCGGCCGGATGACCTGCCGGCGCAGCGCGTGGAACAGGTTCGCCGGCGTCGTGAGGTTGCAGACCTGGATGTTGTCCTCGGCCGACATCTGGAGGAACCGCTCCATGCGCGCGCTCGAGTGCTCGGGGCCTTGCCCTTCGTAGCCGTGCGGCAGGAGGAGCACGAGGCCGGAGAGGCGGAGCCACTTGTCCTCGGCCGAGACGATGAACTGGTCGATGATGACCTGCGCCGAGTTCGCGAAGTCGCCGAACTGCGCTTCCCAGATCACGAGCCCCTCGGGGCGGTCCAGGCTGTAGCCGTATTCGAAGCCGAGCACGCCGGCCTCCGACAGCGGGCTGTCCCACACCTCGAAGGGCGCGGCGTTCTCGAGGTTCGACAGCGGCGTGTAGCGCGCGCCGGTCTCGGTGTCGAAGAGGACGGCGTGGCGGTGGCTGAAGGTGCCGCGGCGCGCGTCCTGGCCGGAGAGGCGCACGGGCTTCCCCTCGGTGAGGAGCGTCGCGAACGCGAGGTGCTCGGCGGTCTCCCAGATGCAGGTGCCATGCGACGTCGCGCGCTCGCGGCGCTGCTCGATGATCTTGAGGGCCTTCGCGTTGGCGTGGAACGTCGAGGGGATCGTCGTCAGCTGGGCGAGCAGCTCGGTGAGACGCTCCGCTGGGACGCACGTGGGCGTCTCGGGCACGAGGCGATCGGGCCCGCCGAAGTACGGCGTCCAGACGCCCTCCATCGCGCTGGGCTTGCGGTGAAAATCGCCGGCCTTCGCCTCGGAGTACGCCTGCTCGAGGATGGCCTTCCGCTCCTGCTCGATCTCGTCGGCGCGCTGCCGGGTGATCTTGCCCGCGTCGACGAGGCGGTCCACGTACGTCTGGCGCACGCTCGGTTTCTTCTTGATGAGCGCGTACATGACCGGCTGCGTGAACGTCGGCTCGTCGCCTTCGTTGTGGCCGTACTTGCGGTAGCAGTACATGTCGATGACGACGTCCTTGCCGAACCGCTGGCGGAACTCCGTCGCGAGTCGCGTCACCTGGATGACCGCCTCGGGATCCTCGCCGTTCACGTGGAAGACCGGGACCTTCATCATGCGCGTGATGTCGGTGCAGTAGCGCGTGGAGCGCGAGTCTTCGGGGACCGTGGTGAAGCCGATCTGGTTATTTACGACGACGTGGATCGTGCCGCCGGTCGTGTAGCCCTCGAGGCCGGCGAGGTTCAGCGTCTCGGGGACGACGCCCTGGCCCATGAACGCCGCGTCGCCATGGATGAGGAGAGGAACGACGCCGTTGCGCTTGGCGCGATCCTGCTTCGCGCGGACGCGCCCTTCGACGACCGGGTTGACCCACTCGAGGTGGCTGGGGTTGAAGGCCAGCGAGAGGTGGACGCTGTTGCCGCTCGCGGTCACGCGATCGCTCGAGTAGCCGAGGTGGTACTTGACGTCACCGGCGCCGAGGAAGCGCTCGGGCTGCTTGTCGTCGAACGCCGCGAAGATCTCGCGCACGTTCTTGCCCATGATGTTCACGAGCACGTTGAGGCGCCCGCGGTGCGCCATGCCGAGCACGACCTCCTGCGCTCCGTGCGCGCCGGCCTCCTCGATGAGCAGATCGAGCAGCGCGATCATGCTCTCGGCGCCCTCGAGCGAGAAGCGCTTGGCGCCGACGTAGTTGCGGTGGATGAACTGCTCGAAGATCTCGGCGTCGGTCAGCTTCGTCAGCACGCGAACGAGATCCTCGCGCCCGAGCTCGGCGTGGTTCTGGGCGGACTCCATCTGGTCCTGGAGCCACTGGCGCATCGAGGGCTCCTCGATGTGCGTGAACTCGACGCCGATCGAGCGGCAGTAGGTCTCGGTGAGGTGCGCGATGATCTGGCGGAGCGTGGCGCGCTCGGGCACGCCGGTCATGCCTACGGTCGCGAACGTGGAGTCGAGATCCGCCTCGCTCAGGCCGAACGTCGCCAGGTTCAGCTCGGTCGGCGCGTTGGCGCTGTCGATGGCGTCGCTCGTCGCGAGCGGATCGAGGCGCGCGAAGAGGTGTCCGCGCACTCGGTACGCGTTGACGAGCTGGTAGACGCGCCCTTGCACGCCGGCGGCTGTGATGAGCTCGTCCTTCAGGCCGGCGCCCTGCGGTACCAGGCTCAGGCGGCCAGGCGCGACCGAAGCGCCGTTGCCGTTCGCCTTGATGCTCACACTGGCAGGAGCGACGGGAGGCGGGGGAGCCACGCCGACGACGCTGGCGCGGGCGCGCGGGCCAGCGGTGCCGTTTTGCGGCGCGGACACGGCCGACCCAGGGGGCGCCTCCGGCACGATCGCCGCGCTCGGTGCAGGACCGAGGCGCCCATCGCCGAGCGCGTCGAAGAACGCGCGCCAGTCCGCATCCACGGCCTGCGGCGCCTGGAGCCAGCGCGCGTGGAGCTCTTCTACGTACCCCGCGTTGATCCCGAATTCATCGAACATGGGTGGCTTTCCAGTCCCCCAAGTTAGCACAGAGGAGAGCGCGCTCCGTGCCCGCGGCAACCGTCCTTGGCAGGAACGGTTGCCGTGGCCGTCTTGTCGGCCGAAGGTCGCTCAGTGTTTCTTCGGCTCAGGCTTGGGCGCGACCTTGCCCTCGGGCTTTGCGCTCGCGCTGCCGGCCGGAGCGGCGTGGTCGTCCTTCTTCTCGTCCTTCGCCGCGCCGTGGTCGTCCTTCTTCTCGTCCTTCGCGCCGGCGCCGTGCTCGTCCTTCTTCTCGCCGGGCTTGGCCGGCTCGTCGTCCTCGTCGTCCTTCTCGATCTCGGCCGTTCTCTTCTTGGCCTCTTCGATCTTCTTCTCGGCTTCTTTGAGGATCTTGTGCGTGTGGGTGAACGTGTAGCCGACGATCCCGCCTCCGGTGAGGCCGATGATGACCGACACCACCCAAACGCCGCGGCTCGACATGAGCAGTGCGATCGACGCGATGACGATGCCGATCTCCGCGCACAGCTGCGCGCGCTCGTACCATTCGCTGGCCTCGTGGTGGGCGTCGATGGCCTCGTCGTAGGCCTCGGCGTCTTCCTTGGCCTCGACCATGTCGTGCTTGTACTTCTGGCCGAGCGCGTGGATGCGCTCTTCGTCCTCCTTGTCGGGGGTGAGGACTTCGGCGAGCTCCACGGTCGCGACGTGGATCGCCTCCTTGATCTCGGCGGTGTCCTCGTCGTCGGCCTTGCCGCCGGCGCGCTTCACGTTCGCGAGCTTCTCCTCGAACTTCTTCAGCTCACCCTTGTTCGGCGTGAGCGCGTGGAGCATCTCGTAGTCCGCTTCCATGACGCGGTACTTCGTCGACTCCGACTGGTAGATGCTCCAGAGGTTCGACTGCTCGATCGTGGTCTTGATCAGCTCGGTACGCGCCGAGCCGACCATGGCCGCGCAGAACGCGAGCATGACGCCCAGGATCGCCATCGTGATGCCGATCATCCTGCCCGGACCGCCGCTGGCGCCGTGACCGTGCCCCCCGCTGCCCGCGTGGCCGGCCTCTTCCATCTTCTCGAGCATTTCGTGCGCGCTCATGTCGTCCTCCCGGGAAGGCCGCTGTCTACCATGCTTCCGCTACGAGCGGATCAGTGATGCGGGGCGGATTTGTCGCCCTCGGGCTTTTTGTCGCCCTCGGGCTCTTTCGGCTTCGGCTTGGCCTTGTCGTCCTCGTCGTCCTTCTCGAGCTGGGCGGCGTGCTTCTTCGCGTCCTCGATCTTTTTCTCGGCGGCGGCGACGGCGGTGCGCGTGTGCAGGAACGTCTTGCCGATGATGCCGCCGCTGGCGATGCCGAAGAGGATCGAAATGATCCAGACGACGCGACTCGTGAGGAGCAGCGCGATCGACGCGACGACGATGCCTACCTCCGCGCAGAGCTGCGCGCGCTCGTACCACTCGCTCGCTTCGTAGTGCGCTTCGTTGGCAGGCTCGTAAGACTCCGCGTCCTCTTTGGCCTCGGCCATGTCGTGCTTGTACCGAAGTCCGATGCCCTTGATGCGCGCCTCGTCGTCCTGGTCGGGAGTGAGCAGATCGGCGAGCTCGTTGGTGGCGACGTGCAGCGCCTCCTTGATCTCGGCGGTGTCCTCGTCGTCGGCCTTGCCGCCGGCGCGCTTCACCGTCGCGAGCTTCTCGTCGAACTTCTTCAGCTCCGCCTTGTTCGGCGTGAGCGCGTGGAGCATCTCGGAGTCGGCCTCCATGACGCGGAACTTGGTCGCCTCCGCCTGGTAGATGCCCCACTTGTTCGACTGATCGATCGTGCCCTTGATGAGCTCGGTCCGCTCGGTGCCGACCATGGCGGCGCAGAACGCGAGCATCACGCCGAGGACGGCCATCGTGATGCCGATGAACGTGCCCGGACCTTTGCCGTGCCCACCCCCGCCATGGCCCCCGCCGTGTCCGGCGTGCTCCATCTTTTCGAGAAGCTCGGTCGCCTCGCTCATGCCGGGCAGAGTAGTGAGGACCTTGGTGGAGTAAAATCACCAATCCCTCTATTTTTCCGGTTCGCCGTGGGACTTTTGGCCTCTCCCCTCGGCTGGGCGGGCCACGTCGAGACCAAATGCCTCGCTCGGCGCGACGGTCTCTAGCACTACTTCGCCATATTTATGGTGGTTGGACGAGGAGCCGCATCAGCCCTCGACAGGTCGTGCAGAACAGTGGCGCAACGAAACGATGGATCACGTACCTGCGCACGGCAGGGAGCGTGAGCCGATGCGTCGAGTCG
>JANYHK010000071.1 GCA_025359105.1 Myxococcales bacterium | reverse complement strand
GCGCGATCTCATCCTCTCGCCGCTGCCGGTGCCGCTCGCCATCCCCCTCGGCGTCGACGCCGGGCGCGCCGCGTGGAACGCCCTCCGCGTGGTGGCCGAGCGCATCGATCCCGTCGGCATCGTCTCGCCCGCGATGACGGCGCTGCGCGATCTCACCAGCGGCGATCGCGACGTGAAGGACGTGTTCGGCTTCCACCCGCTGCTGCTGCTGCGAAAGCTGCTGAGCCGCGAGAGCTGACGCTTCTGTCGCGGAATGTAGCGGGCTCCCTCCGCGACGGGCTATAGTGGGCGTCAGGGCGGTCCCATCCGGGGGAAGCGGGAGCACGATGGGCGATAACAAGCGGCAAGATGCCGAGACCGAACCGCTCATCGGTGCGACGATCGCCGGTCGATACAAGATCGTCTCGCTGATCGCCCGCGGCGGTATGGGCAAGGTCTTCCGCGCCGAGCAGAGCGCGCTGGGACGTATCTGCGCCCTCAAGGTGCTCAGCCCCAACTACGAGGGCGACAAGGATCCCGAGTTCCACCGGCGCTTCTCGCTCGAGGCCTCGACGGCGGCGCGGCTCAGCCACCCCAACACCGTCACCATCTTCGACTACGGCAAGACGGACGACGACATCTACTACATGGCGATGGAGCTCCTCGAAGGGGCGACGCTCCACCGCACGATCCGCGAGAGCGGTCCTTTCCCCGAGGACCGCGCGGCGCACATTGGACGGCAGATCTGCCGTGCGCTCCGCGAGGCGCACACCCACGGCGTCATCCATCGCGATCTGAAGCCGGCGAACATCTTCCTCACCGTCCACGGCGACGAGCACGACTTCGTCAAGGTGCTCGACTTCGGCCTCGTGAAGAACGTGAGCGAGTCGCGCGGAGAAGACATCACCCAGACCGGGCTCTTCATGGGCTCGCCGAAGTACATGGCGCCCGAGCAGATCAACGGCGACCGCGTCGACGCGCGCACCGACGTCTACTCCCTCGGGATCATCCTCTACGAGATGATGACCGGGAAGGTGCCGTTCGATCGGGCGAACAGCGTGAACATCCTGATGGCGCAGGTGAACGAGCCGGTGCCGCCCATGCGCTCGATCAACCCCCAGATCGAGGTGAGCCCGGGGATGGAGGAGGCGATCCTCCGCTGCCTCGAGAAGGACATGGAGAAGCGGTTCTCGTCGATGGACGAGCTGCTCCAGTGGCTCAAGCGCGCGTCGCCGAACCACACCGGGACGATGGAGATCCGTTCGGCCGATGCGAGCGCGTCGATCCCGCCGGTCTCGGCAGGCATGCGCGTCGCCTTGCCCGTCGAGCGCCTGACCCCGGCGCCACCGGCGCTGGGGGGGACGGGGCCGTGGCCTTCGCAAACGCCGCCGGCGATGCAGGACATCTCGATCTCGGCCCCGCCACCGTCCCGGAGCCGCGCGCCGCTCGTCGCCGCGATCGTGCTCGGCGCCGGGCTCGTCGCTGCGCTCGGGGTGCTCGGCGTGATGCGTACGCGTAACTCGCAGCCGAGCGCGCGCGTCGCGAGCGACTCACCTCCCAAGGTGCCGGGCGCCGGTCCGACGACGCCGGCGATCCCGGTCTCCGCTGCGCCACCCGCCGAGCTCCTCGTGAAGGTGCGCATCAACACCGAGCCCGACGGCGCGAGCGTCAAAGAGGACGGCGTCGAGGTCTGCAACTCCACGCCTTGCGACATCCTCTACAAGGGGCCCGACGCCGATGCCGAGCGCGAGCACAAGCTCGCCGTCGCGCACGCGGGCTTCAAGCCCGAGGTTCGCATGATCAAGGTCGGTGACAGCCCGGTGTTCGTGAAGCTCGCGAAGGCGCCGCAGACGGGGGGTGGGCGGCCTCCGGCCACGGCGCCCGGCAAGCCCGACGACGGGCCGAAGGGCTTCAAGGACATTCCGTACTGAGCCGGCGGGTCGACGGTCAGGGACGCTTCTTCTTGGCCGGTTCGCGCGGCCGCAGCTCCGACGGATCGGAGATGACGCTGTACGCCGACGACGTCCGGGCGCGCGGTCGCGTGCTCGGCGCCTTCTCGGTCAGGTCGATCTCGCTGAGCGACGGGAACGAGGCACGCATCTCGCGCGGTGGCGGCGTGCTCGGCGAGCGGGCCGTCTGCTCGGCGCTCGTCGGCGCGTGTGCGGTCTTTGGCCGGTGCACCTGGACGAACGCCTCGGCCATCTCCTTGGCCGACTGGAAGCGCTGCGCCGGATCGCGGTGAATCGCGCGTGTGAACCACGCGTCGAGGGCCGCCCCGAGGCCGTCCTTCACCGCGCGGAGCTGGGACGGCGGGTCGGGCGGTGTCTGCGCGTGACTGAGGAGCACCTGGCCGAGGGTGTCGCCGCGGTAGGGGACGCGGCCCGTGAAGCACTCGTAGGCGACGACGCCCAGCGCGTACAGATCGCTGCGCGCGTCGGGCGTCGTGCCGTCGAGCAGCACCTCGGGGGCCATGTACTCGAGCGTGCCGCCGATCGCGTCGCGCGCGGTCGGGCTGCTCGTCGGCCTCCGCAGCTGCGCGATGCCGAAGTCGATGAGCTTCACGACCGGTCGCCCTTCGTCGTCCTGGCAGATGAAGATGTTCTCGGGCTTGATGTCCTGGTGCACGACGCCGACGCCGTGCGCGCGCGCGAGGCCGCGGCAAGCTTGAACGATGATCGCCGCGCAGATCGCGAGCGACAACCGCCCCTCGCGGGTGAGGCGCTCGCCGAGCTCGTCTCCTTCGAGCAGCTCATAGGAAATGTACGGCAGGCCATGGTCGTCGACGCCGCGGTCGAGGACGCGCACGACGTTGGGACTGTGCATGCGCGCGGCGAGCTCGGCCTCCTTGGCGAAGCTCGCGAGCAGCGTGTTGCGATCGCCAGCGGCGTTCTTGAGGAGCTTGAGGGCGACCTCGATCTCGAGCTCGTTGTCGTAGGCGCGCCAGACCGTCCCCATCGCGCCGTCGCCGAGGGGCGCGACGAGTCGATACCGGGTCCCTACCTTCACGCCCGCAGCCAGATTCACGCAGCAACCCCCTACCCTTCGATTGTTGCAGATTCCAACCCTCCTGGGCATGGTCCCTCGAGTGACCTGTCGGTTCTCGTAGGTTCTGCGTAAAGTCCTGTATTCTCGGCGGAACCCGATGCGAGCCCGCTCGATCGTCGCCGCGCTTGTCGCCCTTTCGGCGCTCTCCTGGGCGGGCGCCGCGTGGGCCGACGCACGAACCGAGGCCCGCGGTCATTTCAAGAAGGGGATGAGCGCCATCTCCAACGGCCACTACGAAGAGGGCATCGCGGAGCTGCAGCGCGCGTACGACATCCTTCCGCACCCGAACGTCCTCTACAACATCGCCCGCGCGCACGCGGAGAGCGGGGACCTCGAAGGCGCCGTCCTCAACTACAAGAAGTACCTCGAGGGCAACCCGCCCGACCGCGACGAGGTCCAGCATCTCGTCCAGAACCTCGAAGGCCGCCTCAAGCGCCAGCAAGCCGTCGCCGCCGCCGCCCGCGGCGACGCCCCACCGACGCCGACGCCGACTCCGAGTCCGAGTCCGACTCCGACTCCGAGTCCGACTCCGAGTCCGAGTCCGAGTCCGAGTCCGACTCCGAGTCCGACTCCGACCCCGAAGCCGGCCGCGGTCCCCCCGACCGAAATCGGCGTCAGGAAGACCGAGGACGTCTTCGAAGAGACCGTCATCACGGCCTCCAAGGAGGCCCAGAGCCCCCTCGACGCCCCGAACTCCACCTCGATCATCACCGAGCAGGACATCCGCCTCTCCGGCATCACGAAGATCCCCGAGCTGCTCCGCCGCCTCGCCGGTACGGACATCATGGAGGTCACGGGCTCCCAGACCGAAGTGAGCCTTCGCGGCTTCAACCAGCGCCTCTCGAACAAGATCCTGGTCCTCGTCGACGGCCGAAGCGTCTTCGTCGATCTCCTCGGCGCGACGTTCTGGCAGACCCTGTCGATCGGCGTCGAGGACATCCAGCGCATCGAGGTCGTCCGCGGCCCCGGCTCCGCGCTCTACGGCGCGGACGCGTTCAACGGCGTCATCAACATCATCACCCGGCGCCCGGGCGAGGGCACGAGCGGCGTCAACGCGGGGTACGGCGATCACAACACGGCGCACGGGAGCTTCTGGGCCACCGGCCGCGCGGGCGAGCTCGCGTGGCGCGCGTCGGCCGGGTACGACTACCTGCCGCGCTGGAGCCGCGAGGTCCCGCCCGGGCGCGCCGATCTCCACCTCTACTCGCCGGACCAGGACACGAGCGGCCGGACGACCCGCTTCAACATGCAGCTCTCGCGCTCGCTCGGCGAGGGCGTGGATCTCGGCCTCGGCGGCGGCTTCGCGCAGGGCCAGACCGAGATCCTCGGCATCGGCCCGCTGAACGACGTCCTCCTGAACGGCTTCGCCTCGTCGGACGTGACCGCCAAGCTCACGAGCAAGCACATCGAGGCGCGCGTCTTCTGGAACCGCTTTCGCACGCCGTTCGGCCTGAACGCCGCGCAGCTCGGGCAGACGCTGCTCCCCGGACGCGCCGACCAGAACGTCGTCGACGGCGAGGTGCAGTACATCGACGCGTTCGAGACCGGCAAGAGCATCCGCCACGATCTGCACGTCGGCGCGGGCTACCGGTACAAGGAGGTCGCCTGGACCTACCTCGATCGCACGCGCTACGAGAACCACGAGTCTTTGTACGTGCACGACGCGATCAAGCTCGGCGACTACGTCGGGCTCGTCGGCGACTACCGGCTCGACTACGTGCCGTACCTGGAGAAGTTCGTGCAGTCGCCGCGCGGGACGATCCTCGTGCACCCGACGAAGCAGTCCACGGTCCGCGGGATCGTCGCCACCGCGTTCCGGACGCCGACGTTCCTCGAGTCGTACCTGAACATCCCGGTGCAGCTCCCCGTCGCCGGCGGCGCGCTCCTCAGCGAGGGGCAGCGGTCGGACGACCCGAAGTTCAAGGTGCAGCCGGAGAGCAACCTGTCCGCGGAGCTCGGCTACCTGAACCAGGACAGCGAGTTCTTCGTCCTCGACACCTCGATCTTCTGGAACCGCGCCAAGAACCTCATCCAGCTCGCCCCGAACCGGCCCGTCACGACCGGCGATCTCGCCAACGGTCTCGGGCAATACGACCCGAGCACCGGCCTTTTCCCGCTGTTTCTCGGCGGATTCAACAACCAGTGCCAGACGTACAACGTCTACGGCGCCGAGGCCGGCGTCCGCACGTTCCCGCTGGAAGGGCTCGACCTCTACGCCAACTACACGCTCCACGTCCTGAAGCAGGACAACTCGAGCTGCACCGACCAAGAGAAGGCGCTGATCGTCAAGGACGAGCGCACGAGCGGCCACAAGGTGAACGTGGGCGTCCAGCTCCGCACCAAGCCGGGCTTCGACGGCTCTGTCGATTTTCACTATGTCTCGCCGCAGACATGGGCGGAGCAGGTCATCAACATCGCGGCGCAGCGCATCGAGTACCAGCAGTTCCCGCTCGAAGCGTATACGCTCCTCAACGCGCGGCTCGGCTTCCGCTTCTTGAAGGATCACGCCGACGCGAGCGTGATGGCGTTCAACCTGCTCGGCGTCGAGCACCGCGAGCACCCGTTCGGGCAGCTCATGGGCCGGCGCTTCATGGGCAACCTGGCCTACCGGTTCTGACGATGAAGCACGCCAACGCCACCCGCCCCACGCGCCAGGCCCAGCCCGCGCCTTCGCGCGCCTCGTTCGTCGCGTTCGGCGTCGCAGCGGCGTGCGCGCTCGGGGCGTGCGACTCGGTGATCGTCGACGATACGCGCGGCGACAAGCGCGTTCTGCCGGCGCGCGGCGTCGTGAAGGGGACCATCGCCTACCAGGGGCCGCGCCCCTGCTCGCAGAATGGACACATCCTCGGCGCCGCCGTCCTGCTCGTCTTCGACCGCAGAAACCCGCCGCCGCCCGGCGGGCTCGCGACGACGGCGGTGAACTTCGTCACTGTGCCTGGCGATGTCCTCTTCGCGAGCGAGCCCCGCGCGTCCGGCCCCAACCGGTACTGCCCCACCGAGCACGGCTTCACCGAGAGCGTCACCGCGAGCGCCGCGTACGCGATCGCGCCCCTCGACGCCGGCTCGTACGTCATCCAAGGCTTCTACGACACGGCCGGGCAGTTCTTGCCCACGTTCAGGTTCCGCAACCTGCCGGTCGCCGGGGACGTCGGCGGCGGGTACCTCGACACGACCGACGCCGCGAAGCACCTCGGCGATCCCAACTACCAGCCGATCTTCCTGCCCGTCGACGTCGGCACCCCCGACAGCCGCCCGTCGGGCGCGTCGAACACGGCCCCCGGCGTGGTGCCGACGTTCTCGATGCCCGCGGAGGGCTTCGTGCGCGACGGCATCGGCGTCACGCTCGGCGGGGTCCTGCCGTTGTCACGGCCCTACTTCCATGTGGACGGGGCCGACGCATTCGACCCGAACGTCACGCCGATCGCGACGATGACGCAGGATCACCACGTCCTCGCGCAGCCCAAGACGCTTCTGCCGTCCTACATCAAGGCGTTCCAGGCGAGCTTCAAATCGCTGCGGCTCGACTGGGGCGTCGCGAAGGCCGAGGCGGAGGCCGCCGCTGCGGCGCCGTTCAATCTGCAGCTCGCGCCCAAGGGCGGCCTCGTGCAGTGGAGCGCCGGAGTAAGCATCCCCGAGACGGCGGGCCAGGCCACGATCGTCCCGCAGATCTGGCCCCTCGTCGTCCTCGCCAAGCTCGACGACGACGATCCCTCCGGACTCACCCCGCAAGGGAGCGCGACCAAGCCCATCGTCGTCATCCAGGGGATCACGCTGTGGCACGACGATCTGGGCGCGACCGCCCTCGATTCGCCGGACACGACGCCGGGGCCGGACAGCGTGCGCGATCACTTCACGGCGCTCGTCCGGCCCAGCGTCATCTGCTTCGACCCGCGCGCGATCGATCGCGGCGGCGTGCTCGTGACGCCGTACTTCAAGGGAACGAGCCCCGATCCCTCCGATCCGCCCGACAAGCCTCTGCTCGATCCGACCGCGCTGATCAAGGCGCAGAGCAAGCTCCTGCGCGACGTGAAGCTCGGCTGCTTGCCCACTGGCAAGTACGGCGTCAACGTGGTGTACCCGAGCGGGCAGGCGTGGACCGTGCCCAACGAGATGGGCGCGTGCGCCGCGGCCGAGGGGGACTGGGACAAGACCACGAACCCGTCGTCCTGCACCGTCAAGCCGCGCGCGGTCCTGGCGTCGCAAGGCCTCCGCGCCATACTTCAAATCGTGGAGCCGGCGACCAGCGAAGGGCGCGCGCAGTGCGCGAGCGCGCCGGTGCCGCCCGAGTGCCTGAAGAACCCATGAAGAAGCCCGACGGTTCCGAGGAGACGCGCACGTACCGTGCACCTTCGTCGCCGAGCGAAGGGCCCGGCTACTGCCTTCTCGTCAGCACGCCGGCGGGAACGCGGGTGGTCAACCTCAAAGGTGGCCCCACGTTCACGATCGGACGCGCCGCGTCGTGCGACGTGTGCGTCCCCGACGACTCGCTCTCGCGCGAGCATGCGCGCCTGTCGATCGCCGGCGATCTGACGCTCGCCGATCTCGGGAGCAAGAACGGAACGCAGGTCGCCGGCGTCCGGCTGGCGCCCAACGTGCCGGCGGCGGTGACCCTCGGCACGCCGATGGAGCTCGGCGGCGTCATGCTCGTGCTCCAGCGCGGGATGCCCGCCCTCGAGGCGGCCGCGTCGCCAGCACCGTCGGTGTCCTCTCCGTCCTCACCGCCTTCTCCAGCCAGGGCGGCGAAGCTCCCGGTGATCGCCGACGCGGGGATGCGCCACCTCTACGCGCTCCTCGACGTCGTCGCGCCGAGCCCGCTCAGCGTGCTCGTCCTCGGCGAGACCGGCGTGGGCAAGGAGGTCTACGCGGCAGCGCTGCACGCGCGGTCGGCGCGCGCGAAAGCGCCGTTCGTCCCCCTGCACTGCGCGGCGCTGCCGGAGTCGCTCCTGGAGGCCGAGCTCTTCGGCTACGAGAAGGGCGCCTTCACCGGCGCGACGAACAGGAAGCCGGGCATCTTCGAGTCGGCCGATGGCGGCACGGTCTTCCTCGACGAGATCGGCGAGGTGCCGCTCGCGACGCAGGCGCGCCTCCTCCGCGTGCTCGAGACGGGTGAGGTCATGCGCCTGGGGAGCGTGAGGCCGATCCACGTGGACGTGCGCTTCGTCTCGGCGACGCATCGCGACCTGCGCGCGCTCATCGCCGAGCAGCGCTTCCGCGCCGACCTCTACTTCCGCCTCAACGGCATGAGCATCCACCTGCCGCCGCTGCGCAGTCGCCGCGCCGACGTGCGCGCGCTGGCCGAGATGTTCCTCGAGCGCGCGGCGGCGTCGATGAAGCGAAAGGTGGCGGGCCTGTCCGACGGCGCCGCGACGCGCCTCGAGGCGTACGACTGGCCAGGCAACGTCCGAGAGCTGAAGAACGTGATGGATCGCGCCGTCCTGCTCTGCGAGGGTGCGCGGCTCGAAGAGGAGCACCTCGCCCTCGCCGACCCCGAGGTCTTCGGTACCGCCGCCCCCAAGCGCGCGGCGCCGTCGGCGCACGGGGAGGGAGAGGACGAGCTCAAGGGTCGCCTGCGCGATCTCGAGAAGCAGAAGATCGAGAACGCGCTCGCAGAGAACGGCGGCAATCAGAGCCGCGCCGCGCAAGCGCTCGGCATTTCGCGCTTCACGCTGATGAACAAGATGGAGGCCTTCGGCCTCGTGCGTCCCCGGAAGGGGCGCTGACGCCGACCGAGCCAGACGAGGCCAGACGAGGCCAGACGAGCGGTGTGGTTCGATGGAATACCTGGCCACCGGCCATGACCCCTGGGATGGCGGCCCAACCTCGCTCTCTCCTTACCCACCTCCTCGCCGTGTCGTTCGCGCTCGTTGCGTGCGGCCGCTCCGGCCTCGATGCCTGGAATGCCCCGGACGGCGACGGCCCGACGAGCGACGCGGGTGCGACGCCGACGATCCTGGCCGACGTCGGGCCTCCCACGGAGCCGTCGGGTCCGCCTCCGCCGCTCGATGACGCGGGCGTCCCCGCTCCGAGCCTCTGCGACCTCGCGCCGCCGCTCGGGCGGGGGTGTCCTCCGACGGCGCCGCCGATCGGCAGAGGTTGCACTCCCCCGAACGGCGATCCCAGCGCTACGTGCGTCTACTCCGAGTCACGCGACACCGGCCCTACCCTCGTTGTCTTCACCTGCACGCTGCTCGGCGAGGACCTCATCGGGTGGAAGCGAACCGAGGTGCCCTGCGCACGCGCGTGCCTCGCCGACGCCGGGGGCACCCTCCTCGACGTGACCGGGTGCGCGGCGCGGGAGACCGTCCCGTGCCAGCCGCGGCCGGGCGAGACCGTGCAGTCTGCGCTCGACGACCAGATCTTCACGACCGGCTGCGTGCATCATGAGGGCGCGGGTGGATTCGCCGTGCACTTCGATTCGCGCGGGTGCGCGACGGGGATCTCGGGAGGCACCTTCAGCGCCTGCGACGTCGCCGCCCTCGCCTCGAAGCGATTCGCCTGCGCCGAGGACCACCCGTGCGCCGTCGCACCGACCCTCGTGAAGTGAGCGCGGCCGCCTCGTTCGCTTCTCGGACACCTCGCCCGACAAGAGGAGCCAACGGGCCGCCGACGGACGCAGCCTCAGCGCGGCCTCTGCTCTGCGAGCGCGCGCTCCACGTCTTCGAGCGCGGAGATCACGTTGTCTGGGCTCACCGACTCGGTCATCGCCTCGGCGACCGGGTCTACCCGGTTGACCACGCTCGGCAGGTCTCGACGTAGCTCTTCGAGGAGCCCGACGACCTTCGCGATCTTCTGCTCGGACATCAGGTTCACCTGCAAGTCGAGGTGCGCGCGCTGCTCGCTGTGGCCCACCTGTCGATTCTGCGTCGTGAGGACCATGGTGGTCATGAGGAGCGCGGCCAGGCCGATCACCCCCTGCATCCAGAAGAAGGGTGGAGCGTCGACCCGCGGCAGGCCGAGGCTCGGGGCCGCCATGTTCCAGGCGATCCACGCCACCACCGCGGTGACCACGACGTAGATCGTCCGCGGTCGTCCCAGCGCCTCCGTGACGCGCTCGATGAAGAGCTGGTGCGTGCTCGCGCGCTCGTCGGCTCGCTGGCGCAGCGCGCCGACGGCCTGGACGTTGCGCTCGAGCACGCTCGGCGCGTGCTCGTCATCCGGGGGATCTTGCATGGGCCCTCCGGGAGCAAAGGCGATGCCATGCGAATTTTCCCCGCGTCCCGCGCCGTTGCCCGCGCCCATTGCCGCCACAGTCGGCACTTCCGCCCCGCACGACAGTGCGCGCCGGTGTGGCTGTTGCGACGCATGACCTGAAGTGCCGTATGCTCCGCGCCGAGGAGCCCGCATGATCGGTCGACGCGCACTCTTGCTCTTGTGGACATTCGCACTGGTGTTGTTCGGTTGCCCCGATCGCCCGACGCCCGCTGCTCAAGACGGGGCTGCAGCGGCAACGACGGCAGGCAGCGCAGGGCCCGACAAGAGCTCGCCACCCGTGGCCCTGACGATCGCCTACGGCAGCGAGAAGAAGACGTGGCTCGACGAGCAGATCAAGGCGTTCCTCGCCACCTCACCCAAGACCGCCAAGGGGCGCAAGATCACCGTCGACGCCAAGGCGATGGGCTCGGGCGAAGCGCTTCAGGCGATCACCAGCGGCCAGATGAAGCCCCACGTCTTCAGCCCGGCGTCGGGGCTCTACGTCACGCTCCTGAACGACGCGTGGCTCTCGAAGTCCGGCAACACCAAGCCCCTCGCCCGCCCCGGCGATCCGCTGGTCCTCTCGCCCGTCGTCATCGCGATGTGGAGGCCGATGGCCGAGGCGCTCGGCTGGCCGAAGAAGCAGCTCTCGTGGAGCGATCTCCTCAAGGTCAGCGCCAACCCCAAGGGCTGGGGTGCCCTCGGCTTCGGGGAGTGGGGGAAGTTCAAGCTCGGGCACTGCCACCCCGAGTTCTCCAACTCCGGCTACCTCGCCGTCCTCGCCGAGGCCTACGCCGGCGCGAAGAAGACGCGCGACCTCACCGTCGCCGATCTCGACGCGAAGCCGACCCGCGATCTCGTCTCCTCCGTCGAGAACACGATCGTCCACTACGGCAAGTCGACGGGTTTCTTCGCCGACAAGATGATCGAGCGCGGGCCCAGCTACGTCTCCGCCGCCGTCCTCTACGAGAACCTCGTCATCGAGGCGTACGGAAAGTCGCCGCCCTTGCCGATCGTCGCCATCTATCCGGTGGAGGGGACGTTCTGGTCCGACCACCCCTACTCGATTCTGGACGCCGAGTGGGTGGGCGCCGACGAGAAGGCGGCCGCCGAGCAGCTGCTCGCGTTCTTGAAGGCCCGCCCCGCGCAAGAGCGCGCTCTGGCGCTGGGCTTTCGCCCGGCCGATCCGCAGATCCCGGTCGGGACGCCCATCGACGCGGCGCACGGCGTCGACGCCAAGCAGCCCCAGACCGTGCTCCCGGTCCCCGAGAGCAAGGTGCTCGCGAAGCTCCTCGGCCTCTGGAAGGACACGAAGAAGGGGGCCGACGTCATCTTCGTCTTCGACAAGTCCGGCAGCATGCGCGGCGCGCCGCTCGACGAGGCGCGACGTGGCGCGGTGAGCTTCCTCGATAGCCTGAGCGACCGCGACGACATGACGCTCATGTTCTTCGACAGCACGGTGTATCCGCCGTTCGGGCCGTTGCCGCTGAAGACCGGGCGGCCTCAGCTTCGCCAGCGCCTCGACGGCGTCGCCGCGGGCGGCGGCACTGCGCTGTACGACGCCATTGCCGAGGCGTACGACATCGCTGCCAAGCGCGCTGCGACCGATCCGACGCGAACCCACGCCCTCGTCGTGATGACCGACGGCGCCGACGAGGGGAGCAAGATGCCGCTCGCCGATTTGAAGGCTCGTTTCCCCAAGGAGGAGACGCAGGTGCGCGTGTTCACCATCGCCTACGGCGCTCAGGCGGAGACCGCCGTGCTCGCGGCGATCGCCGAAGCGGCCAAGGGCTCGAGCGCCAAAGGCAGCGTCGAGTCGATCCGGGACGTGTATCTTGAGATGGCGTCGTTCTTCTGAAGGACGCGGGCCGAAGGGAAGAGGCGTGACCGAGGGCGATCAGTCGACGTGGAAGCGCCTCGTGCGCGCGACGACGGGGCTCACCAACATCGTGGTGGTCGGGTCGGCGGCCGTGGGCGCCGCGGCGCTTCAGTCGTGGCCGATCTTCGCGCTCGGCGGTGTCGCCTACGGAGCCCTCGTGGCATGGGATCTGGCGACCGGGAAGTCGAAGAAGGCGCGATCGGCCACGGAGCCGGTGACGCTCGACGCCAATCTCGAGCTGTTCCACGACGCGCAGACGCAGGGGACGGTGCGCACGATCCTCGGCGCGAAGGCAGAGATCCATCGCGTCATGATCGAGACGCCGCCCGAGGTGCAGGGGCAGCTCGCGCTCGCGCTGACGAGCGTGGGGGAGCTGGAGGAGCGCGCCGCGCGCCTGGCCGCGCGCGCGGAGGACATCGCCTCGTACCTGAAGACCACCGATCCGCGCGTCGTCGACGCCGACTGCAAATCGCTCGCCGTGCGGGTGTCGCAGGCGAAGGACGCCGAGGCGCGCACCCAGTTCGAGAGCGCACTCGCGGCGCGGCGCGAGCACCTCGACGTCCTGCGCGACCTCGAAAACGCGAAGGAGCGCATCGACGCTTCGCTCATGAGCATCGCCTCGACGCTCGAGGCGCTCCCGGCGAAGATCGTACGTATGCGCGCGCTCGACGCGCAGGCGACGGACCAGATGAGTGGTGACGTGAAAGAGGAGCTCGATCGCATGAACTCGGAGATTCGGACGTTCGAGGAGACCTTGAAGACCTTGAACGAGGTGGCCAAGTGAAGGGCAAGCTCATCATCGTCGCGGTGTTCGCGCTCGCGGTGATCGGGATCATCGTCTTCCAGCTCATGAAGAGCGGCGGCGGCGCCGGGCCGGATCCATCGGCCTCCGCCTCGGCGTCCGCGGGGGCGTCGGCGCGTCCGCCTTCTGGCCAGGTCACCGAGATCTCGATGCTCTACAGCACCGAGAAGAAGGACTGGATCGAGGCCGCACAGGTCGTCTTCCAGAAGGATCACCCCGAGATCAAGGTGAACCTCGTCGGCAAGGGCTCGCTCTCGGCTGCCCAGGCGATCGTCGACGACAAGGAGAAGCCGACGGTCTTCAGCCCCGCCGACACGCTGGTCCTGAATCTGGCGTCGAGCGACTGGAAGACGAAGGGACGCGGGGATCTCTTCGCCACCTCGGGCGACGACGCGCCCCAGTCGCTCGTCATCACGCCGCTCGTCTTCGTCATCTGGGAGGACCGCGCCGAGGCGCTCCTCAAGTCATCGAAGGGAGTCATCAGCTGGAAGTCGCTCCACAAGGCGATCGCGTCGCCGCAGGGCTGGCCGGCGGTCGGCGGCAAAGCGGCGTGGGGGTTCGTCAAGCTCGGGCACACCGATCCGACGCTGTCGAACTCGGGGCTCCAGGCGCTCTACCTCATGTCTCTCGAGTTCTACGGCAAACCGAGCGTCGACATCGGCGATCTGTTGAAGCCCGACTACCAGACGTTCGTGAAGGAAACGGAGAAGGGCGTCTCTAAGTTCGAGAGCTCGACGGGGACGTTCATGACGGAGATGGTCCGCTTCGGGCCGTCGAAGTACGACGTCGCCGTCGTGTACGAGAACCTCGCCGTCAGCGAGATCGAGCACGCGCAGGGGCGGTGGGGCAACCTCCGCGTCTACTACCCGCAGACGACGCTCTGGAGCGATCACCCCGCCGCGATCGTGCAAGGCGACTGGGTGACTGCCCCGCAGAAGAGCGCCGCCCGCACCTGGCTCGCGCACCTGCGCAGCCGCGCGGTGCAGGAGCGGGCGCTCTCGTTCGGGTTCCGGCCCGGCGATCCGTCGGTGCCGGTGAAGACGGGCGACGCGCAGAACCCGTACACGCGCCTCGCGCAGTACGGCATTCAGGTCGACATCCCACCCGTCGCCAAGGCGCCGGACGGTGCGGTGGTTCGCAACCTGATGACGATGTGGTCGCGGATCGTCGCGCCGTCGCAGTAGGCGCCCACCTTCACACGTCGTTGGCGCTGGCGCCGGCGCTCTCGGCATTGGCGTTCTTGGCGCGCAGGTAGATGGCGACGAGCTCGCGCCAGGTGCGCGCGCCGAGCTTCTGGCCCGCGCGCGCGAGGAGGACCCGCACCGTCGACGGCGCGAGCCCTAGGTCGTAGGCGATCACCTTGGGCTCGAAGCCCGCGGCGGCCAGCTCGACGAGCTGGGTCTCGCGCGGCGACAGTCCGCCAAAGCGGGGCACCGCATCGACGCACGAGACCACGTAGCTCCGTCCGTCCACCTCGACGCGGTCGAGGATCTTCCCGGGTCCGGTGCGGACGAGTGTGGCCACCGCGGCGCGGAGCTCACGGCGGGCGTCGTCTGCGTCGAGATGCGTTCGGCTGAGGGCTGCGACCATGCAGACCAGAATTGCAACCGCCATACCATTAGCAAATCCAGGCACTTGGCGCATGCGACGCGCCGGCGAGCTCACCAATTGTTGATCGCGATCCACTATCGGTGAGCGGTCCGCACAAGCCTCCGCCGACTTCTCGGATGGTGCCGAGCTCGATCGCTTTCAGGACGGCGCGCGTGCGCTTCGTTCGCGGCGCAAAAGGTACTATACGAGGGCGACTCGTGGCAGCGCGCCCCTCCCACCCATCACCCCCCTTCCTCCGGATCGACGACGCCGCACCTGCTGCGCCGTCGGGTCCCGAGCTGCTCATCGTCGGCAACTTCGACGGCGTGCACCGCGGTCACCAGGCCGTGCTCGCGCACGCGCGGAGGATCGCCGACGGGGCCGGCCTCGTCACCGCCGTCCTCACGTTCGACCCGCACCCCGCCTCGGTGCTCGGCCGGGAGCCGCCCGCGGCTCTCACGACCCTCGCCCGCAAGAGCGAGCTGCTCCGCGCGGCGGGCGCGGAGGCGGTGTGGGTGCGCACGTTCGACCGCGACTTCGCGGCGTGGTCGCCCGAGCGCTTCGCGCGCGAGCTCGTGAAGGAGCAGCTCCGGTCGGCCATCGTCGTCGTCGGCGACAACTTCCGGTTCGGGGCACAGCGCGCCGGGGATCACGCGCTCCTTCGGACGCTTGGCGCGGCGCTCGACTTCTCGGTGGAGCCGCACCCGATGTCCGGCGACGCCGGCGGCCCCTTCTCCAGCACCCGCGTGCGTGCGGCGCTCGCCGAGGGAGATCTCGCGGGGGCCGCGGCCGTGCTCGGCCGGCGGCACGCTTTCTCCGGCGTCGTTCGCGAAGGGGAGAAGCGAGGTCGAACGATCGGGTTTCCGACGGCCAACGTCGAGGACGTCACCGAGCTCGTGCCAAAGAACGGCGTCTACGCCGTCGCCGTCGACGAGCTCGACGAGGCCGGCACCGCACGCCCGCTCGGGCAGGGGGTCATGAACGTCGGCGTTCGCCCCACAGTGGATGGTACCGGTCGGCGGACCCAGGAGGTGCACCTCCTCGACTTCGCCGGCGATCTCTACGGCCGCGCTCTGCGTGTCCACCTCGTGGCCCGCCTGCGTGACGAGCAGAAGTTCGACGGACTCCCCGCCCTGAAGGCGCAGATCGCCCAGGACGCCGCCGAGGCTCGCGCGCGCCTGTCGGGAGCGCCGTCAGAGTAGTCCTGCTGGAAAAAGTCTCCTCGTGCCCTAAGGTTCAGCCGTGCGGCTCGTCTACACCGAGAACCTCCACGACTTGATGCTCCCGACCGGGCACAAGTTTCCGCTCGGCAAATACGACCGGATCGTGACGAGCCTCGCCAAGGCGCACGGCCCGCTGCTGCAGCTCGGTGCGCCCGCGTCGCTCGCCGAGTTGGCGCTCGTGCACCGCACCGACTACGTGGCGGCGGTCGAACAGGGAAGCTTGCCGGTCGCGCAGGTGCGACGCCTCGGATTCCCGTGGTCGGAGTCCCTCGTGCAACGCGCCCGACGCAGCGTGGGCGGCACGTTGTGCGCGCTGGCGTGGGCGATGCACCACGGCGCCGCCGGGCACCTCGCGGGAGGTACGCACCACGCGTTCGAGGATCGCGGCGAGGGGTTCTGCGTCTTCAACGACATCGCCGTCGCCGTCCGCGTGGCGCAGCGCGATCACGGCGTCCACCGCGTCGCGATCGTCGACCTCGACGTCCACCAAGGCAACGGGACGGCGGCGCTCTTCGCGGCCGATCCGGAGGTTTTCACCTTGAGCGTGCACTGCGAGAAGAACTACCCGTTCAAGAAGGAGCAGAGCTCGCTCGACGTCGGCCTACCCGACGGGTGCGACGACGCCGCGTACCTCGCCGCCCTCGACGCCGCCCTCGAGCGCGTGGCGGCCCACCGTCCGGAGCTCGTCGTCTATCAGGCAGGTGTCGACGGCCTCCGCGGCGATCGCCTGGGGCGAATGGCCTTGTCGCACGACGGCCTGCGCGAAAGGAACCTGCGCGTTTTCGACCTGGTGAGGCGCCTGGGCGTCCCGGTCGTGGTGACGCTCGGCGGCGGTTACCATCGCGTCATCGACGAGAGCGTCGCCGCGCACGTCGCCGTTTACGAACAGCTCGTGAACGCGATGACGTGATCTCGAAGGCTCTCGTCGTCCGGAATCTCCCGGCCAGCTAGAGGAGCTGCTTCGCGTTTCCCTTGTCGTCGAGCGCCTCGGCCGAGTCCTTCCCCTGCGTCTTGATGTGCAGGAGGTAGGCGTTGCCGACGCCGCCCGACTCGTGGATGCCCATCGCCGTGTCGAGCTTGAACAGCACTCCGTTCTTCGACGCGCGCACGCTGCCGTGTTCCCCGAACGCCCCCGGATCGTGGCCGAACACGATGTGGCTGACGCCCAGCGCGTCGGCCTCCGCCTGCCCCGCGTTCTTGTCGTCGGGGTTTCCGTACCAGCCCTGCGCCTCGAGGATCGAGTCGCTCCCCGTGATGTCGTTGTCGCCAAAGCCGTTGTGGTCGTGCCCGTTCTCGAGTTTGTTCCCCAGGTCCTTGATCGACAGCTTCTGCGTGTTGCCGCCGTGGGAGAAGAACCACTTCTTGATGCGCACGCCGAAGGGCAGGTCTCCCATCCACTTGCCGCGCCCGCCTGGATCCGTTCCCTTCACGAGCGACTGCGGATCGATCTTCGCGTCCCTCAGGTTGTTGTCGATGCCGATCGCGTCCTGGCCCGTGGAGCTTGCCTTGTCGTTCTTCGGATCCAGGAGGAACTCGGCTTCGTGGTTGCCCATCGTGGCCACGACGCGCCCGCCGCTGTGCGGCGCGCTCGCCTCCAGCGTGCGCACGAGGTCGAGGACCTTGAGCGACTCCGGCCCCTTGTCGATCATGTCGCCGGCGACGACGAGGATGGCTGCGCCGCCGGTCCACTTGACCTTCGCGGGGTCGGAGCCCGCGCCATCGATGAGGTGGTTGCCGGCGAGAAGCTTCGAGAACGTGTCGTACTCGCCGTGCGGATCGCTGACGGCGTAGATCTCGTCGGCCTGGTCGATCTCGAGGATCGCCGGTCGCGAGCTCCAGCTGCGCGACGACTTGCTGCCGGTCTGGTTCTGATCGTCGCTCGTCGTCCCAGCGCTCGGCGCGGCCGAGCAGTGAACGCAGACCAGCGCCGCCGTCGCGAGAATGGCTGACAATCGTTGCATGGCCGCCATGTAAGCAATCGTCGTACCTGTAGCCCCCTCACCGGTCGAATGGCGATTTCAGCTGGAATATCGCGGGGCAAACCGTCGCGTGAACCCCCTTCGATCCACTTTGTGCCGAAATCCTGGTCCATCTCTCGTGCCGACTCGCGAGCCGGCTTCGCGAATAGCGCGCACGTCGGCGAGCGACGCGCTCAGCGGCACGCGGCGAGGGCGCCGAGGAAGGCTTCGCCCCAGGTGGCGGCCGTCGAGCCGTAGACGCGCGCCAGCAGCTTCGCGTGGCGGTCGCGACGCTCCTCGAGCGGCATCGTGAGTGCGCGGCGAAGGTCGTCGGCCATACCGTCGATGTCGTAGGGGTTCGTGAGGAGCGCCTCGCGCAGCTCCACGGCGGCGCCGGCGAACCGCGAGAGGAGGAGCACGCCGGGATCGTCCTCGGACTGCGCGGCGACGTACTCCTTGGCGACCAAGTTCATCCCGTCGCGCAGCGGCGTCACGTACCCCACGGACGCAGCGCGGTACAGGTGCGCGAGCTGCGCCTGCTCGTACGCACGGTAGAAATAGCGCACCGGCACCCAGTGCGCCTCGCCGTACTGCCCGTTGATGCGGCCGACGATCTCCTCGACCTGCGATCGCTGCTCTGCGTAGTCGGTCACGTCTGCGCGCGACGGAACGGAGATCTGCAGGAGCGAGACCTTGGTGCGGAACTCGGGGTACCGCTCGAGCAGGCTCCCGAACGCGAGGAGCCGCTCGGGAATGCCCTTCGTGTAGTCGAGGCGGTCCACGCCGAGAACGAGCTTCGCCGGCCCGAGGATGCGGAGGAGCCCCTCGATCTCCTCGGCGAACTCCGGCGCCTCGGCGTTCTTGTAGTCGCCCGGCAGGATCCCGATCGGAAAGACGCCGGTGCGCGTGCGCCGGTCCTGATACTCGATGCCTTCGTCCGACACGCGTGCAGGATGCAACGACCCCACCGTCGCCAGGAAGTTCCGCATGAAGCCCGGCGTGTGGAAGCCCAGGAGATCGAACGAGAGCATCGCGTCCAGGATCTCGCGGTGCCATGGCAACATCTCGAAGAGGTCGGGCGGCGGAAACGGAATGTGCAAGAAATGGCCGATGGGACCGGTATGCCCGCGCGCGCGCAGATCGCGCGCCAGGAGCAAGAGGTGGTAGTCGTGCGCCCAGACCGTCCCGTCGGGCGCAACGGCGTTCACGGCGGCGTCGGCGAAGACGCGGTGCACCTCTTCGTACGCCAGCCACCCGCTGTGCGCGAAGCGGACGCGGCTCGGGAAGATGTGGAACAGCGGCCACAGGACCTTGTTGCAGAAGCCGTTGTAGTAGTCGCGGTACCAGCGCTCCTTCAGATCGAGGCCGAGGAGGCCCGGCGAGAAGTCGCCCTCGAGCGCCGGGACCGGCTCCTCGTCGTCGTCGATCGTCTTGCCGTTCCATCCGAGCCACAGTCCGCCGCGCTTCTGTAGCGCGGGCCCCAGCGCCGACACGAGGCCGCCCACGCTCTCTGGCCGCCCGTCCTTCGCGCTGCGCATGCTCGGCAAGCGATTGGAGACGACGAGCAGCGACTGGGCCGCGGCGCGGCCTCTCGGGCGGAGCTCTACGGCTTTCGGCAGCGCCGTCACGGTCGTGCGCAGCCCTTCACGCAACGCAACGAGCTCCTCCAGGAACGCCATGACCTGCCCGGTCTCCTGGAATTCCCAGCGCGCCTTGGTCCGCCGCGTCTCGCCGTGGCGAACCACGATCGCGTCGTCGCCGACCTCGAGCGCGCCGAACATGTGCTCGTCGGTCAGATCGTCGCCGATGGCGAGGAGGCGCGCGCCGTTTCCACAATGCTCGCGAACCCACGGCACCGCCGTCGACTTCTGGAGGTACGCCGGCCGCACGTCGATCGCCAACGTCGATGGGTTCGGCTTGAGCAGCGGAATCTTGTCGAGCAGCGCGGTCGCCTCGACGACGAACGCCTCACGATCGCCGCGGGACAGGCGGCGGTAGTGGAGCACGAGTCCGGCGGACTTTCGCTCGACGCTCGCCTTCGGGTACCGGAGGAGGAGCTCGTCCAGGCGGACGGCGAGGTTGGCGAGCTCCACCGGCTCGTCGCGCAAGGGTTCCCAGGCGCCGTCGCCACGGCGGAACGCACCGTGCTCGGCGATGAGGTAGGTGCCCTGGAAATGCTGCTCGAGGAAATCGCGCGTCCTGCCGCTCACGATGACGAACGTGACGTTCCGAAGGGCGGACGCGCGCTTGACGAGGCTCTTGACCGCCTCGTCGGGAACGGCTTCCTCCGGCGTCGGCGCGAAAGGCACGAGCGTACCGTCCAGGTCGCAGAGGATGCCGAGCGGGGAGTGACGCAGAAGCTGGTCGAAGTGCTCGCTCACGTCGGGGTCTCCAGTCGGAACCAGTAGAACGCGTGAGGGCCGAGGGAGAGGAAGTAACGCTCGGTGAGCACGGGAAATACCGCCTCGCCGACGATTTCACGCGGACGCTTGCCGGCGTGAACGCCCATCGCCAGGCTAGCCGGCTGGACGAAGCGCGAGAGGTTGGCGACGACGAGCACCTCCTCCTTCTCGTACGTACGGACGAACGCCAGGACCCGTTCGTTCTCCGTCTCGACGAAGGCGAGCGCGCCGCGCCCGAACGCGCGTGTCGTCTTGCGCGCACGGATCATGCGGCGCACCCAGCGCAGGAGCGACGCCTCGCTGCGGTTTTGCACCTCCACGTTGATGCTCTGGTAATTGTAGACCGCATCCATCGAGACCGGGCTGTACAGCTTCGCCGGTTCGGCGCGGGAGAAGCCCGCGTTGACGTCCGAGGACCACTGCATCGGCGTCCGCACGCCGTCGCGATCGCCCAGGTAGACGTTGTCGCCCATCCCCAGCTCGTCGCCGTAATAGAGGAAGGGGCTCCCGGGCAACGAGAGGAGCAGGCCATGTAAGAGCTCCACGCGGCGCCGGCTTCCGCCGAGGAGCGGGGAGAGGCGCCGCCGGATCCCCGCGTTGAGGCGCATCTGCGGATCTTTCGCGTACTCCTCGTACAGGTAGTCGCGCTCGGCGTCGGTCACCATCTCGAGGGTGAGCTCGTCGTGGTTCCGGAGGAAGAGGCCCCACTGGCAGCCGTCTTGAATCTGCGGCGTGCGCTGCAGGATCTCCACGATGGGCTTCTTCGTCTCCTGGCGCAGCGCCATGAACATGCGCGGCATCAAGGGAAAGTGGAAGGCCATCTGGAACTCGCCGTCGAAGTAAGGGACGAGATCCTCCGGCCACTGGTTGGCCTCCGCGATGAGGATGCGACCCGTGAAATTCGCGTCGATGTGCGCGCGCAGCCGCTTCACGAAGGCGTGCGTCTCCGGCAGGCTCTCGCAGCTCGTGCCCTCGCGTTCGAAGAGGTACGGAACGGCGTCGCAGCGAAACCCGTCGAGGCCGCGGCGAAGCCAGAAGTCCGCGACCCCCATCATCTCGTCTTGGACCTTCGGGTTGTCGAAGTTCAAATCCGGCTGGTGCGCGTAGAAGCGGTGCCAATAGTGGCGGCCGCTTACCGCGTCGTACGTCCAGTTGGAGCGCTCCGTGTCGCTGAAGATGACGCGGGCGTCCTTGTACTGCGTCGCGTCGTCGCTCCACACGAAGTAATCGCGGTAGGGCGACGCCGGGTCGGAGCGCGCCGACAGAAACCAAGGATGCTCACTCGAGCAATGGTTCAGGACGAGGTCACCGATGACCTTGAGGCCGCGGTGATGCGCTTCGGCGATCAGGCGATCGAAATCCGCGAGCGTTCCGTACTCCGGGTGAACGCCGACAAAATCGCTGACGTCGTACCCATCGTCCTTGCGGGGCGAGGGGTAGGTCGGCAAGAGCCAGATGCAGTCGACGCCGAGCTCCACCAGGTAGTCGAGCTTGGCGATGAGGCCGGGCAGATCGCCGCGGCCGTCCCCGTTCGAGTCGAAGAACCCGCGAACGTACACCTCGTAGAAGATCGCGTCTTTGTACCAGTGATCGCTCATCGCGCCCTCGCACGGTCTAGCACGCGCCCTTCCGACCATGAAACGTCAGCGGAGCGCCGCGGCGATCGACGGACGTGAGGCGCCTTCGGAGCGCGCCGCGGCGGACGTCATCAGGGTCGTCGGCGACGCCAGATCGACAACACCTCGAATGTGCCGATGTCCTTCGCCGCGAGCGTGGAGGTCATGAAGCTGGACAAGAAGCGCGGCGCCTGGGAGCCGGTTCCGAGGGGAAACGTGACGCTTGCGTCCGCGTGCGGCGTCGACGCGGGCACGTGCGTCACGGTGCCGGCGCACGGCAGCCTCACGACGGTGCAGTACGTTCACGGGTGCCCCCCCACGCCCAAGACCGCGCGCTACGCGGAGCCGGGCACCTTTGCCTTCCGCGTATCGGTGTGCCCTGGCAGCAAACCTCTCTACAACCACGTCTACGGAGCCAGCTTCACCACCGAGCCGTTCACGGTTCTCCCCGGCGGCACGGTGACACCGGGCGAGTGACGCCGGGCGGCAAGGCGCGTGCGCTCACGAGCCGGCTGGCCGGCCGGCGAGGGAGAGAGTAAAAGTGGGTGCCTGATGATGCACTCCCAAGAAATGGTCGAGCTGTGCACCAAGCACAGCCTCTTTTCGTGGTCCGCGACGGGCAAGGTGGATCCGATGCCCATCGCCAAGGCGGAGGGCATTTACCTGTATTCGCCCGAGGGGAAGCGCTGGATCGACTTCAACAGTCAGTTGATGAGCGTGAACATCGGGCACGGTCACCCCCACGTGATCGAGGCCATCAAGAAGCAGGCGGAGACGTTGATCTACGCCTACCCCGGAATGGCCACCGAAGTTCGCGCGCGCCTCTCGAAGCGGCTCGCGGACCTCGTCCCCGGCGACATCAACACCTTCTTCTATACGCTCGGCGGAGCCGAGGCGAACGAGAACGCGATCAAGGCTGCCAGGCTCTTCACGGGCCGTCACAAGATCATCGCGCGCTACCGCAGCTACCACGGCGCGACGCACGGCGTGATGTCGCTCACCGGCGACCCCCGTCGCTGGCCCAACGAGCCTGGGATGTCCGGTGTGGTCCACGTCATGGACCCCCGCCCCTACGACTACTCCTTCGGAGACAGCGACGACGAGATCGTCGCCGAGAATCTCCGCTACCTCGAAGAGGTCATCCAGGCCGAAGGACCGCACACGATCGCCGCGATGTTCATCGAGACGGTCACCGGCACCAACGGGATCTTGCCGCCGCCGAAAGGCTACTTGCAGGGCCTGAAGAAGCTGCTGGAGCGGTACGGAATCCTGCTCGTCTGCGACGAGGTCATGTGCGGTTGGGGCCGCACCGGCAAGCTGTTCGCGTTCGAGCACGGCGGCATCGTTCCCGACATCGTCACGATGGCGAAGGGCTTGACGAGCTCGTACATGCCGCTGGGCGTGATGGGACTGAGCGACAAGATCGCCGCGCACTTCCGCGACAACGTGTTCTGGGGCGGCCTCACCTACAACGCGCACCCCATGTGCCTCGCGGCCGCGATGGCCGTGATCGACGTGCTCGAGAGCGAGAAGCTCATCGAAAATTCGGCCAAGATGGGCGACGTGATGGGCGTTCACATGGCCCGGCTCGGCAAGAAGCACCGGTGCGTCAAGGAGCATCGCAACATCGGCCTCTTCGGCCTGATCGAGCTGCAGAAGAACGCCAAGGGCGAACGCCTCGTGCCGCTGGCGGGCGCGCACCCGGTGATGGGCAAGCTCGGTAAATTCTACCGGGAGGAGGGGCTGTTCACGGTGCTGCAATGGGGGACCGTGATGTGCAATCCGCCGCTGACGATCAACGAGCCACAGCTCGCCGAAGCGTTCGACATCATCGACCGTGGCCTCTCGATCGTCGACGAGGTCTTCGAGGGCTGAAGGCGAGGACCTTGATATGAGTCTGGCCAAAACGGGTGGGATTGCGGTGCTCGTTCTGATCGCTGCGTGCGGAGGCTCATCGGTCCAGCCGGGCACGAAGTCGGCCGACCAGGTCCAGAGCACGGGCATGTCGCAGTCGTTCGCCGGCAAGAACAAGTGCAACCCGAAGAACCACGAGCGCCCGTTCATCATCGAGTGGGACGCGACGGACATGTCGAGCTTCGAGTCGCTCACCGCGAGCGACGTCGTCTTCGTGAGGTACGAGGGGTGCGATCTGAAAATCCTCGACGGTTGCAGCGACGACTCGGTGAAGGGCTCTCTCGGCTCCTACAAGCCCATCGAATGGACGAGCGGATCGCTCGAGTCGCTCGACATCCATGACGAGGGCGAGCTCTACGCGAAGCTGCCGCTCGGCGCCGCGACCCTCGGCGGACGCGTCCAGGGGGGCGAAAAATTCCACATGGAGTACTTCGTCAGCGGGACCCGCACCGCGACCCGCCCGGCCATCTACCGCGGCTCGCTCAAGAAGGTCGCCGGTTGCAAGGACGCAACCCACTTCGTGTACGGGTATAACCTCGGAGCCTTCGCCCTCGGAGCGCAGTCGAGCTTGAAGGGGGCGGTCGGGGGCAGCGCGTTCGGCTTCTCCGCCGGGGGCAACCGCTCGACGGAGTCGAAGGCCGACAAGCGCGGCGGCGTCCTCGCGAGCTGCCGCAGCGAGACCGCCAAGGAGGTGCAGGCCTGCAGGGTCCCGATCCGCCTCGCCCTTCGCGAGCTGACGGACGGCGAGAGCCCGGACGCGAAGGAGGCGCGTGCCAACGAAGATCCGCCGGCCGCGAACCTCGCCGGGCGTCTGAAAGAGACGACCGACCGCGAGAAGGCGGCGGCAGAGCACGTCGACGCCGCGCGCACCAGGTTCGCCTCGCGCGACGGCAAGGCATGCCTCGCGGAGCTCGACCAGCACGACCACCTCGACCCGCGCCCGGGCGGGCTTTCGACCAACACCTCGTCGTACTGGGCGATGTTGCGCGCCGAGTGCCAGATGCTCGCGGGGCAGTGCGCCGCCGGGAGGGTGCTCGTCCGCAAGGCCTTCGAGAAGCTCCGCGGGGCCGACTCTTCCCCGGAGTCTCTCGACCGCACAGTCGATCAACAGGCGGCGATGTACTGCCAGGGCAACGACCTGACGGCGCGCGACAAGATCCTTCGCGCGAGCCTGGCGCTGCAGCTCGCCAACGACGCGAAGAAGGAGGTCGGCTTCTGCGCCGAGCACGTGAAGACCTTGCGCGAGCTCCTTCCCACCACACCCCCGAAGGACGAGTTCGATCACGAGGTGATCCTCGGCCCCGACAACCTCGAGCGGCACGGAACGAATTGCCTGGTGAACGCAGGAGACTGCGCCGCGGCGTGGGCGCTAGAGAAGGAGATCGCGAAGCACCCCGAGCTCTACAAATTCGCGGCGCCCCAGCGGCGCGAGAACATGGCGGACCGGGCGAAATGGCCGGAGGCGAGGCTCCGGAGCGACTTCGACCGAAGCCATCCAAAGTGCGCGGGGCGTTGACGCGTTGGACGCGCGTACGGGTGCGTGCGTCGAAGGCAACACGGCGGAGAAGCTCTCCTTCGCACCACGCGCCGCGTCACTGCTTCGAAGGTCGGGACTCGAGACGCACGCGGGGCAGGTGAATCCCTCCGTCCAGCGCCTGCAGCCACCCGACCAAGCGCTCGCGTAGCCAGGCGCGCAGGTCGAAGAGATCGTCGGGGTTGGCGGTCGACACGAGCACACGCACTTCGATGGACTGCTCCTTGGCCTCCGTCACGTGCACGGTCTTGGTGCGTCCGTCCCACAGCGTGCAGTCCGCCAGGAGGCGGTCGACCTCTTTGCGAAGCGCGTCGACCGGAAGCGTCCAGCTCGCGTAGAGCACCACGCCGCCGAGCTGGCCGGTGGCGACCCTCGTGAGGTTCTGAAAGGGATGCTCGAGAAATCGCGTGATCGGGATCACCAGCCGCCGCTCGTCCCAGCACTTGAGGATGGCGTAGGTCAGCGTGATCTCCTCGATGACGCCCGACTCCTTCTCGATCTCGACGGTGTCCCCGATCCGAACCGGCTGCGTCACCGAAAGCTGGATGCCTGCGATGAGCGAGCCGATCGTGCGCTGCGCCGCCAGGCCCACGACGACGCCCGCGACGCCGGCCGAGGCGAGGAGCGACACGCCGACGCTGCGGACGGCTTCGAACTGGGTCAGAACGAGCGACCCTCCGACGATGATGAGCGCTACACTCGCGACGCGGCGGAGCATCTGGATGCGTGTGCGGACTCCGCGGGCACGCAGCTGGATATCGGCGATGCGGATCGCCTCGGTCGCTGTTTCGCCCTTGGCGACGGACGCCTGCGCGCGCAGGGCGCCGCGCTCCATGTGGTTCGAGATCACCTCGACGCCGCGGAGCGCCATCCAGACGAGCGCTACGATCGTCGACGTGAGAAGGACGTGAAACGTGACGAGTCGCAGCCCCGCCGGAAGACCGAGGGAGTAGCTCAGCATGCCGTACGCGAAGCACGCGATGAACAGGCGCACCGGCCCGTGCGCGGCCTCGACGAGCTCGTCGTCCCAGCGTGTCTTGGTCCGACGGGCTGCCGCACGGCCACCGGCGCGCATCACGAAGGAGACGAGCCGGCTTCCGACGATAGCCAGCAGGAGCGCGAGCGGCACACCGATCCACTGCCACGTCTGGAGGCCGAGGGTGGTCACGCGGAGCGAGCTCGGGATGAGCGTCTCCAGGAGCGACGGCCCTCGCTCCGCGTACACGCTCGGTACGCGGGCCAACGTGTCGGCCGAGAAGCTCCAGCGGGGAGGGGTGGTCCGCGTTCGCTCGAGCAGGATCGTGAAGTCACCGCCGTCGACGCGAAGCGTGGCCACGCGTTCGACCAGCTCGCCGTCCTCGGGGGTTCCGTTCGGATCGTCCGAGACCGCGTCGAGGCGAATCCACGCGCGTCGCTCGAGGAGGTAGTCGAGCTCACGCGCCCGTTCGACGCCATGATCGGCGTCCTTCGCGTGGCTGGCGGACGGCGGGCCGAGCAGGGCGCTCGCGGCCTTCCAATCCCCGGCGCCGGCGGCCTGGAAGAAAGCGGCGACGAGGCGCCTGGGCGTCGAGCTCGCGTCCGGGGGCGTCGTCTGGGCGCTGGCGTAGCCCGCATGGAGCACCCACATCGCGAAGAGGGCGAGCATGAGGCAAGCCCCACGGCGCGCGCGATGCGCGAGAGAACGGCACTTCGAAGGCGAGAGCAGCGGCACGGTCGCGCATCTTACCTGCTGCGGCGCCAACCTGACGTGGCATGTGCATTGCCGAAGGCCGAGCATCCTGACGCGTCGAGCCTTGCCATGGTGGGCGACGGCGCTCCCGCAAAGCGCAGGGTTTCGCGGCGCGCCCGCCTGCGGTATGCACGGATCGATGGAACGAGTGGATCTCGAGGCGCTCGACCGCGACACCCTGATAGGCAAGGCGGAGGGGGCCGGCGTGTCTCGTGCGCGCATCCTCACGCGGCCGGAGCTGATCGACGAGCTCCTGCTCCGCACGGCCCGCCCCAAGGACCCTTCGCGGCTCGCGCGCGCGCGCGGCTTCTTCGGCGTGGCGCGCGATCTTCTCGCGCGCGTCGTCGAGAAGGGGCTGCACCTGCCAGACGCCGCCGAGCGGATCCGATCGATCGCCCCGCCGCCTGCGCCGCCTGCGCGCGCAGCTGCCGCGCTCCCGACGGTGACGCTCGCCGAGATCTACGCCACCCAGGGCCACAAGGATCGCGCGGTCGAGACGCTGCGCCGCGTTCTCGACCGCGAGCCCGATCACTCGGCCGCGCGCGCGCTGCTCGCGCAGCTCGAGGACACCGCCTACGTTCCGCCGCCGCCCCCCAAGCTTCCGCCCGAGGAAGACGCGCCCCCGCCGAGCGCGCCGCCGCCGCGCATGCGCGACGACGAGCCGCTGCCTTCGAAGTACGACGTCGACGAATGCGTCGCGATCCCCGTCGATCCGTCGACGCTGTTCGTCTACTGGGAGGTCAAGGACGCCACCGTCGGGCACCTGGTGAAGTCGCGCCCAGGCGGAGCGATGGTCCTGCGCCTCGTCGTCCTCGTTCCGACCTGGGACGGACCCCGCACGCAGATCAGGGATCACGAGGTCCTCGCGCAGAACGGCGACTACTTCGCGCGCGGGCTCCCCATCGGCTCCATCGTCCGCGCAGCGATCGGCTGGCGAACGACCGCCTCGTTCCTGTCCATCGCGCAGTCGCCAGCCCTCGAGACCCCGCCCGGCGCCCCATCCCCGATCTCGGCAGACGTCCTGGTCCGCTGGACCCCGAAGGGCACCGCCCGCATCGCGCCCGACGATCCCGACGCCCCGACCATCACCCACGCCCTCGAAATCGCCCGCGCCAAACTCAGCGCCGCCGCAGGAGCCTCCCCGCCCCCCCACGACGCCCCCCTAGGCTCCTCCGACCGCCTGTCCCTCTCCTAAGGGCCTCCCCTCAAATCGGGCACCGGCACGTGCACGTACGGGAAGAATGAACGCGGGCCCCAGTCTCCCTCCTAGTTTCTCTCCCTCTCCCCCGTGCTCCGCACGGGGGCCCGCGAAAGCGGCGCGGAAGGGGCCCCCCAGGCTCCGCCTGGGGGAAACCCGCAGGGTTTCCACACGAACAAAACCCTTCTCGACATTCTGTAGCGGGTGCCCCGCACCCGCTACAGAATGTCGAAAGGATAGCCCCCGTCCGCATACGACTTGCTGGCGATCGCCTTGCGCAGCTCGTCGTCGTTGCGATCGAAGGACTGAGCGATCTGCTTCATCCGCTCCTCGGCGGCGGCAGCGACGACGCTCGTGAGGTCGATCTCGCGGCGCGCGCCCTCCTCGCCCCGCCGCTCGATCGCCCGGGTCGTGCGCGCGACGCACGCGGCAACGGCGTAGAGATCGATCGCCATGTCGGCGATGCGACGCTGCGTGAATTGCATCTCGTGGATCTGGTTGCCGTGCTTGCGCATCACCTTGTCGACGCTGCGCGCCAGGTCGCCGGCGTATTGCTCGAGGATGACCGACTCGCGGCTGAGCGCCGGATGCGCCCGCGTCATCCGCTCGCGGCCGAGCGCCGATCGCGCCTTGCGGATGGCGAAGTCGGACAGGAGGCCGAATCCTTTGATCGGCTCGCGGATCGCCTTGGCCACCTCGACGAGCTCCTTGCCAGGGCCTTGCATGCCACTGAGGGCGATGAAACACCGGAGGATCTCGTTGGTCCCCTCGAAGATGAGGTTGATGCGCGCGTCACGGAGCAGCCGCTCGTAGGGGTATTCCTGCATGTAGCCGATGCCAGCGGCGATCTGCAGCGCGTCGTTCACCGTGCGCCACAACGCCTCCGAGCCGTAGACTTTGCAGATGGCGCTCTCGATCGAGTAGTCCTCGATCTTCGCGTCGACGAGGCCCGTCGTCAGGTACGTCATGCTCTCGAGCGCGAAGCACTCGGCGATCATCGACGCGATCTTGTCCTTGATGAGCCCGAACTCGCCGATGGGGCGGCCGAACGCCTTTCTCTCGTGGCACCGCTCGACCGCCATCTTGATGAGGCGTTTGCACGAGCCGACGCACCCGCTCGCGAGGCCGAGGCGCCCGCTGTTCAGGACCTCCATCGCGACCTTGAACCCGCGGCCGACCTCGCCCAGCACGTTCTCCTTGGGGACACGGACGTTGTCGAAGGAGACCTCGGTCGTCGAGCTGCCGCGGATGCCGAGCTTGTGCTCGTTGGGGCCGCTCTTGACCCCCCACGCGCGTTCGACGAGGAACGCCGTGATGCGCGGCTTCATGCCCTCTTCGATCGACGAGGTGCGCGCGAAGACCGTCAGCACGTCGGCCAAGCCGCCGTTCGTGATCCAGATCTTCGAGCCGTTCAGGAGGTAGTCCCCCTCCGGCGTCTCCTCGGCGCGCGTCTGGATCGCCGCCGCGTCGCTGCCGGCGCCCGGCTCGGTCAGCGCGAACGCCGCCACGTGCTCACCGGTCGCGAGGCGCGGGAGGTACTTCTTCTTCTGCTCGTCGGTCCCGAAGAGGAGCAGCGCCTTCAATCCGATCGACTGGTGCCCGCCGAGCGTGACGGCCACCGATGCGTCGAGGGTCGCGACCTCCTCGATGAGGCGCGCGTAGCCCGTCGCCGAGAGTCCGACGCCCCCGTACTCCTGGGGGACGACGAGGCCGAAGAGGCCGAGCTCCTTCAGCCCGCGGAGGACGTCGTCCGGCAGCACCGCGTCGCGGTCTATCTTCCTGGAGTCGACGTTGGCGGCGAAGAACTTCCGCACGCTGTCCATCATGATGTGGAGGTTGTCCCCCTCGGACTGCGTCGGCTCGGGGTACGGGAAGATCGTCCCCTCGGCGACGACCCCGTGGAACAGCGACTTCATGAAGCTCGGACCGTGCATCAGTTCGGCTTTTCCTTGGCCGGCGGCTGGTTGCGCTCCGGCTCGTCGGGTTTGTCTTTGGCGGCCCGCTCTGGGGCTTTCTCGCCTGCCTTCTCTTGCCAGGGATACTTGATGCGCCCGTGGAACATGTTCACGAGCGTGTCGCTCATGCGCAGCACGAGGGTCTTCATGTCCTCGATCGACAGGCCGCTGTCGTCGAGCTGACCGCTCTTGAGCTTGGTGAAGATGATGCGGTGGATCATCTCTTCGAACTTCACGCGCTCGGGAGGCTGGATCGTGCGGCTCGCCGCCTCGATCGAATCGACGAGCATGAGGATGGCGGTCTCCTTGGTCTGCGGCTTCATCCCTGGGTAGCGGAAGAAGTCTTCGGGCAGGTTCCGGGGGTTGCCGCGCTCCTTGCACTTGTGCCAGAAAAACTCGATCGTTTGCGTTCCGTGGTGGGTGTACGCGAACTCCACGACCGGCTCCGGGATGCCACCGTCCCGCAGGATCTTCGAGCCCTGGACGACGTGCGCCATGATCGCGTCCGCGGAGACGTCGGGCTCGAGGTCCTCGTGCGGCGAGCGCTCGTCGGGGAGAAGGTTCTCCACGAAGTACTTGGGCTGCAGCGTCTTTCCGAGGTCGTGGTAGTAGGCGCCGACGCGGGTGAGCAGCGCGTCCGCGCCGATGGCCGCGGCGGCCGCCTCGGCGAGGTTCGCCATCGCGCGCGCGTGCTCCCACGAGCCGGGCGCCTCGCGGGACATCTTGAGGAGGAGCGGGTGCTCGAGATCGGTCAGGTCGAGGAGCCGATCGCGCGACACGGTGCCCAGCAGGCGCTGCGCCGGCTCGCGGAGCACGAAAGCGATGACGCCGTCGAGCAGCCCACCGGCGCCGCACGCGAGGAGCGGTGACGCGAGGCCCAGACGCACGTCCGACAGCGGCGCGAACGTTCCCTCGAAGATCACGATGATCGCCGGGTAGAGGACGACGGCCACGAGCGCGCCGCCGACGGCCGCGTTCAGCATCTTCCGCGGTTGCTTCTTGTTCAAGAAGAGCAGGCTCGAGGCGAGCCCACGGACGATGAGCACGAAGAGGAGCGGCAAGTCGAAGTCGAGAAGCGACGCCGTCATGAACGCCAGGAGCACGTTGATGAGGAACGCCGTGCGGCGCTCGAACGTCAGCGCGCACCACAATGGAACGGTGGCGACCGGGATCCAGAACTCCGGCAGCGGCGTGAAGAGCAGCAGCGCCTTGCAGACGATGACGACCATGCTCATCGTGCCGAAGAGGCCGAGCTGCGTGCGAAGCAGGCGCGTCCGCGACGGACCGAAGCGGCGGAGGTACGTCGTCGCCAGGAGGAACAGCGTGAAGAAGATCGCGAACGTCGCCCCCAGCCGGACGGGGGTGGCTGCCCGGTGAATCGACTCGTAGGCGAACGCGATGCGGTGGTGGGTGAGATCGTCGTCGAGGACGGCGCCGCGGGGAATGACGACGCGCGCGTGCTCGTACGCGATGCCGGAGGCGGAGAGCGTGATGAACGGCGCGTACGGCACGCGCAACGTGACGGCCGTGGGGGCATCGAACTTTGGGGTCCATGCGGGGACGAACGCCTCCCCGCGCTGCACGACCGTGAGGATCGTGGCAAAGGCGAGGCTCATGACGAACCCCGCCACGGCCCCCGCTCGGACTCTCGTGCGCAGCATTCGTTGCTCCCCAGCCTTATCCCGATGGAAGGACCGCGGCAACATGCCAAAGGTTGCCGGACGGCGCGGCAATTGCTAGGGAATGAGGAGGGGACCGATCCAGACGGATCGTTGCCCCGCGCGGAGCCTTCGGTGGGCGCCGCCGCAGTCGAGGTGTGTCTGGAGATGTCGGGGCGGATGTGAGGAGAGCGGACAGGGTCAGGCGGGTTCTCGAAGAGGCTAGGTCGCGTCGCGGCGTCGCCTTGATGGGGATCTGCAACGTGACCCCCGACTCCTTCAGTGATGGCGGGCAGTTCCTCGATCTCCGCGCGGCGAGCGCGCGGGTCGACGCGCTCGTGGCGGAGGGCGCCGACATCGTCGATCTGGGCGCCGAGTCCACGCGCCCGGGGGCCAAGCCCGTGGCAGCGCACGAGCAGCTCGCGCGCGTGCTCGAGGTCGTTCGCTACGCGCAGGCGCGGGCGTGCGTGTCTATCGACACGACCAGCCCGGAGGTCGCCGCCGCGTGCCTCGACGCCGGCGCGTGCATGGTGAACGACGTCTCGCTCCTCGCGGACGAAGGCCTCGCGAAGGTCGTCGCGGCCAGCGGCGCCGCGCTCGCGCTGATGCATTCGCGCGGACCGATGGAGAAGCAGCGAGGCTTCGGCGCGTACCCGGACGAGGGGTATGGCGATGTCGTTCACGACGTCGTCGTCGAGTGGTCGCGCGCCGCCGACCGCGCGCGTGCGGCCGGCGTCCCTGCCGACGCGCTCCTGATGGATCCCGGGCTCGGCTTCGCCAAGAACGCGCGCCAGAGCGCCGAGCTCCTTCACCGCACGGCCGAGCTCGTCGCTGCCGTCGCGACTCCCGTCCTCGTCGGCGCGAGCCGCAAGTCGTTTCTCACGCTTCTCGGCGGAGACGCGCCGCCCGACGCGCGCCTGGGGGCCTCCCTCGCCGCCGCCCTCTTCGCCGCCAAGGCCGGCGCGTCGATGCTTCGGGTCCATGACGTCCGCGCCACGGCGCAGCTCCTCGACGCCGCGCGCGCGCTCGGCGCCGCCGGAGGTGCCGGCTGATGCTCGAGGGCCTCCTCCACCTGTTCGCGCGCCGCTCCTTCTCCGACGTCGCCGTCGACATCGGCGATCTCCTCATCGTCACGTACGTCGTCTACCGCGCGCTGCTCGTCCTGCGCGGCACGCGCGCGATGCAGATGGGCACCGGCCTCGGCGTCATCTTCCTCGTGTACGTCGTCAGCAAGTGGGCGGGCTTCGTCACGTTGTTCAACCTGCTCTCGACGCTGCTCTCGTCGATCATCCTCATCGTCGTCGTCGTCTTCCAGAACGACATCCGCCGCGGCCTCATGCGCGTCGGCTCCCGCGCGTTCCTCGGGGGAATGAGCCGCCAGCAGGAGTCGCGCGTCATCGACGAGGTCGTCGCCGCCGCCACCGAGCTCGCGCGCCACCGCATCGGCGCGCTCATCTGCTTCGAGCAGGACGCCAACCTCGACGAGTTCGTGGTCGGGCAGGGGACGCCGCTCGACGCCAGCGTGCAGCGCGAGCTCCTCGTGAGCATCTTCGTGCCGGAGAGCCTCAACAAGCTGCACGACGGCGCCGTCGTCATTCGCAACCTCCGCGTGGCCAAGGCCGGCGTCTTCTTCCCGATGCCGGACACCAAGGTCCTCGACAAGTCGCTCGGCTCACGCCACCGCGCGGCCCTCGGCATCACCGAGGAGACGGACGCCGTCGTCGTGGTCGTGAGCGAGGAGCGCGGGACGATCAGCTTCTGCTTCAACGGCAACATCATCTCGAACCTCGACGGAGCCTCGCTTCGTCAGGCGCTCCTCGGCCTCTTCGGCCAGCGCACGCGCAAAAAGAAGGGCGCGGCCGCCGCGGGCGCAGGCGCCGGCAAGAAGACGGATGGCAAGACGCAGACCGGCTCCTTCCGCATCACGCTGCCGCCGTCCTCGGGCGTCGGCTCGACGACGGGCACGTTCAACATCGTGCCCATGGAACCGAAGGAGAAGGCCGCCGACAAGTCCGAGAAGGTGGAGAAGGCCGACAAGGCCGACCTTCCCCCCGTCAGCGTGCGCACCCCGATGCCGCGCAACATGACGCCGTCGCCGCCGATCGAGACGCCGAAGCCCCAACCGATGCCTCTGTCGCGTCCGCCTTCCAGCGAGCGAGAGGACTAGCCAAACGATGGCTACCATAGTCGAGCGCCTCAAGACCGCGCTCACCGAGAACATGAACCTGAAGCTCCTGAGCTTCGGGTTCGCGCTCGTCCTGTACTCGATGGTCCACGGGGGCCAGGACGCGCAGACGAGCGTGTCCGTCGATCTGGACGTCCTCCTGCCGCCGGAGACGGCGAACCGCATCCTCGTCGACAAGAGCAAGGAGTCGGTCAAGCTGACGGTGCGCGGCCCCCGCGCCGCGATCGAGGAGCTGCACGCGCGCGACATCGGCGCGATCCAGATCGACGCGCGCACCGGCAGCGAGAAGCGCGTGCCCATCGACCCGGCGTCGATCCGGCTGCCGCCCGGCGTGCACGTCGAGCAGGTCGACCCGCCGGCCATCGATCTCGTCTGGGAGGACCGCGTCGAGCGCGACGTCCCCATCCAGGTCTCCGTCGTCGGGACGCCGGCGCCGGGGTATGTCGTGAAGGGAGCGCCCAAGCCCGAGCCGCACGACGTGCGCGTGAAGGGCCCGAAGACGGCGGTGATGACGCTGCAGTTCGCGCGCGCGGAGGCGTTCGACGTCAACGGCCTCGGTGAAGGCATCGTGTCGAAGCAGCTCGCGATCGACAAGCCGCAGGCGCAGCTCTCCTACGACGTGCCGAGCGTGAAGGTCGCGCTCGAGATCACACGTGAGATCGTGGAACGGCCGTTCACCAAGCTCGCGGTCGCCGTCGTCGGCCCCCCGAAGGGCAAGACGCAGCCCGCCGAGGTGGACGTGCGCCTCGTGTGCCCGCCCGAGGTCCTCCGCGCGCTCCGGCCAGAGCAAGTCGTCCCTCGCGTCGAGGTCAAGTCGCACGAGCCGACCGGCAGCATGACTTTGCCCGTCGAGGTGAGCGTCGACAAGTGCGAGGCGCACATCACGCCCAGCACCGTCATCGCGCGCTGGTAGCGGTCCGGTATACCGCAGATCTCGCGGACGTCGCCCCGGCGCGAGGAGACCGAGGAGGTCTAGACGATCGATACGCCGGGGCCCGGAACGCGCTACCCTTCGCCCCGGTCAGCAACTTCCCTACGAGGTCACCATGAATCGCAAGACGCTCATTTCCTTCGCGGCCGTTGCCATCCTGATCGCGGCGTGTGCAAAAAAGGATGAGACCCCGCAACCGAACACCGCGCAGCCGCCGCCCGGCACCATGGTCAACAGCGGGCAGCCGCAGCCCTACGGCGGCGGTGGGGGTTACCCGCAGCCGCAGCCCACCGGGGCTCCGGCCCCGACGATGAATCCCGGCCCTGCTCCTGGCCCTGCGGCGGGCGGCGGGCTCGCGACGCCCAACGCGATGGCGCTTCCCTGCCAGAACGACTCGGGCTGCGGCCTGGCGCACTGCAACACGCAGTACGGAAAATGCGCGTTCCCCTGCCAGACGCAGAACGACTGCATCTCCGGCGCGCAGTGCAACACGATGACGGGCTTCTGCCTGCCCGGCGCACCGCAGACGAAGTAGCGCGGAGCTTCGCTCACGTTTCACCCAAACGTGAGGGGGCGCACTTTCTCGTCCGCGGCGGCGACCGCGTCGTCGTCGTCGAGCAGCTGCTCGAGCGCTACGCGGACCTTCGGCTCCGCGCAGTGCTCGGCGGCCACGCGCAGGCGCGCGCGCTCGTCTCGGTCCATCGCGGTCGTCGCGAGCGCTTCGGCGGCGAGGACGCGCGCGGAGGGCTCGGCGGCGGCGCCCTCGACGACCTCCCAGAGCTGCTCGCGCGGCACGGCCGCCTGGCGGTAGTCCGACGCGCCGTGCGTCGAGGCGAGGAAGCGATCGTTGCCCGCGGCGGCGGCGCTCACGGCATGCGCCGCGTGGACGTGCGATGCGTCGTTCCGGGCGCGCTCCGCGTTGGCCATCGCCTCGGCGAACCGAGCCACGAGTGCGTCGCTCTGCGATCTCTCGGTGTCGTGCAGCTGCAGCCGCAGCACGACCTTGTCGCGCCGCCGAAGGACGATGTCGACGCCCTCGAACTTCACGGCGTCGACGCTCGACCACGCGTAGAACCTCGCGGGGCCCGAGCCCATGACGTACACGCCGTCGATGCCGACCTTGATGCGCGAAACGCGACGGAGGACCGCGATCGATCCGAACGTGGTCGCGACGTACGCGGCCACCGCCGCGGCGACGCCGGCCTGGCCGATGCTCACGATTTGAATCATCGCGGTCACGAACGCGACCGGGAGGATCGCGAGGAGCACGACGAGGGACCGCGTCGTGTTCGTCACGGCGACCGCGGAGAATATGGTTTCGGTGGGATCGAGGGGAGCTGACGGCGGCTCCGCCTCGATCTTCGCCGACGTCGCGCGCTTGATCGCGAAGCGCGCGAGCGCCGTCATTCCCAGGGCGGCGAGGAGCGCACCGGCCTCTTGCCCGTAGAGCCACGCAGGGGCGTGCCCCGTGAAGAGCGCCGGCAGCGAGCGCTTCACGAGGAGCACGCCCGTGAAGAGAAACCACAGCCCGCCAGGGACCCAGTGCAGCACTTTGTGCACGAGCGTAGGCAGGTAGCGCCCCGCGAGCGCCCACGAGCCCTTCCTCATTCCCAGCGCGCGACCAACGAACGACAGGATGACGATGAGCATCGAGACGTAGAGCGTGATCCCGTACCCCATGACGAGCGGGTAGAGCATCCCTCGCGGCAGCGGCACCCCGGACAGCAGCCCCTTTCGCAGGAGGAACTGCACACCGAACGCCGCCAGGAAAACGAGCGCGAGCCGGACCCTCCGCTTCGCGGTCTCCGACAACGCCAGGGCCATCCCCTCCAGCCTACTCCCGCGCGTCCGCGCGGCCCGCGCTTGCGTGTTCGGCGGCGCGTTCCGGTGGGGCGGTGTATGCCGGCGTCAGGCCGTCTCTGCGGCGGCGGGCACCGGCTTCGCGGCGCGCGAGCCCTCGCCGCGCATCTCGTCCCGCTCGACCTTGCCGTCCTTCAGCGTGACGACGCGCGGCATGCTCTGCGCGAGCTCCTTGTTGTGGGTGACGACCACGATCGTGGTGCCGCGCGCCTCGTTGATCGCGAAGAAGAGGTCGTGGATCGAGTCGCTCGTGGCGCTGTCGAGGTTGCCGGTCGGCTCGTCCGCCAGGATGAGCTTCGGCTCGAGGATGAGCGCACGCGCGAGGGCCACGCGCTGCTGCTCGCCACCGGACAGCTCGCCCGGGCGGTGCGAGATGCGGTCCTTGAGACCGACCTCTTCGAGCAGCGCATTGCCACGCGGCTCCATCTCGCGCTTGCTCCGCCCCTGGATGAGGCCAGGCATGATGACGTTCTCGAGCGCGTTGAACTCGGGCAAGAGGTGGTGGAACTGGAACACGAAGCCGATCGTGCGGTTTCGCAGATCCGCGAGGCGCGCGTTCGACATCCCGGTGAGCTCCTCGTCGGCCACCTTGAGCGAGCCGCTCGTCGGCACGTCGAGCGTCCCGACGCAGTGGAGGAACGTGGATTTCCCCGCGCCCGACTGACCGACGATCGCGAGGATCTCGCGCTCGCGGATCTCCAGGTCGATCCCTCGCAGCACTTCGAGGGTGCGGCCCATGTGCTGGAACGCTTTCCGCACGTCCGTTGCGCGGACGAGGACTTTCGGTTCGGCTGTCACGGGGCCTCCTGGTAGCACATGGTCAACCGAACCGCAGCCCGTCCACCGGACGGAGCTTCGACGCGGCGTGCGCGGGGTAAATGGTCGAGAGCGTGCAGATCGTGAGCGCCGCGAGCGCGACGACGAGAAAATCGAGGCCGCTCACCGAGATGGGGAGCCGGTCGATGTAGTAGACGTCGGGATCGAGCCGCAGCCCGAACCACGAGAGGCCGGTGCACAGGGCGAGGCCGGTCCCTACGCCGAACACCGTGCCTATCGCGCCGATGATGACGCCTTCGGTCATGAACGTCTTGCGCACGTCTCCGTCGCTCGCGCCGAGCGCCTTCAGGATCGCTATTTCCTGCCCCTTCTCCGTCACCATCAGGAGCAGCGTGCAGATGATGCAGAAGCTCGCGACCATGATCGCGATGGACAGGATGATGAAGGTCGCGAACCGTTCGAGCTTCAGCGCGCTGAAGAGGTTCTTGTTCATCTCGCGCCAGTCGCGCACGCGCAGCTCGCTGCGGCCGACGGCGGCCTCCACGATCGGCGTCATGAGCTCCGCGCGCTCCGCGTCCTCTACCTTGACGTCGATCGCGCTGATCTTCCCGTCGGTCGCGAAGTACTGCTGGGCGACGTCGATCGTCGTGTACACGTGGCTCGCGTCGTACTCGTACATGCCGCTGTAGAAGATGGCGGCGATGCGGAACTTCTTGGTGCGCGGCATGACGCCCATCGGCCCAAGGTCGCCGAGGGGCGAGACGAGGGTGACCTCGTCCCCCACGTAGACGTGGAGCGTCTTGGCGAGCTCGCGGCCGATGATGATCGCAGGGCGGAGCGGCGGCGCGGCGATCGCGTCGCGCACGATGGGATCGAGATCGTCGGGGAGGCTCGGCAGATCGGCCCCCTTCAGGTAGCGCTCACCGCCGGGGCCGATGCCGATGACCTCGTCGGCCGGGAGGTGTCGCAGCTTCTCCGGATCGGCCAGGTAGTCGAACGAGCCGACGTCGATGTTGTTCCCGAGCTCGATGACGCTGCGGATGCTGGTCGGGTCGATCCCGCGGACGATGACGCCGGCGAGGTTGGACGGGCTCGAGATCATCACTTCGCCGTGAACGACCGGGGTTGCTCCCGAGACGCCGGGCAGCGCGCGCACGCGGGAGAGCACCCCCGCCGAGTCGCTCCACGCCGTCTGGCTCGTCGTGTCGATGACGATGTGCGCGTTGTTGCCGAGGATCTTCCGCTTCAAATCCTGGCTGAAGCCGCCCATGACGCTGACGACCGACGAGAGCGCGCACGAGCTGATCGCGACTCCGCAGATGGAGAGCACGCTGATGACCGTCAAAAAGCCGCTCTTCTGGCTGCGGACGTGCCGCGTCGCCACGAAGGAGACGAACGTGCGCCCCTCCATTCGATCCATGACGAGGGGAAGCGCCGCGAACATGACGAGGACGACGAAGATCGTCGATCCGCCGAGGAGCACCGCGCTGAGGATCGTCTCCTTGTTGGAGAACGCGTGCCCGGCGACGGTGGCGTGCTTCTGCACCCCGAGCGCGCCCCCGTAGTAGCGGACGTACGCGAACACGCCGACGGCGATCCCCAGGACCGCGCCGAACACGTCGAGCGCGAAGCGACCCCGCCGGCCTTGCCGGATGTCCACCCACGCGCGCCACACGAGGAGCGCGAAGCCGAAGGCGATGACTGCGGCGACCGTACCGAGCTGGGTTCGCGTCAGCACTAGGATTCCTTGCGGAGCAGCGGGAAGAGGATGACGTCCCGGATGGAGGGCTGGCCCGTGAGCATCATGACGAGGCGATCGATCCCCATGCCGAAGCCAGCGGCCGGTGGCATGCCGTGCTCGAGCGCGCGCACGTAGTCCTCGTCGTAGTCCATCGTCTCTTCGGCCCCCTTGGCCTTCTTGTCCACCTGATCACGGAAGCGCGAGGCCTGGTCGACGGGATCGTTCAGCTCGCTGAAGGCGTTGCAGAGCTCCTTGCCGTGAACGAAGAGCTCGAACCGATCAACCAGGGCAGGGCGAGCGTCATTCCGGCGGGCGAGGGGAGACACCTCGAACGGGTAGTCCTTCACGAAGACGGGCAGGCTCTGTTTGCCGTCGGGGCTGCGGTAATCCTCGGGCAAGAACGGCTCGGCGACGTACTCGTAGCAGGCGAAAAGGCGCTCGCCGTCGTTGTCGCACTTGGAGAGGCCCTTCCTGAAGTTGCTCCAGTCGATGGCCTTGGCGCGCGCAGACGCCTTGGACCACGGCTTGATGTGGTCGACGAAATCGGCGCGGAGCAGCTGGACGAGGTCGGCGTCCTTCCACTCGGGGATCTTCGTCACGTTGGCGGCGGCGCGGACGGCGGCCTCCATCGGCACCCGGGCGAAGGGCTCGGTCAGTGTGAACGGGCGCGTGGCGGCCCACGTCACGTGGCGCTCCGGCATCGCCGTGGCGAGCGCGGCGTCGATGCCGCGGAGGAGGACCTCCGTGAAGTTCATGAGACCTTCGTAGGTCTCATAGGCCCAGTAGAACTCGAGCATCGTGAACTCGGGGTTGTGGCGCGTGCTGATCCCCTCGTTGCGGTAGCAGCGGGCGAGCTCGTACACGCGGTCGAATCCGCCGACCACCAGGCGCTTCAGGAACAGCTCCGGCGCGATGCGCATGAAGAGCTGCATATCGAGCGTGTTGTGGTGCGTGACGAAGGGCCGCGCCGCCGCGCCCCCGATGAGCGTGTGCATCGAGGGGGTCTCGACCTCGAGGAAGCCGCGGTCGTCGAAGATCTTTCGCGTCGCGCGGACGATGTGCGTGCGGGCGCGGAAGACGTCGGCGACCTCGGGGTTGGCGACGAGGTCGACGTAACGCTGGCGGTAGCGGGTCTCGACGTCGGTGAGGCCGTGCCATTTCTCGGGGAGGGGGCGGAGGGCCTTGGTGAGCAGGCGCACGCGCTTGGGCTCGATCGACAGCTCCCCGCGCTTGCTGGCGGTCAGCTCTCCCTCGGCCTCGACGAAGTCGCCGACGTCCAGATCTTCGAGCGCGGCATAGCCCTCGCCGATCACCGCCTCGCTCACCAAGAGCTGCATCTCACCTGTGTGATCGCGGAGACGCAGGAACGACAGGCCGCCGGTCGAACGGAACGCGATTACCCGGCCGCGCACGTGTACGAGCTGGCTGCCGCACGCGGCGCGCACCTTGTCTTCGACGTATTTCCCGTCGACCTTGGCTCCCGCTGCGCGGGCGCGCGCCTCGCCGAGGTCGAGCGTCGTGCCGCCGAGGCGGGGGACGACGTCGTTGGCGAACGGGTTGTGTCCGGGGCCGCGCGCGCGCACACGGTCGGCCTTGGCGGTGCGCGCGTCGATCAGCGTTTGCTCGGCGCTGTGCGCGGCGGCGCTCTTCTCGGTGTCGGGGACGTTGCTCTCGCGTTCTTGGGCCATGGTGGGATCGCAGCTTCTTTTACGACGATTTCACGCGGAACGCGCGGAAGAACCCGCGCAGCTCCTCGGTCTCGGCTTGGGCGCCGCCGCTGTCCACCACGATGTAGAGCTCGTAGAGGTTGCCGCCGCGGATGTGGATCTGCCCCATCGCGGGCTTGCTCGCGCCGCAGCTGCCGTCCACCGTGACCGTCTTGTGCTCGAGCGTGTCGGCGTGCTCCATGCGCACGCGCGCCCCACGGCACGAACGGAAGAAGGTGGTCGCGGCCGCGTCGAACGCCCGCTCGGTGTCGCTCTGCGCGTCCGCGCCCAGGGGGCGGCGCGCCACGGTGAAGGTGACGCCGTCTTTCGTCGCCACCCACACGAGGGCCGGTCCCGCGTCGGACACGGAGTCACGGCGCTGGTAGCCGGTCGGGATGCGCGCGAAGAAGTCCGACTCGTCGATCGCCACCCAGCCGGGGGCGACGGCCTTGTCGATGGGGGCCGCGGGCAGGGGCTTGATGACGATCGGCCGGTCGGCCGCGTTGCCGCCGCCGCACGCGTTGGTGAGCGTGCACGCCAGCGCGCAGAGGAGCAGCCGGAGCACGCTCCGCACCTAGGCCTCCGCCTCTTCTGCAACGCCGCCCTTCTTCAAGGTGCCGCCGGACGCCGCGAGGAGGTACGCCTCGATGAATGGATCGAGCTCGCCGTCGAGCACGGCGTCGACGTTCCCCGTCTCGTGCGCCGTGCGCACGTCCTTCACGAGCCGGTACGGCGCGAGGACGTAGCTGCGGATCTGGCTCCCCCACGCGATCTGGCTCTTGCCGGCCTGGTACTGCGCGGCCTGCTCCTCGCGCTTCAGCATCTCGAGCTCGTAGAGCTTGGCCTTGAGCATCTTCAGGGCCATTCGCCGGTTCTGCAGCTGCGAGCGCTCCGCGCGGCACACGACCATGATCCCTGACGGGAGGTGCCGCATGCGCACCGCCGTCTCGACCTTGTTGACGTTCTGCCCACCCTTGCCGCCCGCGCGCATCGTCGTGGTTTCGAGGTCTTCGTCTTTCACGACGATGTCGACCTCGTCGTCGATGTCGGCGCTCACCTCCACGGCAGCGAAGGCCGTCTGCCTCCGGGCGTTGCCGTCGAAGGGGGAGATGCGCACGAGGCGGTGGACGCCGATCTCGCTCCGCAGGTAGCCGAAGGCGTGATCGCCGGCCACGGTGAACGAGACGCCGTCGATGCCGGCCTCGTCCCCTTCCTGAAAGTCGATGATCTCGGTCTTGTAGCCGTGCTTCTCGCACCAGCGCAGGTACATCCGCTGGAGCATCGCCGCCCAGTCCTTGGCGTCGGTGCCGCCGGTGCCGGGGTGGATGCTGATGATCGCGTTCGCGTGATCGACCGGACCGCTCAGCATGCGGTTCAGCTCGGCCTGACGGACGCTGTGCTCGAGGGCAGGGATCAGCGCTTCGGCTTCGGCGACGGTCGCGTCGTCACCCCCTTCGGCGCCCAGGTCGAGCAAGACCTTCGCGTCGTCGACCTCGCGCCAGAGCTTCTCGAACGACGTGACCGTGCGTTCGAAGCCCGAACGCTTGCGGGTGAGCGCCTGCGCTTTCTTCGAGTCTTCCCAGAACCCGGGCACGAGCGTCTGCTCGCCGAGCTTGTCGATGTCCTCCTTCAGCTTCGGGAGGTCAAAGATGCCCCCTTAGCACCGTGAGGCGCCTTTGGAGGTCTGCGAGCGTTTCCCGTGATTCGGAGAGCATTTGGCGCATGAAGTACCGCCACCGCCGTGCGCGGTCAAGTCGGTCCGCGGGGGGGCGGCGCCAGGCGCGCAGCGCGGGTGAACCAGCCCGCCGTGTGGACGTCGAGGACGATCTCGGCCTCGAGGACCCGAGCGCGCGCGTCGACCTCCTCCCGCGTGCCCGGGGGGGCCTCTCTCGCGTCCAGGAGGGCGCGCTGCCACTGGAAGAGCGCCTCCATGATCTTCGCGGCGACGCGGCCCCGGGCATCGATCCGCTCGAGGCGGACACGCTCGAGGGTCGGCTCGTCGTCCGCATAGAGGAGACGGTCCAGGTGCCAGGTGAGCCGGGCCTCGAGCCACAGGTTGGCGCCGGCGGAGTCGTAAGTGCGGACGTCGGGTGACGTGGAGGTCGTGTCGACGTGGCCCGACGCGTTCACGAGGCGCATCGCTCGGAGACGGGTCTCCGGGAGCGCGGCGCTCTGCCGCGCGCGCGAGACGATCGCGTCGAGCTTCGCGTCGTCGACGCCGAGGCCCACCGCCCGCCACGCCGCCGCGACGGTCGCGCGGGCGAGGGAGGGCTCGAGTTGGAAGGTCGGAGCGCGCCTCGGGGTCGGAGTCGGAGTCGGAGTCGGGGTCGGGGTCGGGGTCGGCGTCGGGGTCGGAGTCGGGGTCGGGGTCGGCGTCGGCGTCGGCGTCGGGGTCGGAGTCGGACGGTCGGTGAGCGCGTGGACGGGACCCGTCGCGATGCGATCGAGCGCGATGCCCACGACCGCGAGGACGCCGAAGTCACGCCGGTGGGAGAAGACGCTTTCGAACGCGGCAAGGGAGATCCAGCTCCTCCCCCGTAGATCGGACGAGCCCGCGCGCCGGGCGCCCGTCACGACGAGATCTTCGCGATCGAGCTCGTGATCGACGGGCCAGTCGGCGCGCGCGCGGGCCGGCGAGAGCGACGCGACGACGAGCCAGAAGAGTGCGGCGAGGCGGACAACGGGATTGCGCATGCCCCCCCGCGTTTCACGGTGCGTGCCACGCGTGAACGGCGAAGATTCGCGAGACGGACGCCGCGGGCGACCGTCCCGGACGGTGCGAGGGGTGTCCCGTGAGGCACTGTCCTAATTTGAAATCGTGACGCGCCGCGTCTGGTATAGCGCTGCGCTACCATCCGGCCATGGACGACGACGTCTCGGTTGACGAGCTACAGCGCCACGTCGAGAACATGCACGCGTGCACGGCCCGCTTCGTCG
>JANYHK010000048.1 GCA_025359105.1 Myxococcales bacterium | reverse complement strand
GACGCGACGGTCGGCGACGCTCGCGACGATGCAGTAGGTCTTGGCCTTGCGACCGGGTCGAACCTCGGGCGGCTTCGGCGTGGCGGCCGTCTCGTTGATCCAGACGCCAGGACGCCATCCCTCGAGGTGGAACAGCTTCGCGAGACGAACGATCGGCAGCGTCGCACCACGCTGCGTCATGACCTCGCGGCCCTCGAACGTCTTGATCATCGCATCGTCGAAGACGATCGCCTCCTCGACGCTGGCGAGCGGCATGCAGAACGTACGACCGGCTACCTCGAGCATCAGCACGCTGATGATCGCGAGCGTGATCGGAAGCGTGATCGTCATCTTCGTGCCGATGCCGATGTCGCTCGTGATGTCGACGACGCCGCCGAGCTTGCTGATGTTGGTCTTGACGATGTCCATCCCAACACCGCGCCCGGAGAGGGCGGTCACGTCATCGCGGGTGGTGAACCCGGGCTGGAAAACGAGGGCGAGGATCTCCTTGTGGCTCATCTCGCGAGCCTCGGACTCGCTCACGAGGCCACGACGGAGCGCTGCGGCGATGATCACCGCGGGGCTCATGCCCTTGCCGTCGTCTTCGATCTCGAGGACGACGTGGTTGCCCTTCTGGAAGGCGTTGAGCGCGATCGTGCCCACCGGCGGCTTGCCGACGCGCATGCGCTCGTCCTTGTCCTCGATGCCATGATCGATGGCATTGCGGATCATGTGCATCAGCGGATCGGAGAGCTCCTCGACGATGAGCTTGTCGATCTCGGTCTCGGCGCCGGTGATGACGAGGTTCACCTGCTTGTCGTGCTCGCGCGAGAGCTGCCGGACGATGCGCGCCAGCTTGTCGAAGACCTGGCCGAGCGGGACCATGCGGACCTCGAGGATGCCGTTCTGCATCTGCATGAGGTGCCGATCGAACGTGCGGTGCATCCGTTGGAGCTCTACGGAGAGGTCACGCCACTCCGCGCGGCCGCGGGCGCGCTCGGTCAGCCTCAGCATCACGGTGCGCACGATCGCCAGCTCGCCGACGATGTTCATCAGGTGATCGAGCTTGCGGATGTCGACGCGGACGGTCTGGCTGATCGAGCGCAGGGAGAGGTCGCGCCCGCCCTGCGCTCCTTGCAGCGCCGGCGCGAGCGAGGCGGAGAGGACCTGCGGCGGCACCGTCGCGCGCTGCTTGTTCCGCGAGTCGGGGTCGCGGTGCGCCCCCACATCGAGGAGCGGGGCGGGCGGCATCGACGGCATCGAGCCGGAGTCGGCCGACGGCGGCCCCGACGGAATGGCCGACACCGGGCCTTCGTCGCGACGGCGCACCTCGTCGATCGAGATGTTCGGGCCGCTGATCGACCCGCGCAAGACCTCGATCGCCGCGCGGCTCGCGAGCAGGATCTCGAGCTCGATGGTCTCGATGTCGCCGCCGGTGCCCGTGGGCAGGTACGTGATGATCTCCCCGTGCGGCTTGGCGCGGGCCTTGAGCTCGTCGAGCGCCGAGTCGATTGACGCGAGCGAGAACTGCACGTGGATCCGGAAGAGGGAGAGCCCGGATTGGATGTTCGCGCGGAGGCGGTGCTCCTCGTACTCGGTGAGCACCCCGAGGAGCCCCGGGTCGAGCTCGTACTGCGCGACGAAGCTGGAGCCGCCCCCCTCGCGCTGCTGGGACACCTGCCCGAGCTTGACGAGCAAGGCCTTCACCTCGGTCGCGGGCTCGGGCCCGTCGCCTTTGACCGCCGACAGGATGCGGCCGTAGAGCTCCACCGACTGGAAGAGCAGATCGAGCACCGGCTCGGACAGCTCGATCCGCCCGAGGCGCAGATCGTCCAGCAAGTCCTCGAGCTCGTGGGAGAGCCCGCTCATCATCGTCGCCCCGAAGAGGCCGGAGAGCCCCTTCATCGTGTGCACGGCGCGGAAGACGTCGTTCACGAGCTCTGGGTCGCTGCTCTTCCGCTTCACCACCTGGTCGAGCAGCAAGAGATCGCGGCTCAGCCCGTCGACGATCTCCTGCGCCTCGGAGAAGAACTCCTCGCGCGCCTTGTCGCCGCCGTCGCCGCGTCCCCCGCCGAGCTCCGCCATCGCTCAGGCGCCCTTGTCGAGCAGCCCGCCGATGGTGCCGCGAAGCTCGTCGGGGGTGAATGGCTTCGCGACGTACGCGTTGGCCCCGAGCGCGAGCCCGCGGTCGACGTCCCGCTCGGTCGCCTGCGTCGAGATGATGACGAGCGGCGTCGTGCGGTGGTGCTCGCTCTTCCGGATGAAGTGAATGAGCTCGAGGCCGTTGATGTCGGCCATGTTGATGTCGGTGATGATGAGGTCGAACTTGCCGCGGGGCAAAAGGCGCATGGCGTCGAACCCGCACGTGGCCTCCACGACCTCGCAGCCGCCGTAGCGGTCCGCGAAGACCGGGTCCTCCAGGATGGATCGCACCAGCGCGCGGGCCGCCGCGGAGTCTTCGACGACGAGGAGCTTACGCATACTCACCGAAGATCTTACTACGGCCCCCCTCACCAGGCCGCAATTCCGGCAAGGAGCGGAGCCGTTTGGCCGGAACGGGCAGACGGCGGGAGGGACCCGCAGCCGCCAGAGGGTGTAGAGCAACGGTTTTGGGTGCTCTATGCTCGGCGGGTGGAAGAACCGCGGGCAAAGACCGCCGCCGCGCTCGTCATCGGCAACGAGCTCCTGTCCGGCAAGGTCGAAGAGGCAAACGTCGCGGTCCTCGCGCGTACGCTCCGGGCGCTGGGGGTGCAGCTCCGCCGGGTCGTCACCATCCTCGACGACAAGGACGAGATCTCCCGCGAGGTGCGGGCGCTCTCGCAGGCGCACGACTGGCTCTTCACGTCGGGCGGCGTCGGACCGACGCACGACGACGTGACGATCGAGGCGGTCGCCGCGGCCTTCGGGGTCGGGGTGGTCGTGTCGGCCCCCATGGAGCAGATGCTCCGCGACCACTACGGCGAGCGCATCACCCCCGGTCACCTGCGGATGGCGCTGATCCCGGAGGGGGCGCACCTGGAGGCGACCGAGGAGGTGCGCTGGCCCACCGTCCGCATCGAGAACACCTGGGTGATGCCAGGCATCCCCGAGGTCTTCCGGATGAAACTCCCCGTCGTCGTGGCGCGCATCGGCGACGGCGCGCCGCCGTTCGTATCGCGTGCGGTCTACACGCGAATGGACGAGGGGGATCTCAAGCCCCTGCTCGACGACGTCGTCGCGCGCTTTCCCGACGTCGACGTCGGCTCGTACCCGAAATGGCTCGACCCGTCCTACAAGACGAAGCTCACCTTCGACGGGCGTGACGTCGCCCGCGTGGACGCCGCGCGCGATGCGCTGATCGCGCTGCTCCCTTCCGGCGAGCCGCAGCGACTCGGCTGACGCCTCATCGCCAACGCTCTACTTCGCCTGGTGACCGTCCTTCTTGGACAGCTCGTCGGCGAGGCGGTCGAGCGTCTTCGCCGTCGTGTCGAGCGTCTTGCCGCTGGCCTCGAGCGCGCCCTTGGCCACCTTCAGGCCGTGCGTCGCCCAGGTGAGGCCGATGTCGAAGATCGCGTCGACCAGCGTCGCCGGCTCCCTCCTCTCGTCCTTCGCGGGCATGTCTTCGATGGTGATCTTGGCTTCTGGTGTCGTGGGGTTCTGGTTCATGACGCAATTCTCCTGTGTCCCGCGGCGACGCGCCGCGAGCGGTTGTGACCGTCGGCGATTTTCGTGGGCGGTGATTATTTGTGGGGAACGCAGGCGTCGCAGACGAAGATGCGCGGCGGGCGCGCGCGGGTCGGAGGCTCGTCGGTGAGGCCGAGGTGGGCGTGCTCGCCGGGCTCCATGTCGCGGCGGCATCGCGCGCATGCGGCGCGCTGCGCGAGGGTGATCGCCTGGAACCCGAACACGTGGGCCAGCGGATCGGCGTGCATCTTCTTCTTGAGGCGCTCGCGCTGGGCCTCGAGCCCATCGGCGGCGCGCTTCAATCGGTCCTCGACCGATTCGCTGGCCGCGCCGGCGACGTCGAGGGCATCCTCCAGGATCGTCCGCACCAGGTTGGAGACCGGAACGCGGAGGTTCTCGGCGAACCGCTTCAACTCGCGCTCCAGCACGGCGGGGACCCGGGTGTGGAGTACACGCTCCTTCTTGGCGTCGCCCTCCAGGCTCGCCGCTTCGGCGGCATCCTCCGCGCTCTTGTTGCCGGGGTCTTCGTTGGTCTGTGTCACGACGTGATACATAAGTTCGAATGTGTCACGCGTCAACCCCCCCACTATTTGGCTTCTCCCCGGAGGGGACCACGCTCGAGGACGACGTCCTTGGAGGCCTCCCCGGCACGCCGGACGGTGAGCTTCACCTTCGATCCGACGTCCCCCGCTAGTTTCTCGTGGACCTGCTCGGGCGTCATCTTCCCCACCGGAGCGTCGTCGATCGCCGTAAGCTCGTCGTCAGGGCGAATTCCCGCCCGTTCGGCCGGCATTCCAGGAGGGGCGTCCCGCACAAATACCCGCCCGGTTCGGTTGTCTTTCCCCAGGACCGCGCCCACCGAGCCCCTCCAGGTGGGAGCGCACCCGATGGCCGCCGCAATGACCAGCAGGACGACAATGAACCCACGCCCGTACACGTAGGCCGTTGCCAGGGTGCTCCGGAGGTCGGTAGACTTCCTCCCGGCGTTCTTGGAATCCTCCAAGGCGCGTCTTGTACCGCCGTTCTCGCTCACGATTTTCGGTATTGTCCCGGAAGGCGATCGCACGCAGACCCTATGTGGAAGCTGGTCATCGAGGACGACGAAGGCAAGCGGACCGTAGTCCCGCTCACGCGCGACGACTACACGGTCGGGCGCAAGGAGGGGAATACCATTCGCCTGACCGAGCGGAATGTTTCGCGCGAGCACGCGAAGCTCCATCGCAAGAAGGCCAACGGCGCGGGGACGGGTACGTCCTACTCGCTCGAAGATCTCACGAGCTACAACGGCGTTTACGTCAACGGGCTCCGCGTCGCGAACGCGCAGGACTTGATCCACGGCGATCTGATCCAGATCGGCGACTACCGGATGGTGCTGCAAGACGACCAGGTCGTCGAAGCGCCGACGGCGGTGCCGGCGATCAGCGCCGACTCGAAGACGACGATCCCCGCGAGCCTCCCGAACCGCGGCGTGACGCTGATGGAGCGGCCGAACCGCCTCGTCATGCTGGCAGGGCCGACGCCGGGCGCCGAGTACCCGCTCGATCGCGAGCGGCTCACCGTCGGCCGCGCCGAGGACGCGACGATCAGCGTCAACCACAACTCCGTGTCGCGCCTGCACTGCGAGATCCACCTGCTCGGGGAGTCGCGCTACGAGATCGTCGACAAGGGCTCGTCCAACGGCGTGCGCGTCAACTCCGCGGAGCTCAAACGCGGCATCGTCGAAGCGGGAGACATCATCGAGCTGGGTGACGTGAAGTTCAAGTTCGTCGGGGCCGGGCAGATCTTCCTCCCCGGAGTGAACGACAGCCAGCAGCTCGCGGCGATCGGCGATCGCGCGGTGCCGCCAAAGGCCGCGCGGCGGTCCAACGTGGTCGTCATGGGTCTCATCGGCGTGGTCTTCGCCGTCGTGCTCCTGGGAGTCGCGTACGTCGCGTGGATGCGGAAGCCGCCTTCGCAGCCGCCTCAGCCGATCACGAACGACTCGCCGCTGTCGAAGGATCAGACCGCGGTAGACGCGGCCCGCGCGCTCGCGGACAAGGGCGACTTCGAAGGGGCGCACTCGAAGCTCGCGGTCGATGTCACGACCGACGCGATGAAGCAGTCGCCGGAGTTCGTCGCGATCGAGGCGCGCTGGGCGCAGGACCAGCTCACGCACGCGGACAAGGAGCTCGAGCCGGCCGCCAAGCGTCAGATCCTGAACCGTGTAGCGACCGACGGCCTGCTCCGCGCCGACCACCCGCTGCGCGTGCGCGCGAGTGACGCGCTGGCGGCGCTGGACAAACCGACGGCGGTGCCGTCGGCGTCCGCGCCGGTCGTCACTGTGCCGAGCGTGCCGGTGACCGCGACGGTCACCCAGCGCGATCCGCCCACCATCCCCCCACCCGGCACGGTGCGCAAGCTCCCGACCCCGCCCCCACCGACGGCCGACACGACTCCGCCGCCCCCGGTCCCGACGCCGACGCCGACGCCGCCGCCAAAGAAAAGCGTCACCGAGCAGGCGCGTGAAGCGCTCCTTGCCAACAACCCCTCGCAGGCAAAGGCGCTGCTCATGCCCATCGTTGCGAAGGGTGGGGGCAGCAGCGACGACGTTCGCCTGCTCAAGGCCGCGTGCGACGGACTCAAGGATCGCGCCTGCCTCGAGTTCCTGAGGGGCCACTAGGAAGACCGTTTCGGTCAGGACGACCATGGGAGCCGCCGATCCGCTCGACCTGATCGGAACGACGATCGCCGGCAAGTACACGGTCGAGCGTGTCGTCGGCGCAAGCGTCTACGCGGTGGTCTACAAGGCGACGCACCTCATCTGGAAGCGACCGGTCGCCATCAAGGTGTTCTCGGGCCTCGCGAATTTCTCGGCGTCCGAGCGAACGCAGCTGCTCGACGCGTTCATCCACGAGAGCACGCTCCTGGCCGATCTCTCCGCGCGGTCGGCGGCGATCTGCCAGGCACGCGACGTCGGGTCGCTGACGACCAACGCGGGGCTCAGCGCACCCTACATGGTGCTCGAGTGGCTCGAGGGGCGGACGCTGGACGCCGTCCTCGCCGACGAGAGCGCGCGCGGGCTGCCGCCTCGCACTCTGGCGCAGGTCGTGACGCTGCTCGAGCCGGTCGTCACCGCGCTGGCGCTCGCCCACCGCAAGGGCATCGCGCACCGAGACATCAAGCCGGCGAACGTCTTCGTGCTCGGCGACGCGCGGGAGGGCGCGTGCCCGCTCAAGCTGCTGGACTTCGGGATCGCGAAGGTCGTCCAGGACGCGCAGACGATGGCCAGCGCGTTCGAGCGCACGAACAGCCCGACGTCGTTCACGCCGACGTACGGCACGCCCGAGCAGTTCTCGCGCGCGCACGGGCCGACGGGGCCCTGGACCGACGTCTTCGCGCTGGCACTCGTGATGGGGGAGATGCTCACGGGCCGTGAGGGGCTCCCCTCCGGCTCGGTCACGCAGACCGGCTACGCGGCGACGGACAAGCAGGTGAGGCCCACGCCGCGCACCCTCGGCGCCATCGTGACCGACGAGGTCGAGGCCGTCTTCCGCAAGGCGCTCGCCGTCTCCCCGCAGGAGCGCTACCAGACCGCGGGCGAGCTCTGGAACGAGCTGCGCGGCGCGATGCACATGGATCCGCTACGGCGCGTCGGCACCACCGATACGCCGCCGTTCGTCGCCGGCGAAGGTCCAGCCGCGCCGCGGCGGGGCGATACGTTGCCCCTCGAAGGCGCTGGCCCGCGTGTGGCTGTCCCGTTCACGCCGCCGCCGGCGTTGCGGCCCGACGTCGCGCCGAGCGAGCCCATCCCGGCGGCGGTCGCGCGAGGCGCGGGTCTGATCGCGCTCCGCCTCGGGGCCGTTGCCCTCGTCCTCGTTGGCGGCATGGCCGGCTTCTTCGTGCTGCTCCGCGCGTCGGCCCCCGACGGGGCGACGCCCAGCGCGCAGCCCAGCGCAACCCAATCACCGACGCCCCCATCGCCCCCACCGGCAGCGACGTGCGCGAAGGGCGCGATCCTGATCCAGCCGGGCACCTTCTACATGGGCTCGGACGATCGCGAGGACTTCGAGTTCGAGCGGCCGGCGCACAGGGTCGTCCTCCGCGAGGCCTTCTGCATGGACGCGTTCGAGGTGACCGTCGCGGACTACATTGCCGTCTCGGATACCGGCGCCGCCGGGCCCGCAGGACAAACCAACGACTGGCGCGGCATCACCGCCGCCGAGAGACAGGCGTTCGATCCGCTGTGCAACGTCCGCGCGCCCGAGGATCGCGCGCGGCACCCGATCAACTGCGTGACGTGGGACATGGCGGAGGCCTATTGCGCGGCCAAGCGGATGCGTCTGCCGACGGAGGCGGAGTGGGAGTACGCGGCGCGCGGCCCCGACGGCCGCAAATACCCGTGGGGCGACGAGCTCCCGAGCGCGAGCCTCCTCAACGCGTGCGGCAAGGAGTGCGTCGACTGGGGGAAGATGAACCGCCTCGACCCCACCGGGATCGGCCGCGCGATGTACCCCGACGACGACGGCTTCCCGACGACGGCCCCCGTCGGCTCGTTCCCGGCGGGAAAGTCGCGCTACGGAATCCAGGACGTCGTCGGCAACGTCTGGGAGTGGGTCAAAGATTGGTATGCGCCGTACACCGCCGACGAGCGGACCGATCCCCGCGGGCCCGAGAGCGGCAAGGAGCGCGTCATCCGCGGGGGCGCGTGGAACGGCGCGATGGCGGCGTGGGTGCGGCCGACGTTCCGCTACCACGATGCCCAGACCAAGCGCAGCCACGGCATCGGCTTCCGGTGCGCCGCGACGTTCGCGCCATGAAGGACGAGCCGCCGCGCGTGGTGGTCGAGGCCCCGTCCTCCGCCGAGGAGGGCGACGCGGCGCGGCGCGGAGTCGCCCCCACCGCGCCGGACCCCTCGCCGATCGCCGCCAGGCCGGCGCGCCGGAGCACACTCCGGTTCGCGCTCGCTGCCGCGCTCGTCGCTGCAGCACTCCTCACGGCGACGACCCTGGCGCTGCGAAACGCGCAGAAGCAGAAGGCGAGGGTCGCCTCGCTGCCGCCCACCACCGCCTCCGCCCCCGCGCCGGTTCCCACATGCGGGGACGGAATGGCGCGCATCGCCAGCGGCGGGGCGACAGCTGCATTCTGCATCGATCGCACGGAGGTCACGGTCGAGGACTACCGGCCGTGCGCCGACGCGCAGGTCTGCCGTCCCGCCGGGCAGCGCACCGAAGGCGCCACTATCGCGCAGCCCGAGCGTGACGTCATCGATCCGCTCTGCACCGCGCGCGCTCCCGAAGCCCGAGCGAAGCACCCGGTCAACTGCATCGACTGGGATATGGCGGTGGCGTTCTGCAAAGCGCGCGGCAAACGCTTACCGACCGACGCCGAGTGGTCGCGCGCCGCCTTCGGCGGTGCACGCGCGAGCGACGCGAGCGAAGGGGCAGGAAACGCGCCATGGGGAGCCGCGGCCGCGACGGCCAGGCTGCTCAACGGCTGCGGCGCCGAGTGCGTAGATTGGGGCAAGAAGAGCCGCGTCGACGTCCGGCCGCTCTACGAGGGCAGCGACGGTTTCCCGACGACCGCGCCCGTCGGCAGCTTCCCGGACGGCGCCTCGCCGAACGGCGTGCTCGACCTCTTCGGCAACGTCGCCGAGTGGCTCGCCGACACCGGCGGAGACGCAGACACCCATGTCGTACGCGGCGGCGGCTGGCAGATGTCGTCGCTCGACGCGTCGGCTACCCGCTCGCTCGAGCTCGCCTCCCGCCGCAGCGTCCTCATCGGATTCCGCTGCGCGCGCTAGCAGAATTTTTCATCGCTGAAGGTGCGCGACGAGCGCAGCGAGCAACGACGGGTCCCGCGCGAACAGATCGTTGTGGCCCCCGCCGGGCACCCGGAGAAACGTCGCGCCCGAGATGGCCTCGGCCACCGCCTTGCCCATCCAGAACGGCACGACGCCGTCCGCGTCCCCATGCACGACGAGGGCCGGCGCGTGGATCTCGGCGCATTTGGCGCGCGTGTCGAAGACGTCGCGAACGACGAGCGCGGCGGGCAAGACCGGCACGTGACTCTGCACCACCGCCACCATCGACGTGTACGGCGTGACGAGCACGATCGACGCGACCGCGTGGTGCCGCGCGAGCTCGGCGACGACCCCGGTGCCGAGCGACGTCCCCCAGAGCGCGATCTTCTCGGCGGGAACGCCCCGCGAAGCGAGGTAGCGCACCGCCCCCTCGCCATCGGCGTACAGACCTTGCTCGGTCGGCGCCCCGTCGCTCGCGCCGTACCCGCGGTACTCGACGAGCAGCACGCCGAGGCCACCCTTCGCCAGCGCCCAGGCGCGGCCGTCGCTCGCGTCGATCGTCTCCCCGTTTCCGTGGAAGACCACCACCGTGCGCGCGCCCTCCGTCGCAGGGATCGACAGCGCCTGTACCGGCGCGCCGTCGGCGGCGGGGAACGTCACGAGCGACGCGCCGGGGGTCACGACGACGCGCGCTACCCTCGGCGCAGGAAACACGAACGACCGGCATACGAGGCGCGCGAGGAGCACGAGCGCGGCGTACGCCACGACGAGACCGATGATCACGCGCATGATCCGCCGCCCTTTCGGCACCTTCACTCGGTCTCCACGAACGCCCTCAGCCGACCGATCGCCGCGTCCCACTGGTGGGAGATCTGCTCGAGCGCGTGACGCGCGGCCATGAGGCGCCTGGGCTCGAGGTCCCAGATGCGCTCGCGTCCGTGCTTCGTCCCCCGCACGAGCCCCGCGCCCTCGAGCGCCTCCAGGTGCTTGGTGATCGCCTGGCGCGTGACGGGCGCGTCCTCCGAGAGGCGCGCGATGGACAGGGGCCCTTCGGTCGACAGACGCCCCACCAGACGCAGGCGCGTCTCGTCCCCCAGCGCCGCGAACACCGGCGCCGCGTCGCGGAGCTTGATCGCACCGCCTCGACTACTGGGATTTCGCGACATACCCCGCCAGGCTCTCGGCTTGCTGGGCCCACCCGCCGTCGTTCATGCGGAACGCCTCGGCGCGGCGCGCGATCGGAATGCCCTCGAACCCCGACTCCACGATGGTGACATGCGTGCCCCCCTCGCCGTCCTCCAGCGAGACCTCGACGAGCGTGGTCGGCTCCTTCGAATAGTCCACCTTCGGATCGATCGCATACGGATGCCACCTATACGAAAACAGGCGCTCCGGCTCGATCTTCTCCACCTGCATCTCCATCGTCAGGTGCTCGAACCCAGGGTACGTAATCTTCCCCCGCACCGCCTTGCCCACCCCGAACGCCCCCTCGAGCTTCACCCCGAACCAGCTCCCGAACTGCTCAAAATCCGCAATCGCCCTCCACACCCGCCCCCGCACCGCCTTCAGCACAAACCGCTTCTCAATCCGATCCATGTCCCAACCTCCAGCAAAATACGCAACCCAAAGGATGCATATCCAAGCCGGCCCAAACACGCAACCAAAAAGTTGCATATCTCTCCAACCACACCTAGTGGCTGGTTGCAGCTTTCCCAAACTGCAACGCGCATCGCCCCTCGTGCTCCGCACGAGTCGCGTAAGCGATGCGGGGGAGGCTCGTCGCGCAGCGATGAGGCGGACGAAGTCCCCACCAGGGTAGATAGCGACGGGACGACGCCCTACCTACCCGCCCCCCCGCCTACGGCACCGCATCCGGCTTCACGCCGTTCGCCGTCGCGTTCGCGCATCCGAGCTCGACGCCGGAGGGGCCCTCCTTCGTCTTCACGATCTTGAACTCGACGCGGCGGTTGGTCTCCCACGCCTTTTCGTTGTGGGCGGGATCCTCGGGGCAGTACTCGCCGTACCCCTTGCTCCGGAGCTTGCCGCGCTCGACGCCGCGCTGCACGAGCGCGGCCATGACGCTGTTCACGCGGTCCTGCGTGAGGCGCAGGTTGTAGAGGGGATCGGCGCGCTCGTCGGCGTGCCCGGCGATCTCCATGAGCGTGAACTCGGGGTGGTGGATGATCGTCGTCGAGACCGCGTCCAGGATCGTGTTCGACTCGGGCAGGATCTCCGCCGAGGCCGTCTTGAACTTGATCTTGTGCAGGATGATGATGTTGTTGCCCTCGATCATGACGCTGCCCTTGTCGGGGCAGCCGTCCTCGTCCTGGAAGCCGTTGTAGGTCTCCGGCTCGTTGGGGCACTTGTCCTGTGCGTCGAGGATGCCGTCCTTGTCGTTGTCGGGATCGGGGCAGCCGTCTTCGTCCTCGAAGCCGTCCTTGTCCTCGGGATCGTTCGGGCAGGCATCCTTCTTGTCGGGGATGCCGTCCTTGTCGTTGTCGTCGTCGGGGCAGCCGTCTTGATCCTCGAAGCCGTCCTTGTCCTCGGGGATGTCGGGGCACTTGTCCTTGCTGTCGGGGATGCCGTCGCCGTCGCGGTCGCCGTCCGAGGACTCGGGGCAGCCGTCGTGGTCGTTGTCGCCGTCGCGATCTTCGGGCTCGTTCGGACAGCGGTCGTCCTTGTCGAGGATGCCGTCGTTGTCGTTGTCCGGATCGGGGCAGCCGTCCTCGTCTTGGAAGCCGTCGAAGTCCTCGGGCTCGTCCGGGCACTTGTCGACGTCGTCCTTGAGGCCGTCGCCGTCGCGATCACCGATCGAAGGCTCGAAGATGAAGCCGAGGAACGCGCGAAAGTCGGCGGTCTCGAAGCCGTTCGTGTAGCGCGGGCCGGCGCCGATCATCAGGTAGCTGTTGCGCTCGACGAAGATCTTGAGGCCGCCGACGACCTCGTTCGACGGCTTGAGCGAGCCGGTGGCGTCGCTCGTCAGGTAGGTGCCGTACGTCTCGGCGATGACGTCGAGCGGCTCGAGGACGCGGAAGCTTGCGCCGAAGCCGTAGGTGACGAGGCTGCCGTCTTTGTACGTGCCGTCCTTCAAGTCGAGCTGCGTCGTGCTGGCGCCGTGGCCGCGGTAGCCGATGTTCGCGCCGAGCTTGATCGCGCCGCTCGAGAGGAAGCGCTTCTCGACGACGGCCTGGGGCCAGTACCAGAACGTCGGATCGGCGCCCGCGTTCTTCGGCGCGTCGGTCACGGGGGCGCCGACCTGCACGGCGAGCGCGAGGCCGATGCCGCGCTCGACCCGCGTGATGCGCCACTTGCCATGGAAGCCCACGAAGCCCAGCGTCTGCGAGTCGAGCTGCGCGGTGTTCCACTGGTTCGGCAGGACAGGGGTGGGCGGCTGCGCCTTCGTGATCTGCTCGTCGCCGGCCATCAAGTTGACCGGGATGTCGATGCCGAGGACGAACAGGTTCGCGAGACCGTAGTTGAACTGCGCGGTGCCCTGAAACGAGTGGTTGACGAGCTGCGGGCTCTTTTGCCCGACGTCCGGAACGCGGAGGAGCGCGCGGCCGTAGTCGATCGTGAGCCCGAAGCTCACGTCGTTCGCGCCGAGGATGTCGGAGCCGTTCGTCGTGAAGAACCCCTTCGAGTCCATCGCGGGACGGAACAGGTGGGTGTCGAGCCCATCGCCGTTGGCGCTGTGAATCGCGTTCTGCGCGGCCGCGGGGCCGGCTACCGCCAGCAGCAGCGCACACGTCCCGAGCACGGCGGCACGCCGAGAGCTTAGATGTCCCATCTCGACCAAGAACGCTAACATACCAAGGGAAACGGGCGACAATTCGTAGCTCGGTTCTGTTAAGCTTCTCCACGCCACGTGAGCCTCTTCAATAAGCTTCCGCACGAGACCCCCGCCGCGCTCGTCCGGGCGCTGGCGTTCGTGGCCGGCGCCTTCGCCGTCGTCGTCATGGCCACGCCTGCCGTAGCCCGCGCGGAATCGCCGTTCGACGGGAAATGGAAGCAGGGCGCCCTGCACGAGGAGTACACCGTGCAGCAGTGGCTCCCCGGCTGCGGGCCGGCGCCGGTGAGCGGAAACGCCGGCGGCGGGGAGATTGTCAGCGTTCGCGAGGAGGGGGACGAGCTGTCGATCGTCGGCGGCGGCCGCGTCTACAAATCCAACCAGTGCTACGATCCGCTGCCGACGCTGGCCCGCGACTCCCACTCGCGCGACTCGGGCGGGCGCACGTGGCGCACGCGGTGCTCGACGCCGGCGGCCGATCCGCGGCGCGCCCTCATGCAGACGCTCGTCGCGGCGACGAGCGACACGCACATCGACGTGATCGAGACCGGCCGCTACGAGATCACGCTGAACGAGGGGCGCTGCATCGCCGACGTGAAGCGCTCGCGGGGCTTCGATCTGGTGTCGCGCGACGGCGTGCCGACCACGCCGAGCGCCTCGGCCCCTCCGCCGGCGCCGACGCCTGCGCCTGTGCCTACGCCGACGCCGCGGCAAGCCTGCTCGCCCGGTGATCCCGCGCGCCTCGAGGTGCGGCCCTCTCGCAAGCTGATGCGCCCCGGGGAGTCGTTCACGTTCCGCGCGCTCGTCACCGACGCGAGCGGCTGCCCCACGCCGACGACGACCAGCTGGGCCCTGGGCGATCCCGAGGGCGCGCGCAGCCTGAAGCTCGAGCCGAACGGCAAGGTGACCGCGCTCGACGGCGCCGAGGGGGCGACCGACCTCGTCGCAACGGCGGCCGACAAGAGCGTCCATGTGACCGTCGAGGTCGCCTCCGCCGCGCGCTACGACGATCTCCTCACCAAGCAGGGCCTCAACGCCGCCGGCGAGAACGACGCCGCGGCCACGGCGGTGATCGCCGGCAGCAGCATCGGCGGCGCCGACGCCAAGGGCGAGGACGGCGCGCGCAAGAGGAAGACGATCTTCGTCGGCATCGTGGGCGCGCTCGTCGTGATCCTGGGGATCCTCGCGCTCGTGTATTCGCGGCGCGCCAAGAAGGCCGCGGTGATCGAGAAGGAGTCCGAGGATCGCCACCACGAGCTCGTCCGAGAAGCCGAGGATCGAAAGCGGGCGAAGCTCGAGGCGCACGCTTCCCAGCAGCGCGCGCACGAAGAGAGCATCCTGCGCGTGAAGCGCGCCGCCGAGTCCTCGGTCGGCACGATGCTGTGCCCGACGTGCAAGCGCGAGTTCCCACCGCCGGCGGGCAACTTCTGCCCGCAGGACGCGACGCGGCTCGTGCCGCTCGCCGACGCCGACGAGTCCACCCTCGCGCCGGCCGGCGGCGTCTGCCCGATTTGCAGGCGCGGCTTCCAGCCGGGCGTGAAGGTGTGTCCGACGGACAAGGAAGAGCTCCTGCCGTACGCCGCGGTCGCCGCTACGGCCACAGTGTCGGCGAAAGGGAAGATCTGCCCTACCTGCGGCGACCGCTTCGACGGCGGGGCCGGCTTCTGTGGGAAGGACGGAACCGCCCTGGTATTACTGAACTAATCCGACTCCCGGCCGTCAGACACAAAGACCGCCACGCGCGACCCATGATGTTCGGTGGTCGCGCGTCAAACCCTTCGCCAGGTGGTTTCTCGGCAGCCCGCCGGCCCCACCGACCCCCCCGATTCCGCTTCGAGGTCGTTTTGCAGTTTGCAGGTTGGGACGGTTGCTTGATCGTTGAGGAAGCGGACCGCTATAGTTTGAACTTGTCGAGGAGACGCCGAAATGGACGCTGACCGCGCCCGCCACCACCCCGACGCCACCCTAGGCGCACAGGACCCGCGATGAAGATCTCCTGCCAGTCGTGTCAGGCCAAATACACGATCGCGGACGAAAAAGTCCTCGGCAAGATCGTGAAGATCCGTTGCAAGAAATGCAGCGCGACCATCGTGATCAATGGCAACGAGCAAGCCGCGTCTGCAAGCAGCGGAGGCGGAGGCGGCGGAGACGGCGACGTCTTCGACTACACCGCGCAGTCTGGCACCGAGCAGTGGACGGTCAACGTCGCCGACGGCGATCAGCGCACGCTCACCAGCCAGGAGATCGTGGCCGAGTACCGCGCCGGCGTCGTGAACGACGAGACGTACTGCTGGAAGGACGGCATGCCGGACTGGCTGCCGCTCCGCGAGATCGACCAGCTCTACGCTTCGTGCACGAACCGCCCGTCGCTCGCGCCCGAGCTCGCCTACGCCGATCAGGCGCCGCTCAGCCTCGGCAACCCCGAGCCACCGGCGTACGATCATCACGCAGAGGCGACTGCGACCGACCAGATTCCGCTATCGACGACGAACGGCAAGAACGGCAACGGCGGCGGGGGCGGGCTCTTCGGAAGCACGCCTCCCCCGGCGGCGGTGGCCGCGGCCCCGGTGGCCGCGCGGCGCATCGGCGGACGCGCAGGTGGCGGCGACCTCTTCGGCGGCGCATCGGCTGCGGGCGGCGAAGAAGACGTGATGACCAGCGCGCCGGTGGGAACGCCGGAGGTTCAGGGCGACCAGAAGCTGACGGGCCAGCGCAACGAGAACAGCGTTCTGTTCTCGCTCACCGCGCTTACCGCCAACGAGGAGAAGAAGCCCGCGACCTCGCCGGTCGGGGACGGCTCCGGCCTCATCGACATCCGCGCGCTCAGCGCGAACATGAGCGACAAGCGGGAGGAGAAGAGCTCCCACGTCGACGACATCATGAACCTCGGCGGCGGCGGCGCGTTCGGCGCGGCCCTGGCAGCCCCCATCCTGGCTCCTCCGCCGATCGACTCGAACGATCTCGGCGGCGGCGAGTCCTCGGGCGGCAAGAACAAGAGCATGGTCATGTTCGGCGTGGCCGGGGCGGTGTTCCTCGCGATGCTCGGGACCATCGTCTTCCTCGTGACCCGTCACCCCGACGCGCCCGTCGCCCAGGCGACAGGCATCCCGACGGCCGCCACCGTGGCGACGACCGCCCCGACCGACACGACGGCCCCGGCGGCCACCGGCACCGGCACGGGCGCTCCGATGGCGATGGGCGGCGATCCCAAGGGCGCCGGCGGAACCCCGGCGGCATCTCCGACCGACAAGCCAGCCGCGGCGACGGCGCCCAAGGGCGGCGGCGGTACGAGTGCGCCCAAGGGTGGTGGTGGCGGCGGCGGCGGTGGCGGCGCGGTCGCCGCGGTGACGCCCCCCCCTCCCGATCTGCCGAAGGCCCCCAAGGGCGGTGGCGGCGGCGGCGGTCTCGCCGACGCGATAAAGAACTCGGCGGGCGGCGGCGATGCTCCTCCTCCGCCTCCCCCGACGGCTTCTGACAAGCCGTTCGATCGCGGCGCCGCGGCGGCCGCGCTCGGCGGCGTGAACGTCGGGGGCTGCGCCAAAGGCGACGGACCCACCGGCTCCGGTCACATCAGCGTGACGTTCGGCGGCGACGGCTCGGTCATTTCCGCCGTCGTCGACCAGCCTCCGTTCGCGGGAACCCCGCGGGGCGGCTGCGTCGCGGCGAAATTCCGCGCGGTGCACATCCCGGCGTTCTCGGGCGGCAACGTGAAGGTCGGCAAGAGCTTCACGATCAACTGAAGCCGGCCGGCTCCTCCTCCCTGTCACCTCCACCACCAACCGTCACCCCAACTCCTCGTGATCCTCGGGGCCCTGATCGCGGTCGCAGCGTTCTTGCTGGGCCTGCGTCTGGGGCTCGCGCTCGGCCACGTGAACGAGCGACGGCGCGTCGCGCGCCTGGAAAAGCGTCGCCAGGAAGAGGCCCTCGGCCGCGGCAGCGTCTAGGATTCCAGCGGTGCGCTCCACCGTCGTCCTCGCGCTGTTCTTCGCGCCGCAGGTCATCGCGACCGCGCGCGTGGCTGCGCCGACGCCGCTCGCGTGGGTGAGCGCAACGAAATCGCCGCAGGCCGCGCTGGCGGAGACGCTCACCGATCGCCAGGCCGATCTCCTCGCCCGCTGCGGGACGGCGGACGCCGCGCTCGTCCGCGTCGCCGCGCGCGTCGTCGAGCGAAAGGCGCTGGGCCTGCCCTTCCTCGACACCGAGTCGGTCGCTTTCGCCCAGCGCGTCGAGGGGGAGCCCCATGTGTGGCCGCGCGCGTGGGCGGTGTCGGGCCGCGCCCTCGACCACGAGGCGACGCTGCGCAAGCTCGAGACGTGGCGCGTGAGCTTTCGCGATCTCGGGGAGCGGCGCTGCGGAATCGCTTCGGGCATCGCGCCCGACGGAACGGAGATCGTCGCAGCGATCGCGCTCGACGCGCTCGCCGATCTGGAGCCGCTCCCGACGAGCGCGCGCACCGGGCAATGGCTCGACGTGAACGCGCGCCTGCTCGTGCCGGCGGCGAGCGCGCGCGTCGTCGTCCTCGGCCCCGGCGGCGAGCCGCGGCGCGTTCCCACGACGCTGGAGGGTAGCCGCGTCCGGGCGCGCTTCGCCCCTGATCGCCCTGGCGCGTTCACGGTGCAGATCGTCGCCGACGTCGCGACCGGTCCGCGCCCCGTCCTGGAGGCGCGCGTCTTCGCTGACGCGCCGCCGCCCACCGAGCTGCCGAGCCTCGCCGCACCAGGCGAGGACGCGGGCAACACGGGCGCCGATCCGGCGACCCAGCTCGCGGCCATGGTCGCCGCCCTGCGCGAGACCGAGGGGCTCGGCCGCGTCGGCCGCGAACCGGGCCTGGACGCCCTCGCCGCCGCGCACGCGAGGCACATGCTCGACGCCCGCGCCGTCGGCCACGACGTCGGCGACGGCGAGCCCGTGCGACGCTTGCAGACTGCAGGTATTCCGGCGCGGGAGGCGGGCGAGAACGTCGCGCACGCCGCGACGCTCAAGCTCGCCCACCGCGCGCTGTGGCAGAGCCCGTCGCACCGCGCGAACCTGCTGCGCGCCGAGTACACCCGCGCGGGCTTCGGCGCCGTGACCGATCCGGACGGCAGCGTCTGGGTCACCGAGCTCTTCGCGAGGTAGACCGAAGCGGACCGATGCCCGCGTCCTAGGGCTTGTCCGTCCTCGGAGCCTTGTCGTCCGTGCCCTGCTCGGTGACCTTGAACTCGACACGCCGGTTGGCCTTGCGGCCGACGTCGGTGTCGTTGGTTTCGATGGGCTTCTCTTCACCGTAGCCGTGCGCCTCGAGCCGCGACGCCGCGACGCCGTGCTGCGAGAGCCACGTCATGACCGAGGTGGCGCGCCCCTGCGAGAGCTTCAGGTTCATCGCCGCGTCACCGCGATCGTCGGTGTGGCCTTCGATAGACATCTTCGTGATCTTGGGCGTCACCTTCAGGTATTCGGCGATCTCCTGGAGCATCGGGAAGCTGTCGGCGGCGATGATCGTCGAGCCGGTCTCGAAGTGGACCTGTTGCAGGACGAAGATCTTGTCGCCCTGGATCTCGATCGAGGTCGGGCAGCCGTTGTGCTTGGGGTCGGGGTTCTTGTGACCGGGCACGCTGGGGCACGCGTCCTGGGCGTCGGCGATACCGTCCTGGTCGGCGTCGTCCTCGGGGCAACCGTCGCCGTCGTCGATGCCGTCCTTGTCCTCGGGCACGTTCGGGCAGCGATCGTACTGGTCGGGGATGCCGTCGCCGTCCTTGTCGGACGGGAGCGGGCAGCCGTCGCCCGGATCGTTGCCGAGGTGATCCTCGGGTTCGTTGGGACAGGCGTCGACGTCGTCGGGCACGCCGTCGTGATCGGCGTCGCCGACCTTGCGATCGCGCCACTTCTCGCGCAGCGCAGCCTTGCGGTCAGGTGACGTCGCGTCGCTGTCCGTCAGCGGGAAGTGGAAGCCGATGAGCCCGACGATGCGGAGTTCGGGCGCGCCGTAGCCGTTCAGCATCTGCGAGCCAGCGCCCGCGCCCCACCACCAGTTGTCCTTGGGGCCGAAGCGCATGCGGAACTCGCCGTTGTATTCGATCGGCGTATTGCGCTTCTTGAACGCCGTGTCGCCGATGATGCTCGAGCTCTCGATCCCGGTCTGACCGAAGATCGTGCCGCCGATGCGGAAGCGCTCGAAGCCCTTGTCGTCCTTGAGGGGGATGAACCCGCCGACCGCCCAGCGCCACTCGTTGCCGATGCCGAGGCCCTGGTCGCGGGTCGGATCGTTGATCGAGTTGTCGGGCCGGAAGTGAAAGCCGGTGTTGGCGACGAGGGTGATGAAGCGGATGGGGGTGTACTCGACCGTCCCCATGACCATCGCGCTCGTGAGCCCGTCACCGCCGAAGTTCGACGCCGTGCCGGTGGGAGCGAAGACGCTGAGCTGCGCGCCCACGGCGAAGCTGCGATCGGGCGAGCGGTAAGCGACCGCCCGGAAGTCGAGGCGGATGTCGCCGGCGCCGGGGCCGTCCGTGCTGAACGACGTGCGCTTGTTGGTGTTGAGGAGGCTGTTGGAAAAGTTGGGCTGGTAGCCGTCCTGGATCCACGCGACGGGCAGGGTCGCCGCGGCGGTGAAGCGATCACCGACCTGCAAGCCCGCGGTCATGTACGTCGTGAACTGATCCTGGATCACACCGCTGTGGGACGAGTCGAGGGTCGACTTGTCGTTCGAGATGTTGCTCGTGTGGAGCGGCCGGAGCTGGTAGCCGAGCCCGAGCTGGGCGAAGAACGTCGGCTTCGGCTGGGTCACCGGCCGGAACAGCACGAGGCCGTCGTCCGGCGCGCCCGGCATCTCGAGGCGATCGAGATGGAACGTCGTCTGCTGGGCAAGCGCCAGCGGAGCGATGAGGAGCCCTGCGGTAACACACGAGGCCGACAGCCAGGCGCGGATCATATTCTTCGTGTTGGTCATCTGGGAAATGCGCCCGACGACTGCGTTCTTCGACGGTAACCGATCGTCCTAAAGGAAAGCTCTGAAAATGATGAGCCCGCCTCTCCTCTTGACGCGGTCCTGCCAAGATGCTTGATTGCGCACCCCCAAATGAAACGCACGTACCAGCCCCACAACCTGCGCCGCGTTCGGACGCACGGCTTCCGAGCCCGCATGGCCACCTCCGGTGGTCAGAAGGTTCTCGCGAATCGCCGTCGCAAGGGCCGCCGTCGTCTGTCGGTCGGCGTCTACCAGAAGTAGACGCGTCTGCCGGCTCGGCTCTTCTCCCTTCCCCGGCCGCCTCCGCCCGCCCCGCGCCACCATGCCCCGCGCCGACTTTCCGAAGTCGCGAAGGGTGCGTAAACGCTCGGATTTTTTGCGAATTCAACAAGATTCGCGCCGGGTGACGTGTGCCCATTTCGTGCTACTCGTCGCGGCCCAGCGGGGCGCTCCGGTGCCGGCGCGGATTGGGCTGCTCGTGACGAAGAAGGTGGGTGACGCCGTCGCGCGCAACCGCATCAAGCGGCTCTGCCGGGAGTGCTTTCGCGGATGGAAGGATTTGCTTCCCGACGGCGTCGATCTGGTCGTGATCGCCAAAAATGGAGCAGATTCTCTGGGGTTGGCCGACGTGCGGTCCGAATGGGCCGGCATCGCATCGCTGCTCCGTAAACGTGCGGTCGAAACGGTGGCGCGGGGCCCAAAGAGTGCGCATGCTCTGCCCGGGAAAAAGGCCGGGCCAGAGTGATCGCCAAGCTCCTCCTCGCGTTCATCCGGGCCTACCAGCGGCTCGTGTCGCCCGTGCTCGTCGGTCTCCTGGGGCCGGCCTGCCGGTTCGAGCCGTCGTGCTCGCGGTACGCTGCAGCGTGCATCTCCACGCATGGCGCCGGGAAAGGCAGCTTGCTTTCAATCGTGCGCCTGTGTAAGTGCCACCCGTTTCATCCCGGGGGCGTCGACCTCCCGCCCGCCGCCCAAGCCGCCCCCGAAAGAAGCCCGAATGGATCGTAACACCGTAGTCCGTTGGCTCGTCATCGCGGTGGCCATGCTCGCGTTCTGGAAGTGGGGAATGCCCCTCATTTCGGGCAAGAGCGACACGACACACAACGTTCCGGAAGAGGTCTATACGAACGCCCCCGGCTTCGTGCCCGACGCGGTCGACGCGCCCGGGCCCGACGGCAAGCCGTGGGAGCCCGTGGAAGGCGAGATCTGCAAGATCAAAGGCAAACGCTTCGACGCCGAGCTCTCGACGCGGGGCGCGGCCCTCACGCACCTCTTCATCCGCGACGCGCGCTACGCCGGGACCGACGGCTTCGACATGGTGACGACGGATCAGGAGCGCTGGCGCTCGCTCCGGACGCTCTTCCGTGGCGAGGGAGCCAACGATCAGGTCAAGTTCGACCGCTTCGACTGGAAGCTCGAGCGCCTGGGCGACACCGGCTGCAAGTTCACGTTTGCGGACGACGGCGTCGCGATCAGCAAGACGGTTAAGATCGGCGAGCGCCCGTTCGAGCTCTCCGTCGAGACGGAGGTGAAGAACCTCGCCGACGCGCCGAAGAAGCACCGCTTCGACATCGAGGCGTACGCCTACCGCACCAACGGCGAGGTCAAAGGAAGCCTGGGGCGCGTCTCGCCGTTCGCGACCGAGCTCGACTGCGCGCGCGACAAGGACGTCACGCGCAAGCAGAAAGACGATTTCCCGATCAAGGAAACGAAGAGCGGCTGGTACGAAGAGCCGCTCGTCGATCGGTGGGTCGGCGTGAACAACTACTACTTCGTCCAGGCGATTCTCCCCGAAGGCGGGGACAAGGCCGAGTGCGGCCTCCTCGCCGAGGCGCGCAAAGCGTACGGCAAGCCGATGGACGACGACGCGTCGGGCGCCGTCTACCACGGCAAGCTCATCTACCCGGTTCGCGAGCTCAAGCCGCTCGAAGCAGCCACGTACAGGCAGACGGCGTTCTTCGGCCCCAAGGAGCGGGACGTGCTCGCGGCCGCGGGCGGCGGACGCGCCGGGCTAGGCGACGCCATCAACCTGGGGTTCTTCTCGCCGGTCGCGAAGTTCCTCATCAAGGTGCTCGAGTTCTTCCACGACAAGGTCACGGGCAACTGGGGCCTGGCGATCATCGTCATGACGATCTGCCTGCGCCTCATCTTGTTCCCGCTGTCGCTCAAGCAGATCAAGACCACGATCGCGATGCGCAAGCTGAAGCCGGAGATGGACATCCTCGGCGCCCGCTTTCAGGACGACGCGCAGGCCAAGCAGCTCGCGACGATGGAGCTCTATCGCAAGCACGGCGTGAACCCACTCGGAGGCTGCCTGCCACAGCTCGTTCAGATGCCGGTGTGGTTCGCGATGTACACGACGCTGCAGACGGCGGTGGAGATGTACCACACCAAATTCCTTTGGTTTACCGACCTCTCCGCCCCCGACCGCTTCTACATTCTCCCGATCGTTCTCGGCGTGTTCATGATCGTGCAGCAGCGGATCGTGCCCCAGCAGGGCATGGATCCGATGCAGCAGAAGATGATGATGTACATGCTCCCGGCCGTCTTCACCGTCATGATGCTCTTCCTCCCGGCCGCGCTCGGTGTTTACATGCTGACCAACAGCCTTCTGGGCATCTCCCAGCAGCTGATCGTCGAAAAAGTCGCGCCCCGATCGCCATCATCGGGATCCTCGAAGGGTGACATCGTCGTCAAGCAAGTCGATGCCAACGGCCCGCCGAGTCTAGGAAAGGGAAAAGCACGTGTCTGAGACCACCACCGATCCGAAGCAGCAAGACGGACAGGGCGTCCGCGTCGCGGCATCCGAGGAGAACCTCGATGCGCAGACGGCGCGCAGCCTCACGTTCGTCCGGACGTTGCTCTCGCACATGCAGATGGACACCGAGGTGAACCTCGCGCCCGACGACGGCGAGGGCAACGAGGACGAGATCCGGATCGAGATCGAAGGCCCCGACGCCGGCCGCGTGATCGGCAAGCGTGGCTCCGTGCTCGAGGCGATCCAGTACCTGACGAGCCGCATCGCCCACAAAGCGGGCGAGGAGCGCAAGCACGTCCAGGTCGACGCCGAGGGCTACCGCGCCCGCCACGAGGACCAGCTCGGACAGATGGCCAAGCGCCTCGCCGAGCGCGTCGCGCAGGAGGGCAAGATCATCACGTTCGATCCGATGAGCGCGCGCGATCGCCGCATCGTGCACATGGCGCTGAAGGAGATGACGGGCGTGCGGACGGAGTCCAACGGCGAAGGCCCGGACCGCCGCGTGCAGATCATCCCCGTGCGCCCGGCGCAGGGCTCCTGAACGCTCGCTGACCGGCCTGACCCGGCATGCCGCTGTACACGAACCTCGACGGCACGACGCCGGACAAGAGGCTCGGCGATCTGCTCAAGTGGCAGCTCGCGCGCATCCGCGACAAGAAGTGGAGAAATAGCGACCGCTTCGTCACGCCTCGGCGTGATAACGACGGCTCCTCGCTGACGGACCCGTCCGCGCACCTCACGTGGATCGGCCATGCGTCGTTCGTGAAGCGGCTCGCGGGGAAGCTCGTCGCGACCGATCCGATCCTCGTGCCGCGCATCGGCACCATCAAGCGCCACACGGCGCCGGGCGTGGCGACGGAGGATCTTCCTCCGATCGACGTCGTGACCATCTCGCACACACACTACGACCACCTTGATGTCGCGTCGCTCAAGGCGCTGGGGCGGGCGCCCACGTACGTCGTGCCGCGCGACTGCGGAGAGATCCTCCACGAGGCGGGTCTCCCGAACGTCGTCGAGCTCGGGTGGTTCGAGACGTTCACGACCGGTGCCCTGAAGATCACCCTGGTGCCGGCGCAGCACTGGTCGATGCGCCTTCCGTGGGATCGAAACCGGCGCCTCTGGGGCGGCTTCGTGTACGAGGCGCCCGAGGGCACGAGCTACCACGCCGGCGACACCGCGTTCAGCGAGCGCGTCTTTTGCGCGATCGGCGAGCGCTTCCCGAAGATCGACTACGCGCTCTTGCCGATCGGCGCGTACGACCCCGTGTGGTTCATGCAGGAGCAGCACATGGGGCCAGAAGAGGCAGGCCGCGCATGGGAGCTCCTCGGCGCGGGCCACCTCGTGGCGATGCACTGGGGCACGTTCAAGCTGACGGACGAGCCGCTGGGCGAGCCCCCGGAGCGCATGCGTGCGTGGTGGCGAGGGCGCGGCCACGCCGAGGACCGGCTCTGGATCCTCGACATCGGCGAAACGCGCGCACTCGGCCCGAAGATAAGTCGTGGAGCATGATCGCGCCCGACGACTTAGACTGAGTACGTGCGCACGCCCGTCCTCGCCTCCGCCGCCGCCGCCGGCATGATGCTCGCGCTCGCGCTCGCGGCCGCGGGCTGCCCGGGCAGCGGATCGAGCGGCGACAGCGGTGACGCCTCGGACGACGGCAGCTTCGCGGCGAGCGACGCCGCGGCGTTCTGCGCGACCTTCACCCACTCGGGCGACCCGTGCCCGGCGAGCGGGCTCATCTGCTTCCGGCAGTGCAAGACGGACGGCTGCCAGTGCAAGGCCGGCGGCGACGGCAAGGGCAAGTGGGCGTGCACGACGGACTTCTCGTGCGAGGCGGACGGGAGCCCGCTGGAGGACGGCGCGGTGCCGGGACCCGACGCCGACCCCGGTTCCGACGCCGACGCCGACGCCGGTTCCGACTCCGGTTCCGACGCCGACGCCGGTTCCGACTCCGGCTCCGACGCCGACTCCGGTTCCGACGCCGACTCCGACTCCGACTCCGGTTCCGACGCCGACGCCGACGCCGGCCCCGACGCCGCCGGCTGATCCCTTTTTCGGCGTACCCTTCGCCGATGATCCCTAAGACCATGACCTACGAGGTCACCGGCCGCGTCGCGCGCATCACGCTCAACCGCCCGGCCCGCGGCAACGGCATCACGATGGAGATGCCCCGCGAGCTCGCCGCCTGCGTCGAGGACGCGTGCCTCGATCCGCAGGTGCACGTCATCTGCCTCGCCGGCGCCGGCAAGGGCTTCTGCGGCGGCTACGATCTCGTCGAGAGCGCCGAATCGCGCCTCAAGAACGAGCCGCTTCCCGGCCAAGGTCCAGGGGAGCCCGCGAGTGCGGCGAAGCGCGGGAGCCTGCTCGACCCGCTCGTGCAGTTCGAAAACCACGACCCGGCGGGGACGTGGGACCCGACGGTCGACTACGCGATGATGAGCCGCAACGTCCGCGGCTTCATGTCACTGTTCCACGCGGAGAAGCCGGTCGTGTGCAAAGTGCACGGCTTTTGCGTCGCCGGCGGGACCGACATGGCGCTGTGCTCGGACCTGCTCGTCATCGCCGAGGACGCGAAGATCGGCTACCCGCCCGCGCGCGTGTGGGGTGTGCCGACCACGGCGCTGTGGGCGTACCGTATCGGTCTGGAGAAGGCGAAACGGCTGCTTTTCACCGGCGACTGCCTGTCCGGCAAGGAGGCGAAGGAGTGGGGACTGGCGACCGAGGCGCCTCCGGCATCCGAGCTGGACGTGCGCACGGAGGCCTTGCTCGAGCGCATCGCACGCGTGCCGGTGAACCAGCTCGTGATGCACAAGCTGATGCTGAACCAGGTCGTCCACGCGCAGGGGCTCGCGCCCAGCCAGATGCTGGGGACGTTCTTCGACGGGATCGCGCGCCACACGAAGGAGGGGTACGCGTTCCAGACCCGCGCAGCAGAAGTCGGCTTCAAGCAGGCCGTGCGCGAGCGCGACGAGCCGTTCGGAGACTTCGGCCCGTCGACGTTCAAGGGCTGAAGCCGACGCCGACGCCGACGCCGACTCCGACGCCGACGCCGACTCCGACGCCGACTCCGACGCCGACCTTACTTCACACCGTTGCAGTTCGCGCTGATCGCGGCGGACGTATCGTTGTCGACCCGGCACTCATGCCAGGACGGATGCGGCGTCGTCGTGTCATCCACGACGGCATACACCGTGAGGCTCCCCTCCCGAACACCCGCCGGCGGCGTCGGCAGCGGCAGGAGCACCTGTTCGGACTGCGGCGGATAGAGCATCCGCGTCGTCGTGCCGCTACCTATCTTCGTGCCGCTGCCGGGCGTGCCCGTGTAGAAGCCGACGACGACGCCCGCCGGGAGCGGCGCCTCGCCGATGTTCGTCACGGTGGCGACGAGACCGTAGGGGCCCGTGCACACCGGCGCGATCGCGACGACGGCGTCGGGCGCGGCGAACTCGCTCCCGGGTTGCTTGTTCTGGCGGAAGTTGTTGAGGCCGGGCTGCTTCCAGTTGGGCAGCTCCTGCTTGGGGATCGTGCCGTCCTCGTTCACGTTGGTGACGTGGTACGCGTGCTCGTTCCAGATGCGGCGCGTGCGGACCCAGCTTCCGGCCGTGTCGCCGAAGATGCGCACGCCCGACTGCGCGATGGCCCCCGTAGCATCGGTGCACTGGTACTCGGCGTTGCCGCTGGCGTACGCGTTGGAGACGACGACGATGTCGGCGTGGCCGTCGTTGTCGACGTCCGCGACGAGCGGGTACTCGATGAGGGTTCCGGTCGTGTTGCACGTCTCGAACAGGACCTTGCCGGTCGGCCCCTCGTAGATGCGCAGGTGGTTCTCGTCGGAGTAGACGACCTCGGCCTTGCCGTCCCCGTCGAAGTCGAAGACGGAGCTCCCCGTCGCCGCCGACGAGCAGTCGGTCGTGCCGACGGTCCAGAGCACAGTCGCAGTGTTTGCGAGGACCGCGTTCACGACCTTGGCACCGCTCAGCACCGTGTAGCCGATGCCGCCGGCGAGCGCGACGTCGGGGAAGCCGTCACCGTCGAAGTCGGCGACCGTCGGGGGTCCGCCGCCGGTCGTGAAGCCCGCGCTGCCGGGATCGCAGTGCTGCGGGAGCACGCCGTTGATGTCGACGCCCTGACGGACCCACGAGAATTTGGCCGCCTGCGCGGCGTCGTAGTGCCAGAACGACGTCGTGTGCGAGCCCGTGTAAACGGCAACGATCTCCGGCCTGCCGTCCTTGTCGAAGTCACCGACGGCGGGCCAGCTTCCAGCAACGCCGGTGTCGACGAAGAGCTTGCCGTCCGCGTGGTACGCCTGACTGGACGTCACGACGTCGAGCGCGCCGTCGCCGTCGATGTCACTGACTGCGAACGTGCCGGACAGCGCCGCCGAGAAGGTCGCCTTCGTCGTACCGTCGAATCCATAGAGGATACCGCCCTCGACGATGACCTCGGCCTTGCCGTCGCCGTCCATATCCGCGATCGACGGCATGTAACAGCCGACGCCGGGCGCGCTGTTCCAGAAGAGCGAGCCGTCGCCGTGGTACGCGCGGACCGTGCCCGCCGTGCTGCACGTGACGATCTCGTTGCCGTTCTTGCCGTCGAGATCGCCGGCGGCGAGCTGCGTACCGGGGTAGACCTCACCTGGCTTGGACCACTTGTCGACGACCTTGCCCTGCACGATCGAGATCGCGTGGAGCGTGCCGCTGTTCTGGTAGTCGCCGCCCGTGAACGTCGTGAAGACAATCTCGGGAATGTCCTGCTCGTTGATCTTGCCATCGCAGTTGTCGTCGTCGAGCTGGATGACGATGGGCGCCATCATGACGTCGGTGTCGAACGGAGCGGTCACGTGGCCGCCCCACGCGAACTTCAGCTCGGGCTTGAACGCGGAGGCCCCCCTGTATTCGCATTTGTCGAGGCACGTGAGGCCGCCCTGCCCGGCGTCCGGAGCGCAGATGGGCGGGCGCGGGAGGCAGCGACCGCTCTTCTGGGGGGCTCCGCCGACGCACGACGCGTCCGCCGACGGCGCGCCAGCGTCGCCGGTGCCGAGCGCGTAGTCGCAGTACTGGTCGGGCGGGCAGTCGCTGGAGTCGAAGCAGCTCGCTCCGGGGGTGACGCACTTGAGGAAGGAGCACACGTCCTTGCCGCCGCAGCACGCGGCGCCGCACGCGTGCTCGCGCGCGCAACACGTGCTGCCCGCGCACACGCCGCCGTCGCCGCACGGGTTGCCGCTGACGCACGGGTCGCCGAGGCCTTGATCTCTGCCGGGCGAGTCGCCAAGCGCTTGCGCGTCCGACGCGTCGGTGTCGGTGAAGCCGTTCGGTGAGGTCGACCCGCAGCCGGGCGCGGTCGCGGCCGCCACGGCCGAGACGATCAGAGCAAAGGCCCAGGCTGCACGCTTCGTCCGCATGGCGGGGAGGGTAGCACGCGGGTCACGGTTCGCCCGTTCAGCCGGCGCGGCCGTCGACCGGGCCGTCGAGCGGCGGGCGCTGCATCCGTCCGAGCGGCGAGACGCGGGCGTGGGGCGGGACGAATCCAGTGGCGACGGACGCGTCGTTCACGCCGATGGCCACGATCGCGCGCGCGAGCGGCGCGAGGAGGAGCGCCGCGGCGGCGGGATCGACGACGGGTGCAATATGCACATTCCTGCCGGGGACCGGGACGGCGAGCGGCGCACCTGCGGCCGCGACGGCGACGGCGTGCGCCGCCCGCGCCCGGACCTCACCGGCGAAGGTGAGCGTCTCCAGCCACCGCACGCGCTCCGCGCCCTCGTCCCTCGAGAATGCGCCGCGGGGAACACGCACCTCCCATTCCGCGAGCTGCGCGTCGAGCGCTTCCGCGAAGGAAGACGCACGGGCCCAATCACCGGCCACGAGCGCGATGCGCGGGCTGAGGCAGCCGCGCTGGTCGAAGGCGATCACGTCACGTGCGAGCGACGCGGCCGCCGCGGCGATGTCGTCGCCCGGGCCGATCCACGCGACGCCCAGTCCCGCGCCATGACCGACGACGCGCACGCCGGGGAGCGCCGCGGCGCGCACCGCGGCGATCGTCGCGTCGCGGCCGTACACGTGGATTTCGCCCTCTGCCAGGCGCGCCGGCGGCAGGTCCTCGGCGAGCCGAACCGCCGGTGAGCCCAGCTCCGCCACCAGGGCACGCGCGAACCACGGATCGCGGCGTGACGGGCGCACCGTCACCGACGGCGCGGCGGCGAAGGCGACGGCGAGCGCGCGGAGGGCGCCGACGAACACGTTGGACGACAGGATCACGTGGACCTGCGGCGCGTCGCCTGCGCGCGCGACGAGCGACGCGAGCTCGTCGTCGCGCGCGTCCACCTCGAGATGCTCGGCCAGCGCGAGCCGCACGCCTTCGGGCGACAGTCCGGTGCTCGACGCGAGCGCCGGAGCGATCGTGTCCGCGCGTGAGACGAGGCGTCGCGCTGCCTCCAGGAGCGTCCGCACGTCACGCGTGCGCTCTTCGGCGGTCCGCGCCATGGTCAGCGACCGAGGAGCTCGTCGAGCGCGATCGAGCAGCCGCGCGGCGGGGCGCCGGGCGCGCGGCCGAGTAGCTCGAACCCACCCGGCACGCGGCGCACGCGGTCGGCAGCGAGAACGGCGAAGGCGCTGTCCACGTTCATCAGGTCCTCGATGCGCGCGACGCCGATCTCGCCGTCTTTGACCGGCGCGAGCGTCACCGGATCGACGGGAACGACGCGCGCCCACGGGGGTTCGACGTAGACCCACGGCGCAGCGTCGGCGCTCGCGGCCGCGCGCGCGACAGTGGCCTCGTAGAACTGGCTGGAGAGCTCCGTCATCCCGTATTCGCCCACGATCGCGCGCTCGTCTATGTGGAAGGCGCGCGCGACGTCGCGCCTGAGCTCCTCGCCGACCACCTCGCGCGAGCGGCCCTTGAAGCCGCCGGTCTGCATGACGCGACTACCCTTCGGCAGGCGGAACGGCGCGCCGTCGAGGGCCTCGAGCAGGTGCACGAGCGCGAACGACGTCGCGAGGACGAGCACCGGCGCCTCGCCGTGGATCATCGCGTGTGCGACGCGCTCGTCGAGGGCGACGACGTCGAGCACCTCGTCTTGCACGAAGTACGTCTGGCGCTCGCTCGCAGCCACGCCGAGGTGCTCCACGAAGAGCGCGCTCATGTGGGTGAGCGACGAGTCGGGCGCCTCGCGCGGCGAGGGACCGAGGACGAGCACCGGCACGCGCCCGGGGAGCCCGGATGCCAGCGCCCAGCGGCCGAACGCGAGGGCGGCGGCGTCGTACGAGCCGGTATCGCGCATCGCGTGGGCACCGCGTGCGAAGGCCGTCGTGCCGCTCGTGCGGAACGTGACCCGGGTACCCTCCTCCGGAAACGTGGCGATGCGCGTCATCTTGAACGCGTCGGTGGGGACCGCGGGCGCGTCGCCTGCGCGCGAGAGCGTCGTGACGTCGACGCCGCGCGCGGCGCACAACTTCGCGTAGCCGGCGACGCGGGACGCCTGAAAACGCGCCAGGTCGGAGGCGAGCGCGTCGAAGGCTTCCGGCATCGGCTCCCCCGCCTCGAACGCGCGGACGAACGCGCGCGCGCGGGCGTGGAGCGCATCGCTGGACGGATCAGGCACCACGCAGACAAGAGTATGCCACGGCCGCCCGACGTGCCTACCGTCTCGCCGCGTCGGTCGCGCGTGCGCTCGACTCTACGAGACGAGGGGCGCGAGCGCGTCGGCGAGCGCGGGCGCGAACGCCTGAAGGAGGTCCTCCGGCGCGTCGAGCGCCGGCGTCAGCGTCAGGACGTCGCCGCGCGCGCCGCCGGTGAGGACGATCCAACCGGCGGCGAGGAGCCTTCGCGACGTCGCGAGCGCGCGCGCGCCACCGCCGTCCAGCTCGACGCCGACGATGAGGCCGACGCCGCGCACGTCGCGCACGCCGAGGTCCGCCGTCGCGCTCCGCAGGGTGGCACGCCACCGTTCGCCCGCCGCCGTCGCCCGCGCCGCGAGCCCTTGCGCGTCGAGCACGTCGAGGTACGCGAGCGCCGCCGCGCACGCCGGCGGCGCGCCGAAGTGCGTCGCGGTGTGGATCGCGGACCCCCCGTGCGCGCCCCAAGCCGCCATGGCACGCGCGCTACCGATGCACGCGCTCACCGGCCACCCCGCGCCCAGCGCCTTGCCGAAGCACAGCACGTCCGCCCGTACGCCCTCCGCCAGGCTCCGCGCGACCGCCCCGGAGCGGCCGAGCCCCGTCCACACCTCGTCGCAGACGAGGAGCGCGCCCGACGCGTCGCACGCCGCGCGCAGCATCGCGAGAAAGCCGGCCGGCGGCACCACACAGCCCCCGCGCCCGAGCACCGGCTCGACGAGCACGGCCCCGACGTCACCCGCCGCCAGGGCGCGCGTCACGTGCAATTTGCACGCGTCCAGGTCGTCGCCAGCGCCGGGGTAAGGCACGAACCGGACGTGGTCGCCCAGCTGCGCGGCGAACGGGGCGCGAAACGCCTCGCTGTACCCGCACGCGGCGAGCGGCCCGTGCGACAGGCCATGGTAGCCGCCTTCGAACGCCACGACGCCGGGCTTGCCGGTCGCGAGCACGCTCGTCTTCAGCGCCGCGGTGAGGGCGTCGGCGCCCGACAGGCCCAGCATCACGCGCGCACCCGGCTCGGGGTAAAGGGATGCGAGGCGCTCGCAGAGCAGCGTCTTCGCCTCGCTCGCGTAGACGTCGCCGAGCGCCAGCGTCAACCGCTCCGCCTGCGCGAGCGCGGCCTTCGTGGGGCCCGCCGGGGCGTGCCCGAGCGCGAGCGCACCGAAGCCGCACGTGAGATCGACGTAGCGATTGCCGTCGACGTCGTGCACGTTCGAGCCCGCGCCCGACGCGTACACGATCGGCGTCTGCTCCTCGCCGCTCGCCGCCGCGCGACTCTGCCGGCGCGCGTCGAACGCCGGCGACTCCACCGCGGAGAGCCGGGCGGCGAGCTCACGCGAGCGCGGCCCCGGCGGCGTTGCCACGATGCACGGCAGCTCGCCGTTCACGCCACGACTTTGTTTCGACCGCCGCGCTTGGCTTCGTACAGCTTCGTGTCGGCGTTCTTGATGAGATCGGGCGCGGTGCGATCGACGTCTTGCAGCAAGGCCACGCCGATCGAGATCGTCACGTTGATCTGCTCGCCCTGGAAGACGAAGCGGCTGGCCTCGACCTTCTCGCGCAGCCCTTCGGCGAGCGCCCGCGCTCCCTCGAGGTTGGTCTCGGGCAGGATGATCGCGAACTCCTCACCGCCGTAGCGCGCGAACACTTCGTCGCGCCGGATGCGCGCCTGGACGATGCGCGCCAGCTCCTTCAGGACGAAGTCGCCCGCCAGGTGCCCGTGGTAGTCGTTGATCTTCTTGAAGTGGTCGATGTCGAACATCATGAAGGAGAGCTCGCGCGCGTGGCGGCGGGCGCGGATGATCTCCTTCTCGAGGGCCTCCAGCAGGTAGCGCTTCACGTGCGCTCCGGTGAGGCCGTCGATGATCGTCATGCGGTAAATTTCTTCGTGGTACTGGGCCTCGACGTCCTGACCCGAGAGGTACTTGAAGATGGTGGGGCCGACCTTGATGCGGTCGCCGTTCGCGAGCCCGAGCTCGCGCGAAATCTGCTCGTCGTTGACGTAGGTGCCGTTGGTCGAGCCGTCGTCGATCGCCCACCAAACCTGGCCGCGCTGCTCGATGTGGGCGTGGCGCCGCGAGACACTGTCGCCCTCGAGGACGATGTGGTTCTCCGCGCCGCGGCCAACGCGCATCGGGCTGATGTCGAGGACGAAGCGCTTGCCGAGGAGCGACGGCTCCTTCGTGTAGATGACGACGAGGCAGTCGCCGCCGTGCGGGCCGTCGGTCGCCGCGGGCTTCTGGACGATGGCGGTTACGCGGGTCTTCTCTTCGGACTCGCTCACGAAGACGCCTCCGAGACCGCTGACAACGGACACGTCCCGCGAATGTGCGGCTCCCGCGGGTGGGCCCTACGGGGCGAGGGAGTCCCCCGGCCAAGATCGTCGTCGCTGTCGTACGCCATCGTTCGAAGGGTTTCGCGGCTCTAGACCGCCTTTGCGAGGGTAGGACCCCTCTTGGGTGAGGGTCAAGCGGCACTCGGGCGGCAGGAGGACTTCGTGCTCGAGCTCGGCCACGGCGCCGCTTCCCGAGGCGAGGAGAGACTCGCGGCATTTCCCGGTTGTGAGCCACAGGTCGACGGCGGTGGACCGAGGAACACGGCCACGACCATGGTCGGATAAGGTGCGCACGACTCTTGGATGTACGCCATTCGCTGCGAGCAGCTCGAGCACTCGCCGAGGACGGGCGAGCGCGGTGACGAGCCCGACGCGGAGACCGCGCAGCTCCTCCCAGCCGGCGAGCCGGCCGTCCACGAACGCGCCGCGACTCGTCGCGACGATGGGCACGACGAGGTCGGCGAGCGCCTCGAGCGCGGCGCGGGGCGCGCGCAGATCGCCGCGCGGTGGGCACGCGCCGGCACCCCACGGGTCGCGCGGGTCCACGGCGAGCAGAGCGAGCGACGCGCGGGGCAACGTTTGGTGCACGCCGTCGAGCACGGCGACGTCGGCGAGCGACAGCGCGAGGTCGAGCGCGGCCTGCCGGGTGGGTGCGACGACGACCGAAACGTCGGGCAGCGCACGGGCGCACGCGAGGGCTTCGTCGCCCACCTCCTCCACGCGATCGGTGAGGGTGACGATCCGAGCGACGCCGCGCCTGCTTGCGTGCGCGCCGTACCCGTGGCCAACGAGGGCGACGCGGGCCCCATTCGCCACGAGCGCGCGCGCGCACGCGATTGCGAGCGGCGTCTTGCCGGAGCCGCCGAGCGTCGCGCCGCCGATCGCGACCACGCGGGCCCCCTCGCGACGGGCGAGCGCCTTCACCAGCCGGCCCGTCGCGACGCGCGCCCAGGCCTGCTCCAACCCCCGCGCGAGCATGCCGTCGATCCGGCCGTTTTCGAGCGCGCTGGCGATGAGCCTCACGCGCGCAACCGTAGTTGTCGACCGCGGGAACGTCCACCCCGGCCGCGTCCGGACTCTCGGCGCCGAGCACACACGACACCACCCCAACGGGCGGGCACGGAGGCGCCGTTCGTAGGATGATTCCGGGAATGCGTGTGGGTCGAGCAGCGGCGGCGGTGCTGGCGGTGCTGAGTATCGCGGCCTGCGGCCTGGACTTGGTCGGGACTGGACCCGATCCAGCGGCGTCCGGGCCCGGCGAGGACGTGCCGCGGCGGGAACGTGTGCAACGTCAGCCACAATCCGCCGGCCTGCCAGTAAGGGCGGGCCTCAGCGCTCGAAGCGGGTGCACGTCCCCGGCCGATCCTCCGCGATGAAACCGTGGCGGCGTCCGGCCCAGTACGCGGCGAGGTAGTCGACCCCCGGGTACACCTGGCGCGGATCGCCGCCGTCGGAGAGCTGCCACGGCTGGCGCTGCCACAAGAAGTCGTCGACGACGCGATCCTTCACGTCCACCGCGAGCGTCGCCGTGTCGCACAACGGCGGCGAGGTGCAGGTGGCGTCGTGCGGCGCGTAGGAAGGCACCGCCGTGACGTCGCGCGCGACATGGACGCGCGGCGCCGGTGCGAACTCTGCCAGCTGCGTCCGCGCGGCGTCGATCTCCGCCTTCGCCGGCGCCGCGCGGGTAGCGCCCCAGAGGAACGTGAAATAGGGATTTTTGTGCCCTTTCAGCGCCGCCCACACCTTCCCGTCCAGGACCTGATCGCGCACGCGCGGGCCCAGCGTCGGCGACGATTCCAGCATCGCGTACGAGTGCAAGAGGATGAACGCGATGTGGTTCGCGAAGTAACCGTTGCCGCACGTCGAGCTGAACGTCCAGCCGGCGGCGATGTCGAGCCACCCGGGCGCGTGCGCCGCGTAGTAGGAGGCGAGGCTCTGGTGCACCGCCTCCATGCCGGGCACTCCCTCGGTCGTGAGGAGCGCGATCTGGAAGATCGCCCCGAGCATCATCGCCGACGACGGACGCGGGATCGGGATCGGGAGGCCGAGCGCTTGCTTCACCAGCATGGAGTAGTCGGGGAAGAACTCGCGCATCCCCATGATCTTCGAGTCGCCGGCGTTGGAGGTCGACAGCGTGATCTGCAGCTTGCCCCCGGGCATCTCGCTCGGCGCGAGGATGACGTTCTCGAGATCGAGGGTCTTGTCGAACGAGACGTTGCCGTTGACCGCGATCGCCGCGACCACGCCCTTGTGGACCTTCATCAGCTCCGTCGCGACGGCGACCGTGTCTTCACGGATCATCTGCTTGACCGCGGGATCGGGCGTGGCGAGGTAGGCGAGGTACTCGCCGAGCAGGACGCCCGTGTACTGGTCGCGGCTCGTCCCGCCGAGCCAGCTCACCGACTCGCCGTTCGCGGTGACGCCGCAGTGCCACTCCGGATCGGCGCACGGGTTCGGATCGTCGAGCACCGGGGCGCCGGTCGCGGGGAGGACCACGCGCGCGAGGTAGCCGGTGTCGCCGGTCGCGGTGAAGTCACGATGGAGCGTGCGCGTGATGGCTGCGACCTGGTCGGCGGCGTCTGGTGAGCCCGTCGCGAGCAAGCGCCAGGCCTGCGCCGCGAGCGCGGAGCCGGTCCAGATCGCCGAGTCGTGGAAGCCGTCGTAGTGCGAGATCGTCGTGAGCGTTGCGTCGGTGTAGTCGGCGTTCATGACGGCGCCGGCCGGCATGTTTGCGGTGCGGAGGCTGCGATCGTAGTCGCGCGCCCGGTCATGGAGATTTCCTGCCGGATCGGAGTTCACGAACGCGTGGGTGCCGAGGTCCCAGAGCTTGCAGGGTGCACCCTTGTCGGTCGCGCCGAGGACGCACTCGTCGACGCAGGCGCTGGCCGAGCACGCGCCCGCGTAGCACCCGGCGGGGCAGGTCTCGGTGACCCACGTGTCGCCCGTCGCCGACGGCTCGCAGTGGCTGCGCAGATTCCACCCGACGCAGCGCGGCGCGGCGCCGGTGCACCCGTGGACCGCGCCCGCGTCGTGCGCCGGTGACGGGCTCCCATCGGGCGACGCTCCCGGCGACGACGAAGCGTCCGGTCCGGCCGCGGGCGCGGCGCCAGGGCCTGCAGGCTCGCCGGCGGGCGTCGACACGCCGCCGTCGTTTCCGCACGCGACGACCACGCACGCGGCCGCCACGAGGAGGACTGCACCGGTCCGTACGTTCATGCCGCGTGGGTTCCCACGGGCGCGCGCTCGGGAGTAGGACCTTCCGCGCCAAATCGACGGGCGTCTCGCGCCACCGTCCGTCCGCGCGCGCGTTCAGCCGTCGCGAGATCCCGGCCCGGCCCTGCGGAACGCGGTGGGGCTGGTGCCGGTCCAGCGGCGAAACGCGCGAAAGAACGCGCTCGGCTCGGACAGGCCCAGCCGGTAGGCCACCTCGGTGACCGTGAGCTTGCCGTCCTCCAGCAGGCGGAGCGCGCGCTCGCGGCGCACGTCGTCGAGGAGCTGCGTGTGCGACGTGCCGCGCGCCTTGAGCTCGCGCTGGAGGGTGCGGCGCGTGAGGCGGAGCAGCGCGGCGACGGCGTCGAGCGTCGTCACGCGCTCGTCGAGCAGCTTGGCGACGGCGACGTGGACGCGCAGGACGAGAGGGTCGGCCGCGCCGAGCGCAGGGGCGAGCTCGCGCATCTTGTCCTCGAGGACCGCGGCGAGCGACGCCGCCGCCGTGACGAGCGGGAGCGGGAGGAGAGAGGCAGAAAGCTCGAGCTGGTCGCGGGCGGCGGCCCAGGTGACCGGGACGCCGAAGAACGCGTCGTGCTGCGCGGGGTCCGCCGGCGCCGGGTGCGCGAAGGACACGCGCGAGAGCTCCACCGGGCGACCCAGCGTCTGCCTTACGCGCGCGGTGAGGATCGCCGACGCGAACTCCGCCCAGTGCCGGCTGTGCGTCTCGCCCAGCGTGCGCTCGAAGACGAGCGACGCGCGGTCCCCCTCCACGACGAGGGCGAGCGTCACACGCTGCGTCACGACGCCGTAGTACTTCGCGACCCGGGCGAGCGCGTCGCCCAGACACGTGCTGGTGCAGAGCGTGTAGTCGAGGATGCCGAGGCTGCCGATGGGCAGGCGCCGGGCGAGCGTGAGCCCCAGCGCAGCGTCACCCAGCTGCGCGGCGGCCGCGTCGATCATCGCGTCGGCGCGCGAGCCGGAGACGATCGGCCCGCCCTCGACGACGAGCCGCCGGGCGTCGACGCCGGCCTGCTCGAGCGCGCGAACGATCGGGCCGACGATCTCGCCCGAGATCCCGAGCTGGTCCTTGCCCACGCCCCCCAGACTACCCGCAGGTGTACGCTGGCGGCACCCCGATGAGCGAGGACCGCGCGCGCCGTTTCTTCGATGCGATCGCGCCGCGCTACGATCGCGTCTACGCGCTGCCACGGGACGCCTCGCGCGCGCGGATGGCCCGGGTGCTCGAGCTCCTGGGCAGCGGCCCGGGCGTGCGCGTGCTCGATCTCGGCGTCGGCACCGGGCGCGAGCTGTCCGCCCTCCAGGACGCCGGCCACACGCCGACGGGGCTGGATTTCTCGAGCGCGATGCTTGCACTCTGCAATCGTCGCGCGCGCCCCATCCCCACGGTGCTGGCGAGCTTCTGGGACCCGCTCCCCTTCGAGACCGGCTCCTTCGACGCGGCGCTCGCCCTCCACGGGACGCTCGGGCACCCGCCCGACGACGGCGCGCTCCTCCGCCTCGGGGCCGAGCTGTCGCGCGTGCTCGTGCCCGGCGGCATATTTCTCGCCGAGGTGCCGTCGCGCGCGTGGCTCGACACGCTCGCCGCCGACCCTGGCCAGGGCCATCGCGCCCGGCGGCTCGACGCGAGCCGGTTCCTCTACGAAGACGAGGTGAGCCACGTGAGCATCGAGGCGCGCGTCCTGGCCGACGAGGACTGGGCCGCGGCGCTCGGTCCCACGCTCGCGGTGTCCGTCGAGTCGAGCGGGCCGTTCGAGCGGCTCGTCGTCGGCCGCCGCATGCGCTAGTTTTCGTGGGTGCGAAAAGCCCGCGCGCTTGTCCTTGCCGCCCTGGCGTCCCTTCCGCTCATCGCCGCCCCGCGGGCCGCGCGCGCGAACGGCCGCTTTCCCGCCGCCAACCAGGTCGTCGTCTCCAAGGCAACGCCAGCCTCGATGGTCCTCAGGACCACGTTCGGCATCCTCTTCTCCTCGGACGCCGGCGCCACCTGGGACTGGATCTGCGAGAAGGCCGTCGGCTACGGCGGCACCGAGGACCCGTCGATGGGCCTCACCGCCGCCGGCACCGTCCTCGCGGGAACGTTCGAGGGGCTCGCGACGTCGCTCGACAAAGGCTGCGCGTGGTCGTTCGTGCCGGGGAAGCTCACGCAGAACGTCGTCGTCGATCTCGTCGTGCGCCCCGACGCGCCGGCGACGTCGCTCGTGATGACCAACAAGTTCTCGAAGGCCAACGACGCCGGCGAGGCGCTGTTCCAGTCCGATATCTTCGTCGCGACCGACGACGGCAGGACGTGGAATCCGCTGGGGCCCTCGCTCGACGCGACGATCCTCTTCGAGACGCTGGAGGTCGCCGCCAGCGATCCGGCGCGAATCTACGCTTCCGGCGTGCGCGGCAACGGGGCGATGGAGCAGGGTGTCGTGCTCGTGTCGAAGGACACCGGCGCGAGCTGGAAGGAGTACCCCGTCCCGCTCGACGTCGCGACCGAGCGCGCGCCGTTCATCTCGGCGGTTGATCCGAAGAACCCCGACAGGGTCTACGTGCGCACCAAAGGGAGCGCGGGGAGCCGCCTCCTCGTCAGCGACGACGGCGCCCAGACCTGGCGCGCGGTGCTCAAGTTCACGGGGGACATGCTCGGCTTCGCCATCTCCGACGACGGGCAGAAGGTGTGGGCGGGCGGTCCCAAGGACGGCCTCCACGCGGCGACCGCGACCGCGCTCGGGTTCACGCAGAAGTCTCCCGTCGCGATCCAGTGCCTCGCCGCCGCGGGCGCGAACCTCTACGCGTGCTCGAACGAGGTGGCCGGGTTCGTCCTCGGCGCGTCGAAGGACGACGGCGCCACGTTCGCTCCGCTCCTCCACCTCTACGGCGTGCGCGGGCCGCTCGCGTGCGGGCCGAGCACCTCGCAGGCGAGCTGCGTCCCCGACTGGCCCGCGCTTCGCGACTCGCTCGGCAGCCCGCCGTCCGACGCCGGCGTCGACGCATCCGCCGACGCGGGCACGCCGGGCGGCGGCACGTCGAGCAAGGGGTGCTCGTGCGACGCCACGCCGGGCAGCGGCGACGGCGCACTGGCGCTCGGCGCGCTCGGCGTGGCCGCGGCGGTCTTCGTCGCGAAGCGCCGTCGCCGTCGTCGTCGCTAGAAGACGAGTCAGACCTCGAAGTCGGCCTTCTCGAGCACCTCGGTGACGCGCCACAAGAAGGCGTTCGCCGCCACGCCGTCCACCACCCGGTGGTCGTACGAGAGCGCCATGAACATGATCGGGTGGATCGCCATGTGATCCTCGCCGTCGGGCCCTTCGACAACGACGACGCGCTTCTGGATCTCACCCATCCGGAGGATGCCGACGTTCGGCTGGTTGATGATGGCGCCACCGAACAGGTTACCCTTGATGCCGGGGTTGGAGACGCTGAACGTCGCGCCCGACAGGTCGTCGATCGTGATCTTGCCGCTCTTCGCCCGCTTCGCGACGTCGTCGATCGCGCGGACGATCCCGCGGACGCCGAGCTCGTCGGCGCGGCGGATCACCGGAACGACGAGCCCTTCCGGCGAGTCGACGGCGACGCCGATGTTGATGTCCTTCAGGAGGACGTACGCGTCGTCGAGGACGCGCGCGTTCAGCGGGGGATTTTCGCGGATCGCGCGGGCGGTCGCGACGACGGCGAACGCGAGCATCGTGAGGGCGAGCCCCTCCTTCTTGTAGCGATCCTTGTTCGCCTCGCGGAGGCGCGACGCCTTGTGGAGATCCACCTCGGCCACGGTCACGACGTGCGGCGAAGAGAACTTCGAGTACGTCATGTGGTCCGCCGTGATGCGGCGGCGGCGCGTGAACGGGATGACCTGGTCGCCGTCCTTCTGGCGGTACGCGGGGACCTTGAAGGCGCCGTAGCCGACGCCGGGGATGGGGGGGACGAAGCCGCCGCCCTGGTTGATCATCTGCGCGAGCTGCTGGGGGCGCGTCGCGCCGGGCGCCGCGGCGGCAGGAGCGGGCCCGGGCGCGTAGGCAGCGGCTGCCGATGGCGCGGAAGCGGGCCCGTTGCCGTTGTCCTTCGCGCGGAGCACGTCGTCCCTGGTGATGCGGCCGCGATCGCCGGAGCCGCGCACGTCGTCGATGTTCACCGACTGTTCGAGCGCCGCCTTGCGGGCCGTCGGCGTCGCGAGCGGTGTCCCGGTCGCGCTGCGCGAGCCCGTCGCCGGCGACTGGGCTGCAGCGGCCGGTGCCGAAGCGGGGGGCACGGGAGGCGCGGCTGCAGGGGCAGCAGACTTGGGCGAGGGCGCGCTGGCGGCTGTCACGCCTTCCTCGATCTGGCATAGCGCCATCTTCACCGCGACGACGTCCCCCTCGTTCACGAGGAGCCTTGCGATGCGCCCCGAGACCGGCGAAGGGAGCTCGCTGTCGGCCTTGTCGGTCGCGATCTCGACGAGCGGTTGATCCTTGACGACGACGTCCCCCTCACGCACGCGCCACTTGGTGATGGTCCCCTCGGAGACGCTCTCTCCGAGCTGAGGCATGGTGACGTCGATCATCTTTGGATCCTGGGAGGTGGGAGTGTCTCGAGCCCCTGCCGAGCAGCAAAAAGCGTGGCGACGATAGCACTTTCGCGCGCGGATTGAAGAGATGGGGTCGCAGGCGAGAGAGTGCAAGTGTTGACGGAACTGGGCCTTGGCCCGATCCTGAGGCGATGGCTGGACCTCCGCCGCTCCCGACCGATCCCATCGCCGCGGCGAAGAAGCGCGTGGGGGAGACCTTGTGCGGCAAGTGGCGGATCGATCGCCTCATCGACACCGGCGGCATGGCCGCCGTCTACGAGGCGACGCACCGCAACGGGAAGAAGGTCGCCATCAAGATGCTCTTCCCGCACATCTCGGCGATCGCCGAGATCAAGGAGCGATTTTTGCGCGAGGGGTACGTCGCCAACAAGGTGGGTCACCCGGGCGCCGTGAGCGTCCTCGACGACGACAAGACCGACGACGGCGCGGTGTTCCTCGTGATGGAGCTGCTCGACGGCGAGTCGCTCGAAAACTGGCTCGCGCGTTCGGGCGGCACCTTGCGCGCCACCGACGTGCTCGCCGTCGCCGACCAGACGCTCGACACGCTCGGCGCCGGGCACGCCAACGGCGTCGTCCACCGCGACATCAAGCCGGCAAACCTGTTCTCCGTCAAGTCCGGGCAGATCAAGGTGCTCGACTTCGGCCTCGCCCGCCTGCGGGAGCCCGGGTACGGGCACGCCGCGACCGCCGCCGGCACCGTCATGGGCACCGCCGCGTACATGCCGCCCGAGCAGGCGCGCGGCAAGACCGACGACATCGACGCGCGCACGGACATCTTCGCGATGGGGGCGGTCATGTTCCGCTCGCTCACCGGCCGCTTCGTGCACAACCACCCTAAGAGCGACGACAGGCTCCTCGCGGCGATGAAGGAGCGGGCGCCGCCGCTGACCTCGGTGATGCCCAACGCGCCGGTCGAGATCGCGCAGATCGTCGATCGCGCCCTCACGTTCGAGCGCGACGGGCGCTACCCGACGGCGGCGATGATGCGACTGGCCGTGCGCAGCGCCTACCAGACCCTCCGCGCGCGAGTGCGGGCGCTGGAGGATCCCGAGACCGTACGTAATCCTGCGCTGGCGCCGTTCGCGGAGGATGAGCCGTCGAGCATCGTCGTCGAGCTGAGCTTTCCCAACGGCCCTTCATAATCGCGCGCAGGTGGCTCCACCTACCCTCCGAACCCTCGGAAATCGTCGATTTCCGCGCTTTTTTGGAGGTCCCATGTCCACTCGCGTGTCGCCGCTCCGTCTTCGTCGCGCGGTCCTGTCCGCCGCCCTTGCTTCGCTCCCGCTCCTGGTCGCCTCCTCTGCGTTCGCGCAAGACCCGGCGCCGCCGGAGTCGCCGAGCATGTTCGCGAAGCCCGACGCCACGAAGTTGGCCGACGACAAGGCGGCCCACAAGACGGTCACCGTGGAGTTGCAGTCGAGCAGCGCGCGCGCGACGATCGAGAAGCGCGTGGGCACCACCTCCCTCGCAGCCCTCCCCTTCTCGGACACGTCCTTCGGCTCGGTCAGCCACTGGGAGCACGAGTGTGTTGCCCCGTGCGAGCTCAAGCTCGACCCGCACTACGCCTACCGCGTCGCTGGCGACGGCCTCACGCCGAGCGACTCGTTCGCGCTGCCGCGAAACAAGGAGAAGGTGACGCTCAGCGCCGAGATGGGCTCGTCCACCGCGCGCCTCAGCGGCATGGCGCTCACCGCGATCGGCGTCGGCGCCACGCTCCTCGGCGGAACTGCGCTCATCCTCTCACCGGTCTTCGAGAGCCAGGACGTCGGGAGCAAGGGCTTCCGCACCGCCGTGCTGACGGGCGGCGTCATCTTCCTCGCCGCGGGCGTGCTCGAGATCGGGATGGGCCTGTACCTCTGGATGAGCAACGGCACGACGGTCCGCGCCGACCACGGCGTCCTCGCGGCGAAGAGCGAAGCGGGCCCCTTCAAGCTCACCACGCAGGGAGTCGTGTTCTAACCCCCGACATCGGCTCCGGAATGGTCACCGATCTTGCCGGGCGGCTGGCGATCCGGCGACGGAAGTTCCGCTGAGCATGCATTCTTCCAGTATGCGAGGAACTCTTCTTCTTCTTGCCGGGCTGGCGCTTGCTGCGGCCGCGCCCTTGGGATGCGGCGACTCCAGTGCGCCTTCCACGTTTCCCGAGGGCAACGGGGACGGCGGCGACGGCGATGGGTCGAGCAGTGGCAACACTCCCCCGCCTCCCGTGCTCGGCGGCGACGACGGCAGCACGGGTGGTGATGGCAGCTCGGGGGTGATTGCGAACATCACCTCGGCGCGGATCGATCCGGCTGACGCGACGCTCGCGCTCACGCCTCCCAGCCCCGCCACGGCGACGCAAGCGTACCGCGTGCTCGCGATCCTCAACGGCAAGGGGCCCGAGGTCGACATCACCGCGCGCTCGGTCTTCTACGTCCCCGACAACTACCTCGTGGGCGGCTTCCCACCGGCCGGCGGCCCGCTCTTCACGACGAACGCCACGAGCCCGCGCGGCGGCAAGCTCACGGTACAGGCGCAGGCGGCCAACAGCGACGGGACCATCACGACGATCACGACGTCCCTGACCGTGAAGCTGACGGCCACGCTCCCGTCGCCGAACGTGAACCCGCCGCTGCCGCCGAACCCTGGCCCCATCTTCGGGGGCCCGCCCGACGTGAACCGCGCGCCGCTCCTCTACTACCCGAACGACGGCGTCATGCTGCCGCCCAACCTGCACCGCCTCGAGGTGCAATGGAAGCCCGGCAACGCGGCCAACACGCTCTTCGAGCTCCGCTTCGCCAGCGCGTTCGGGGACATCGTCTATTACTCGCGCTGCGGTACCGCGATCGCGGGCGGCTGCGGCTTCGAGCTCGACAACACGGGCTACACCTACCTCGCCGAGAGCAACCGCGGCGGCGCGGCGACGAAGCTGACGATCCGCGGGACCGACGACACGGGCACCGCCGTCGGCACCTCCGCGGTCTTCAACGTGGGCTTCGCGGAGACCGACGTGCTCGGCGGCCTCTACTACTGGGACGTCACGAACACGCGCATCATGCGCTTCGACTTCGGCGGCACCCAGCCCAAGCCCGAGATCTTCATCGCCCCCGGCGACTACGGCCTCCCCGGCGGCCAGTGTGTCGGGTGCCACGCGATCTCGCGCGACGGCAAGAAGATCGTGGCGTCGCTCAACGGGCAGAACGGCGGCCAGCAGGTCTTCGTGAACGATCTGTCCAAGCCGACGACACCCCCGCTGCCCGCGCGCACGGACACCAACTTTCTGGTGAAGAAGGGCGACGCGAGCAACCGCGTGCAGTTCGGCTCCTTCAACCCCACCGGCGACCGATTCGTCTCCGTGTACGGCGACACCAACTCGGCCGCCGACAAGACGCTCTGGTTCAACGACGGTTCGACGGGCAACCGCATCGCCGCCGAGACCTTGAACCTCGCCTTCGAGCCCGATCACCCGGACTGGTCGCCCGACGGCAACATGATCGCGATGACGCACGTGGGAATCCACCAGACGTCGCAGCGGCCGTTCAATTGCGGCATCGACTTCATCACGAAGTCGGGCGCCGCGTGGGGGGCGGCGCAGACGATCGTGCCCATCGTCGCGAAGAAGAACCGGTTCAACCCGAACTTCGTGCCCGACTCGTCGTTCCTGTATTTCAGCGAGTCGACGTGCGCGAACGGCAACCAGGGAAGCGACTGCGACGGTGACGCCGATCCGAGCACCAAGACGTGGGCCGCGAAGCCCGCTGCCGGCGCGACGCCGGTGCACCTCGCCAACGCGGACAAGGGCGGCGTCGCCGACGGCGCGACGACCGACCTGTGCGACACCTACCCCCGCTCGGCGCCGTTCAAGGGCAAGCAGGGGAGCGGCAAGCTCTTCTGGGCGACGATCGCGTCGCGCCGCCAGCCCGGCCTCCGCCCTCGCAGCGGCAACCAGCAGCTCCTCTGGATGTTCGCCGTCGATCCGGACAAGGTCGCGGCCGGCCAGGACGGCGCCTACACGGCGTTCTACCTACCCTTCCAGGACCTCGCGACCTCGAACCACATCGGCCAGTGGACCGAGCAAATCGTCTCGAGCAACCCGCCGCCTCCGCCGCCTCCGCCGCCTCCGCCGCCTCCGCCGCCTCCGCCGCCCCCGCCTCCGGTGCGCTAGAACGCAGAAACAGCGGAACGGACGGACGGTTCGCCCGAGCGAGCTCAAGGGGCGAATTGGATCGGGTAGACGACGGTGACGACGCCGTCGACCGGCTTGGGGTAGGTGATCTTCTTGAACTCGTCGACGACGCAGCCGACGACCGCCTTGTCCGGTATCGACGACTGCTCGTCGGCAGCCTCGGAGGTCGCACCGTCCTCGCGGATGACGTACTTCACGCTGACGGTGCCGGCGAGCGTCGGACTCTTCGCGAGCGCGCTCGCGTAGCACGCCCGGAAGACGCCGAAGTGGGCGCGCACGGCGCTCTGGATCACCTCGGGGGCGATGCGGCCGCGTGGGCCGCGCGGGAGGTCGCCCACCGGCTTGGCGCCGGCCGCCTCCTTCGGCGTGTCGGTCTCGAACTGGTAGCCGTACCCGCTGTCGCCGCCGCCGCCAGGGGGAGCGGCGGGCGGAGGCGCGGCACCACCGCACGCCGCGAAGAGGGCGAGCGGCGCGACAGTGATGGCGAGCGCCTGCACGACGACCGGCCAGTGGCGCTGCGAGGTGAGCGCTTCGATGCGCGCGCGGAGCGTCGACCCGAAGTGGAGCGCGCCGGCGCCGGGCGGCGCTGCGGCGAGCGTTTGCCGTTCGGCGATATCGAGGAGCGCGTGGCCATAGCGCCGCCGCCCGTCGGGGTCGGCCCGATCGACGGCCGCTTCGTCGCACGCGAGCTCCATCAGGTCGCGAACGCGCGCGGCCGCGATCCACAACGGGATTACCGGCCACGCGACTACGCCGAGCATCTGCATGGCAGCCGAGAGCCACGCGTCGCGCCGCTCCACGTGCGCGATCTCGTGACGCAGGACGCACGCGAGAATGTGATCATCGCCTTGGGCGACGATCTGCCGCGGGAGGACGATGCGCGGCGAAAGCAGGCCCACCGCCATGGGCCCGAGCGTTTCGTGCTGCACCACCGGGCACGAGACGACGGGACGCGGCGCGTTCACCGGCTCGGCGCTCGCCAGCGCCCGGGCGAGCCGGACCCGCGCGAGGATGGCGCGGCCGGCGATCGCTGCCGCCACCGCGACGTAGAGGACCGCAGCGAGCGCTTGCCAAGAGGGCGGGTGCCACATCGGCAGATCCGCGGGCGGACGGTTGAGGTGGGCGATCGGCGCGAAGAGCTCCGCGACGCGCGGTGCGCTCACGAGGCGGAGGTGCCAATCGAGCGGCATCATCACGCGCGCCGCCACCGGCGCATAGAGCGCGATCCGCCACGACGCGCGCGTGCGGTGAGCGAGGGCGCGATCGAGGACGAGCGCGCCGCCGAGCAGCACCGCGGTCCACAGGTTGAGCACGGCGAAGCGATCCACGAGCGCAGTCCCGACCTCCTCGAGCTGGCTGGCGGCGACGCGCAAAGCAAACGCGACGTCACTCATGGCCCTTCTCCTTCGCGTCGAGCAGCTCGCGGAGCTCGGCGAGCTCCCTTTTCGACAGCTTCGCGTCCTTGGCGAGAAAATGCAGCGCGGGGGCGACGGCCCCTCCGAACGCCTTCTCGACGAGCTCCCCCCAGGCCGAGCGCCGCGCCTCGATGGGGCGGACGCCGGGCGTGTACTCCCACACGTTGCCGACCTGCCGCGCGGCGACGAGCTCTTTGGTCACCATGCGATCGAGCAGCGTCTTCACGGTAGACACCGCCCAGCCGCGCTTCCCGGCGACCGCTTCGGTGACCTCCCGCGCCGTGGCGCGTTCCTTTGCCCAGAGGACCTCCAACAGGTCCCACTCCGTGTCGCGAATCGTGGCCTTTTTGCGCTCCGTCATGGTCGCCTCCGGCAGTGACATCGTTCGTGGCGTCACTACATTTGTAGTAACACGGCTACCGATGTCAAGCTTGGATCGATTTTCGGCAGGGTTTTTGCGCGTGCGCTCTGCAGCCTCGGCGAGAAGCAGCGCAGCGTTGGAAAAAGGGCGGGCGTGTCGGCGCCACGCGGGGTGAGGTTGACGAGCACGCGCTGTGCGCCGAGACGATCAACCACAGGAGACGGACAAGTGAGAACAACAACCAAGTCGATCGGGCTTCTCGGGCTCGCCGGATCGCCTGCTCGCAGCGTGCGGCGCGTCGGGTGGCTCCTCGCATGGCCCGCGCGCTGTCCCGGCTGCGCGTGGCGTTGCCGTAGAGCCCGTCCGGTCAACTAGGCGCGCAGGTCGAGGTTCCGGCCGACGTGACCCGTCACCGACGCGATGAGCGTCGAGACGGTGTCGGCCTGCGCCTGCATCGCCTTCTTGAGGATGCTGACCTGCGCCTGCGCCTGGATCTGACCGACGGGATCGTTCGGGACCGGCGCGTCCACCGCCGCCGACAGGGCGGAGCCTAGAGAGCTGAGGTTCATGCCCCGGCGAACGGTCGCCCGCCGCGGACCTTGAGGAGACAATCCGTCCCGCCGCTGTCGGTTCTAGCCAGGGCCCGGGCCGATCTAGGAATGGGTTGGCCGGCCGCAGATGCGGCTACGTGCAGTTCTTCCCCGTGCACGACTTCGTGCACGAGCCTGGCGTAGAGCAGAGCTGGTTGCAGCCGCCGCCGCTGCACGAGATGGTGCACTGCGCGCCACCAGGTGAGCAGAGCTGGTTGCAGCCTCCGCCCGAGCAGGAGAGGTCGCAGCTGCCGCCCATGCAGGACTGCTGGCAGTGACCGCCGGCGCAAGTCGCGGTGCAGTGGGCGCCGGTGCAGATCTGCGGGCAGCCGCCGGGCGTGCACGCGAAGGCGCCTCCGCCTCCTCCGCCGGGCACAGACGGGATCGGCGGGACCGACGGGAGCGGCGCCGGCGACGAGCCGGACGGCACCGGCGCGCCAGAGTCGGAGGCGTGGGGGCGCGGCGTCGGGTGGGGAGTTGGCGCGACCGTCGTAGCGGCGGTCGTGGCCGGCGTGGACGCGGGCGGCGCGGCGGCGGTCGCCGAAGGGGCCGCGCTCGGCTCGGGGCTGGCGTCGGCGTGGTCCTTCTTGAGCTTGTCGCACCCCACGAGGGAGAGCATGACGGGCAGCGTGAGGAGGAGCGCGGAGCGGGCGAGGCGCGAGGAGCACGTTTGCATCGGGCAATCCTATGCCCGGATGAAGCTGGCGAGAAAATAACCGTCCGTTCCGTGCAGGTGGGGGAGCAGGCGCAAGGTCGTCGCCTCCCCGGTGAGCGCCTGAAGACCTGGCGCGTCGAAGGGGGCGAGGTGGAGCGTCGGCGCGCGTTCGGCGAGCGCGGCGACCACGTCCTCGGCCTCTTCGCGGAGGACGCTGCACACGGCGAAGACGAGGCGGCCGCCCGGGCGCACGTGCTCGGCGGCGCGCGCGACGATCGCCACTTGCATGGCCGCGAGCGCGGCGAGATCCTCGGATGCGCGGCGGAGGGCGAGGTCGGGGCGCCTCCGCAGGGTGCCGGTGCCGCTGCACGGCGCGTCGACGAGGACGCGATCGTAGAGCCCCGCGACGTCGCCGCTGCCCGCCGTCCAGTCGACGGCGTACGTCGCGTGCGGGGCGAGACCGAGGCGCGCGAGCTCAATGGTCAGGCGCTCCAGCTTCGATGCGTGCAGATCGCACGCGTGGACGACGCCACCGGGCGCGACTCGGCGCGCGAGGAGCGAGGTCTTGTTCCCCCGCCCTGCGCAGGCATCGAGCACGCGTTCGCCGGGGCGCGCGCCAAGCGCGAGGCCCGTGACCTGCGAGCCCTCTTCCTGGACGACGAAGCGACCTTCGGCCGCGCCCGGCAGCCGGTCGATGCGCCCAGCGCCACGCGCAAGGATGGCCAGCGGCGACGCTGCTCCAAGGGCGAAGGTGGCCGTCGGACACGCCTCGCGGAGACGCGCGAGCCAGGGCTCCCGTGGATCCGCCGCGCCGGGGACGGGGATCTCCTCGACGCGGAGGCCGACCGGCGGCGGCTCGGCGCCGGCCGCCACGAACGCGCGGGCCTCTTCTTCGCCGAGCGCGCGCGATAGCGCCGCGAAGAGCCAGGGCGCGATCGACGCGGCGGCCGCCGTGGCGAAGGTCGGCGCCTCCCGGGTGGCGTCGGCGGCGACCTTGCGGAGCACCGCGTTCGCGAAGGCGCCCACCTTCGGCCCCGAGCGCACGGTGACGCCGCTCACCGCCTCGCTCACCGCCGCGAACGCGGGAATCCGCGTGAGGAACGTGACCTGGTACGCCGCGAGGAGCATGTGCGCGCGGGAGTGCGGCTCGAGCTTGCCGATCCCCTTCTTCGCGTGCCGCTCGATCCGCGCCGTGAGCCACGGGAGCACGCGCAGCGTGCCGTACACCAGCTCCGTAGCGAGCCCCTTGTCGCGCGCGTCGAGCTCCATGGCGCGCTCGATCTCGGCGTCGAGGGCGGCGGCGGCGTACGCGGTGTCCTTCTCCACGCGCGCGAGCACGTTCGCGGCGACCTCGCGCGCGGAGGTACGCCGAGCCTTCATTCCGGCTTGAAGCGGATCTGCGGCGGCGGCGTGTACGACGTCGACGTCACGTTGTACGGCTGGATGTACACGACCGCCTTCTCGCACGCGGCGAGCGGCGTACCGTAGCCGTTGGCGAGCGTGAGGCCTGGGCACCACGTCGAGCCGTTCGCGTCCGGGCTGGTGAGCGAGGGGGTGCCGCTCGCCCCCTCCGAGACGGCGCCGGTGCACACGAGGCGCTCGGCGACCGTCGCCGGCACAGTGGCGCGCTTGTAGACAGCGAGGAAGGCGTCGCTGCGGGTGCCCGTCGACGACGTGCAGACCGCCCAGGTCGAGAGCCTCACGGGCGCCGATGTCGAGTTCTGCACCACGAACGCGCGGAACGGCTGCGCGTTGGTGGCCACCGCCGGGATCGTCGCCGGGCAAACGCCGGACGAGGTGTAACGCTCGGACGTCGGGGCCCCTGCCCACGTCAGACCCTGCGTCGTCACGTTGCCGACGGCGCCGAGGACGACGTCTACGCCGGTGGTGTCGCACCCGACGGTGAAGCCCACCGCGTTCGATGTACCGCCGCCGGGCGCGGGGTTGGTGACGGCGAGCAGCAGCGTGCCGACGGTGCCGAGCAGTGAACCGGGCACCGTGGCCGTGAGCTGGGTCCCGCTGACGTAAGACGTCGCGAGCCCGGTGGCGCCCAGCTGGGCGGTCGCGCCGAAGACGAAGCCGTTGCCGTTGATCGTGAGCGCGGCACTCGGCGAGCCGACGGGCGCGCCAGGCGGCGTCAGCGACGTGACCGACGGGGCGGGGTTCGAGATGGCGAACGTGAGCGTGCCGGAGGTGCCTCCGCCCGGGGCGGGGTTCGTCACCGCGACGGCGACGCTGCCCGCCGCGGCCAGCTGGCCGGCGCTCAGCGTCGCCTGGACGTGGCTCGTGTCCACGAAGGTCGTGCTCGTGGCCGTTCCGTTGAGGGTCACCTCAGACGCCACGCCGAAGCCCGACCCGGTGATGGTGATCTGCGTCGCACCGGAGCCGGTGGCGGCGCCGCTCGGCGACAGGGACGCGATCGTCGGAGCTTCGTTGAGCACCTGGAAGGTGACCGGCGTGCTGACGCCGCCGCCCGGCTCGGGGTTGGTGACGACGACAGGAAACGAGCCGACCGTCGCGAACGAGCTCGCAGGGACGTTCGCCGTGAGGTGCGCCGCGTCGACGAAGGTGCTCGGCACCGTCGTCCCGTTCAGCGACACCGCGCTCGCCGCGATGAAGCCGGCGCCGACCAGGGCGAGCGCCTGCGCCGGCGCGCCGACGACGACGCTGCTCGGCGTGACGCTGGAGACGGTGACCGTCGGGTTGGTGACGACGAACGCGATGGTCGTCGACGGGCCGCCACCCGGCGCCGGGTTGCTCACGAGGACCACGTGGTTGCCCGACCCGGTGAGGAGCGGCGCCGGGATCGTCGTCGAGAGGCTCGTGATGCTCGCGTACGTCGTCGCGAGCGCGTTGCCATCGAACGAGATCGTGGCGCCCGTGACGAAGTCACCGCCCATCACGGTGAGGCCGGTCGCGGGCGCGCCGACGCCGACGCTCGCCGGGGAGATCTGCGTGAGCTGCGGCGCTGGGTTCTTTACCGTGAAAGTGGCTTCGGCGCTGAGGCCACCGCCGGGCGGGGCCGTGCCGACCGCCACTTTGATCGTGCCGGCCTTGAGGAGCTTGGCCGACGGGAGCGTCGTGTGGAGCTCCGTCTCGGTCACGAACTCCGTCGGCAGGGGGGCGCCGTCGACCTGCACGACCGACGACACGACGAAGCCTGCTCCGAACACGGCCAGCCCCGGGCCCGCGCTCCCCGCCGTCGCGCTGCTGGGGGTGATGCGCGTGAGCGTCGGCAGCGGCGCCAGCCCGCCCGCTTCCTGCCCTGGATCGGCGTCGGGCGGGTCGGTCGCGCCTGCGTCCCTGGGCGGGGGCGGCGCGACCTGCGCGGTGTCGGCGCCGGCGTCGACCGTCTCGGTCCCGCCGGGGGCCGACGAGTCCGAGCTGCAACCCCATGGAGCAAGGAGAAAAGCCGCCAGGCTCCCGGTTACCCAGCTTCGCAAAGAGGACGCCATCGTTCGACGCCGGTTCTTACACACGGAGCCCGCGGGTGCCACGGGTTTGGCCGCCAGATCAGCCGAAAATCTCGTGAATCTCGCCGCGGATGACGTCCCACCGGCGCTCGACGTCGTTCTTGAAGGCAATGAGCATCAGGACGACGAGGACGCTCACGCCGATCAGGCTCGCGACCTCGCGCGCGCGCAGGGACAGCGGGCGGCGACGGATGGCCTCGACGAGGAAGAAGAAAAGGTGGCCGCCATCGAGCACCGGGATGGGCAAGAGGTTCACGAGGCCGAGGTTCACGGAGATGAGCGCCATCGCCCAGATGAAGTAGGTGGCGCCGCGCGCGCCGGCCTGTCCGGCGACGTCGTAGATGGTGATGGGGCCGCTGACGGTGGCGATGCTGACGCGCCCCTGCACGAGCCGGACGAGCCCGACGAAGATGAACTTGATGACGCGCACCGTCTCCTCGATGCCCCCGCGCACCGCGTGCGTGTAGAGGCTCGGGTTTGCGACGAGCACGTCGGGCGCGTTCGGGGTCCAGTGCGTCGTGCGGAAGACGTAGCGCTCGTAGTGCTGGCCGATCTCGTCGTCCCACTGCTCCTTGCGGAGCTGGAACGTGCCGGCCATCGGCTCGCCCGCGCGCGTCCACTCGAGCGCGTGCATGTGGCTCGCGCCGGCCATGAGCTCGCCGTTCATCGACTTCCACAGTCGCTCCGGCGCGCCGTCGAGGGTCGTGATGCGGTCGCCGGCGCGCAGGCCAGCCTTCCACTCGCTCGAGCCCTCCGGGACGAACGCGGCGAACAGATCGCTGGACTCGATGCCGGTTCTGAGGAGCACGTCGCGCTCACGCTGCGTGTCGTCACCCGGCTCGCGCGACTCGGCGCGCGAGAGCGGCGTGAGCGTCGCGACGCCCGGCTCCATCACCGCGATGTCGCACAGCCCGCCGAGCGCCTGCGGGACGGGGACGGGGCGCAGGTAGGAGAGCGCGATCGTATCGCCGCGGTTCTGCGCGAGCGTCGCGACGAGATCGACGAAGCGCTCGACCTTGCGGCCGTTGATCGCGGTGACCTTGTCGAACGTGCGGAGCCCGGCGCGGTACGCCGGCGAGTCGGTGCGCGGCACGCCCAGCACCGGCGCGGGGAAGCTCGGCATGAAGCCGATGCGGCCGACATGCTCGACCATCTCGAGCTCGGCAGGCTCGACGAGCTCGATCTCGTCGGCGGGCGTGAGCGTGACCTCGACGGGGTGACCGTCTCTCGACACGGCGATCTTGATCGCGACGCCGGCGCGCGACGCGACGATGCGCTGGACCTCGGGGAAGCTCGAGACCGCGCGGCCGTCCACCGACTGGATGATGTCGCCGGCCATCAGCTTGCCGTCGGCGGGCTTGCCGGGGACCACGACGCCGACGGTGGGCGGCGTGAGCCAGCGATCCTCGAGGTAGACGCTGGTGTAGAGCACCATCGGGAAGAGCACGTTCATCGCCGGTCCGGCGAGCACGATGACGATGCGCTTCCAGAGGGCCTGCGCCTCGAACGTGCGCTTCTTGTCCTCGGGCAGCACCGGCTCGGTGCCGCGCGCCTCCTCGAGCATCTTCACGAAGCCGCCAAGCGGGAAGAGACCGATGCAGTACTCCGTCTCCTTACCGCGGAGCTTCACGATCTTCGGCCCGAAGCCGATGGAGAACGTGATGACCTTGACGCCGAAGATCTTCGCGAACGCGAAATGTCCGAGCTCGTGGACGAAGATCAGGATGCTGATCAGAAGGACGAAGTAGAGGAGATCCATCCGCGAGCCGCTGGCCGTCGTAGCACACGCGGGCGGTCAGGTCAGAGTCAGAGCCCCAGGACCTCGCTGGGGGTGCCGGGCTTGTCCCCGTAGTCGTTCATCTTGCCGCTGCCGAGCTGGCCTCGGTCGTTTTGGCCCCAGCACATCGCGCCGCGCTCCTTGTGGGCCGCGCAGGTGAAGACCTCTCCAGCGGCAACCCAGCGTGCGTCGTGGATCGCACCCACCTGGGTCGGCACCTTCGCGATGGTCGATTGGGGGCCGCAATTGACACCGATGCCGAGCTGGCAGCCGGTGTTCGCGCCCCAGCAGAATACGTCACCGGCGCGGGTCGCCACACACGAGTGCTCTCGCCCGCCGCCGCCCTGGTACGCGTCGGTCATGCCCTGGACGCGGAGCGCCTTGTCGCTGAAGAGGGCGGAGCCGGCGCCGAGCTCGCCGTTCTCGTCGTCCCCCCAGCATTGCATGCTGCCGTCGAGGAGGAGCGCGCACGTGTGGTCGTCGCCGCCGAACAGGGCGCGGGCGCTGGCCACGCCGATGGCGATCTCCGGATCGATCTCGACGGCGCCCGAGGTGGCGTTGCCGATCTGGCCGTCCTGGTTTCGGCCCCAGCACCGGACGGTGCGATCGGAGAGGATGGCGCAGGTGTGATCCCAGCCCGCGGAGATCTCGAGGACGCTCGGGAGATTGGGCACGGGCTTGGCTTTCAAGACGAAGGCTTCGCCCTGGGCGCCGGACTCGCCGAACGTGTTTCGGCCCCAGCAGTAGGCGATGCCCTGCACGCTGTGCGCGCACGTGTGGTAGCCGCCGCCGGAGATGCCGACGACCACGGGCATCGCTACCTTGGTCGGCTTGAAGACGGGATCGGGGCCCATGGTTCCCTGCCCCATCTCGCCCTGCGTGTTGCCGCCCCAGCACCAGACCGTCCCGTCGACATCGAGCGCGCACGTGTGGTGGGTGCCGGCGGTGACGCGCACGATGGACGGGAGGCCGACGACCTTCTTCGCGTTCGGGCTGGCGGTCCGGGTGCCGTCGCCGAGCTGACCGAGCTCGTTGGCGCCCCAGCAGAAGACCTCCCCCTTCATGGTCCGCAGGCACGCGTGCCCTTCGCCGGCGGCGATCTGCTGATCGTTGGGGACCTCCGCGTCGCCGACCTTGACCGTGTGGCCGGGGAGGATGTCAGGATCGACGGTGCCCGAATCGGACCCTGCGTCGACGGCGGGTCCGTCGCTGCCGGCGTCGGAGAGCAGAGTCGGCGGCCCCTCGTCGTTGTCGAGCAGGACGAGGCCTGTCCGGCCACACGCGAAGGTGGTGACGCTCGCCAGCGCGGCTGCAAGGAGCCCGAGCGCGATGCGCGGGACCGAGGACCCCAAGGCGCGCCAGCTGGTCACGGTCACCCTCATGGTTTCAACTCGCCAGCGAGAGGACGCGATCGAAGAGCTCGCGCCCGTCGTGCCCGCCCTGGATGTCCTCGCTCATGCGCTCGGGATGCGGCATGAGACCGAAGACGTTCTTGCGAGGACCCCCATAGATCCCTGCGATGTCGTGCACCGAGCCGTTCGGATTGTTCTCGTAGCGAAGCGCGATGAGCCCCTCCCCTTCGAGGCGCGCGAGCACCTCTTCGCTCGCCTGGTAGCGCCCTTCGGCGTGGGCGATGGGGAGGCGCCAGACCTTACCGGGGCTCGGCGTGAACGGTCCCTCGGCGGTGACCTTCACCTTCACGTCGCGGCACTCGAAGCGCATGTGCAGGTTGCGCGTGAGCGCGCCGGGCAGGAGGCCCGCCTCGGTGAGGATCTGGAAGCCGTTGCACACGCCGAGCACGTAGCCGCCGCGCGAGGCGTGGCTCTGGATGGCGGTCATGATTGGGCTCGTCTTCGCGATGGCGCCACAGCGAAGATAGTCGCCGTAGCTGAAGCCGCCGGGAATCGCGACGAGGTCCGTCCCGCTCGGAAGCGACGTGTCCGTGTGCCAGATCACGGTCGTGTGGGCGCCGCAGACCTCGCGGAGGGTGCGGATCATCTCGGCGTCTGCGTTTAAGCCAGGAAAAATCGCTACGGTCGCGCGCATCGGGACCTTTCGTCTACCCCCGGGAGGCCACGGGTGCAACCAAAGGAGCGCGCCGATTGGCCCACACGTGCGCCGCCGCAGTGGCGGGCGTGCATCGTGTTCGCTGCCCGCGCTTTCGAGGTCACCTCCAGCTCACGAGCACGTGCACGGCGTCGTCCTTGTGCTCGTGCGTCTCCGTCACCTCGTGCACCCAGCACAGCTGCACGATGTAGCGGAACGCCTCGGCCATTACGTCGCGCGTCACCGCGTGCTGGGCCAGAAGATGCCCGCGCAGCGTCACGCGCGCGCCCTGCGATCCGACGGGCACGACGGTGAGCGTGCCGTGCGTGTGCTCGCCGCGCCAGAGGGCTTCGGCGCGACGCAGGAGGGTCCACGGGCTGGCGATGGAGATGAGGACGCGCCTCGCCCGTCCGAACCCGCGGCCGGTGATGGCGCCCGCCCAGCGAGCGAGGTCGGGTCGTGAGCGACCGCACGGTCCCTCCCACACCGCGAGCACCCACGCGACGAGCAGGCGATCCGGCTCCCACACGCGGAGCTTCGCGCCGGGCAGGAAGGCGCCACGCTCGTCGTCGCCCAGGCGCCCGAGGACGTCCTCGACCCCGGCGTCGCCGAAGACCTCGCGCGTCGCTTCGCGCGCGTTCGCCAGGCGCATGCCCAGCACGCTCGGTTCCGAGACCCCCTCCATGTGATCGCGAGGGTGCCAGGGCCACCGCGAAAGTAAAGAGTCGCGGCCCGCAGGCCTCCCCACTCCTCTGGAAGCACGGGGGCCCCATGGCGTGCGTGGATCCCGCTTCGAAATCGGGCTAGACCCTCAGCCCTCATGCCCGCTCCTCATGCCTTCCCCGGCGATCCCCCGATCACGCCCGCGCTCGTCAAGAGCCACAAGCTGACGACCGACGAATACGCGCGGATCCAGAAGGCGCTGGGGCGCGAGCCGACGTTCACCGAGCTCGGCGTCTACAGCGTGATGTGGAGCGAGCACTGCTCGTACAAGTCGTCGCGCGTGCACCTGAAGCGCCTGCCGACGAAGGGCCCGCGCGTCATCCAGGGGCCCGGCGAGAACGCCGGTGTCGTCGACATCGGCGATGGGTTCGCCGCCGTCTTCAAGATGGAGTCGCACAACCACCCGAGCTTCATCGAGCCGTACCAGGGCGCGGCGACGGGCGTAGGCGGCATCCTGCGCGACGTGTTCACGATGGGGGCGCGCCCGATCGCGAGCCTCAACTCGCTGCGCTTTGGCCGGCCCGACCACCCGCGGACGCCGGAGCTCCTGCGCGGCGTCGTCGCCGGCATCGGCGGCTACGGCAACTGCATCGGCGTGCCGACGGTGGGCGGCGAGGTGCAGTTCGACGCGAGCTACGACGGCAACATCCTCGTCAACGCCTTCACCTGCGGCGTCGCGCGCACCGATCGCATCTTTTACGGGCGCGCGAGCGGCCTCGGCAACTCCATCCTCTACATCGGCGCCAAGACCGGGCGCGACGGCATCCACGGCGCGACGATGGCGTCCGACGAGTTCGCCGAGGGAGGGCCGTCGCAACGGCCGACGATGCAGGTCGGCGATCCGTTCATGGGCAAGAAGCTCCTCGAGGCCTGCCTCGAGCTCTTCTCGATGGACGTGCTCGAGGGCATCCAGGACATGGGCGCCGCCGGGCTCACGTCGTCGAGCGTCGAGATGGCGGGGCGCGCGGAGAACGGCATCGAGCTCGATCTCGATCTGGTCCCGCGGCGCGCGAAGAAGATGCAGCCGTACGAGATCCTGCTCAGCGAATCGCAGGAGCGCATGCTCCTCGTCGCGAAGCCGGGCATGGAGAAGCAGGTCCTCGACGTCTGCGCGAAGTGGGAGCTCGACGCCGCCGTCATCGGGTTCGTGACGGACACCTTGCACTGGGTCATCAAGGCGACGCCCGGCTACGATCCGCTCGACGACGCGCCCACCCCGCGCGGCGCCGTCACCGTGGTCGATCTGCCCATCCCGTCGCTCACCGACGACGCCCCCGTCTACGATCGCCCGCGCGCCGCCGCCCCGCCGCGCGCGGCCGCCGATCCGTCGAAGATCCCGGTGCCGAGCGACTGGAAGGAGGAGCTCTACGCGATGTGCGGCGCGCCCAACCTGGGCTCGCGGCAGTGGGTGTGGCGCCAGTACGATCAGATCGTGCGCGGCGGCACGATGGTGCGCCCCGGCTCCGACGCCGGCGTCGTGCGTGTGCCGTGCGAGAAAGACGGCACGACGATCATGAAGACGCTCGCCTTCGCTGTCGACTGCAACGGCCGGCACGTCGAGCTCTCGCCGATCGAAGGCGCGAAGATGGCGATCGCCGAGGTGTGCCGCAACCTGGTGTGCTCGGGCGCCGAGCCGATAGGCATCACCGACTGCCTGAACTTCGGCAACCCGGAGCGGCCCGAGGTGATGGAACAGTTTGCGCTCGCGATCGACGGCCTCGCCGAAGGGTGCCTCGCGCTGGGCGTGCCGATCGTCAGCGGCAACGTGAGCCTCTACAACGAGACGCAGTACCAGGACGGTCCGCGCTCCATCCTGCCGACCCCCACCGTCGCCGCGGTCGGGCTCATGGCCCACGAGGACGATCGCGTCACCCAGGCGTGGAAGCGCGCCGGCGACTGCGTCGTTCTCCTGGACGCGCGCCCCACGAGCAGCGAGCCGGGTCTCAGGCACTACGCCGGGCTCGGCGGCAGCGAGTACCTCGCCCGCCATGGCGGCGGCGCGGCGGACGTCCCGCGCATCGACCTCGCGGCGGAGAAACGCTTGCAGACGCTCGTCCTCGCCCTGGCCCGGGCTCGCGTCCTCGCCAGCGCCCACGACGTGTCGGACGGCGGCCTCGGCGTCGCCCTCGCGGAGTGCTGTACGTCGGCCTCCGAGGACGCGGACGACCTCGGCGCGCGCATCGATCTCCCCAAGCCCCACTCGCCGCTCGAGCAGGCCTCGATGCTCTTCGGGGAGGAGCCTTCGCGCATCCTCCTCAGCGTCCGCCCGGAGCGCCTGGGCGAGGTCCTGGCCCAGGCCAAGCAAGCCGGCGTTCCTGCGGCGGAGCTGGGGATCGTCGGGGGCAAGACCCTCAGCCTGGCCTTCGAAGGGCAGGCCGCGCCGCCCGTCGTTCTCGAGGTGTCGGAGATCCGCCGACGTCGTGAGGAATGCCTCGGCGCGATCGTGCCGAACCTGGAGACGTAGACCGCGCCATCTGTGATACTTTTTTCAGATGCCCGGGCCCCCGCCGGGACGCTGAAGCCATGTCGAAAGCTCCGTCACCGCTGCTCGGCTACAACAACAACGTCCGGCACAAAAACCGGATGTTCCACGTTCAGACCGAAGACTCTGGCGTAAAGCACCCCCACATCATCACGCATCTTTTCATGGACGGAGGGCGAATCCTCAAGTCCGTCAAGAAGAGCTACGCGGAGCACGTCGGCACCGATGGGATGAGCGACGTCGTCCGCAACATGATGAAGGAGCAGCACAAGGAGATGCTCATCGCGCTGCGCGACGGGCAGTACGACCACCTCGTCGATCCCAAGGCGGCGGCGGCGAAGGCGGCGGCGCAAGCGGCGGCGGCTTCTGCTGCCACGACGCCTGAAGCGTCGCCCGCGCCTACTTCCGCGAAGTCGCCGTCGGTTCGCCCGCCGTCCGCCCGCCCCCCGTCGGTTCGCCCGCCATCGGCGCGTCCGGCGCCGCAGGCTGTCCCGCCCGCCTCGGCTCCGCGGCCCGGGTCGGCGCGGCCCCCCGCGTCGGTGGGCCCGGTCATTTCGACCGCGAAGTCGCAGCCCTACGAGGACGCGCCGGCCACGACCCGCACGCCTGCGCAAGCCCGGACCTCACCGAGCGGAGAGCTCACGCTCGACATCGACGCCCTCGAGCGCGCCGCGAAGGACGCGGAGACGGCGTCGCCGATGTTCGAGCCGAAGAACGATCTACCGCCGCCACCGCAGAACCTGCTGCGCGACAAGTCGGTCACCGGCGGCTACCGCACGCTGACGCCATCGCCCGACGAATCGAAGCCGCTCAGCCGCCCGCCGCCCGCGTCGCAAGGTCGCCGGCCGCCGACGATGCCGCCGCCGAAGCGCCCCGGCTCGGCGCCGCCGGCCAGGGGCGGATCCGCGCCGCCGCCGCGCCAGATGCCTCCCTTCGCCGCGAAGCCGCCGGGCCGGCCGCCGCCGAGCCGCCCCGGGGAGGGCCGCTATGCCCCCGCGCGGCCCGCGGCGATCTTCGGCCCGCCCGCGCGACCGCAACAGGCGCCGTCGTCTTCGCTCTTCGGAGAGGACCTCATCAGCGACAAGTCGCTCGACGAGGTCATCCTGAGCTACCTCGCGGAAGACCTCGAGCCGAACGACAAGAAGAAGCGGTAGCCGCTTTTTCTAGGGCTTCCAGGCCAGCGCCGCGGCGCGATCCGCGTCGAGCCACGCGCCGGCGGCGGCGAAGTCCTCCGCGGCTTGCTTGGCGAGCACGAGGGACGCGTCGCGATCCTTCCGGACCTTGTAGCTCGCCTTCGCGAGCGCGAAGTGGAGCTCCCCTCGGAGCTCGTGCGGCAGGCGCTTCTCCTTGCCGATCTCCTCGGCGCGCTCCAGGAGCGGCAGCGCGGCGGCCTCGTCTCCGAGCGCGGCCTTCGCGCGCCCGACGCCGACGAGGTCGCCCGCCATCTCCGCGGTGGCCACGCCGGAGCGCGCTTCGTCGTTCGCGCGCGCGCTCTCGTACGCGACGAGCGCGCCTTCGCCCTTCCCCGCGCGCAAGAGCAGGTGCCCGATGTTCCGATCGGCGCGCGCGACCTCGGCGTGACTGGCTCCGACCGCCTTCACGTACATCGCCCGCGCCCTGTCGTACGTCGCCCGCGCGGCCTCGAGCGCTCCCTTCTGCTCCTGGAGGATTCCAAGGTCGAGCACGGCGTCGGCGGTGTCGGTGTGCTCGGCCCCCAGGGCCTTGTCCTCGATCGCGATGGCACGCTCGATGAGCGCGATGGGCCGCGCCGTCTCGCCGCTGCGCCGCATCAAGAGCGCGAGGTTGATGAGCGCGACGGCGACCGCCGGGTGGTCGGGCCCCAGCACCCTCTCGCGCGTGGCGAGGGCGCGCTCGTAGCTCACGCGCGCGTCGTCATAGTGTCCGGCGTACGCTTGGGCGATGCCGAGGCTGTTGACGACCTCGGCGACGTCGGGGTGCTCCGGGCCGAAGATCTTCTCGGTGACGGCGACGGCCTCCTTCAAGGTGGCGATGGCCTCGTCGACGCGGCGCTGATCGCGGAGCTCGCGGCCGAGGCGCATGAGCGACTTGGCGACCCGGGGGTGCTCGGGCCCGTACATCTTCCTGGCGAGGGCGAGGGCGTCGCGGTGCTTGGCCTCCGCCTCCACGTACCGGTGCTGGGCGTGGAGCGATTGGCCGAGGCCGTCGAGCAAGAGCAGCTCCCCGAGGCCGCCACCGCCCGCCCGCTCCAGCGCCGCCCGCGCGCGCTGCTCGCAGCGGGTCGCATCGGCCGTGTCGTTGAGCATTCCTCCGCTCAAGCCGACGAGCGTGGCCCACAGCTCGGCGGCGAGCTCGTCGGAGCGTCCGGCCTCGGCCGCCGCGACGGCCGCGAGCAGCGTGTCGCGCGCGTGCTTCACCTCCCCGACGTCGAACTCCAGGCTGCCCCGGAGGGCGAGCACCTCGGCTTCGATGGGCCGGTAGCGCGTCTGGGTCGCGAGGTCCGCGAGCACCTTCGTCTGCGCGAGCGCCTCCTTCGCCCGGCCCGATTCGCCGAGGGCGCGCGCGCGCGCGAGCTTGTCGCGGAGCGCGTTCACCTGGGCCAGCGTCACGGCGTCCTCGGGCGGAGGAACGCGGGCCGTGAGGGCGGCGGTGTCGCTGCACGACGCGAGGAGCGGCATGTCGGAGACCACCTGCGCGGCGTGCTCGGCCGCGACGAGATCGGCGTGCGCGAGGACGTCGGTGACCGCGCGCAGCTGCTCGAGCCTGTCGTCCAGGCATCGCGTCCGGAGCGTGAAGACCTGGTCGGACTGAACACCGCGCACGCGCGTCGCCATGCACGCGTCGGTGCGCGCCGCGATCCACCCTGCCACGTAGGCGTCCAGCGACTTGTGGACCGCCCGCGTCGCGTCCTCGGCGAACGGCGCACCGGTCGCGCGGAGCGACGCGTCGATCTCCGTCTTCCGCGCGTCGTCCCAGACGCCGACGAGCGACGCTTCGGCGCCGGTGCACATGGGCGCCTTCTGTTGCCCGCGTACGCCCGCGACGACCAGCGCGACGAGACCGAGCCCCAGCGCCGCCGCGAGCGCGATGCGCCGCGTGCGCGCCGCCGGATCTCGATCGATCGCGAAGAGGAGCTCCTCCATCGTGGCGAAGCGCGCCGCCGGGTCGACCTGGAGCCCCCGCAAGAGCGCGTCGCGCAAGTAGGGCGGCACGCTGGAGGCCTTCGGTGGCTTCCTCACCACGCCCCCGACCACCGACACCGCGAGCGCCTTCGCGGTCTCGCCCTCGAACGGCCGCTCTCCGTAGAGCGCCTCGTACAGCGCGACGCAGAAGCTGAATTGATCGGTCCGCGCGTCCGTCGCCTTTCCGCTGTACTGCTCGGGCGCCATGTACTCGGGCGTGCCGACCACGAAGCCGGGCCGCGTCACGGCATCGAGCGTCGCCGGGGTATGCGGCCCGCTGGCAGACTTCGGGGTGGGCGCGGCCTGCCGGGCGTCCCCAGGGGTCCGGACGACGGGCGGCGTCGTGTCGGCGATGGTGTGTGCCGGGGCCGTCTTCGCGCGCGCAAAGCTGTCGGGATCGACCACGGCGCCGTCCCCCTCCGCCGGCGCGCGCGCGAGGCCGAAGTCGGTGACCCGTACCCGGCCGTCGTCCCCCACGAGCACGTTGTCCGGCTTGAAATCCCGGTGAACGAGCCCTGCGTCGTGCGCCGCCGCGAGCCCCCGGCCGGCTTGCGCGAAGACCTCCACGATCGCGGCCTGCGGGCGCGGCTCGCGCAGCCAGTGCGCGAGCGTCGGCCCCGCCACGAACTCCATCGCGATGAAGACGCGCTCGCCCAGCGTGCCCACGTCGTGCACGGCGATGACGTTGGGGTGAGCCAGGCGGGCCATCGCGCGCGCCTCACGGAGCAGCCGCCGCTGGCGCGCCCCCGGCTCTTCCTGCCCCGTTGGATTTTCGAGCAGCAGCTTCAGTGCGACGCGACGGTCGAGCTCGGGATCGAACGCGGCGTAGACCTCACCCATGCCACCCACGCCGACGCGATCGAGGACTAGGTAGCGCCCGAGCGCCTCACCGCGGGGAAGCGGCGCGGAGTCATGGCGGTCGCCATCGGCCCCCGGGGCCGGCTCGCCAGGACGATCGCCGGATTCCCCGGTGTAGCGCTGCGCGACCTTCGTCTCGGCGGCGTCCCCGGGTGTGTCGTCTTTGCCCTTCCGGCTCAAGGCTCCAAGGATACCTCGGCCACAAAAAAAACGTGCCCAGACGGCCCGGCGCTCAAGGAGAGGAGGCGCAGAACCGGCTGGGCACGAGAGGCCGCGCGCTCACGGGGTGGGGCGGGCAGAACGCGTGGCCATCAACGCGTGACCCAGCAGCGTAGGAGGGGCGCCACCATCGTCACGTCTTCTATTTGGGGTCGGGCCTCACGAAGCGCAAGGTGGGGAGTCCTACTTTCCTTTCGTGAGGACCTCACCGTTTCGTCGCCTCGTTCGTGGATGCAACCGGTGCGGCTCGCGATCGATTCCCGGGCGCGACGTCACGTCGCGACGGACGCCGCGGCCTCGCGCGCGGCGCCCACGACGGCCTGCTCGGGAGCGCCGATGCGGCTCGCTTCTTCGGCGATTCGCGCAGGATCTTCGCCGGCGACGATGTGCATTCGCGCGGCCGCGCTGCCGGTGAGCAGATCGATGGCCGGGATGTGATCGATGAACTCGTAGCGTTCGGTGCGGAACTGGAACGCCTCGGGAGCTTGCCGGTGCGCGAGGGCAAGAAGTGCCGTGTACGTCGCGACGGGACGAAACGCCCGGGCGTCGGTCACGTGGAGCTGCACCCCACCGCAGACCTGCCCCGCGTGCTTGTGGAACGTGGGGCAGAAGGTCAGCGGGCGGGCGACGACGCCGGGGAGCACGCCCGAAATCGCGGCCAGCTCCTTCGCGAGGCGCGCGCCGTCGAGCCACGGCGCGCCGGTGATCTCGAACGGCCGGGTCGTGCCGCGGCCGTCGGACAGGTTCGTCCCCTCGAGCAGGCAGGCTCCGGGGTACACGAGCGCCGTGTCGTACGTCGGCATGTTCGGCGAGGGCATCACCATCGGCCGATCCCACGCGGGCGCGTGCGCGGCGCGTTCGAGCCCGGTGACCCCGAGGACGCGGACGAGCTCACTCGACCCCTCCACCGCCGCGCGCCACGCGACGATCTCGCCGAGCGTGAGCCCGTGGCGGATCGGCACCGCCTCGAGCCCGACGAACGAGAGGAAGCCCGGCTCTTGTAGCCGCCCCTCGATGTCCGCGCCGCCGAGCGGGTTCGGGCGATCGAGGACGAGCACCTCGACCCCACGGGCGGCGCACGCGCGCAGCGCCAGCACCGCCGTCCAAACGAACGTGTAGTAGCGCGCGCCGACGTCCTGCAGATCCACGACCAGGAGATCGATCCCCTCGAGATCCGCCCCCTTGGGGACGAGATCTTCGAAGCTTGCACCATACAAGCTTCGCACCGGCGTACCGCGCGCGTCCTTCGCGTCGAGGACACCGATCATGTCCTGCGCCTCGCCGCCGTAGCCGTGCTCGGGGCCAAAGATGATACGCGGCGTGGCGCCCAGCGACGCGAGCACGTCGCCGACATGTCGGAGGGAGCGGTCGACGGAGGCAGGGTGCGCGAGGAGAGCGAGTGAGCGGCCGCGGACGTGGTCGGCGGTCAGCCGATCGATGCCGAACTGCATCCACCGTGTCTACCGCGGGCGGGCGATCGGTGCGAAGAAACCAACCTTCGCGCGGCCCGAGGGTTCATCTAGAGCGAACGTCGATAGGTCACTCGACGGCAGCGACCCAGAAGGAGGCCTGTGTGCTCGACAACCTCGTCATTCTGCTCGCGCTCCTCTGGGGGCCCGGCGTGGAGGCGTTTCTCGCGCGCGCCCTCCTCGTCCTTTTGCTCGCTGCCCTCGCGGTGGTGGCCACGGCGACGGCGACGTGGGTGGTCCTCGAGACGCGCGGCAGGCGGGCGTGGCTCGTCGAGACCGAGCGCGTCGTGGCTGCGCCGGACGGGCCATACCGCGCTGCGGAGCTCGTGCTCCCGCGAACGCGCGCCCCTGTTCGCGTCCGAGTCGCCGCCTGGATCGCGCTCGCGGGCACATCCGCGACGGTTCCCTGGCTCGGCATCGGCGTGACCGAGCTCGCGGGCGCAGGTAACCCGATCGTGCTCACGACGGCGCTCGCCCTCGTGGGCGCCGGAGCCTGGGCCGCATGCGCGGGCGCCGCCGCTCTCGCGCGACGTACGACGCACGAGTCCGCGTTCGCGTTCGCGTTCGGGACTGCGGCTTCTGCCGCGGCTTCTGCTGCCGTTCTCGCCGTCGCGGCGAGCGCAGCGGTCGGCGCGTTCGACGGCGCGCGGGTCGAGGTCTGCGGCATCAAGGGGTACCGGAGCATCGAGCCGCTTGGCAGCGTGCTGCGCTCCCACGGCATTTTTTCCAGCTGCGGGGGGCACGCGGGGCTCGTCTGGGAGGCGATGATCGTCGTCGCGCTCGCCAGCGGTGTGTGTGTGCTTGGGGCCCACGCTGCGCTCCTCGCCGCCCGGCCCGGTGGAGCGTCGCGACGCGCGTGCTAATCTGAAGGAGAGGTGTCGCGCATGGCCGGATCGACGACGAGGTTCTGGGCCGGCGCGATGCTCGGGATGGGCCTGTGCGGAGCGCTCGTGCTCGCCCTGCACACGACGCCCGCCGGCGCCGCGACGACAGCCGACCCCATCCCCGCGACCGACCAGAGCCCCGTCGACCCGCCGTTCGGCGCGTACCTGGGCGCTTGCAAGACCGACTCCGACTGCAGCGGCGGCAACACGTGCGTCTCGTTCAACAAGCGCGGCAACCGCTGCACCCATGCTTGCCAGCAAGACGCCGAATGCGGCGCCGCCGGTCGCTGCACGAAGAAGAACCGCTGCAGCCTGCGTTGACTTCCA
>JANYHK010000013.1 GCA_025359105.1 Myxococcales bacterium | reverse complement strand
TCGTGGACGAAGCCGGCGCCCGCCTCCGCACCGAGATCGACAGCCTTCCGGTGGAGCTCGACGAGGTGGAGCGCCGCATCCTCCGCCTCGAGGTCGAGCGTGAGGCCCTCAAGCGGGAGCAGGACGCGCCCTCGAAAGACCGCCTCGAACGCCTGGAGCGCGAACTGGCGGCCGAGAAGGAGGAGCAGTCCGGCCTTCGCGCCCAGTGGCGACAGGAGAAAGAACGGATCGCCGCGATCCGCGCCCTCAAGGAGCAGATGGAGCGTCTCCACTTCGATATCGAGCAGGCCGAACGCCGCGCGGACTACGAACTCGTGGCCCGCCTGCGTTACACCACCCTGCACGAACTCCAGACCCAGCTCGACACCCTCGCCGCGGCGGATGCGGCCTCCGGCACCTCACGTCTCCTCAAGGAGGAGGTTGGCGAAGACGACATCGCCGAGGTGGTCGCCCGCTGGACGGGCATCCCCGTCAGCCGCCTGATGGAAGCCGAGATGCAGAAGCTGCTCCGTATGGAACAACGCCTGCACGACCGGGTTATCGGCCAGGACGAGGCTGTCACGGCCGTGGCCAACGCCATCCGCCGCTCCCGCGCGGGCCTCCAGGACCCGAACCGCCCCATTGGCTCCTTCATCTTTCTCGGGCCAACCGGCGTCGGCAAGACCGAGCTCGCCCGCGCCCTCGCCGAGTTTCTGTTCGACGATGAGCGCGCGATGATCCGCATCGACATGAGCGAGTACATGGAGAAACACTCCGTCTCGCGCCTCGTAGGCGCGCCGCCCGGGTATGTCGGCTACGAGGAGGGCGGCCAGCTCACCGAGCCCGTGCGCCGTCGCCCCTACAGCGTCATCTTGTTCGACGAGGTCGAGAAGGCGCACCAAGACGTGTGGAACGTGCTCCTGCAGGTGCTCGACGACGGGCGCCTCACCGACGGCCAGGGCCGCACGGTGGACTTCAAGAACACGGTCATCATCCTCACGAGCAACATCGGCTCGCAGCACATCGCGGCGATCGAGGAGCGCGCGGGCCTCTCGTCCGAGGACAAGCGCGACCTCATCCACAGGGCGGTCATGGACGACGTGCGCAAGGCGTTCCGGCCGGAGTTCGTCAACCGGCTCGACGAGATGGTCGTCTTCCACCGCCTCGAGCGCGAGGCCATCGGCAAGATCATCGACATCCAGCTGCTCCTCTTCGCCGCGCGCCTCGCGCGCCGGGAGCTCGCGCTCAAGCTGACGGAACGGGCGAAGGACCTCCTCGCGCAAGAGGGGTGGGACCCCCAGTACGGCGCCCGTCCGCTGAAGCGCGCGATCCGGAAATACATCGAGGACCCGCTCGCGAAACAGGTGCTAGGTGGCGAATACCCGCCCGGGACGCAGATCGTTGCGGATCGGGTCGGCGACGCGCTCGGCTTCCGGACGGAGCTCCAGAACTGAACCGGCCCTCTCGGGGTCGCGACCGTCGTTCACCTGCTCGGCGCTCTCGGGGCCGCTCGCGTCCGCCGACGTGTCGCAGGTGTCATAAGTGCCTCGCCCCGTCAGTATTGCGACACACGTGGCGTCGCTCGGTGGTCACGATGTCCTCGGGATCGTGAGCATCTTTGCGGGTTCCCGCTGGGGGGAGCGTTGGCACGGCGCTCGCATTGCCCTGCGTGCACAATGACCGTTCGCCGTACTCGCCCGAGCCTCCCCGGCCTCCCGACCGCGGAGCCGTCGGCCTCGTCGTGGATGGCGCTCCTCGCGTCGACCTCGCTCGGGGTTGACGGGAGCTCGTTCCACACGCTCGTGCAGGCCGACGAGAGCGCCTCGCTCGAGGAGCGAAGGAGCTACCGCCTCGTCGTTCAGTCGTACGACGGCTCGATGCGCCGCGGCGCTCGCCCCATTGGCTCGACCCAGCGCGTCGTCACCGGCGCCGATCTGATGCGCGGGGTGGACGTGCGCCTCGTCGAGCTACGTGCAGTTTCGGCGCGGGATGAAGCGGCCAAGGGGCTCGTCGTCGCGTGGATCGAAGAGGGCACCGCCGATCTCGAGCTCGACGCCCGCGCGGCTCGCCCCCAGCCGGGCAACACTTATGGCACCGCGCGCCGCGCCGGCGGCACCCGCTCGGTGCGCATCGCCCTCGCGCGCAAGCTGCGCCTCGCGGCCTGACGCGCACGCGGCGCCCGATCTCCTCGGCCTCTCAAGCCGGCGCGGCGTCGGGCTGTGGCCGGAAGACGCGGATCTCTCGGATGCGACGTTCGAAGTCCTTGCGGTCGCCTTCGTCGATCGACGCGCCGCCGAAGCGCGCCTCCAGGTAGACCTGGGTCAAAGCTGCGACTTCGTCGCCGAGCGGGTGATTCCGGGCGATGAGGTCCTCGGCGTGGCGCAGAGGCGGCAGGCATGGCGGCCGTGACAGCCCCTGCGCCGCCATCGCCGTCTCGAGGGCACGGTAGAGCGCCGTCGCGGCTTCGAGCTTCTTGTCGAGCTTCTCGATCGGCGTCTTGTCGTCGTTCTCCTCGCCGCTGCGCCGCCGCCGCCGCCACAGCACGTAGCCGATGGCAGCCACCGCGAGGAGCCCGCCGGCGAGGACCGGCGCGCGCGTCATCTTGCCGAGGGTGCCCTTGTCGAGCTCGCTCTTGTGGCGGAACTTCTCGTACTTGGTGCTCAGATCCTCGAAGAGGCGCAGCTGCGTGCGCAGATCGTAGCCGATAACGTAGCGGTTCCAGCGCTGCGACATGGCCTCGATCAGGTCGCGAATGTAGACGAGGGGCCCGGCGGTCTCCTGCAGAGGCCGCGCGCCCGCCGACGGCGTCGGATCGAAGGTCTGCCAGCCGGGGCGGCCGATGTCCTCGAGGTACGCCTCCACCCACGAGTGCGCGTCGCCCTCGCGGACCGTGTACGAGCGGCTGAAGCGGTTGTACGTCCCGCCGACGAAGCCGGTCACGTTCCGTGAAGGAATGCCGAGCTCACGCAGCATCATCGCCATCGCGGTCGAGAAGAACTCGCAGTGCCCGCGCTTGGACTCGAAGAGGAAGTGGTCGAGGGGCTGCGGCTTGCCTCCCGACGGCGAGCCGGTGTCGTAGCGGAAGTCCTTCTTCAGGTGCTCCTCGAGGGCCTTGGCCTTCAAGAAATTGCTCGGCTGCGCGTCGGCCCACTCGTGCGCGAGATCGCCGATGCGCTTGGGGAGCGCGACGGGCACCGTGAGGTAGCGCTCGCGGTCACCGGGCGGCATCGGCTCGCCCAGGACCTCCCGCTCGCCGGCGAGGAAGGCGTCGTAGCGGAGGCCGTGCGCGTCGCTGCCCGCGTAGCGGAGCTCTCCCTCGGGGCCGCGATGCACGCTGAGGGGGTCGCCGAGGAGCGCCTGGTTCTGGGGCTTCACACGAACGCCCACGGTGCGCGGCGGCAGGAAGATGACGGGCGGATCGATCGGCTCGAGATCGATCGAGACACGCCGGTCGATCGCGGGGTTCGGGTAACGGAAGACGGGGTACGACTCGCCGCTCTCGGGCGCGTGATCCATGACGCGCCGATCGTTCAGGGTGCGATCCCACGCGGCGCCGTCGTACTTGTCGAACGCCGTTCCGCGCAGGCGGAGCGTCAAGAGCGCCGGCGGCGGATCGGGCAAGTCCGACACCTCGAAGCGGAGCGCGATCGACGGGTCGCTGCGGAGGACGCCGACCTGCCCGAGGTCGACGTGATCGCTGAAGCCGACCATGCGCCCCTGGCGCGGATGGTTCAGGAGCAGAAGCGACAGGCCGACGCGCGGGAACAGAACGAAGAGCGCGGCGGTGAACATGAAGATGGGGACCGACAAGAGGCAGGTGGCGGCGAGGAAGCCCCGCCCGACGACGCGTCGGCTCCGGAGGATGCGCGGAACGTCGACCGGCAGACCGGTGCGGTCGCGCGCGCCCTGGCGGTAGTTGCCCTCGACCTCGCGCCGCAGGTGGCTCAAGACGAGCGCGCCCGGCGCGACCACGAGGAACCCGAGGAAGCAGATGCCGTACGTCAGGCCGCCGCCGAGGACGGTGCCGGCGACGAAGTGCAGGAGCGCGAGGACGATGATCTGCTGATCGTGCGCGGCGCCGCGGCGCGTCGAGAGGCGGATGATCTGGAGGAGGGCGGCGAACTCGACCGCGACATCGAGCGCAGAGCGTCCGGCGATCAGGCGGGCGGCCTGTACGAGGAAGAGGGCCAGCGGGCCCACCGTCGCGACGTGGCGGAGGATCGATTTGTTTTGCCACGACTCGGGGAGCGCCAGCGCGATCGCCAGGCCGACGAGGACGACAGCGTTCGTCCATGGGCTCATCGACGCCGTGTTGACGACGGCCAGAACGCCGAGCGCCGCGAGGGCGTCGGTCATGATGCGGTGAACGAGACCAAACCTCATGCGCTCGCCTCTCGCGGAGGCTCCTTGGCGGCCGGCTTCGGCGCCTCGGGCTTCGTCGGCTTCGTCGGCGCGACGGACTTGTTCTGAGGGGTGACGGTCGAGGCCAGGACGGGCTCGAGGAGGGCGAGGTAGCGCAGCACCGGATCGGCCCCGGCCGAGCGATCGGCGCGCGCGGCACCCGCGGCGTTCGTGCGAACGGCGACCGAATCGCCGCGCTTCAGGTGGGCGACGGCGCGTGAGGCGACGTCCCGGACACGTCGCTCGAAGGCCGCGTCCCAGTCGTCGCCCGCCCCGTCCGGGCGCACGATGTCGAGGGGCAGGGAGATGTCAGGCCGCGCCTCGCGCGCGCGCTCGCGCATGACCATCTGGCCCACCGACGCGCTCTTGCGCCAGTGGACGTCCCGCGGATCCTCGCCCTCGCGCATCAGCTTCAGGCCAAGGTAGTCCTCGCCGTGGCCGCGCCCCATCGCGCCGTCGCCGCCGCCGAGCCGACCCGGCGCCGACGGGGGCAACTGCACCGCGTCGACGGCCGGGTAGATGATGAGCTCGCCGTCCGCGGGGACCTCGCGCGACTTTTCGAACAGGCCGAAGGGAAAGCGCGTCGCGATGCGGAAGCCGACGTGAACGTCGCGCCCACGCTTGGTGGGCGTCCTCCGGTAGGCGGCGACCTGCGCCGACTTCGGGCTGATCTTCAGAAAGAAGCAGCGCTTGTCGGCGGGCTGCCCGGCGCGCAGGTCCTCGACCTCGATGGCGTAGGAGGGCACGCGCCCCTTGTGGTTGAACACCTCGATCTCCACGAGGTGCGGCCGACCGACCTGCGCCCGCAGCGGCAGGCGCCGGACGACCGTGAGATCGCGCAACGACAGCTCACTCATGAGGCCGCTCACGATGATGAGCGCCAGGAGCATTCCGAGGAGCAAGTAGAGGAGGTTATTTCCCGTGTTGATCGCTGCGAAGCCCACGCCGAGCGTGATGCCCACGAAGAACTTCCCCTCGCGCGTGAACTTCAGCTTCCGCGGGGGTTTCATGGCGAGTCGCCAGCGACGCCATCGCGCGACGAGGCTCTTGCCGCCGCCGGGGGCAGGCTTCGGCTTCGACGCCGCGGAGGGGCCGCTCTTCGGCGTCGAGGCGTCGGCCGGCGCTACCATGGGATCCTTCGCTCAGATCGGGACTTGGACGCGACCGACGATCTCGCGAAGAGCGGCCTCCGCTTCGTCGCGCGTCGGCATGAAGCCGTCGGCGTGGGTCGCGAGGCGAACACGGTGCGCGAGGACGGGGACGGCGAGGTCGTGGACGTCGTCTGCGATGCAGTAGTCGCGTCCTCGAAGGAGCGCGCGCGCGCGAGCGGCATTGCCGAGCGCGATCGCGCCGCGCGGTGACGCTCCGAGCGAGAGCATCGGAGACACGCGCGTGGCCGCGATGATTCCGTGGAGGTAGTGACCGAGCGAGCCGTCCAGCTTGACGCGGTGCACCTCGCGCTGGAGCGACACGAGCCGCTGCGGGTCGAGCACCACCGGGACGTCGCGCGCCGTGTCCGTCTGCCCGTCGAGGAGCAGGCGCATCTCCACCTGCGGCGGCGGGTACCCGATGCGAACGCGGACGATGAAGCGATCGAGCTGCGACTCGGGGAGCGGGAAGGTGCCCGCGAAGTCCTGGGGGTTCTGCGTGGCGATGACGAAGAACGGATCGGGCAGCGGAATCGTCTGGCCGTCGAGCGAGACCTGCCCTTCGTTCATCGCTTCGAGGAGTGCCGACTGCGTGCGCGGGCTCGCGCGGTTGATCTCGTCGGCCAGCAGGACGTTCGCGAAGACCGGCCCCTGCTTCAGCGTGAACTCGCCCGTGCGCTGATCGAAGACCGTGACCCCAAGCACATCGCTCGGGAGCAAATCGCTCGTGAACTGCACGCGCCGCAGATCGCCGCCTACGGCACGGGCCAGCGCGCGGGCGAGGGTCGTCTTGCCGACGCCGGGCACGTCCTCGATGAGCAGATGGCCCTTTGCCAAGAGCGCGACGAGCGCGAGCTCCACCGCCTCTTGCTTACCCTCGAGAGCACCCTCGACAGCTTGCCGAAGCCTTTGCAGTGATGAAGGGAGCTCCTCCGCGATCATCGCGGGCGCGGCGGTCATGGCGTTGAGAGTAGCATGGGCGCTCGGCCACGCGGTCAAGCGTTCTCCCGGCATGGCGCGGCCAAGTGTGATCCTTGGCTTCACCATGTGGGACGATTCGCAGCTTGCGATGTCGCGTGGAAAAAGGCAGCGTGGGACGCGTGACGACAGGCGCCAGCGACGCCGCCGTGGAGCTCGACAACGTCACCAAGACGTTCGGCGCAGTGCGCGCGCTGGTCGGGGTCACCGTTCGCTTCGAGCCGGGGCGTGCCTCGATCGTGTTCGGACCGAACGGCTCCGGTAAGTCGACGCTCCTCGCCATCGTCGGCACCCTCGCGCGGCCGACCTCCGGCACGGTTCGCCATGGCGCGCTGGGACACGATCGCGCCGCCGTGCGCCGGACACTCGGCTGGGTCGGGCACGAGTCACTCTGTTACCCGGATCTCACGGGCCGCGAGAACATCGAGCTCGTCGCGCGCCTTCATGGGCTCGAGCCCGCCACCGCGTTCGCACGGGCGAAGGAGCGCTTCGGCCTCGACGCGTTCGCCGAGCGTCCGGTGCGGACGTACTCGCGGGGCCAGCGCCAGCGTATCGCCCTCGCGCGGGCGCTCGTCCACTCCCCGCGCCTCCTGCTCCTCGACGAGCCAACGACAGGCCTCGACAGGCTATCAACCGAGCGGTTGATAGCCCTCATTGTAGAGGAAATACAATCGCTTGCGACGGTTGTGGTGGTGACCCACGATCCGGCCTTCGCCGAGCAGCTCGGCGGAGATCGCATCGAGATGGAGCGGGGCAGGATCGCTCACGTGACGCGTGCGCCGCACAGCGCGGCATAGAGACCTCGAAGCTCTTCCGTGACGGCGAGGTCGCGCGGGGTGCCGCGCGCAACGGAGAAGACCGGCGGAGCGCCGAGCCACGCAAGCTCTGCGGCGTTCGTCCCCGTAGAAGCGTCGGGGACAGGCGGGGCCACGAGGGCCACCGCAGTCACCTTCAGTTGCTCCCGGGCCCCGGCGAGCGCTCGCAGGACCGCGGCGGCATCGTGCAGGACGCCGAGGCGATCCGGGGCCACCAGTACGAGCGCATCGGGCGTCAGGCGCACCGCCAGGTCCGCGTTCGTCATCCCGGGACCGAGGGGCGAGAAGAGACCGCCGGCCAGCTCGACCAGGACCAGCTCAGCGTCCCCCGCGGCTTCCACGAGAAAGCGGGCGACGATCTCGGGGTCGATGGCCCGTCCGTCCGCTCGGGCCCCGAGGTGGGGAGAGACGGGGCGACGGTAGAGGTAGGGAGCCCGGACGTGTTTCACGTGAAACATGCTGCTGCCCGACAGGCGAAGCGCACGCCCGTCGTCCCCTTCGTCATCCACCACGCCACTTTCGATCGGCTTCAGGCCGACGGCGCGCCCCTCCGAAGCGTGGAGGAGAGCGCACGTCGTGTGGGTCTTGCCGATCTCCGTGCCGGTGCCCGTGACGACGACTAGGCGGCCCACCGGAGCGCCTCCTCGATCGCGCGGAGGACCGTCGCCACGTCCGCCTCCGAGTGCGACGCGCTGGCCGTAAGGCGGAGCCTGGCCGTGCCGGAGGGCACCGAGGGCGGCCGGATGGCCTGCACATGGATGCCTCGTGCGCGAAGTCGCTCGGCGACCCGCATCGCGGCGCGCGGGTCGCCGACCACCCACGGAACGATGTGCCCGAAACCGAGGGGCGCGATTCCCAAGGCCTGCAGCCCGGTGCGGAGCTGCCCGGCGCGCGCGTCGAGCGTCGAGCGGAGCCCGTCCCCCACGCGAACTTGCTCCACGGCCTCCAGGTTGGCGAAGGCCGTGGCCGGGCTGAGGCCTGTCGAAAAAACGAACGAACGGGCCCGATTCCAGAGCCACATCCGGAGCTCTTCGCAGCCCGCCACGAAGGCGCCGCCGCCGCCGAGGGCCTTGCCGAACGTGCCGATGAGCGCATCCGGGGTGATCCCAGCCCTCGCGCAGAGCCCGCGCCCACCAGGACCAAGTGCGCCGATCGCGTGGGCCTCGTCGACCAGCAAGGCAGCGCCCCGCTCATCGCAGACGCGACGCAGCGCCACGAGGTCGGGCCCATCGGCGTCCATGCTGAAATAGGACTCGGTGATGAGCCAGGCGCGCTCCTCCTTGCGCCCGCGCAGGGCCCGCTCCATCGCGACGAGGTCCAGGTGCGCGACGATCTCCACGCGGGCCCGCGAGAGCCGCGCACCGTCGATGATCGACGCATGGTTCAGCTCGTCGCTGACGACCAGATCTCCCGGCCGCGCGAGCGCCGAGAGGAGTCCGACGTTCGCGGCGTACCCGCTCGTGAAGACCAGGGCGGCTGCGGTCTCGAGCCAGTCCGCGAGCGCTGCCTCGAGAGCGACGTGCTCCTCGGTATTCCCCGCGACGAGCCGCGACGCGCCGGCCCCGGTCGCGTGACCACCCGCGGCCGGCCGCGCAGCGAGACCGAGGTAGTCGTTGGAGCAGAAGGCCAGCCGCGCCTCGTCAATCGGGCTGGGCGTACGGAGCAGACCCTCCTCGTCGAGGCGCGTAAGCTCCCGCCGGAGGAAGGCGAGCGCCGGGGGGGGCGGCGCCCCTGCTCCATGTTTCACGTGAAACCTCGCTTCAGGTGAGGCCAGCGGCGTCGGACTCGGCCTCGACGTCGTCGCCGCTGTGCTCAAGCGCATCATCGATCCGGACGAGGACCCGCCGCAGCAGATCGCGTGCCCGCCGCTCGAGGGCTTCGCGCTTCGCCCGCTCTTCCTCGAGCTCGTGGGCGAGGGCCATCGCCGCGAGAAGCATGGCCTGCGGCGGAGCGGGCCCCTTCCGCGGAGAGACCTCGGCGAGCTTCGCGGTCACGGTCGCGGCAAGCCGATGGAGATCGGGCTCGGCCGCAGTGCTCACGACCTTGTAGCTCTGTCCCGCGATCTGCAGTGCGACAGTTCGGCGATCCATCCGGCAGCGGAGCGTAGAGCAGAAGTCGATTGACCGGAACGGGCAAACGACTTCGGCGACCCGGCAGCGGCAGCGGCGACCCGGCAGCGGCCTTGCAGAAGTCGATTGACCGGAACGGGCAAACGGCAGCGGCGACCCGGCAGCGGCCTGCAGAAGTCAATTGACCGGAACGGGCAACGACCTTTTGAGCGTGGCTAACGCCGGATGGCTTCGTAAGCGAGGACGAACGGGTATGCGAAGAGGGACAGATCGATCTGGGCGCCGGCGATTGCGTCGGTCTGCTTGCCGTCGCCGAAGCCGTAGCGGCCCTGGACGAAGAGACCCGCGGCGAGGCCGTACCATGACGTGAAGTTGTGGCTGCGGGAGCCCACGAAGAGCGTCGCCTCCGCGCCCGGTTCCCAGCCAAAGCGGGGCGCACGTCGTTCGAAGAGGCCGGCGGAGAACACGAACGGAAGCGACTCGGAGACCGGCACGAGCCACTCCAAGCCGCCGCCCACTTCGAGCGTATCGAACGCCGCCGTCGCTACGTCCACGTACGGCCCGAGGGCCATGTCGCGGTTGCGATCGCGGAGAAACAGAACGTCGGCGCGCGCACCAAGGTGAAAAGCTGCGCGCGGTCCGATGGTGCGGAGATCCGTCGCCGCGCCGCCGACGGTGAGTCCGAGGTTGGCCTGCGGCGCCGCGCTCGACGACGAAGACGCCGTCACCGCCGCGCCCGTGATCGCCGCCGCGATCAGGGATTGCGCGGATCGCAGACGGGAATTCCGTGACAAAGGCGGCAATCGATCGGCTGGTCCTGCCCGGCCACGCACGGCAAGGCGATCGTGGCCCCGTTGATCGTCGCGCCGGTGGGGAAGCCGAGCTCACAGTTGATGGGCGCGTCCTTCGTCACGAGCTTCTGGTCGACGGCGTCGGAGGGGAAGTTCACCAGGCAGCCGGAGCACACGTTGACGATGTGCTGGTATTCGCCCGATTCGACGTACGTGCCGCCGAGCGTCTGGCCGAACACCTTGAAGAAGGTGATGACCGTCTTGCGCGCCGACCGATTCGGCAGCCCCTTCCGGAGCTCGCCCGCCGTGGCGGGGTCGATGATCGTGATCGCCGCCTGGGCGATGCCAGGCGATGAACCGGTGGCCGGATCCAGCACGCCCTCGGTCAGGCTGGTGAAGGTCGAAATCTGAAAGCCCTGCGAGTCGGTCACTCGGACCACCGCGCCGCGCAGCTGTACGCGCGCCGTCTCGGCTCTTGCTTGCGTTCCGTCGCCGCGCGGCACGAGCTGGCTACTGACGATCACGACCGGCGAGTACGCGCTGGCCAGCGCGACGTCGAACGCGCCGCTGAACTCGCCTGGCGTCGTCGTGTTCGGCGACTGGTAAATGCAGCCCAGCTGATTGGTCGGTGTCGGGGGAAACACGACCTGCTGGATGAAAAGGGTGCTGTCGTCGTGCGCACAGGCGGGCAAGAAGAGCCCGCCAAGGCAGGTGGAAAACGAGGCCGCCCAGATGTGCGCCCACAAGCGTTTCATGGAAGGAGTCCTCCTCGTCGAGAGCGATCCCGATCGAGTAGTAAGCCTACCGAACGCGAAGGGAGAGCGCCAAAAACTCGGATCATCCAGTCGCGCGCACGGCCTGTTCGAGCTGGCGGAGTGGGACAGATTGCACCATGGCCTCCCCCGGCGCGGTCACCATCGGCATTCGGATCGCGGCGCCTGCGCGCTTCTTGTCTCTGCCGACGAAGGCCCAGGAAGCCGCGATTTCCGCGGCGGGCGCATCCGTCGGGAGCCCCATTCGGCGAAGCAGCTCCCGCGCGCGGCCCACGAGCGCAGCATCCCCGAAGCCCATCGCCGCCATCAGGCGGAGCTCCGCGACCGTTCCCAGCGCGACGGCCTCGCCGTGAAGGTACTTCGTGTAGCCGCCATGGGCCTCGAGCGCGTGGCCGACCGTGTGACCCAGGTTGAGGAGCGCGCGTCGCCCGTGCTCACGCTCATCGTCCCGAACCACACGAATCTTCGCTTCGATCGCGTGTCGAACGATCGGCAGCAACGCCTCGAGCTTGCCCGCGGCCAGGTGCTCGGCGTTCGCTTCGAGCTCCTCGAGCAGCGGCGCGTCCACCGCCAGGGCGATCTTCACCACCTCAGCCAGGCCCGACCGCAGCTCGCGCGCGGGAAGTGTGGAAAGGTGCGACAGATCGACGACGACGGCCGCAGGCTGGTGGAACGCGCCCAGGAGGTTCTTGCCCGTAGGGTGATCGAAGCCTGTCTTTCCGCCGACCGACGCGTCGACCATGGCGAGGAGCGTCGTCGGCACCTGAATGACGCGCACTCCGCGGAGGAGCGCCGAGGCTGCAAACCCCGCCAGATCGCCGACCACGCCGCCGCCGAACGCGAGGAGGACCGCGTCGCGATCGACCCCCGCGCCGAGCGCGGCGTCCCAGATCGTCGACACGCTGGCGATCGTCTTGTGCCGCTCTCCTGCCGGCAGGGTCACGCGCATTCCCTGGATGGCGAGGGGCGCGAGGGCCTTCTCCAGGGCTTCGCCACGTGCGCGCTGGACGGTGGCGTCGCTCACGATGACGACGGACGAGGGGGCGGCGCAGGCGACGGCGTCCGTGAGGCGGGCGGGGGCGTCGAGGACGACGTCGATCGTGTAGGTGCGCGCGCCGAGCGGCACGCAGAGGGCATTGCGCTCGAACGCTGCGACGATGCCGTCGGCTACCCCGTCCGGATCGAGCGCGTCGGTCGACAGCGCGATGTGGCACTCGGCGTAGGCGTTCGCGCGCGCCTCGAGCAACTCGCGCGCGCGCTGGACCGGATCGCCGATCGCGAGGTTGGGGCGCGCGGCGACGTCGGGCACCCGTCCGGCGATCGTCTCTGGCGAGGCCGTCAGCGTGACCAGGACGGCTCGGTCGAGGGCGAGGTGGCGGGCGCGGCGGAGGGTGACCGTCCCGCCGCCGAAAGCGAGCACGCGGGGGACACCATCGCCGAGGAGACGCTCGACGAGCGCGAGCTCGCGGTGGCGAAAATGAGCCTCGCCGTGGCGCGTCCAGAGCTCGGCGACCGAGCAGCCGGCCTCGTGGGTCAGGACCTCGTCGGTATCCACGAACGCGAGGCCCAGGCGCGCGGCGACGCGTGGGGCGACCGTGGTCTTGCCGGTCGCCATGAAGCCGCTGATGACGAGAGATCGCATGGAGCCAGGTCTTTCTTCGAAGGCGCCGAAGGGCGCCAGGGGCGTATCAGTAGGCGCGAAGCTGCTCGCGGTACGTCGTGACGTTGCGCGTGAGCTCGCGAAGGGAGTCCCCCGCGAACTTCTCGAGGAGGGCGTCGGCGAGCGTGATGGCCACCATGGCTTCCCCGACGACGGAAGCGGCCGCGACCGCGCAGATGTCGCTGCGCTCGTGCGCCGCATCGAAGGCCTCCTTCGTGCCCACGTCGACGCTGGGCAGCGCCTTCTTGAGCGTGGCGATCGGCTTCATGGCGGCGCGGCAAACGATGGGCTGGCCGTTGGTGATGCCTCCCTCCAGGCCGCCCGCGTGGTTCGACGGCCGCGTGAAGCTGCGCGCCCCCGCGTCGTACTGGATCGGATCGTGGACCTGAGAGCCGCGAAGGGTCGCCGCGAGCCACCCGTCGCCGATCTCGGCGGCCTTGATCGCGTGGATGCTGACGAGCGCCTGCGCGAGCCGACCATCGAGCTTTCGGTCCCACTGCACGTGGCTGCCCAGGCCCGGGGGCGCGCCGGTTGCGACGACCTCGAAGACGCCGCCCAGCGTGTCGCCGGCATGGGAGGCGGCGTGGATCGCCTCCTTCATCTTCGCTTCGGCCTCGGCGTCCACGCAGCAAAGATCGCTGGCCCTGGCGCGTGCGCGGAGCTCGTCCAGCGGAATGCCCGCGGTCCTGGCCGAAACGCCGCCGATCGCTACGACATGGGCGAAGATGTCGATCCCGACCGCACCGAGGAGCTTCCGGCAGACGCTCCCCACCGCGGTTCGGGCGGCCGTCTCGCGCGCGCTCGCGCGCTCGAGGACGTCGCGGAGATCGTGGCGGTCGTACTTCTGGCCGCCCGCGAGGTCGGCGTGGCCGGGGCGCGGTCGGGTGAGCGGCTCGGGCGTCGTGGCCATCGGCGCCGCGCTCATGCGCTCCAGCCAGTTGGCGTGGTCGCGGTTCTCGATCGACATCGCGATCGGCGAGCCCAGCGTCTCCCCGCCGCGCACGCCGCCGGCGAAGACCACCGTGTCGGTCTCGATCTTCATACGCCCGCCGCGCCCGTAGCCGCGCTGGCGGCGCGCGAGCTCGCCGTTCACGTCCTCCACCAGAAGCGGAAGGCCGGCGGGGATCCCTTCGACGATCGCGGTCAAGCGTGGTCCGTGCGACTCGCCCGATGTGAGCCACCGTAGGCGCGACATGCTAGGAGCGTACACGGGAACGGACGTGAAGCTGACCGTGAAAGGAGACGCCGTCCGCTTCGAGGTCCATGCGCGGCCCCGGGCGAAGAAGAGCCAGCTGATGGGCGTGCGTGAGGGGCGGCTCGACGTGAGCCTGGCCGCCCCACCGGTCGACGGCGCGGCCAACGAGGAGCTCGTCCGGACGCTCGCGAAGGTGCTCGGCGTGCCCAGATCGCGCGTCCAGGTCGTCCGCGGCGAGGCGAGCCGCACCAAGCTCGTGGAGGTGCAGGGACTGGACGAAAACGAGGTCCGAACCCGACTCCTTTGCTAGCGTTCGGGGACCACATGGGCCGCCCGTTTGCGAAATACGAGGGGCTCGGCAACGACTTCGTCGTGCTCGGGGCCGCCGACGAACGCGAGGTGACGGGCCAGCTCGCCCAGGCCCTCTGCGATCGGCGCCGTGGCATCGGGGCCGACGGGGTCCTCCTCATCTTGCCGCCGCGCGACACCGCCTGCGTCGCGCGCATGAAGGTCATCAACGCCGACGGCTCCGTCCCCGAGATGTGCGGCAACGGGCTGCGCTGCGTCGCGCTCCACATCGCGCGCGCGCGGCGCATGCAGGGTGGCGAGCTCGTCTTCGACACCGACGCGGGCCCGCGCGCCTGCACGATAGACGACACGGACGGCCGCGGGATGGTCACCGTCGACATGGGCCTCGTTCGCACCGACGGCAAGCGCGATCTCGAGGTCGCCGGGGAGCGCGTCCTTGCGTGGCTCGCCGACGCCGGGAACCCGCACGCGGTCGTCTTCGGGGACGCGTCGCGTGGCCGCGCCGAGGCGATCGGGCCGACCCTCGAGCGACACGCGAGCTTTCCCCGCGGCACCAACGTCGAGGTCGCGCGCGTCGACGCGGCGGCGCACACGATTGATCTCGTGGTCTGGGAGCGCGGCGTCGGCATCACCCTCGCGTGCGGAACCGGCGCATGCGCCACCGTCGCGGTCGCGTGCGCGCGCGGTCTTCTGCCGTATGGCCAGCGGGTGACCGTGACGTTGCCGGGAGGCGCGCTGGAGATCACGATCGCGGAGGGCGGGCGGTGCACGATGCGCGGGCCGGCACGCCATGTCTTCGCGGGGCAGCTCCCGGCATGAGCGGGCCCCCCGACATCTCGCTGAACGTGCTGGTGGCGTCGGCCGATCCGGCCATCCTCGACGTCGCGCAGCGCGCCCTCGTGGCCACCGGGGACAAGCCCACGAGCGCGATGAGCGTGGCCGAGGCGCTCGCGACGGCGCAGGCCGAGCGGTACGATGTCGCGTTCGTCGACGTCTCGCTGGACGGCGACACCGGGCTGGCGCTCGTGCACCACCTCCGCACGCTCGTCGCGGGGCTCGTCGTATACGTCCTCGCGTCGCCGAAGAAGGTGGAGCTCGCGACCGAAGGCGTGTCGCTCGGCGCAGCGGGGATCCTCGTCACGCCGCTCACCGGCGACGCGCTCGCGCAGGCCGCGGGCGAGGTGCGCGTGCGGAACGTGGACGCTCAGCGTCGCCACGATCTCGAGGTCGAGCTCCTCCGGATGCGGCGACGGAGCGATCTCCTCGACCGCTTGATCCGCCTCGCGCGCGGCTCCGGTCAATCCGAGGCCGTTCGCGTCATCACCGACGCCTTCGCGCAGGCGACGCAGGCAAAAGGGGTCGTCCTCTACGCCGCGTTCGAGGCGCCGGGGGGCGACTGCGTTCGTCTTGCGACGTCGGGCACCGCGCGCGACATGCCCGCCATCGCCCGGCTCGACGAGCTCGCCAAGACGTTCGAGCTCCGCAAAGCGCGCCCGGTCTCGCTCAAGACCTCCCACGGACTCATCGGCATCGTCGCGATCGAAGGGGGCATCGCCGACGTCGAGACGGAGCACGCCACGCTCGTCGAGCTCGCGACCGTCGTCCTGGCGCTGATGGACAGCCGAAGGCCGCGCGGCCAGGCGATGAAGGACGAGCGCGGCGCGGTCTACAGCGGCGCGTACTTCCAGGACATCGCCGCACGCGAGATCGACAAGGCCAAGCGCCACGGCCGCCGCGTCTCCATCTGCGCCATCGCGCTCGACGGCAGCGATCGCGTGACGAAGGACGAGCTCGAGAACGTCGTCCGGCAGGTCGTCCGCGACACCGACGTGCTCGCGAGCGAAACGCCCAACGAGTACCTGCTCCTCATGCCGGAGACGGGCGGCCTCGGTGCCCACGCGTGCCGGCGCCGGATCTTCACGCGCATCGAGGGCGACCGCCGGCAGCGCTCGTCGAACGCGCTGTCCGACCGCCGCGGACCCGTCCCGTCGCGTCGCGGCGCGCCGGTGACGATCGGGTCGGCGACGTACCCTCACGACGGCGTCGCGCTCGAGCGGCTGGTTCGCATCGCGAAGAACCGCGCCAGCGCGCAGGCGCGGAGCGCGGTCCATACGCTTTCGCTCGCACAGCTCGCCTTGCCCGAGGCGGTCGACATGCTGCTCGCCAAGCCCATCCTCGACTCCGGCGTCACCTCACCGTTTCCTCTGGAGCTCGCGAGCCACGCGTTCCTGTCGCTCGTCGGCCAGGCGTGTCTGGAGGCGCGGCGTGGCGGCGGCGCGACGATCTACGTCACCGTTCACCCGTCGATGGGCGTCGCGTCGGCCGTGCGGCAAGCCGTTCGCGACGCGAAGGACATCACCGTGCGCGCCGTGGACGCGCGGGGCGTACCCGGGTGCGGCGACGTCGAGGCCGTGGTCGTCGCCGCCGAGCACGGACACTGGGTCTGCTGCGGGCGCGTGACGAAGGACCGTTTCCGCGGCGTGCACGCGGCCGATCCGCTGCTCGCCGATCTCGTCGCCCACCGCCTCGCGCAGGCAGGAGGGCTCCGTGGTCCATAAGGTCCTCCTCGTCGATCCCGACGTCGAAGCGCTCGCGTCGCTCGCCCAGGCGCTGCGCCGCCGCGGCCTGAAGGTGCAGATCGCAAACACGACGCAGATGGCCTGCGAGCGCGCCAAGGAGACGCGCTACGACGCGGTGATCGCCTGGCACGAGCTCGCCGAGGCGCCCCTGGACGCGCTGGGCCTGCTCGATGCGCTCGCCGTCGAGACCGGCCGCGTTCCGCCGTTCGTGCTCCTCGTCGACGACGCGGCGGTGCCGCGCCGCAAGGAGCAGATCCTGCGCTCGGACGTCGAAGCCATCTATGGGCGACTCGCGGCGATCGTTCCCGAGGCGTCGACATCGGCGTCGGGCCTTCCGGTCGCGGCGGTGGCCGCTGCGCCGCCGTCGTCCCCCGAGCCGAGCGCGCGGGCGAGCCAGCCGCCCAGCGTCCTCACCGGCCTCCTCGCGGCGACGCCGCTGCGGGACTTGCTCGCGGCACTGGGGCTCGAGCGCCGCACGGGGACCCTGACGGTGGCGACGCCTCTCGGCGCCGGCGAGATGCGCTTGCAGGACGGCGAGCTCCTCGACGCGGTCTACCTGCGCCTCGAGGGCGTCAAGGCGGTGTCGCGTTTGCTCGGGGAGCGCGAGGGCAGTTTCAGCTTCTCGCCGCGTACGCCGCCGGTCATGCGCCGCATCCACGCGCCGCTCGCGGAGATCCTCCGGGCGTGCGAGCTCGAGAACGTCAAGGCGAAGAGCGCGCGGGCGCTGCTCGCCGACCTCGAGAACAAGGCGCTCTTCGCGAACGACGCTGCGGCCGGATCGCCGCCGTCCAGCGATCTGTCGGACCTCGCGCGCACGGTCCTGTCGCGCCTCCGCGCGCCGGCGACGCTCGACGAGGTGCTCGAGGAGCTGCCTGCATCGGACGCGGATCTGCTCGGCGCGATGCGGGAGCTCGAGGTGGCCGGCCGGCTGAAGCGCCTCTCGCGCGAAGGGGATCGGGTCCCCCTCGCGAGCGCCGACGGGCTACACGCCTTGCGGGCGCTGGCCGCGCGCGCCAAGGCGCCCGGCTACGACGGCGCCGCGCGCGTGGTGTTCGCGGGGACGCCGGGGCGGCTGGCCGTCGTCGCGCACTCCGCGCTGGGCCTCGAAGGGGCGGTTGGCGCGCCCGACGGACAGCCGACGGTGCCCGTCCCCTACCTCATGGCCAACGTCTCGCTCGGCGACGATGTCTCGCTCGATCTCGTCGCGCTCCCGCTCGTCCCTGCTTACGCGCCGATGTGGCCGATGGCGCTGGCCGGGGCCGCGGTGGTCGTTCGCCTGGACGACGCCGCCGCGCTCGCGCTCGCCGAGACGTGCGGCGCCGCCGAGCTGCCCGTGGTCGACGCCGCCGCGCTCGTGCCGGAGTTCGACGAGGGATCGACTTCGCTCGTCGCCGGCGTCGTGCGCGCGGCGCTCGAGGGGCTCTCGTAGCGCTCTCTACTCCTCGACGATCGTTCCGATGGGCTCCCCGAAGCACACGCGCTTGATGTTGCCGCGCGTCGTCATCTTGAAGACGCGGATGCTCATGTGGTTGTCGCGGCAGAGCGTCACCGCGGTGGAGTCCATGACGCCGATCTTCTCGTTCAAGAAGCGATCGAACGTCATCTTCTCGTACATCTTCGCCTCGGGGTGGCGGACCGGATCGCGATCGTAGACGCCCTCGACCTTGGTGGCCTTGAAGAGCGCGTCGGCGTGGATCTCCATCGCCCGGAGCGCGGCGGCGGTGTCGGTCGAGAAGTACGGGTTGCCGGTGCCGGCGGCGAAGATGACGACGCGCCCCTTCTCGAGGTGGCGGATGGCGCGCCTCCGGATGTACGGCTCGGCGACCTCGCGGATCTCGATCGCGGTCTGCACGCGCGTCGGCACGTTGACCTTCTCGAGCGCGTCCTGCATCGCGAGCGCGTTCATCACCGTCGCGAGCATGCCCATGTAGTCGCTCTGGGCGCGGTCCATGCCCTGGCTCGCTCCCTTCAAGCCGCGGAAGATGTTCCCGCCGCCGACGACCAGGCCGATCTGCACCCCGTGGGCGTGGACCTCGGACAGCTCCTTCGCCGTCTCGCGCAGGACCTCCGGCTGTATGCCGTAGCCTGCGGCACCGGAAAGGGCGTCGCCGCTCAGCTTCAGCACGATGCGGCGGTAGCGCAGGCCGTCGGCGGCGGGGGGCGGAGGGACGATGGTCTGGTCGTCGCGTTGGGGCGTGGTCGGCATGGGCACTTGGGGTGTTACCCGCGCACGCGGGCCGCCGCAACAGCGGCAGGTCTACGGCTCCCCCGCGGGCGCCGCCTGGCGCAGCGCGGCCTCGAGGCGGGCCACGAGGTCCACGGCGCCGTGCGTCCGCGCGAGGAGCAGCGCCAGGCGGGTGTCCGCTTCGGTCGGCGCGTCGAGGTGGGTCCACTCGAACCAGGTGCTCAGCCAAACGCCGTAGACGCGCAGGACCTCGTCGTCGCTCCCCTTCAGCTCTTCCGCGATCGTGCGGGCCGTCGCCTCGTCCCCCTGCTGGAGGAGCGCCTTCACGAGGACATGCAGGCGGTAGCGCTCCGCCTCGTGGTGCGCGAAGGCGGGGCCGGCGTAGAGCGAGCGGATCGCTTTCGCCAGCGATTCCTCGGTCCCCGTTGCACGGTCGAGATCGGCCTCGACGACGGCGCGGAGCTCCCGCAGCGGACCGAACGTCAGGAGCTGGGCGAAGCCGCCGAGCGTCGCGCGCGCGGCCTGGAGCTCCGTTTCGGCCACGAGCACCGCGGCGTAGCCGAGCGTCGTCGACGCCAGCGCGGCGAGGACGCGCACCGCCGCGTACCAGAACATCGCGATCCCGAAGTATGGCGTCGGCCTGCGTCGCCGGAGAAGCGCGCGGCGCTGAACGCTCGTCCCGCTTCGAGCCACCCGCAGCTCGCGCGTGAGCCGGGCCTCCTCGCCCCGCAGGTAGAGCCAGAACGCGGCGCTCAGCACGGCCCACGCGACGGCAGCGACCGGCACGCGCTCACGCTCCGGCCCGAACCACGCGGGGAGGCCGCGCACGGCCACCCATGCGAGGCCGGCGAGCAGCACGGTCCCGAGCGACGAGCGGGCCGGTGTGGCGAGCAGCTTCGAGCCCATGAGCGGCGCGAAACGTAGCGCAAGTAGCGCGCTCCGGCGCGTGGTAGTAAATGGCCCGTGATGTCCTGGTTTCGCGGCCCTTTCTCCGCCCGTGCCTCGCGGCGTGTGCTCGCGCTCGCCCTCGCGCTCGCGGCGGGCGCCCTCGCCGGGTGCGGCAGCTGCAACGAGAAGGCCCTCACGACCGACCCCGACGCAGGCGGCCACCGGTCGTCCACGTCACTGACGCCCGAGCAGTCCGGCAAGGTGCTCGCGAAGGTGGGCGATCACACCATCACGCTCGGGGACTACGCCGCCGCGCTCGAGCACATGGATAACTTCGACCGGCTCCGTTACCAGTCCCCCGAGCGGCGCAAAGAGCTGCTGACGGAGATGATCAACGTCGAGCTCCTGGCACGCGAGGCGACCCTCAAGGGCTACGACAAGGATCCGGCCGCGCAGCAGGAGATCCGCGCCATCCTGCGGGACGCGATGCTCAAGGAGGCCCGCAAGGGGGCGCCCGTGCCGGCGGACGTGCCGGAGGCCGAGGTCCGCGCCTACTTCGACGCGCACAAGGCGGACTACAAGGATCCCGAGCGCCGCCGCGCGTCGGTCATCATCCTGCCGACCGAGGCGGCCGCGAAGGACGCGCTCGAGCAGGCCAAAAAGACCTCCGGTGCCACGCTGACGACCCAGTGGGGCGAGCTCGTCCGCGCCCGCTCGGTCGATCCGCAGGCGAAGGCCAACGTGCCGGTCGATCTCGTGGGCGATATCGGAATGGTCAGCCCGCCCGGCGACGGGCGCGGCGAGAACACCCGCATCCCCGAGGCCGTGCGCGCCGGTCTCTTCGAGATCCCCAAGCTCCACGACGTCCTCGGTCACGTCGTCCTCGCCGAGGGGCGCTTCTACGTCGTCCGGCTCACGCAGAAGACCGAGGCGCACGAGCGCTCCTACCAGGAGGCCGAGCGCGCCATCCGGGTGAAGCTCGCCCAGGACAAGATCCGCGCGAAGGAGGACGACCTCCTCGCGCAGCTCCGCACGAAGTACCCGGTGGTGGTCGACGACAAGGTGCTTGCGACCGTGCGCGTCGACCTCGGCACCGACGGCGGCGCCGCCGCGCCTGTCGCCGACGCCGGACGCGACTGATGGCGCTGCTCGACGCCGCGCGCCTTGTCCGCCCCAAGCCGCTCGCGCGCCCGCGCGAGCGCAAGAATCCGCGCGACTGGCGCTGGCAGGTCCGCAACGCGATCACGTCGGTGGAGGGGCTGGCCACCGCGATGCGGCTCTCTGCGGGCGAGCTGGCGGGCGCGCGCCGCGCCGAGAGCGAGGGGCTGCCGATCGGCATCACCCCCTACTACGCGAAGCTCGCCGACCCGCTCGATCCGGGCTGCCCCATCCGCAAGCAGTGCGTCCCCGACGCGCGTGAGGCGCGCGAGGTGCCGGGCGATCTCGCCGATCCGCTCGGAGAGGTCGCGCACGAGGTCGCGCCGCACCTCGTCCAGCGCTACCCCGATCGCGTCCTGCTCCTGGCCACCGATCGCTGCGCGGTCTACTGCCGCTTCTGCACGCGGTCGCGGATGGTCGGAGACGGCGGCGGCGCGGTGCCGCTCGCGTCGCTGGAGCCGGCGCTAGCGTACATTCGCGCGCACGCGGAGATCCGCGACGTCATCGTGAGCGGCGGCGATCCCATGGCGATGGCGACCGATCGCCTCGCCCGCGTGGTGGCGGCGGTCCGCGCGATCGCGCACGTCGACACCATTCGCCTCGCCACGCGTGTCCCGGTGACGCTGCCGATGCGCGTGACCGCCGAGCTCGTTCGCGCGCTTCGCCCGCATCACCCGCTCTGGGTGATGACGCACTTCAATCACCCCAAGGAGCTCACCCGGGAGTCGCTCGCCGCCTGCGCGCGCCTGGCCGACGCGGGCTTCCCGGTGATGAACCAGACGGTGCTCCTCGCCGGGGTGAACGACTCGGCGGACACCTTGGAGGCGCTCTTTCGCGGCCTGGTGCGCGCCCGGGTGCGTCCGTACTACCTCCTGCAGGCCGACCCGGTGCGCGGGACCAGCCACCTGCGAACGCCGCTGGCCCGCGGGCTGGAGATCATGGCCGCGTTGCAAGGCCGCCTGACCGGCATCGCCCTACCCAAGCTGATCTGCGACACGCCCGGCGGCCGCGGCAAGGTCCCCCTCTCGCCCGACTACGTCCACGCCCGCGCCCCGGGAAGAACGACCCTCCGGACGTTCCGCGGGGAGCTCGTCGACTACCTCGATCCGCCGCCCGCGTTCGAGTAGCCTCGACCCTGGCATGCTCCCGCGCCTATCCGCACGCCCGCTCGCCCTCGCGATGGCCCTCGTTCTCACCTCCGTCGCTGTCCCTCGCGCCACCTTCGCGCAGCCCGCGCCTGCGGAGGTCAAGTCGCACATGGACGCGGCCGACAAGGCGGCGAAGGCGAAGGACTGGGACAAGGCCGCCGCCGAGTACAAGGCGGCGTTCGAGCTCGCCCACGCGGCAGCGGCCCTGGAGGGGCTCGCCAACGCGCTCTACCAGAACAAGCGCCAGACCGAGGCGTTCGAGGCCTACGACGAGCTGCTCCGCAGCTACGGCGACGGACTGGCGATGCCCAAGAGGGTCCTCGCCGAATCGCGCAGGAAGGAGCTCGCCGCGCACACCGGCATCATCCAGATCGCGGTCAGCGAGCCTGGCGCCGAGATCTTCGTCGACGACAAGTCGATCGGCACTGCGCCCCTCCCGCCGCGCCACGTCGCCGCCGGCGCGCACAAGATCCGCGTGGCCAAGGCCGGCTTCGCGCCCTTCGAGCAGATGGTGTCGGCCACCGACGGCCAGACCTCCACGGTGACGGCGACGCTCGCCCGCGAGCTCTCCAAGGGGCGCATCGTGGTGCGCGAGAAGGACAACAAATCGATGCGCGTCGTCATCGACGGCCTCGACGTGGGCCCCACGCCCTACGAAGGCGACGTCGATCCCGGCGCGCACGAGGTCCTCGTCCGCAGCTCGGCGGGCGCTTCCACGCCGCAGCGCGTGGAGATCGAGCGCGGCAAATCCGTCACCGTGGAGCTCGCTGCGGTCGCCGCCACCGCGCACCTCGAGGTGACGACCGGCGATCACCTCGCAATCGTGTTCTTCGACGGCAAGCCGCTCGCGGAGGGCTCGTTCTCGGGCGATGTGGCGCCCGGTGAGCACGTCCTCGTCGTCGCCAAGGAGGGCTGGGACCGCTACGAAAAGAAGATCAACCTCGCCCCCAGCGGCCGCGAGAAGGTCGAGATCGTCCTGACGAAGAGCCGCGACGCGAAGCCCTCCAACGTCCTCGAGGCGAGCTCGGACGGCCGCGGTCTCTACGGCGGCTTCGCGTTCATGGCGCTCGGCCTCCCTGGCGGCTCCGGCAACGAGATCGAGACGCGTTGCAACGATCTGGGCGCCTCGAGCTGCGCCACGCCGATGCCCATCGGCGGAGGCCTCATGGGCTACCTCGGCTACTCCTTTGCTCCCATCGGCTTCGAGGTGATGCTCGGCGGAGAGTTCGATCAGGTCAAACCGAAGGCGAATTTCAACGGCTACGGCGGACCGAACACGTCGTCGAACCCGTCGCTCACCGGGCCGCCGCGCACCGAGCAGTTCACCTTCCTGCGCACCGGCGGCGTCCTGGCGGTTCGTGCGCGCGTGAACCTCGAGGGCAAGAACCTCCGCGCCTCGCTCGCCGCCGGTCCCGGCGTCTCCTACAAGTACGCGCTCCTCAGCGAGCGTCGCGCGACGTCGACCGACGGCCGGAACCTCCAGGACATCTACGCGCCGAACGGAAAGAGCTACGCGTCCCCCGCCGTCACTGCCGACGCGTCGGTCCAGTGGCGCATGACCCACAGCGTCGCGCTGACGCTCGGCATGCTGCTGTGGCTCGAGAGCTCCAGCTTCACCGACGTGCGCGCGTCAGGAGATCTCCACCGCTTCATGGCGGCGGATGGCCAGACCCCTGCCGCGATCACGACGCCGCCGTACCAGATCACCAGCGGCGCCCAGATGTTCCTAGGTCCCTACCTCGGACTGCAGTTCGGTCCCTAGACGCGCCGCAGCCAGCCGTTCAGCCCGGGCCCGCGTCCGCGCTGCCCGTGTCGGAGCCGCTGTCCACCGGCACAGCGCCGTCGACCCCGGCGTCCTTCGCTCCGCTCCCGCCGTCGATGGATGGTGTGGCGGGCTGGTTGCTGCACGAGTGAACGAAGATGGGAATCGCAGGCGGCGCCTGGTTCGACTGCAGCGCAATCGCGGCGGTGTTCTTGAGCACGGTCTGGAGGTTCGCGCAGTCGCTCCCGCAGATGCGGACGCGGGAGACCGAGCCGCCGCTCACCGACTCGAGGTTCCAGCCGGGCGCGTCGACACCGTTCGCGCACGACGCGTTGTACGAGATCTTCACCTGCTGCGCCGGCGGCAGCGGGTTCAGGTAGGCCACCGTCCCGGTTCCCTTGAGCCCCGGCGGCGCGTCGTAGACGCAGCTCGCGAGGTCCTGCGTCACTTGCGCGAGCGCGCTCGCGGCGTTGTTGGGATCGCCGCCGGTCTTGCTGTCGGCGTTGAAGAGCCCTGACGTCTGGATCGTCCCCGCGCCGACGAGGCCCGCCGGATTGGGCGCCAGGTCCTGGCGACCGAAGAGGACGGTGTACGTCGCCACGTCGCCCGCGGCGTGGCTGATGGCGGGGAGGTTCTTCGAGGTGCCGCAGTCGTCGTCGAAGTTGCCGTCGCCGAGCACGAGCACGGCGAGGCGATTGTACGGGGTCTTCTTGGCGAGCGCCGTCGCGGCCATCACGGACAGCTTGGCGTAGGCCCCCTCGAGGGCGACGCCCAGCGCGCGCGGCGGATCCGCGAGGTTCAGCGGATCTTTCGCGGCGATCTTGGTGGCGATGTCGGCTTGCGACGCCGTGACCGTCTTGCCGTCGAGCTCGGGCGAGAACCCGCCGCACGTCGTCTGGCCTGGAGTGAACGCGAAGACGAGATCGGTCTTCTCGAAGACCGGATCGCCGAGGCTCAGCTCGAGGACCTTCTTGGCCGCGTCCGCGCCGAAGAACGACTGCATCTGCTTGGTGCTGTCCATGAGGACGACGAGCGCGCTCGGGGCCGGCTTGACCTCGATCGCCGTGCACGCCACACCGCCGTCGTCGCCGCCCGTCGTGCTCGCGTCGCTGTCGGGGTTCGACGGCGACTCCTCGTCGCAGAGCGGCTGGTACGCCGTCTTCGGCGCGCAGATGCCGCTGGCGACGAGCCCCACGACCTTGTGCGGCGCGTCGGCGTCGGGGTGGCAGAGGCCATCGGCGAGCTGGAACACCTGCGGCGCGTTGACCGGGTCCGGAATGAAGAACCCCTCACCCTTTTCGTCGTTGTCGATGTCGAGGACCTCGGAGATCGAGCCATCGTCGTAGTACACGCGCACGTTGAGGCCGGCGCCGTTCGTCACGAACGGGATTCCCGCGCCGGCGTCGGGCGCGCCCTTGGTCTTCCAGAGCGCGTACTTGCAGCTCTTGGCGTCGACGACCTCGGGGAGGACGGCGTCGGCGAGGCAGACCCCCGGGCTGAAGCAGGTGCTCGAGCTCCCGAAGACGAGGTTGTCGTTGTAGTCGGGAAGCGAGCTCTCGTTCACGTCCATCGGGACGCATTTCCCGGCCTTGCACGTCAGGTTCTGATCGATGGGGCAGCCCTTGTCGAAGCAAGAGAACTTGAGCGGCATCGGCAAGAAGAGGACGTGGTCCTGCCGGTAGTTGGTCTTGGCCGCGCGCAGCACGCGCGACGTGCCGTCGCCGTTCTTCGCGTCCTTCACCGTGGGAATAGGCGTGATCGCGCACGCCTGCTGATCCTGCGTCGCCTCGGGATCGAGCGTGCCCTGCTTGAAGCCGGTCACGTAGACGGTGACGCCGCCGGGCTTGCCCGTCGACTGGAGTGCCAGCGTGCGCGGGAGGCGCGCGTAGCCGTTGATGACGTCGTACACGCCGCAGAACACGTTCTGCCCGCCCACCACCGCGTCGACACGGATCGACTTGAGCTCCTTCGGGACCTTCACCTGCGTGGAGACGCCCGGCACGAGCTCCGTCTGCTTCTTCGGCGAGCAGCCGCCCCACGTGGTGGCGGTGCCCGCGACGAGGCTGAGGGCGATGAGTGTCCGGGTCGTTCTCTTGAAGCGCATCGGGGGGGTACTCCTTAAGACGAAAGGACGACTCAAAAACGGATGCCGTGGCGTGCCGTGACGAGACCGGGGTCGAGCGTGCCGATGACCGGCGCCTGATCCTTCGGAGAAAAGACGAAGGCCGCGACGGTGGCGACGCCGGCGATGACCACGACGGTGCCGACGGTCCAGAAGACCCACTCGTTCTTCTTCTCGGCGGTGAGCGGGATCCGGCGGGTCACCGTCGCGCCCTTGTCGAGGTAGATCTCGATCTTGCCGTCGTTGTAGCCGTCCTTGCGCGCCGCCAGCGTGTGCGTGCCCATGTCGATGGTGCCTTCCCAGAACGTCATCCCGACGACCTTGCCGTCGAGCTCGATCGTCGCGCCGTCGACGGACTCGATGCGTACGTGGCCCGTCGTGACCGAGCGAACCATGGGGAGATCGAGCTTCAGCCGCTGCTTGAAGACGACCTCTTCCCGACGGGCGGAGTTGTCGAAGCCCGCTTGCCGCGCCTCGAACGTGTGGGGCCCCGCCTCGACGATCCCCTTGAACGGCGCCGGTCCGCGATCGATCCCGTCGACGAAAATGGATGCTCCTTGCGCGCCGCTCACCGTGATCTCGACCTCCGAGCGTTTCACTTTGGGCTCGAGCTCGACCTGCACCTTGGTCGTCGCGCTCGACGAGAGCTGCACGTCGCGCTTCTCGAACGGGACGAAGCCGTCCTTCTCGACTCGGACGACGTGAGGCGCGCCGACGTCGGCGGGGATGGGCGCGATCGGCGTCTGACCGACCTTCTGATCGTCGAGGAACACCGTGGCGTCGGCCTCGGTCGTCATGATCTCGATCGTCGAGACGTAGCGCTGGAGCGCGTCGATGGTGGCCTGGATCTCGGACTTGTCCTGCGGGGTGAGCTTGCCGGCCCCTTCGGCGAGCTCTTGCTTGAACTTCGCGATCGCGCGCGCGTAGTGCTGGAGGTTTCTTTCGCACACGCCCACGTTGAAAAGGACGCGAGGGTTCTTGGAGACGTCGTACGCCTCCTGGAACTTGGCGACGGCCTTGTCCCACTCGGGGGTGCCGCTCGTCATCAGGCGCATCGCGTCGTCCCAGAGGACTTGGGCTGCCGCAGGGAGCTCGTCCCGGACGGCCTTCCTTTTCGGCTGCGCGGCGGCGAACGAGCTCACGAGCAAGAGCGCGAGAGCGAGGAGACGAAGCGATCGGATCATGGCTCTCATTGGAGGCACGGGTTCATGGTTCCAGCGCCGCACGGCTTGCCGTCCGGGTTCTTGCGCACGTTCTTCGGGGGCACGATCGTCGGCTTCGGCGGCGTCACGTTGGTCGCGCTCGGCGCGGCGCTGGCCGTCGGCACGCTCGGCAGCGGCGCGACGGCCGTGACCGAGGCCGAGGGGAAGGGGACGTCCTGGACCGGCGGGGGCGGCGGCTCGGCGCTGACGGTCGCGGTGGGCTGGGTCGCCACCGGCTTCTTGCCGGAGAGGAAATGGACAGCGCCCGCCGCGCCGATGCCCACCGCCACGATGGGGACGATGAAAATCCAGGCCGGAGCGCCCTTCTTCTTGGTGCCACCCGCCGTCGCGTCGCGCGTGGCGCCGAGATCGGTCCGGGTGCCCGGTAGCGGCGGCGCTCTGGGGATCATGACGTCGCCACCGGTCGGGTTGGCGCCCATCGTCGCGGCCAGGACCTCCGCCGCGCTCGCGCCCGTATCACGCGCGCCCGGCGGGTAATTCGACTGGGGCGGCGGGCGCAGCGAGATCTTCTGCTGCGACGGCGCGTTGGCGAGGTTCGGGAGGACGAGGGAGCCGGGTGGGAGCCCGCGCATGCGCTGGACGAGGTGCTGGCTGTGCGCGCCCGCGAACGGCGCGATCGCCTCGGCGAACTCGACCACGTCGTTGAAGCGAAGGTTCTGATCGCGCGCGAGCGCGTGGTGGACCGCCGCGGCGAGCCCGGGGTGCAGATCAGGCCGCGCCGTCGAGATGTGCGGCGGCTCGCTCGTGAACAGCTTGAAGAGGATCTCGGTGAACTCGCCGCTCTCCGAGAAGAAGGGCGTTCGGCCGGTGAGGAGCTCGTAGAGGATGACGCCGACGGAGTAGATGTCGCTCCGCGCGTCGACGTCACGTGGGCTCTTGGCCTGCTCCGGCGACATGTACAGCGGTGTGCCGAGCGCCGAGTTGGTCGCGGTGAGGGCGGCCTCGCCGGGCTGCCGCACCTTGCTGATCCCGAAGTCGAGGAGCTTGACGAAGTCGGCCTCGCCGTCCTTCTCCACGACGAAGCAGTTCGACGGCTTCATGTCGCGGTGGATGATCCCCTTGGCGTGCGCCGCCTGCAGGCCCCTCAGGACCTGCAACACGAAGTGGACCGCCCGCTCGGCGGGGAGCCCTGGCCTGCCGTCGCGCTGGAGGAGCTCCGAGAGATCGAGCCCCTGCATGTACTCCATGACGAGGAACGGGGCGCCGCTCGGCAGGGTGCAGACGTCGATGATCTTGACGCAGTGATCGCTCTCGATCTGCGACGCGGCGACCCCCTCGTTGTGGAAGCGCTCGATCGCGCCGGGGACCGTCAGGAACATCGGGTTCATGAACTTCAAGGCGACCTTCGCCTTGCGGAGCTGGTGGGTCGCCAGCGCCACCGCGCCCATGCCACCCTCGCCGAGCATCCGGTCGACGAGGTACTTGCCGTCGAGCACCTCGCCCTTCTTCGGGTAGGCGTACATGCTGGGGGGGGGCTGGGTCATCGGGGGAGAACCTCAAGATTACGGGCGTTACCCGCAAGATACCAGACGTCCAAACGGAGGACTGACAGCCGGATCACAGGCTATAAGGGCCCCATGCTCAAGCCGAGTGTGCCGCCCCCTCCCCACATGCAACGCCTCGACGAGCTGAACAAGAAAGCGCTCGAGGGGGGAGGGCCCGATCGGGTCAAAAAGCAGCATGAGGGGGGAAAGCTCACCGCCCGCGAGCGGATCGATCTCCTGCTCGATCCAGGCTCGTTCGTCGAGTTCGACCGATTCGTCACCCACCGCTGCACCGACTTCGGCATGCAGGAGCAGAAGGTGCTCGGCGACGGCGTGGTGACCGGCCACGGCCTGGTCGACGGGCGGAAGGTCTTCGTCTTCGCCCAGGACTTCACGGTCTTCGGCGGCAGCCTGAGCTCGGCGTACGCCCAGAAAATCTGCAAAGTGATGGATCTGGCGATGAAGGTCGGCGCTCCGGTGATCGGCCTCAACGACTCCGGCGGCGCCCGCATCCAGGAGGGGGTCGAGTCGCTCGCCGGCTACGCGGACATCTTCCTTCGCAACACGCTGGCCAGCGGCGTCATCCCGCAGATCAGCGCGATCATGGGCCCGTGCGCGGGCGGCGCCGTGTACTCGCCCGCCATCACCGACTTCATCCTGATGGTCGAGGGCACCAGCTACATGTTCATCACCGGCCCCGACGTCATCAAGGCGGTGACGCACGAGGAGGTGACCAAGGAGGATCTCGGGGGCGCCGCCACGCACGCCACCAAGAGCGGCGTTTGCCACCTGACGTCACCCGACGACAAGACCTGCATCGCTCAGGTGCGGCAGCTCCTCTCCTTCATGCCGTCGAACAACCAGGAGGACCCCCCGTTCAAGCCGACGCAGGATCCTGCGATGCGCGAGGTCCCGGAGCTCGACACGATGATCCCGCTGGAGTCCAACAAGCCGTACGACGTGAAGGACGTCGTCAGCGCCGTCGTCGACGACGGGTACCTCTTCGAGATCGCCGAGGCGTATGCCGCCAACATCGTCACCGGCTTCGCGCGCATCGGCGGTCGCGCCGTCGGCGTCGTCGCCAACCAGCCGCAGGTGCTCGCCGGAGTCCTCGACATCGACGCGTCGATGAAGGCCGCGCGCTTCGTGCGCTTCTGCGACTGCTTCAACATTCCGCTCGTCACGTTCGTCGACGTCCCCGGCTTCTTGCCGGGCACCGAGCAGGAGTACGGCGGTATCATCAAGCACGGGGCGAAGCTGCTCTTCGCGTTCGCCGAGGCGACCGTCCCGAAGGTCACGGTCATCCTGCGCAAGGCTTACGGGGGTGCGTACGACGTCATGGCGAGCAAGCACATCCGCGCCGACGTGAACCTCGCGTTCCCGACCGCGGAGATCGCCGTGATGGGGTCCGATGGCGCCGTCAACATCGTGCGCCGCAACGAGATCGCCAAGGCCAAGGACCCGGCCGCCGCACGGGCCGAATTCGTTGCAGAATACAAAGAACGATTCGCGAACCCCTACAAGGCCGCAGAGCTGGGCTTCGTCGACGAGGTCATCTACCCACGCACGCTCCGCATGCGGTTGCACCGCTCACTCGAGCTCCTGAAGGACAAGCGCGACAAGAACCCCGCGAAGAAGCACGCCAACATTCCTCTTTGAATTGCCACGGGCAATTCAAAGAGGAGCTTCCTTTTGTGTGGGCGCTGCGCGCCCCTCCAAACGCTCTGCGTTTGGAGGCCTCCCTGCTTCGCCTGCGGCGAGTCGTGCTTCGCACGACGAGAAAACTAGGGAGAGGGTTTGCCCGTTTCCATATCGAGGGCGTGGAGGTTGGTGACGAGGTCGGGGTGCTCGCCGGGGCGGGGCTCGATGTCGGCGAACCAGACGCGGGTGGGGGAGACGGCGAAGTAGGAGGGGACGCGCAGGGGGGACTCCCAGCTCGTCTTGCCGGTGCGGACGTCGAGCGCCAGGAGCTTCCACTTGCCGTGCCATTCGTCGAATTCGACGAGGAGCGTGCCGTACGCGATGTCGGCGATGCGCGGCGAGCCTTCGTCGGCTACGTCCTTGCTCGTCGCGGGGAGGATGCGCGTCCAGCGGACCGTCTTCTTCGCGAGATCGAAGCCCGCGGCCATCGCGACGTGGCGCCCGCCAAGGGCGCGCTCGCCGAGGACGACAGCGTCGTCGCCGAGCGCGAGCACGTAATACGGCGCGAGCTCCGGGACCTGGGGTGCAGCGTCGACGCCGAGGCACGACGCGACCGTCGCCGGCTGCCCGCACGGGCCGGTCTTCGGTCGCGCCGGGCACCACGCGGGGCGCGCGCTCTTCTCGAACGCGCCGGTGCCCGTGTGGACCATCGTCTGGCGCGAGGGATCGTCGTCCTCCACGAAGACGAGAGGCTCGGTGGGGGACGCGCAGAGCCGACCGCGCGCCTGCACCACCATCCCGCCGGTGCGCTTGCCCGTGGACGCGTCGAAGATGGAGAGCGCCTCGTCGTCGTGCTTCGCGTACGTCGTGTCGTGGACGACGACGCGGTTGCCGGCGAGCACGTGCTCGAGATCCATCGCGAGGGTGTTGTTGTCCTGCACGTGCCAGGGACCGCCCGTGGCCTCGAGGCGGCGCACGAGCTTGCTGCGCTCGTCGTACATGCCGAGGACGAGCAGGTGCTCACCGGTCCTCTGCTCGGTCGGCGTCCACGCGAAGGTGACGTCCTTGCCGCCGACGAAGGCGACGCGGGGCGGCACGAGCGGGGGTTGCGTGAAGTCGTCGGGTAGCGGCGACGCGACGTGACGCGGCTTCGTGCCCGCCGCGCAGGCCAGCTGGCGGAGCTCGTCGACCTCGCCGGCGGGGGGGCGCACGTCGACGCGCAGGAGCGCGCCCTGGCGCTCGACATGGACGGCGCGGGCGAGCGCGCGGCACAGCGGGCACACGTCGCGCACGCCCCAATCGCGCAGGCGTTGCTCGATCGCGACGGCGCGTCGTTCGCTGTCGGCCTGCATGCGCACGACCACGGTGCTGTCGGGCCCCGGAGGAACGCCGAAGACCGCGTTGGTGACGCCCTCGATCTCGCGGCCGAGCTCGCCGCCGAGGCGCACGGCGAGAGGCCCGCCGACCCACGCCATCGCGAGCGCGCCCGGCTCGCTCGCGAGCGGCGCCGGCGCAGCGGCGACGCGGCCGAAGTACGAGCGCGCGCGGTCGACGGCGCGCCCTCGCGCGAGCACCAAGGTGCGATCGGGGAGAACGAAGAGCCATGTGCCGTGGCCGCTCGCGACGGGCGCGTGCTCGACGACGCCCGACCGGAGCGGCTTGCCGGTCGCCCACTCCGGTTGCCCGTCGTCCTTGTGGTAGCCCGACGCCGCGAAGCCCGCGACGCCGCGCACGACGATGACCATGCTCATCTGCTCGAGCGTCGGCGCGTCGTCCCGCGCGAACACGTCGACGGCCTCCGACTGGGCCGCGAGATCCGCCGCCGCCGTCGCGCCGGCACCGTGGGCGATCGCACACCGCAGGATCGGGCCGTACAGCGAGTCGCCCATCGCGCGACCGATGCGCACGGTCAGCGCCAGGTCGGGCGCGTCGCCGAGAATGTCCTCGAGAGCCCGACCGGACACGTCGTTCGGACGTTTCAGCGCCGTCGTCCCGCACGCCACCGCGAGGGCGAAGACGAGCCACGTCCACCACCCGAGAAGACCCCGCCGAAAGCCGCTGAGACGCTGCACGGTGCGGCACCCAGCATCGCGCGAAACGGCCGAGATGGGCGTGAAATCGTCTCGATTTCGCCGAGCGAAACTTGGCCCGGCTCCCTCATCGGACATATCGGGAAAGACGGAGGATGCCTGTATGATTCACCAGGGTGATCGCCGCGCCGCCGGGGCGACGCGCGTGCCGTTTGATGCGTTGGTCGAGGTCGGCGGCGAGCTCGGCCCGTCGTTCGAGGCGCAGGCCATCGACATCTCGGAAGACGGGATGCACCTTCGCACCGCGTACCTTCCGGAGATCGGCCAGCCGCTGCTCTTCCGTTTCGACGCCGGACCGGGGCGTCAGGTCACCGCGCAGGGCGAGGTGACCTGGAAACAAGAGGAAGGGAAGGGGGGCGAGTTCGGTGCCCGCTTCACCGGACTCGACGGCGAAGCGATCGCGGCGCTCGGGCGCATCCTCGGCCTCGGTGGCCCGCCGGCGCAGCAGCCGCAGCAGCCGCAGCAGGAGCCGGGCTCGCGCGTACGCCTGCACATCGAGGGGCTCGCGTCCCCGATGCGCGCGCGCGTCAAGGCCTCGAGCGGAACCGAGATCACCGCGTTCAGCGAGCTCGGCTTCCTTCAGGTCGGCAAGCAGCTCGAGCTCGAGGACGCCCAGTCCGGCGCCAAGCGCCCGGCGTGCATCGATCGGGTGGAGGTCGCGATCGATCGCGAAACCCGCGTGCCGCAGCTCGTCGTCACGCTCCGCTACGACGACGTGCCCGCGCACGCCGTCCACGAAGCGGACGTCGCGGAGCACGCCTACGAGCCGTCCGCCCCCGAGGGCCGCGCCCCCGAGGCGCACGCCCACCAAGAGCACGACACGCCGGAAGACGCGGACGCTGCGGACGAAGCCCAGATGGACGGTGCGGACGCCGGGCCCCCCGCGCACGAGGCTCCCGAAGAAAGCGCACCGGCCGAGGACGCGCACCCCCGCCACGCCGAGGCGCAGGCCGCCCCCGCGTCCCCGCAGCCCGCGGGCCACGAGGACGCGTCGCTCGAAGAGGTGTCCGGCCAGATGCGCGGCGCCTTCGCGCGCGGCGCCGCCAAGGTGGGCCCGGCGTTCGCGGCGATGATGACCCGCGCCAAGGTCACGATGGCGCTCCTGGCGGCCAAGCGCCGCGGCGGGAGCAAGGACGACGTGGCCGTGCCGATCCGTCGCATGACCGCCCCGCCGCCCGGCGGCGCCCTGCACGCCTCGGGGCGCAAGGTCGTCCGGAGCGATCCGGAGCTCGACGCGATGAAGGACGAGCTGCCGGTGAAGCGGCTGCCGATCACCAAGCGCCGCGCGATCGTCGGCGGCGCCGTCGGCATTTCTCTGCTCCTCGCGTTCGTCGCCCTGAGGAAGCCTGCGGCCCAGGCGCCGCTCGCTGCCGCGCCGCCGCCGGAGACCGCCGCGACCAGCATCCCGATCGCGCCCGCGCCGACAGGCGCCGACCCGCTCGCGTCTACGATGACGACGCCGGCGAGCCCGCCCGACCCGATGAGTCTGTCCGCCGGGGCGAAGGACGACAAGGAGGCGAAGAGCCCGAAGAAGAAGGTGGCCCCCTTCGGCAACGGACCCGTCGCGCACGGCAACACGCTCCACCTCAAGATGGACGGCGCCATCGACAAGCTCGAAGGGGCGCAGCAACCCACCGGCTTCACCGTCGTGATCCCGAGCCGTCGCTCGCTCGAGCCGGCGGGCCCCCTCGCGTCGCGCGACAGTCGCATCGCCTCCATCCATGTGTCGAACGAGGCCAACGGCGCCGAGCTCACCGTCGCCTTCAAGGACGGTGTGCCGAACTACCAGGTGCGCGCACATGGTGACACGCTGGAGATCGCGATCGCGCCCATCGGCCAGGTGAACGACGGCAAGTCCGGCGGCGTCCACTCCGCCCAAGCGAAGCACAACGAGGGCGGAAAGCCCCACGGCAAGAATCACAAGACCGGCTCGAGCAAGCACGACTGAGGGAGATCGGCGCCTCACGGTGTGTGCCCCTCCTCGCGGCGGGCGCGCCGGCGTCTCGACCGTGTCGGCGGCGCGGCGTATCCTCTGGGATCATGCGTAAGCTTGGTCTCGGTGTCACGGCATCGCTTCTTGTCGCGTGCGCGTTCGTGTGGGGATGCGGAGGGACCGACGGCGCCGGGCTGATTCCGTCCGACGGCGACGGCGGCGGCGACGGACCGGCCGGCGGCGACGACGGTGGCGCCGACGCAGGTGCGGGCGACGCGACGATCGACGCCGGGGGCGACGCGACCGCGGACGCCGGAAAGGACGCGTCGCGCGACGGGTCGCGCGACGCGAGGGCGGACGCTCCGCTGGACGCACCTATCGATGCTCCGCTGGACGCGCCTATGGACGCTCCGGTCGACGCACCGATCGACGCCGGCGCGGACGCTGCGTGCGACGCGGTCGGCGCGCCGTTCCACTTCCATGTCGACCCGGTCAACGGCTCCGACGCGCCGTCGAGCACGGGCAGCGGAACCGCGAGCGGCAGCGCGTCGAGCGCGTGTGCGCTCAGGACCATCACCCACGCGCTCACGCTCCTTCCCGCGAGCGCGCCGGCGGGCACGCAGATCATCGTCGACGTCACCGCCGACGTGCAGACAGGCGAATCGTTCCCGATCGCGGTCCCCGCAAACGTTCTCGTCCTCGGCGCGGCCGGCGCGACGGTGCGCGTGCGACCGACGGCCGGGACGAGCGGTTTCAATCTGGCAACGAGCGGCTCGGCCCTCCGTAATCTGCAGCTCGACGGGCAAAACGCGCAAGCGCTCCACGGCATCGTCGCGACGACCGGCGCCAGCAGCGAGGTCACCCTGGTCGACGTGTCGGGCTTCCAGCTCGCCGGCATCCGCGCGCAGGGTGGTGTCCTCGGCCTCGGCGGCGGCACCTCTTCGCACGAGAACGGCACCTCCAGCCAGGCCGCGCCGGGGCTTCGTGTCCTCGGCGACGCCGTCGTCGCGATCACCGGCGGCACCGTCGCGGCGCCCACGAGCTTCTCGCTGAACACGGGGCCCGGAATCGACGTTCGCGAGGCGGGCTCGATCAAGCTGAGCGGAACGGTCTCGGTCGGGCCCCTCGGCGCGGGGACGGTGGTCGCCTTGAAGAACGGCGATCAAGGGTTACGCATCGAGCAGGCGCTCACGACGCTGCCGCCTTTCCCGCCCCAGAGTGTGGTCGACGGCCTCGTCGCGTCGACGAACGCCTCCATGGGCGTGGAGATCTTCGGCGGCTCGGCGGTGCGGCTCCGCAACGGCGTCTTCGTGAAGAACGGCGTCGACGGCGTCCGCGTGTCCGGCAACCCCAACGGCAACCCCGGGCAGGATTTCGACGACGTCTCCCGCATCGATCTCGGCACCGCGGGGATCACCCCGTCGTACGGCAAGAACGTCTTGCAGGATCCCAGCGCCACCAACCAGGGCGTGGGCCTGTGCCTCGACCTCATCAACGCGCCGGCGTCGGTCGGGCAGGTGCTGAAGGCCGCGGGCAACGTCTTCGGGCCGGCGGCCGATTGTTCTACGATGAACGTCACGCTCACGCGCGGCGCGTGCGCGGGCAACCCGAAGGGCGCGGTGGGGATCCAGGGCGCGCTCGACACCATCAACGTGTCGATGTGCAAGTTGAACTAGGGCCTGTCCCCATATTCGCGAAGCGAATCTTCCCCGTACGCGTGCCCGTGCCCGTGCCCGATCCAGGTCGATGGTGTGGTCGCCGGAAAATGCTGTGCACACTGCACGCTATTTCCATCGATGGCGGCGTGTGTTCCATGTGGACGCACGATGGTGCGTACGCAACTGGAGGAACGGCAGTGGGTGAAGGTCGAGGCGGTGCTGGCTTCGCAGGGCGGCCCGGGACGTCCGCCCAACAATCGCAACTTCATTGGGGCCGTGCTTTGGTGGCGTCGAACGGGCGTTCCGTGGCGCGATCTGCCGGACGAGTTTGGACCATGGAAGAGCTACTCTTCGCAGGCCTGCGCCAACTTGATGAGCATCGACACGACGCGCACGAGCATCTCCTTGCCCGCCTTGTGTCGGGCGTCATCGAGCAGGCCGAGCCGGAGGCAAACGTCGAGCAACGCGGCGGACTCCGTCGCAGAGCCCCTCGCCGTCAGGTAGTACCGGCGCTTGTCCGGCTTGGAGTGCTTACCCGCGCCCTCGG
>JANYHK010000009.1 GCA_025359105.1 Myxococcales bacterium | reverse complement strand
GCGGGGGCCCCCCGCGCGCCGGGCGCGGCGACCAGGACGTGGCACGAAAGGCCGCAGAATGATGGCCGCTGCCGGTGCGCACGGGACGTGCAGCGCCCTCTCCCGTGACCTCCATCAAAGTCCTCGTGTGTGGCATCGTCGTCGGTGTGCTCTCCGGAGTCGCGACGTACGGCTGTGGCTCCTCGAACACCACGTTCGGCGTAGACGACGGCGGCGCCGGTGGCGACGACGGCTCCGCCGCTAACGGCGGGGACGGGGGGAGCGCTATCGGCAACGATGGCGGGTGGAACGGCGGCGGCGAGGGCGGGACCTGCAACAAGCTCGGCCAGGTCTGCGTGTCCGCCTCCGACTGCTGCTCGGGGACGTGCTCGGCCGGCGCGTGCCAGCCGCCCTCGTGCACGTCCGACGGCGTCGCATGCTCCTCCAACGGCCAGTGCTGCGGCGGCACGTGTACGAGTGGCACGTGCGCCGCGCTCAACGGGCAATGCAAGACGCTCGGCAACGCGTGCAAGGCAGGCAGCGAGTGCTGCTCGAAGCTCTGCGAGTCGGGGACGTGCAAGGCCTCCTCGTTCTGCGGGCAGAACGGCGACATCTGCACGCAAGCGAACGACTGCTGCGGCGCGATCTGCACGAAGGCCGGCGGCGGCACGTTCGGCACGTGCGCCCAGCCCCCTTCGGGCGGCGCGCAGTGCCAGATGATCGACGGCACCGTCTGTACCGACGCCCCCATCACGTCCGACGGCGGTGTTGTGCTGGATGACGCGGGCCTGCCGGCGTGCGGCGGCTCGTGTTGCAGCCGCCTCTGCGCGCCGTGGGGCCCCACCGGCGTCCCTGTCTGTCAGCCTGCCAGCGGCTGCCGTCCAGTGGGCGAGCCGTGCCGTGGCGACACCGACTGCTGCGGCGGCCCCGGCGTGCCCGGCCCGCCGCCGCCGAGCGGAAAGCCCGTGACGTGCAACATCGTGGCGCCGAACACCGTCGGCGTATGCGAGAACCCGAAGGGCTGCAAGCCCAACGGCGACATCTGCCGATTCAAGACGAACTCGTGCAACGCGACCGACGAGTGCTGCTCGGGCAACGTGCAGCAGAACGACACGTGCAAGCCCGACATCGTCGGCGTCCCGCGCTGCACCGGCGCGGTCTGCGTGCCCGCGGGGACCGGCTGCGCGACGAGCGCCGACTGCTGCAACGGAACCCCTTGCGTTCCCAACCCCGGCGGAACGCCGCCGTTCGTCTGCGCGGCGACGCAGTGCATTCCGACGGCCGGCGCGTGCACCATCAACGCGGACTGCTGCGCGGGGAACATCTGCACCATCCCGCCCGGCGGCACCAAGGGAACCTGTACGCCGAACAGGCCGCCCCCGCCGCCCGGAGGCGACTCCGGTACGGGGGGCACCCCCGACGCCGGTGGAGGCTCGGGGTGCGCGCTCTACGGCCAGACGTGCACCGTCGCCGCCGACTGCTGCAACGGCATCCCCTGCAACGGCGGCCGCTGCTACGTGCCCGTGAACTGACGCGAGACCCGTGCGCGGTCAGCCGATCGCGCAGAAGCCCTCATAGTCGATGTAGGTCGTGATCGTCGGCTTCGGGCCGCACACCGGGCACTCCGGATCCTTGCGGAGCTTCAGCTCGCGGAACTTCATCTTGAGGCTGTCGTAGGTCAGCAGGCGGCCGACGAGGAGATCCCCCTTGCCGAGGAGGATCTTGATGGCCTCGGTCGCCTGGAGCGTGCCGATGATGCCGCACAGGATACCGAGGACGCCGGCCTCCTGGCAGCTCGGGGCGAGGTGCGGCGGCGGCGGCTCTGGGTAGAGGCAGCGGTAGCAAGGGCCGCTGGCGATGCCCAGCTTCTTCGCGGCGCTCTCGGGCACGAACGTCGTGCACTGGCCGTCGAAGCGGAAGATCGATCCGTGCACGACCGGCTTGCCGAGAAATACGCTCGCGTCGTTGACGAGGTAGCGCGTGGGGAAATTATCCGTCCCGTCGACGATGACGTCGTACTCGTTGAAGAGGCGCGCCACGTTGGAGCTGTTGACGCGCTCCTCGTGGCCGATGACCTTCACGTCGGGGTTCAGGTCCTGGAGCGCCTTCGCGGCGCTCTCGACCTTCGCCATGCCGACGCGGCTCGTGGCGTGCATGATCTGGCGCTGGAGGTTCGACGCGTCGACGACGTCCGCGTCGGCGATGCCGAGCGTGCCGACGCCAGCGGCGGCGAGGTAGAGCGCGGCGGGCGAGCCGAGCCCGCCGGCGCCGAGGAGGAGCACCTTGCTCTTCAGGAGCTTCGACTGGCCGACGTCGCCGACCTCGGGGAGGAGCAGGTGGCGTGAGTAGCGATCGCGCTGCGCCTCGGTGAGCTGCGGCGGCGTGTCCATCGGGAAGCCGAGATCCTTCCAGCGGACGAAGCCGGGGTTTGCGGTCTCGACGTTCGTGTATCCGAGCTCGGCGAGCGTCTTGGCGGCGAGCGCCGAGCGGGTGCCGCCGGCGCAGTAGAGGACGACCTTGGCGGTCTTGTCGGGGAGGCGCTGCTCGACCTGTAGCTCGAGGAAGCCGCGCGGAAGCGAGAGCGCGCCAGGGATGTAGCCGGCGCGGTACTCCTCCTTCTCACGCACGTCGACGAGGACGTAAGGCTCCTTCGAGTCGAGCCGGCGCTTCAGCTCCTCGAGGCTGACCTCTTTGACTTCCTTACGAACGGACGCGATCAGATCGGTGTAGGTGGTCGGGGCCATGGCTTTCCTTCGATGCCAGAAGCATCATCCGGGAGGCAGGGCCGTCAAGGAGAAGTGACGGAAAACGGTCGGGCGGGCACGATCACGCGCGGGCCTGCGTCGAACGCGTAGCGGACCTGGGCTTCGGGGACGGTGGCGGTGCCGGCGAGGAAAAACCGGATCGGGACCTCGACGACGGTGGGCAGGCGGCCCCCGTCGAGCGTCCGGCGGATCGTGAGGACGCCCTGCACCTGGCGGACGTTGGGGACCGGCTCGGCGAGCGTGACGCCGGGAGGGAGGGGGATGCGCACGTCGACGGTTCCGGCGTGGCCCGAATCGTTCCGGACGACGACGCGGAGCAGCCCCGTGCGGCCTGCGCGCGCGGTGGTCGGCCACGTGATTTCCGCGTGGAGGGGCCCGTGCGGGGCGGCGGGCTCGGGGAGGGTCCATGGACGGAGGCCTGGCCGCTCGAGGCGGGCGATGATTCCCGTCGCGTCGACGGTGACCTCCTTGGCGTCCACCGGCAGGGCGAGGGCCGCGACGCCGGTGACGGGCACCTCGAGGTCCCGCGCGCTCCCGTCGACCACGATGCGCGCGACGAGGCGCCCGGTGGAAGGGGGCGGACTCGCCGCCAGGATGGCCCGGACGACGGCGCGCGTCGCGCCGCTCGCGCCGTATCCCCCGGCCTGATCGCGCTGCACCGCAGCGGCGGCGACGAGGCGGGGAAGCTCACCGGCGCGCGTCCGATTGAGCGACGCGGCCCGCACGAGGCCCGCGTACACGGTCGCCCGCGCGCCGCGATCACGGGCGTCGCCCGGCGGCAGCGTGATCGCTGCACCCGGCTCGCGCTTGCTCCGCCCGACGAGGCCTTCGAGGCGCGCCGCGGTGTCGTGCGCGCGCGCCGCCCGGTGCGGGCGATCGGCGAGCGCGAGGAGCGCGCGCGCGGTGGCCACCGGGTCCGCGCTGCGGTCGACCTCATCCATCACGCTCGACACGTACGCGTCCCAGCAGCTCGCGACGCCCCCGGCCATCGGCGCCGGCTCGGCGTCGAGCCCGTCGACCGAGGCGAGGAGATCGCCGGGCGCGGCGTCCGCGGGGCAGTCGCTCGGTTTGGGGAGTGCGCCGCCTTCGCCCGGGGCCGCGAACGCCGCCGCGCGCGCAGTCACGGCCGGGAAGGGGGGGGCGCCGGCCAGGTGCACGTACGCGGCGAGCCGCCCGGTCGCGCGACGCTGGACCGTCGCGGCGCGGACGACGAGCGGATCGTTCTCGCCGCCGCGGGTCATGCCCCAGGCGCGCAGGCGCGAGGCGACCTCGATCGCGTCGGCGAGCTCGGGCGCGCTGCGCAGGCGGTCGGGATCGAGCGCCTCGAGCGCGGCGGCGAGCGACACGTCGATGCCGCGCTCGAGCACGACGCGGGCAGGCCCCAGCGCCTCGTACGGTTTCGGATCGAGCCACGCCGTGAGGTCGGCCTTTCCATCAACCCACTGCACGTGCGAGATGTCGACCGCCTCGCCGGCGCGCCGCACCTCCCACGAGTGGCGCGCGAGGTCCTCGGGCAACCCCGCGGCGCGCGTCGTCACCGCGAGCTCCGCCGTCCCTGCGCGCTTTGCGCGCGCCCGAACTCTCGTCGTGGCGACGCCGTTCGCGGGGATGTCGACGGCGAGCTCGCGCGCAGCGCCGACGAGCTCGAGCACGCCGCCCGCCACGAACGTCAGCGTCGCGCGCGTCGGTTGCGGCGCGCGGCACCGCACCGTCACGACGGCGTCGACGCTGTCGCCCACCACCCACCGGGTCCCCGCGTCGACGTGCGCGGCAAGGGGCAGCTCGGACGCCACGTCGACCGACGCGGTCGCCGGCGTCGCGCCGTCGGGCACGCCGACGAGCGCGATGCGCCACGTCGTCTCGATGTCGCCGAGCGGCACGTGAAGAACCGCGCGGCCGTTCTTGTCGGTGCGCACGGGCGGCGACCAGTACGCGACCCCCGATGGGTTGCCCGTCGAGATGCGTCCGGAGCCGGAGCCGAAGCCGTGGCCGCTGCCGCCTCCGCCGCTGCCGATCCCGCCAAGCCCGATACCGCTGCCGGTGCCTCCGCCGCTGCCGAGCGCCGTGCCGGTGAGCTCCTCGAACATCGTCTGCCACGCGCTCACCGTGGTCTCGGCCACCTCCATGTCCCACTTCGCGTCGACGATGCGATCCTCCTGCACGGCGACGGCGTACGGGCTGCCCGACCTGAGGACGCGCTCGAACGGATCGCGTACGTCGTCCGCGGTGCCCGCCTGGCCGTCGGGGCCCGGCGCGCGCAGCTCCCAGCCGCGCGCAACCGTCAGGAACGGCGTCGGCGCGGCCTGCGTCTGCACGAACCGCAGCGAGCCTCCCCACGGATCAATGAGCGCCCCTTCGTCGAGCCGGCCGTCGCGCACGAGGCGACGGAGCATGGCGTTGGGGTCTTTGAGCGCCGGCTCGTCGGCGTCGAGCGCCTTCTCGATCTTGAAGCGGCGCATCTCGGCGAGCACGCGGAACAGCTTCAGGCGCGTGATGCGCCGCGCGACGTTGCTGAACGTGACCTGACCGTCGATAGCGAAAAGGTCGCCGAGCGTGAGTGGTTCGCCGCCGGGCGTGACCGGCTTCGGCTCCATCGCCGCCGTCACGAGCGTCATCAGCTCGGGGTTCCACTGCCACGCGCCGCCCTCGCCGCGCCGCCGGACGTCGCGCAGCTGCTCCGGCGTCCGCGCGGCCTCGAAGACGGCCCCCTCGAGCGAGTGGACGACCCCGCGGAACGCATCGCGGAGCTCGGCCTGCATGCGGCCCTCCGGATCGCTCTCGGGGGCGAGCGCGACGCCGACCCCGGCGAGCAAGGCGCGTCGCAGCGGCTCGAGCGCGGGATCGCCTTCGACGAACGGATCGCAGCGTTCGTCGTCGGCGCCCGCGTCGCGACAGAGCTTGCGGCGCGTATCGAGCGCGGTCAGGCCTCCGATCGAGCCGCCGCCGTGGCGGTCGATCATGATGGCCGACACCGAGCCCACCATGGGATGGCCGGCTCCGTCGGTGAGCGTGGCCTCCACGTCGACGGCGCCGCCCGGGGCCGCCCGCCCGCCCGTCACCTTCGCGGCGAGCTTCGGGAGGACTGGCGGCACCACGAGCACCGCGCCCGCCGTCACGCGCGCCTGCGCCTGCCCGCCGGGCGAGACGGCGCTGAGCGACCACACGCCGCTGGCGCCTACGGGGATCGCGAGCTCGCCGCCTGCGGCGCCGTCCTCGATCCACGTGCTCGCCGAAGACGTCCCCGCGCGGTTCGTCGCGACGATGCTCCACGGCCCCTTGCGCGGCGCCGCGCGCGCGCCGGCGGGCTTCGCGTCGCTCGAGAGCACGCGCACGCGCACCCGTTCGCCGGCGCGCACGAGCGTGCGTTCGGGCCGTACGAGCGACGTCGCGTCGCGATCGACCTTCACGCAGAGCTCGAAGGGATCGGGGTGGGTGGCCAGCTCCGGCACCTGCGCCTCGGCGCGCACGGTCACCGCCGCCGCGACGCCACCGGCGCACGGCCCGGTCTGCCGCATCGCGCCCAGATCGAGCGGCGCACGCCAGACGATCTCGGCCTCGCCGTGCGCGTCGGTGCGCACGCGCGCGAGCAGCCCGTCGGCGTCGACGCGGAACGGGGCGACCACCGGCCGCCCCTTGCCGTCGCGCACCGTCAAGAGGACGCGCTGGTCGAGGCCGGGCACGACGCGGTCGCCCTCCGCCGTCAGCGTCACCTCCGCCGCCGGCGCGCCGACGGTCACCGTCGCTTGCGCGGTGAGCTCGCGGCCGTCCACCTCGGCGCGCGCGACGACGCGGAGCTCCGTCCCCACGCCGGTCACCACCGTCGTCGGAGCCGTGGCCTCACCGGTCACCTCGCCGGCGGGGCTGGTCACCGCGCGTGTCGACGCCTTCTCCCACGCGGCGGCCTCCTTGGGCGGCTCCGTTCCGCGCGGCCCGATCCAGTAGCGGATCGGCTGCCCGGTCACCGGCTGGTCACTCGCATCGCGAACGCGCAGCGCGAAGTGCGCTACGTCACCCGCGAGCACGCTGTCCTCGGTCCACGACACGCGAAGCTGCGGCTTCCCCGGCGTCTCGTCGCGCGGCGTGAGGTCCACGCCGCCCTCTCCGGCACCGAATGCGCCCAGACGCGCGGCCGCCGACAGGTGCCACGTCCACGTCGGCTCTTCGCTGATGGGGATCGGCACGCGCGCCATTGCGGTGCCGGACACGTCGGTCATGACGTCGACGCGGAAACGCGGCACGCCGCCTTCGCCGAGGGTCAACGTCAGCGGCGCCTCCGGGACGGGGCTGCCGCTGAGCGCGCTCGTCACGAGGACCCACGCGCTGATGGTGCTCCCGGGGACGACGCGCCGGTCGGGGACGAAGAGCGCCACGTCGTAGGGGCGGACGCGCTTCACCTTCACGGTTCGCGTTCGGGCATGCGCGCCCGAGCGGACGCCGACGAGGAGCTCGAGCTCGAGCTCGTCGCCGTCGGGCATGGGAACGTCGAGATGGGCGCGCCCGTTGGCGTCGGCCTTCACGCGCACGGCGGGCGGCGCCGCGGATACGTTGGCGCCGAGATGCTCGGGGTTCCAGACCGCCTCGATCGTCACGTTCGAGAGGGGTTGCGTCGTCACCGCCGTCGGGAATCCGATCGCCTCCACCTGCACGGGCACGAGGCCGCGCGGCGGCGCCTGCGTGGGGACGTGCAGGAACAGATCGAGCCCGCGCGCCGCCGGGTCGGGCGCGCCGGCGGCGTCGGACGACCGGCCGACGGCCGCGAGCGCCACCGCGCCGAGGACGATGCACCAGAGGAGGGGGGAGGCGGGGGAGAGGACGGAACGCGGGTTCACCTTGGGCTCGACACGCAGCATCCCCGCAGGTTCCCACGGGGACGAGAGTGCCCCGCGATTTTCCCCTCGGCGCACGGTTTTCTTTTCCGAACGGCCTCGCCCGGCGGATTCTCGCGGGCGTGAAGTCGCCGCCCGCCGTCCACGGCACCTACGACGAGGCCCGCTTCCCTCTCGTGCTCCTCACCGTCCTCGTGCTGGTGCTCGCGGCGAGCGGCGTGCGGCCCCCGGCCGGCCGCGAAAATTGGCTCCTCGAGGTGGTCCCCGGCCTGCTCGCCGTCGGCGGGCTCGCCTTGGCTTTTCCGCGCTTCCCGATGTCGCGCCTCGTCTACGCGCTCGTCTTCGTGCACATGCTCGTCCTCGACTACGGCGGCTTCTACACGTACGCCGCCACGCCCCTCGGCAACTGGGCGAGAGACACGCTCCACTTCAGCCGCAACCACTACGATCGCGTCGGCCACTTCGCGCTCGGCTTCATTCCCGCCATCGTGCTCCGCGAGGTTTTCCTGCGGCGGACGCCTCTGGAGCGCGGAGGCTGGCTCGCGTTCCTCATCTGCAGCGTCGCCCTCGCCCTCGGCGCTTTCTGGGAGCTGCTCGAGATGTGCACGACGTTCCTCGTCGCCGGCGACGTCGGGGAGGCGTTCCTCGGCGCGCAGGGCGATCCGTGGGACGCGCAGTGGGACATGTTCTTCGTGCTCGTGGGCGCCATGGTGGCCCTGCCGGTCCTTGGCGCCGCCCACGATCGCTCGCTCGATGCGCTCTTCACCCGCGCCAAGTACCCGCGCGGTGTGCGGGATCGCGGCGCGAGCTAGGGAATTTTCGTGACGCGTCCGGCGGCAGGGAGGCCGATGCCGCCCGGCGAGCCCGCCGACACGCGAGGAACGTACTCGCGGAGGACGTCGGCGACGAGGCGCCGTCCGGGCGTCGGCAGCGTCTCGACGAGCATGGTGTACCCGTCGTCGCCGCGGCTCGTCGCGTCGGTCATGACGACGGTGTAGAGGGTCGCGTCCTTTGCCACCGGGCTCCCGCTGGCCAGCGTGATCGACTGCACGCGCGCGCCCTTCGGGCTCGACGCCTTGTAGGTGAGAAAGAGGCCGGAGACGTGCAAGAAGCCGCTCGAGGGCTGCGGCGCCGTCCCGACCGAGGTCTCGAGCACGTTCCACAGGGTCTGGCCGCTCAGCTGTCGCACCACGCACGACGCGGTCGGCGGGACGGTGGCGTACGCGTCGCCCGCGACCAGATCGTAAGGGCTCACCTGGTCGTACCCGCTTGCCGGGCGGTGCAGCGACTTGTCGGCGGGCGCGTACGAGGAGGGGAGGCCCGCGGTGAGCGTGCCGGCGTTGACGAGCGCGATGCGCGCGCCGGCCGAGGCGTACTGATCGAGGAGCGCGTCGGCCACGAAATCGCCGAGCGGCGCTTCGACCGTGCGCTCGGCGACGCCGTCGCGTGCGAAGGCGATGGCGACCTTGCCCAGCTTGCCATCGAGCGCCGCGGCGAGGCCGTCGCGGTAGGGCTTGAGGAGCGCCGTCGCCGCCGGATCCGGCGCCACGCCCGCGGTCGACGTCTCCACGATGGAAGGCGTTGCGGTCGTGAGGACGCCGTTCTCGATGTGGAGCTTCACTTTCGCGTACGTGCGGCCGCGGTCGCGGTTCTGGAGCACGAGCGTCGTTCCGAGCGGCCCGCCCTGTACGGACGTGCTCACGAGCTGGTCGGTCTGCCCGCCGAAGACGACGTCGACGCCCCTGACCTGCCTGGCGTAGTCGACGAGCGGCCCCACTGCCCCATCGAGTACGACGCCGGTGGCCCCGAAGTGCGCGAGCGCGACGACGACGTGCGCGCCGGCCGCACGCGCGGCGAGCGCGGCGCTGTTCGTCGCCGTGACGGCGTCGCCGACGGAGGCGGCGCCGAGCGCGCCCGGCGGCACGAGCGTCGCGAGGTCCGGTGCGGAGAGCCCGAGCACGGCGACCTTGACGCGCGTCTGCCCGACATCGACGAGGACGAACGGCGTGACCGCGCTCGCCCCCGCCGCGCGGCCCACCTGCGGGATGTTGGTCGACACCCAACGAAACGTCGAGCCCTCGAGCCGCGCGGCAAGGAAGGCATTGCCGCGCTCGAAGTCGTGGGGCCCGAACGTCGCGGCGGCCGTGTGGAGCAGGTTGAGGCCGGAGATCGTCGGCGCATCGTCGTTCAGGGACGAGAGCGCGCTCGTCGCGCCCACGACGTCTCCGCCGGTGAGGACGACGGTGGCGGCTGTCGCCGCGCGCTCCTTGGCGAAGTACGCGGCGAGGGCTTCGAGGCCGCCGTACGTCTGGGTCCCGCCGTCCCCGTCGATTTCGGCAAACGGCTCCACCTGGCCGCGCAGGGAGGAGAGGTCGAGCAGCTGCACGTCGGCGGTGATCGGGCCCACGGGGGCCGGTCCGTCGGGTGGCGCTGCGGCCTCGGCAAGCGGGGCGTCGGCGGTACCGGCGTCGGCCGGCGCCAGGGGGACGCCGGCGTCGAGGGTGCACGCGAAGAAGGCGCCGCCCGAGCCCAGGAGACCGGCGACGATCAAGGAAGGAGCGAAGCGCATCTCCGCCGCTTTACTCGATTAACGGGGGGATCTCCACTTGCCCGACCGCGCGGGGGCTCGCGGGTGGATCGCGACTGCGTCGCGCGCGGTCGCGATCCACCCCAGGAAAAATCCAGTAAGTCCGCGTGCGGGGATGTGGCCCAGCTCCTGCTCTACAGCCGGATGCACCCATGGCCGACCGCACCTTCACGCTCGACTGGCGTATGCGCACCCGCAAGAACGAAACGGTCGTGCGCGCCAAGCTCGGCGCGCTCGACACGCAGCTCTCTTTCCGCAAGCGCGTCCGTGGACCGGTGCGGGTCGAGGCCGCCATGCTCGTCCCGTCGGCGCCAGGCTCGTGGCACGAGCTTGCGAACGACGCCGACGAGGCGGAGGTCTCGCTGCCGGAAGAGCCTACCCTTCGACGCGCAATCGGGTGACGAGCGCGCGCGCGTCGGCGGGACGCGCATCGTCGGGACCGACGCACGCCGACGCGATGGGCCGCCACTTCTCGAGCGCCGGATCAGCGAGCGCGTCGAGCACGTCCTCGAGGAGCCTGCCGAAGCCGTAGACGTCGTCGCGCGGATCGCTGGCGCGCCCTTTCAGGCGCTCCGGCGACACGTACCCGATGCTGCCGGCGGGGCTCGGCTCGCCCACGCGCCGCGCGGTGCCGAAGTCGGCGAGGAGCGGCGTCTCCGGCGTGACGAGCAGCACGTTGGCCGGCTTCACGTCGTGGTGCACCCATCCGCCTGCGTGCACGCGGGCGAGCGCCGCAGCCAGCGGCAGCGCCCAGCGCTCCACCGGCGCGAGCGTCGCGTGGTCCTTGGCGCGGACGTGATCGCGGATCGCTCCGAGCGGCGCCCACTCGAGCGCGAGCCATCCGTGGGCCGGATCGGCGTCGAAGACCCGCACGACGCCGGGTCCGGCGAGCTCGGCGGCCACGCGCGCCTCGTGCGCGAGCTGCGCGCGATCGCGCTCGACGTGGTGGTAGACCTTCAGCGCGACCTTGCGCGACAGCTCTCGATCCTCGGCCTCGTAGACCGCTCCCGCGCCGCCGCGCGCGACCTCGCGCAGCAGCAAGAACGGCGCGTCCGGCTCACGCGTCACCACCGTCGCGCCGGTCTCTGCTTCGCGCCGGGCATCGTCGCGGTAGCCGAGGGCCTCGCGCCACCGGCGATGGCGATCGCGCGCGCCCGGGAGGTCGAGATCGCGCAGGAGCACGCGCTCGGTCAACGCGAGCGCGGTGGGGACGTCGCCGGCGGCGCCGTAGAGGTCCGCGCGGAGGATGAGCGCCGCCGAGCTCTGGATCGACGCCAGCAGCTTCAGCGCCAGCGACGCCTCGCCGCGGTCGACGAGCGCCGACGCCACCGCCACGGCGAGCTCCTCGGGGAGCGCCCTCTCGGCGTGGAGGCGGGCGAGCTCGTGGACGGCGCGCCCCTCGTCCGGGCTCTGCCGCAAGATCCGAAAGCGCGCGATCGCGTCAGCGATCGTCGGCCCTCCGGCGCCACCGACGCGCGCGATGATCTCGAGCTCCTTGGGCAGCGGGTCGGCGCTGCTGGCTGGCGGCGGCTCCTCGCGCGCCGGGCCGGCGGCGGGAAGGTCCGCGTCCTTCTTCCGCAGGAACGACCAGAAGCCCATGGGCAGGATTGACGATAACGCGGGCAAACGACGGGTGCGACCCATCTACATCGCGGAGCATGATCATGCTCCGCGATGTAGCCTTCGTCTCGTGGGGCTCCGCCCCTCCGCCGCTCCAGTGTCGGAACCACCCCGGTATGCCTTCGGCAACCGTGCGGACGCACGGGCCAAGCTCTCCCTTTCTGCTCGTGCAACGCACGAGTCGCCGAAGGCGATTTCGGGGAGGCTCGTCGCGCCAGCGACGAGGGGGCGAAGCCCCGTAAGGGTTGTATCTAGATGGCCGAGCATGATTCTCACCGAGAATCATGCTCGGCCATCTAGGATGCCGTCCATGCGCGAGCGGATGCACCTCTGGATCGTCGCGGTGCTCCTGGCGTGGGCGGCGGGCGTGGTGGCGGGCTGCGAGCCGCCGCAGTCGCCGGCGACCGGCCGTGTGCGCGCGCCCGACGAGACGAGCGTGCGCGTGATCAAGGAGCGCTGCGCCGAGGCCGTCCCCGGGGCGCCGCCCGAGGATCCCTATCGCCGCAAGCGCAGCACGACCGATCTGCCCGACGATCACGGCAGCGCTTTCCAGGTGCACGTCCTCTACGTGGAGCCGAGCGATCGAACGGCGACGCGCGAGCTCGACACCGACGGCTCGCTTCGCCGATCGGTCACTGCGTGGAGCTCGTGGCTCGCCGCGCAGACCGGCGGGCCCAAGCTGCGCATCGACACCTGCGGCGGCATCATCGACGTCACGTACGTCAAGCTGCGCTCCGAGCTCTTCGAGGCCGCGATGGCCGACGGCACCGCGCGCGAGCCGGCGGGACCGCGCACGCTCCGCGATCGACTGGAGGCCGAGCTCGCGCCGACGTTCGCCGATCCTCACAAGCTCTACCTCGCCTACTACGACGGGCGCGCTTTCGGGAGCTGCGGCGGCGCGCCGCTCCCTCCGGCGGTGCGCGGTCACATGAGCGCACTCTACGTCGGCGGTCTCCTCGCAGCGACGTCACTCGCCGCCGATGCCCCCTCCGGCGCGGCGCAGGCGCAGCTCGCGGCCCCCGCGGACGTGGGCTTCCCCGCGCCTCCGTTCGACGCCACGCTCATCGGAGAAAACGTACGCGTCGTGCAGCTGTCCGGCAGCACCGCGACGCTCGCGGCGCCCCTCAAGGACGCGCACAGGAAAGGGGAGGTCTTGCAGGCGCGGGCGCATCCGCCGGACTGCCGCAGCAACCCGCTGTCGCCCGACGGGCAAGCGCTCGGCTACGTCGAATACTCCGCGGTGCGCGAGACGCTTCACGCTCTCGGCCTCGTCGCCCCCGCCGCCGTCGACTACGCGCCTCCACCCGCTGCGCCGGGTCACGTGCGCGCTGGCGCCGACCTGCCAACCGGCGCGGACGACGTCATGTATCAGGGTGACGCGCCGTGGGGATGCCTCGCGCGGCTCGGCACCCGACCCGACGCGTCGCCGTGCAAGCTCGACCCGGGGCACCGCAACTACTTCCGCCTGCCCGCGTCGAGCAAGGCGCTCGATCTGGCGACGAGCGCGTTCCTGGACGCGCCCGCCGGCGGCACCGCCGGACGCGCGCCGCCTGGCTGGTAGGACGGACGCGCATCCGCGGGCGAGCCGCCGGCGTTACTTCGCCGCCTTCTTTTCCTTCTTCTTCTTTTGCTTCTCCTTGGTGGAGAGCTTCGGCTTGTTGTCCTTCTTGCCTCGTTCGATGCCTTTGGCCATGAGTGACTCCTTCGCGCGCCAGATTACGAAAGTGCGCGCCGCGCGGTTGGGAAAAATCGGCGACGTCGGGCTGCCGCTTCTCTGCCGAGACCGAGAACAACTACCTCGCGTATGGCTCGGTCGCCGCACGCGCGGTCGGTGCCGAGCTTTCCACCGTCGCATGGTCGGGTCTGGGCATGTACAGGAACTACGGCGACGTCGGCCCGTCCGCCAAGCCGTTCCCCTTCTACTACGACGACGCCCTCCCGACGGTGCCCACGCCCTGGGACTTTTCGCGCTTCGTTCCCGACGTCGTGGTCTGGGCTGGTGAGGAGGGGCCTTGGGGATACGGCGGGGTGAAGGGGTCGGGCGCGGTGAGGGCCCGTCACTCGGCGGCCGACGAGGTCGCCGGCAAGTCGAGCGAGAGCGCCGCGGTGTCCGACTTGCGCGGGCGTCCGCGTCGCTTCGGCGGCGCGGTGCCTGCGCCGTCGGCGCCGTCTGCTCTGGCAGATGGCGTCGTCGCGCGCGTCTCTTGCTCGCCGCCCTCCGCTCGGGCGCGTCGCACCGAGCGCGGCAGGGCGATCGCGTCGAGCTCGCGGGCGAGCGCGTCGTCGGCCGACGCGTAGACGCGCGCGTAGGCGAGCGCGCGCTGCGCGGTGCGAAGGAGCTCCTCCTGGTGCTCGCGGACCGCGCTGCGTGCCGTCTCGACCATGGCCTCGGCGGTAGCGAGCGCCATCCTGGCCTCATGTGTTTGCTCGGCCAACCGCGCCAGCGAGGCGCCGTCGACGTCGGGGAAGCGCACGTCGGCGAGGCGGCTGGAGAAGAGGGCGAGGAGCTGATCGACGGGGGCAGGGATGGTGGGCATCATGAGACTGAACATACGATCAGTATTCGTTCCTGGCAAGAGCCTCCCGCCACGCTCGCGGCGGAGACTTCGCGGCGCCGCGGGACGAAGACAGGGCCCAGCTCGAAAGCACGCACGACACGTAGCCGTCGTCGTCGCTGTCCACGGTCGTGCACGAGGCCCGCGGCTCCCCGATTCGCGCGCGTTTAGCCGAGCACGCGGAGCACCGGCGGTCCGCCGCGCGTCTCGCTGATCGCGTCGCCCGTGAGCAGCGTCGTGCGCGGTACGAGCGCGACGTCGCGCAGGAACGCTGCCGGCGCGCCGCTGACGAGCTCGATCCATCCGTCGGTCGCGAGTTCGAGCTGCCAGTCGCCGACGCCGAGCTTCACCGGGCCGAGCGGCGCGAGCCACGCGCTGCCGGCCAGATCGATCGCCAGCGCCCCGGGGAGCTCCGCGCTCGGTACGACCTTCAGCGACACCTCCTTGCCCAGCTTGAGCTCGAGCCCGTCGCCGAGCGGCATCTTGCCGGCGACGTCCATGCCGTGGAGCTGCGTGCCGTTCCGGCTCCCGAGATCCTCGACGAAGACGCCCGCCGCGCCGCGCGCGATCCGCACGTGCCGCCGGCTCACGGCCGCGGAGGGAACGAGGAGGGCGCCCTCGGTGCGGCCGATCACGATCTCGTCGCCGAGCACGAGCGCGAGCGCGCGATCACGCACCGTGATGCGCGCGCGCGGCCCGGCGGCGCGCCGCCCCGAGAGCTGCTGCGCCCGCTCACGCACCGCGAGATCGTCGATCCGAGCGCGCGCGTGCTCCTCGGCCGCCGCGAGCGCCTCACGCCGCCGCCCGCTCGACGCGAGCAGATCCACGTCCGCGCTCGCGTCTTTGCGCTTGCGCTCGTCGCGGGTCCTCGACTGCTCCAAGGTGAGCAGATCCTCGAGTCCCTCGACGTCGCCCGCGCCCACGAGCGCGCGCGCCTCCCCCTCGGTGTCCCCGGCCATCGCGTACGCGCGCGCCGCCGCCTCGACCTGACCGATCGCCTCGAGATCCGCCGCCGCCGCGAGCACGTCCTTGCGCGCCACCGCGCTGACCGCCGCGTCGCCGGACATCGCGATCACGAGCTCGGCCCGCTTCTGCCGCGCCTCGCGCCTCGCGGCGTGCCCGTCGGGCGCCGTCGCCGCGGCCTGGATGTAGTGCTGCAGGCGCACCCGCGGATCCGTCTCCGCGTCGCCCCGCAGGAGCATGACGCGCGCCGCCTCCCCGGGCTCCTCGGCCCGGACGAAAAGCTCGACGGCCTTGGGTAAGTCGCCCCGCAGCTCCGCTTTCTTGGCCGCCGCGGCCGTGCGGCCCTTCCCGCGGAGCGACCTCATCAGCCGATCGAACACCACGTTTGAATACCATACGCGACCGTCGGCAACGCTTGACGGATCTGCCGCGATACTCGACCCTTAACGCCTGAGCGCCGCTTGTAGGACCCGGTCCCCGCTGGAACGAAAATAAAGGAACGATGGCCAACTCGAACCGTCTGGGTGAGCTCCTCGTCCGCGAGAAGCTGATCAGCCTCGCGCAGCTCCGTGCCGCGCAGGACGAGCAGCAGCGCTCCGGGCAGAACCTCGGCTATACCCTCGCGAAGCTCGGGTACATCAGCGACAACGAGATCACCAACTTTCTCAGCCAGCAGTACCGAGTCCCGACGGTCAACCTCGAAGAGTACGAGATCGACGCGGACATCCTGAAGCTCGTCAACAAGGAGCAGTGCGAGAAGCACAAGGTCATCCCGGTCTCGCGCGCCGGCAGCTCGCTCATCGTCGCGATGGCCGATCCGACGAACCTCAACGCCATCGACGACCTGAAGTTCTTGACCGGCTACAACATCGAGCCGGTCATCGCGAGCGAGGGCGCCATCCTCGCGAACGTCGAGAAGTATTACAACGCAGGCCCCTCGTACGACGAGGTCATGGCCGGCTTCGAAGAGTCGGAGATCGAGTTCACGGGCGAAGAAGAGGAGATGAACCTCCTCGAGCTCGAGAAGCAGAGCGAGGACGCACCAGTCATTCGCCTCGTGAACATGATCCTGCTCAACGCCATCAAGAAGGGCGCGAGCGACATCCACATCGAGCCCTACGAAAAGAAGCTCAGGGTCCGCTACCGCATCGACGGCGTGCTCCTCGAGGAGATGCAGCCGCCGCTCAAGCTGAAGAACGCGATCGCGAGCCGCGTGAAGATCATGAGCCAGCTCGACATCGCCGAGCGGCGCCTCCCGCAAGACGGGCGCATCAAGCTGAAGCTCGGCAAGGGCCGCGAGATGGACTTCCGCGTCTCGGTCCTCCCCACGCTGTGGGGCGAGAAGATCGTCATGCGGCTCCTCGACAAGGGGAACCTGCAGCTCGACATGACGAAGCTCGGCTTCGATCAGAAGCCGCTCGACGACTTCCTCTGGGCCATCCACCAGCCGTGGGGAATGGTGCTCGTCACCGGCCCGACCGGCTCGGGCAAGACGACGACGCTCTACTCGGCGCTCAGCGAGCTGAACAAGACCGCGCACAACATCAGCACCGCGGAGGATCCCGTCGAGTACAACCTGCACGGCATCAACCAGGTGCAGATGCATGACGAGATCGGCCTGAACTTCGCGATGGCCCTGCGCGCCTTCCTCCGGCAGGACCCGGACATCCTCATGGTCGGCGAGATTCGAGACTTCGAAACGGCCGAAATCGCGGTCAAGGCCGCGCTCACGGGCCACTTGGTCCTCTCGACGCTCCACACCAACGACGCGCCGGCGACGATCTCGCGCCTCCTCAACATGGGCGTCGAGCCGTTCCTCATCACCGCGTCGGTCAACCTCGTCCTCGCCCAGCGTCTCGCCCGGAAGATCTGCGTCGACTGCAAGCAGCCGATGCCCGCGCTCGAGAAGCAGGTCCTGGCCGAGCTGGGCTTCTCCCAGGAGCAGATCAACAAGGCGAAGCTCATGAAGGGCGTCGGTTGCCGCACGTGCAACGGCACCGGCTACAAGGGCCGCATCGCGCTCTACGAGGTCATGAAGTTCACCGACAGCCTGAAGGAGATGGTCCTCCAGGGTTCGAGCACCGCCGAGCTCAAACAGGGGGCGATCCGCAGCGGCATGCTCACCCTCCGGCAGAGCGGGATCCAGAAGGTCCTCGACGGAATGACGACGACGGAAGAGATCCTCCGCGTCACGATGGCAGACTGAAAGAAGAGATCATGACCCAGCCGGCCGGCCTCCAAGTCAACCTCCACCAGCTTCTCAAGGCCATGATTGAGAAGGGTGCGAGCGACATGCACATCACGACCGGCACGCCGCCGCTCCTGCGCATCGACGGCGACATCGTACCGCTCAAGCTGCCGCCGCTGAGCCCCGTCGACAGCAAGCAGCTCTGCTACTCGATCCTCACCGAGGACCAGAAGATCGAGTTCGAAAAGACCAACGAGCTCGATCTGTCCTTCGGCGTGAAGAACCTGTCGCGCTTTCGCGCGAACATCTACATGCAGCGTGGTGCAGTCGCCGGCGCGTTCCGTACGATCCCCTTCAAGATCCTGAGCTTCGACGAGCTCGGCCTCCCGCCGATCTGCGCCGAGCTCTGCACCAAGCCCAACGGCCTCGTCCTCGTCACTGGCCCCACCGGCAGCGGCAAGAGCACGACGCTCGCCTCGATGATCGACAAGATCAACAGCGAGCAGCGCTGCCACATCATGACGATCGAGGATCCGATCGAGTATCTGCACCCGCACAAGCTGTGCGTCGTGAACCAGCGCGAGATCGGCACCGACACCGCGACGTTCAAGGGCGCCCTCAAGTACGTCCTCCGTCAGGACCCCGACGTCGTGCTCATCGGCGAGATGCGCGACATCGAGACGATGGAAGCCGCGCTGACGATCAGCGAGACCGGTCACCTCGTGTTCGCCACGCTGCACACGAACAGCGCCATCTCGACGATCAACCGCATCATCGATTCGTTCCCGCCCCATCAGCAGGAGCAGATCCGCGCGAAGCTCTCGTTCGTCCTCCAGGGCGTCATCACGCAGCAGCTCCTCCCGCGCGCCGGCGGGCCGGGTCGTGCCCTCGCGCTCGAGGTGCTCGTCCCCAACGCGGCCATCCGGAACCTCATCCGCGAAGGCAAGGTCCACCAGCTCTACTCGCAGATGCAGATGGGGCAGGACAAGCACGGCATGCAGACGCTCAACCAGGCGCTCTACACGCTCTACTCGCGTCGGCTCATCACGATGGAGGAGGCGATGGGCCGATCGCTCGAGACCGACGAGCTCCGCACGATGATCGAGCAGCGCTCGATCGTGCCGATGGCGTCCAAGGACCGTTCGAGCTCGGCGAGCGGCACACGTTGAAGCTTCGAACCGGGCTCGGCGCGCTCGCTCGGGCGGCTGCCGCGGCAGGGTTGGGGCTCGCGTGCGGCGGGCCGGGGTTCCCCGCGACGACGCAGGCGGCCGACGCGCGGACCGACGATCCGTGGCTCGTGGGGGAGCCGTGCGCGCCGGTCGGGCAGACCGACGGAGGGCTCCGCGTCGAGGAGCTGACGGCGGGCATCGGGCGCGAGATCGAGCGCGGCGACACCGTGCGGGTCCACTACACGGCGGCGGTCGCGAGCGGCGCGACGCTGCACGACACGCGCGCAGGCGCGGGCGGGTTGCCGATCGAGGTCGTGCTCGGCAGCACGCGGACGATCTGCGGCTTCGAGCGCGCGGTGCTGGGTATGCGCGCGGGCGGCAAGCGTCGCGTGCTCGTGCCGTGGCACCTCGCGTTCGGCGAAGGTGGTCGCCCGCCCGACGTGCAGCCGAAGAGCGATCTCGTCCTCGTCGTCGAGCCGTTCTGGCCCGCCGATCCGCCGACGGGCCGCGGCACCACGCCCGGGAACCGAGCGCCGCCAGCGACGCGTCGGCGGTGACGCGTCAGGGCCCCTGGAAGAGCGTCGGCTTTCCCGGTCGCTCGACCTTGCGACCACCGAGCGCGAGCGCGGCCACGCCCAGGTCGGGGTGCCCCATGCCCGCGCCCAGGAGCGTCTTCATGTAGTCGGCGCCGCGGCGCCGATCGCGCGTGGCGCCGAGCGCGGCGGCGCAGATGACCCGGAGCGGCAAGGGCGTCGTGGGCGGGAGCGGGTCGAGCTGGGCGATCTTGCCGCGCGCGTCGTCGACCTTGCCCGTCGACGCCGTCGCGTACGCGGCGAGCCACGTCGTGAGCCCCTGCCCGAGGACGAGCGGGTACTTCGCCAGGAGCGGCGCCGCCTCGCTCCCCTTGCCGCGGGCGACGAGGACGAAGACGCGCTCGGAGAGGCTGCGCACGGTGACCGTCCCTCGCGTCAGCGCCATCTCGCTCAAGGCGTCGGCGTCGTCGAGACGCGCGGTGTAGCGGGAGAGGCGCGCGAGGCGGAGCGCGCGAAGCGGCCGCGACTCCGATCCCTTCCACGCCATCGCGATCTTCTGCGCGGAGTCGAGGTCGCCTGCGTCGAGCGCCATGTCCATCGCGAGCAGATCGGACCACGGCGCTTCGTCGTCCGAGATACCGACGAGCTTGTCGGGGGCGAGCTGCAGGCGCCCGAAGAGGACGTCGTTCGAGAACGCGAGGGGCGCGAGGAACGGCGCCTTCCTGACGTCGTCGGGGAGCGCCTTGAACGCGCGCTCGAGGCCGTCGGCGTCCACCTTCTCGTAGGCTACCGCCGCGCGGACGACGGCGACGTCCGGTGACGCCGCGTCGAGCTCCTCGGTCGCCTTCATCGCCTCGTCGAGGCGATCGCCGAGCAGGGCGACGCGGGCGGCGAGCACGCGCGCGGGCGCGTACAGGGCCGAGAATCCGACCGCCGTAAGGGCGGCCTTGCGCGCGAGCTGCTCGTCGCCGCTGTCGATCGCGATCGATCCGAGCCACGACGCGACGCCCGGTCCGTCGGCCACGGCGAGGCCGCGCTCGATGTGGGCCTTGGCGTCGGCGGGGGCGTGCTTGTCGATCGCGCGCAGGGCCAGCATGGCGTGCGGCACGAACGCGAGCGACATCGGGAGCTCGGCGGCGTGGGCGATCGTGTCGGCCACCTCGGTCGGCTCGTCGCTCCCGCGTGACGCGTCGCGTCCCCAGGCGAGGGCCACGAGCGCGACGCCTTCGGCCCGGTCCGGGTACTTCAGCCGGAACGCGCGGGCGAGCTCGCTGGCCTTCTGCGCGTCGCCGTCGATGGCCACGGCGCGCGCGAGCATCGACTCGGCGACGAGGAGCTGAGGAGCGAGCTTCGCCGCGGCCGCGTACCGCTCGGCCGCGCGCGGTGCGCCGGCGCGCTCGAGCGTCGCGCCGGCGACGAGCTGGTACCACGCGTCGCCCGCGGCAGGCCCGTCCCACTTCGGCATGAGCGCCGCCGCGCCCGCCGTATCCCCCTGGAAGAGAAACGAGGCGAGCAGCGCGAACGCGACGCGGTCTTCGGGGACCTGGACCTCGCGCGCGCGGTTGATCGCGTCCTCGAACGCGACGTCGGCGCCGCCCTTGGTGAGCCCGAGGACCGCGCGCTCGTGCAGCCAGTCGACGGCCGCCCTCGGCGACCGCGAGTCCAGATCGAACGCCCGTCCGATTTGCTGCTCCGTCGCGCCGAGGGCGCCGGGCCGGCCGGTGTTGAGATCGGCCTCGACCTTGGCGAGGATCTGCTCGGCCAGCTCATGCTGCTTCGCGCGGCTGTCGTTGATGTAGCGGTAGATGCCGAACCCGCCGCCCACGAGCGCCGAAGTCGTGAGGACGAGGAGTATTGTGCTCTTGAGGCGTCGCGGCTTTTTCTCGCCGCGGTCCCACGACGGTACGGCGGCGTTTGCCCCTTCCTGCTCGAAGACACCGGCGAGCTGGAGCGCGTCGAGGACGTCGCGCGGATCGGGCGTGCGCTTCTTCGCCGGGATCGACGCGTCCATCGACGGCCCGACCGGAGCGCTCTGCGGCATCCCCGGGGGCGGGATGTACGGGGGCAGCGTGGGCCCGAGATCGATCGGCGGCCGCGCAGGCGGCGGCGGCCGCGTCGTGGGCGCGCTCGATGGCGGCGCTTGCATCGGCGCGACGGCGGGCGCGGTCATCATCCCGCCCATCCCGCCGCCTGCACCGCCCGTCACGAGCTGGGCGCTCGCGAAGCCGCCGGTGGGGGTGGCTCTACCTGCGCCTGCGCCTCCGCCCGGCGGCGGAGGCGCAAGTCGCCCGCCGGCCAGCTTCACAGGCGGCTTCACCGGCGGCGCCTGCGCCTTGGGGGGTGGCGCGGTCATGTCGAGCGGCCTCTGCATCGAGAGCGGCGACGGGCGCGCCAGCGTCGTCTCGTCGTCCCCGACGATGGGCGCGTCCATCATGTTGATTTGCGATTTTACGTGCGGGACGAACGCAGCGGCGGTCGGCTGCTCGAACGGCGTCTGGGGACGCTCGGGCGACAAGAACACCTCGCTGTTCTCGTTGAGCGACGGCATCCTCTTCGCGTCGTCGGCTGGTCTTGGCTTGCCCGCCGCGAACATCCCCGTCCGCGCCTCGGCCGCGTCGTCCGGGTCCTGCTCGCGCTTGTCGCTCCCCAGGCTCGACGCGAGGCCCGAGCTCCTCGCCACCTCCGCGGCGACCGTCTTGCTCCCCGATTTCGCCTGCATCGGGCGGAACACCTTGGCCCGCTCCATCCACATCTTGGTGTCGGTGTCGTTGGCGCCGAACTGCAGCGCGCGCTCGAAGACCTTCTCGGCGCGATCGGCGTCGCCACGGCGCAGGAGCACCTCACCGAGCCAGCGGTAAACCCCGGCGTCCCGCGGCGCGACCTTGCCCGCGGCGACCAGCACCGTCTGCGCGTCCTGAAAGCGCTGCGCCTCCATGTACATGCGCGCGGTCGCGATGAGGACGGCGATGTTCTCCGCGTGGTCGCGCAGCGTCGCGGCGCCGATCTCCTGGATGAGGGGGTCACGCCCCGAGCCACGGACGACGTCGCAGAGCGCCAGCGTGACCGCCGGGTCCTTCGGGTTCCCCTTCCACCGCGAGTACAGCTCTTCGATCGCGTCGGCCATCGGCCCCTGCAGCTCGCCTTTCCGCCTCCGCATTCTTACAGGCTGGCGGGCGTTTAGGTGAGTTATTAGCGTAATCCGGTCCCTTGGTAGGTAGTCCACGCACCTGGTAAAGCTGCGCGCACCGATGGAGCAGGCGTACGACCCCGAAGAGTTTCGCAGGCAGGCCCACGCCGTGGTCGATCTGCTCGCCGATCATCTGCGCGACACCGGCGCGCGTCGCGGTCCGGTGCTGCCGCCGCGGGCGCCGGCGGAGGAGCTCGCGGCGTGGGCGAACGACTTCCAGGGCGGCGCGGACCCGGCGGAGCTCTTCGCGAAGGTCGTCCGGCACGCGATCCACTTGCAGCACCCCGGCTTCGTCGGCCACCAGGTGAGCGCGCCGCTCCCGGTGACGGCCATCGCCGAGATGGTCGCCGGGCTCCTCAACAACAGCATGGCCGTCTACGAGATGGGACCGGTGTCGACGGCGATGGAGCGCGTGCTCCTCGCGTGGATGGGCACGAGGCTCGGCTACGACGACGGCGCCGACGGGCTCTTCACGTCGGGTGGCTCGGCCGGCAACCTGACGGCGCTCCTCGCCGCGCGCCAGCGCATGGCGACGCGCCTCGGCGACGACGCGCTGCCCGGCGCCGTCATCGCCTGCGAAGAAGCGCACTACTGCACCGAGCGCGCCGTCCGCATCATGGGCTGGGGGAAGGACGGCCTCGTCAAGGTGCCGTCCGACGCGCGCTTCAAGATGCGCGCCGAGCTCCTGGACGACGCGTTCGACGCCGCCGAGCGCGCCGGGCGCAAGGTCGTCGCCGTCGTGGCCAGCGCGTGCTCGACCAGCACCGGCGCGTTCGACCCGCTCGAGCGCGTCGCCGACGTGTGCGCGCGCCGCGGCGTGTGGATGCACGTCGACGGCGCGCACGGCGCCTCGTTTGCGCTGTCGCCCAAGCACGCTGGCCTCTTGAGCGGTATCGCGCGCGCCGATTCGGTCGTGTGGGACGCGCACAAGATGATGCTGTGCCCCGGGCTCGTCACCGCGGTGCTCTTCAAGGACGGCAAGGACGCGTACGGCGCCTTCCATTCGCCCGACGCTGCGTACTTGTTCGACGCGAACGCCAAGCTCGACGCTGGCAAGCGGACGCTCGAGTGCACCAAGCGCATGATGGTGATGAACCCCTACGTCGCGCTCGCGGTCCACGGCGAGGCGGCGATCGGCGCGTACCTCGATCGCATGGTCGACATGGCACGCGCGTTCGCGGCGCGCCTCTCGAGCACGCCCGGTTTCGAGGTGCCCGTCGCTCCCGAGTGCAACATCGTCTGCTTCCGTTACGGGGAAGGCGACATGGACGCCGTCCGTCGCCGACTGCTGGAGAGCGGCGAGTTCTACGTCGTCCGCACGCAGCTGCGCGGCACCACGTACCTCCGCACGACGATCCTGAACCCGCGGACGACCGAGGACGATCTGGCCCGGCTCATCCGCGCCGTCGAGGTCGCGTCGCGCGGATCGGGTAGCCCGCAGGGTAGGCAGGGTAGGCAGGGTTAGGGAGGGTCGGGAGGGTCGGGAGGGTCGGGAGGGTAGGAGGCAGCCAGGTAGCCGGGGAGTGGGGTCGATTCAGGCCTGGCGAAGGCTCCACGGCTCGGGGAGGTGCTCGAAGCCGAGCTCTCCGCCGCTCGTGAGCGACAGCGCGTGCTCGAGGGTCCAGCGGAGCTCGCGGACGTTGCCGACGAAGGTGCGGCGCTGAAGCTCCTTCCACGCGTCGGGGGAGACGCCCGGCGGCGAGACGCCCGGCACCGTGAGCTCGCGGAGGAAGTGCTCCACCAGGAGGATGAGATCCTCTTCGCGGTCGCGGAGCGGTGGCACGTGCACGCCGACGCCTTTGAGCTCGTAGTAGAGCCCGTCGAGGAACGTGCCGTCGGCGACGCGCTCCGAGAGCTCGTGCGTCGTCGTGGCCAGTACGCGAACGCCGAGCGGTTGCCACTGCCGGCTGCGTCGCGCGCGCGATTGCGGCTCGCGCAGGATACGCAGGAGGCTGGCCTGCGCGCTCATCGCCATCGCGCCGAGCTCCTGAAGCACCAGCGTGCCTCCGTCGGCCGACCGGAACCAGGCGTCGCGCTGGCTCCCGGGGCGCAGCTCCGAGAGCTCGCGCAGCTCCGACTCCATCATCAGGTCGGGAAGCGCCGCGCAGGGGATGACGACGAACGGGCCGTCCCGTCGCGGGCCTTGCGCGTGGAGGATGCGCGTCGCGAGCTCCTTGCCGGTACCCGCCTCGCCGGTGACGAGGACGGGGGTGTCCACTTCGGCCAGGGTCTTCAGGCGATCGCCGAGGCGTCGCATCGCCGCCGAGTCGCCAACGAGCGGCGTGCCCGTGCGCTTCTCCGTGGCGTGGGCGCGGGCGCGGTCGAAGGTCTTGCGGAGCGATTTTCGCTCGTCGATCGAGCCGATCACTTTTTTCGCGAAGTCGTCGGGGTCGAAGGGCTTGGTGACGTAGTCGACCGCGCCGTCGCGCAGGGTGCCGATGACGTCGGGGATGCGTCCGAAGCTCGTCATGATGACCACGGCCGTCGCCGGTGAGTCGCGGCGCAGGCGGCGGAAGAGGGTCAGCCCGTCCATCTTGGGCATGTGGACGTCGCAGACCGCGACGTCGAAGAACCGCGTCTGGCTCAGCGTCGCGGCCTGCTCGCCGTCGCAGGCCTGCGTGACCGTGTGACCGGCATCGACGAGCGCGTCGGCGATGCTCTCCCGGATCATGGGATCGTCGTCGACCAGCAGAATATCCAACATGAACCTTGTCGTGGAGCAAGGTGCGTGCCGCCGCGGTAGAGCCTGGCACGGAGCTTGGAACGTGAGCGAAGACCATGAGCGCAGTGCGGCATCGATGGCGTGGGGCGACTCCTCCGCGTTACCTTACGGGAACGGTGCTACCGAAAGCGGACGGCCCCGCGGGTGGAGTCAAAGAGATCATGCCGTTGGGCTCGCGATACACGCGGAATATCCTCTTGGCGTTCGCCGTCGTCGCGCTCGGCTTCCTCGGTTCCACCCTCTACCTGAGCATCCGGAACCTGCGGATCGACGAGCGCGCGACCGGCCTTCTGACCAACGCCCTTCCGAGCCTCGAGCACCTGGACGCCGCCTGTGACGCCATTCGCGACCTCGAGGCCGCCACCGAGGCCCTCCCGGATCTGCCGCCCGGACCGCGCGTAGAGGCCTTGAAGGGCATGGACGCGACGTGGCAGCGGGTCCACGCCGAGCTCGAGACCTATCGGGTGACCCCCGACTACGAGGGTGAGGAGCGTCTCTATGCTTCCACGGTCCCGCCCTCGATCGCCGTGCTGGAGGCGGCGGATAGAAAGGTCCGCGCGCGGGTGGACGCGAATGACGCGCCGGGCGCGCGCGACGTGGTCGAGCGCGAGATGCGGCCGGCGGCGCGCCACGCGATCGCGCTGATCGGCAAGGTCATGGAGCTCAACGCCGACCACGCGTACGACGACGTGCGCGCGATCGCGGCGCTGCGCAAGACCGGCGACGAGCTCGCTATCGCGCTGAGCGGCGGGGCCGTGTTCCTCGGCCTGCTCGCGTCGCTCTGGGTGCTGCGTGTGTTCGCCGCGTACGGCCGCCTCCTCAACGCGCACAGCGCCCTCGTCGAGCAGCGCGCGGCCGATCTCGAGCAGTTCGGGCGCCGCGTCGCGCACGATCTGTTGAGCCCCCTGTCGGCCCTCTCCTTCTGCCTGAGCGCGTTCAAGAAGCCGAGCGAAGGCGATCCCAAGCTCGAGGACGCGCTCGGGCGCGCCAAGGCGTGCATCGTGCGAGCGCAAGCGCTGGTCGACGGCGTCTTCGAGTTCTCGCGCGCGGGCGGCAAGCCAAAAGTGGGCGACGACGCCGACGTCACGCGCGTGCTGACCGATACGGTCGCAGAGCTCTCCGCGTCGATGGACGAGAAAGGACCGACGCTCGAGGTCGCGCCCTTCGCGCCATACATGGTCGCGTGCAGCCCCGGCGTGCTCACGGCGATCCTGTCCAATTTACTCCGCAACGCGACGAAGTACATGAGCGACAGCGCCGTGAAGAAGATCACCGTGCGCGTCCTGCCGGAGGGCGAGAACGTGACGATCGAGATCGAGGACACCGGGCCCGGCGTGCCGCCGGGGCTCGAGTCGATCATCTTCGAGCCCTACGTGCGCGCCCAAGGGGTGACCCAGCCCGGCCTCGGGTTGGGGCTCGCGACGGTGAAGCGCTTCTGCGTGGCCCACGGCGGAGAGGTCGGGGTGCGCTCGTCGCCGGGGCTCGGTGCCGTCTTCTGGTTCACGCTGCCGAAGAGCCGTTAGCGCCAACGTTCGGTCACTCGTCGACGTCGGAGTCCGACAGGTCGTGAGCCCGGAGCTTCTCCCAGAGGTTCTTCCGGGAGATCCCGAGGATCTCGGCGGCGCGCGTTCGCTTGCCCTGCGCGATGGCGAGCGCCTTCAGGATGTGCGCGCGCTCCGCCTCCTTCACGGCGTTGTGGAGCGGGCGGAGCGGCGTGTCGGTCAGCGTCGGCGCGGCTACCGCGCGCGCGATGTCATCGGGCAGGTGGGCCAGCTCGATGGTCTTGCCGCGCGCGAGCACGACGGCGTGCTGGATGGCGTGACCGAGCTCGCGCACGTTGCCGAGGAACGGGTAGGCGGCGAGCGCCTGCCAGGCAGCGACGGACACCTCCGGCAGCGGCTCGCCGGGGCGCTGGTAGTGGCGAAGGAAGTGGTGGAGGAGCAGCGGCAGGTCGCCGGGGCGCTCGCGCAGCGGCGGGATGTGGAGGCCGACGACGTTCAGGCGGTAGTAGAGATCCTCGCGGAAGAGGCCCTCGGCGATGCGGCGCTTGAGATCGCGGTGCGTGGCGGAGATGACGCGCACGTCGACCTTCACGCCGGTGTTCGTGCCCAGCGGCTCGACGATCCCCTCCTGCAGCACGCGGAGGAGCTTCACCTGCGCGGGCAGGGACATCTCCGCGATCTCGTCGAGCAGCAGCGTGCCCTTGTCGGCGGCCTTGAAGCGGCCGTCGCGCCGTCTGGCCGCGCCGGTGAACGCTCCGCGCTCGTAGCCGAAGAGCTCGGCCTCGAGCAGGGTGTCGGGGAAGGCCGCGCAGTTGATCGCGACGAACGGCGCGGCGTGGCGCGGGCTCTTGGCGTGAATGCGCCGAGCGACGAGCTCCTTGCCGGTGCCGGTCTCGCCGGTGACCAGCACCGACGCGTCGCTGTCGGCGACGGTGCCGAGACGCTCGAGGAGGCGCACCATCGCGGGCGCGGCGCCGACGATCGCTCCGTCCACGGCGCCGGCGAGCTGCGCGCGCGCCTCTTGCAGCTCGCGCGTGAGGGCGCGTCTGTCGGCGATGGCGCGGACGCGCGCGATGAGCTCCTCCACCTCGAAGGGCTTGGTGAGGTAGTCGTACGCGCCCTCCTTCAGGGCGGCGACGGCGTCAGCCACCGCGCCGAACGACGTCATCAGGATCACGTCGGTGCTCGGCGCGATCTCCCGCGCGCGGCGGAACACGGTCAGGCCGTCGACCTTCGGGAGCCGCAGGTCCGTGACGATGAGATCGAAGACCTGCGTTCCCAGCCGCTCGAGGGCGACGGCGCCATCGCCGACGGCGTCGACCGCATGCTTGGCGTCCCCGAGGGCGTCGCGCAGGGCGGCGCGGACATCGGGATCGTCCTCCACGAGCAAGATGTTCAGCGATATCAAGGAGAGCTCACGATGGTGAACGTTACCGAAAGGTGACGATGTTACGGGCGCAACACGCGCCACCCTCGCCGGAGGCGCGAACGAGCCTAGCATGCGCGTGAGGCACGGCTCCTGCTTCATCGGCGGGTCCAGGAGGCGAGATGTCCAAGGGACCCGTGGCTTCGTCCATGAGCGGGAACAACGTGCCACAGCGAATTTTGCTCGTCGGGGAGGTGGGTGAGGGGCACGCGCGCGGCGAGGACCTGGCGGCGGCCCTCGTCGAGGACGGCTACGAGGTCACGCACACCGAGAACGATACGCAGCTGCTCGAGTGTCTCCATGAGATCGCTGAATGCAAGCTCCGGGCTCCGAGCGCGGTGGTGCTCGCCGTGCGCCTCTCCGAAGCCGCGGGGGACGCGCTCTTCCGGGCCATCGAGGGGACGGGGTGGCAGCTGCCGGTCGTATTCTCGGGAGGCCCGGGTCGCTACCGCGGCCACGTCCCGGCGACCCAGGCGCTCTTCGGGCCGGTGGACACCGCGGACATGCGCGCCGTCGTGCGCGCCGTGTGCGCGTCCCCGCGCCTGACGCTGCACTGAGCCACGCCTGCGCCGTGCGCGGTCAGGGCCCGGGCGCGATCGGGCGGACTGCGCTGGAAGAGACCCAGCCGTCGAGCGCGCCCCAGCGGACGTGGGCCCATCCGGCGCGCGTGTCGACGATCTCGACGCGCGCCGCCTCGGGCACGAAAGGCCCCTGGGGAAGGGGGCGATGCGCGTCGTCCGTGAGCGGCGCCGACGAGACGACGACGACGCCCTCCTTGAGGTTCACGCGCTCGTCCTTCCGCGCGAGGGTGAGCGCGCACGACAAGAGGAGCGCAGGGGCGGCGATCGACGCGCAGATCGATCCACCGATCCGCGCGCGGCGCGCCTCGCCGAGCCCGCGGACGAAGAGCCCGACGCCGAGGAGCAGCGATGCGACGAGCGAAAGCCACGCCCATCCTCCCTCGGGCGCGAGGTGAGCGACGGAGCGCACGAAGGGCGCGCCTGGCTCGAGGCTGGGCGCCTCGCCGGTGCGCGCGCGCCTCCGGGCGACCTCGGCGCGCAGCGTGGCGAGCGCGCGCGTGGCCTCGGCGGCGACGGCAGGATCGGCGGTCAGCGCGCGCGCTTCCTCGAAGCCGTGCGCGGCGCGGCCGAGGTCGCCGGGCGCGTCGGCGCCGAGCTTCACGCGCGCCGCGTAGGCGAGCCCGCGGTCGAGGCTCATGTTCGCGTCGACGATGCCGCGATCGGCGAGCGCCTCGAACGTGGTGATCGCCTCCGCGGCCTTCCCCGCGGCGAGGGCGGCGACGCCGTCGCGAACGAGCCCGTGGGTCTCCTCATCCTCGTCGGCGCGGGCGCGCGCCGACGCGAGCGCGAGCGCGAGCAGGACCGCAGCGGTCAGGAGAAACGCGCCGCGCTTCATGCCGCGCGGGCCTTCGGCGCCTTGCCCAGCGCCTTGAGCAGGGCGCGCGCCTGGCTCCAGCGCGCCTTCGCTTCGGCGACGGGAATATCCTCGGGAGAGAAACGCGCGGCCTGGCACGTGCGGTAGAGCGCGGCCAGCGCGCGCGCGTCGTCCGCGCCCAGGCCGGCCTTCGCGAGGGCGTCCTCGGCGGCGCCCTCGGTGGTGCCGCGGAGGCTGACGTGCACGCAGGCGCTCGCGCTGGCGTCGAGCGCGCGCGCCGTCGCCAGATCGAGCGCCTTGGCGTCGCCGGCGCGGCTCTTCGCCTCGGCCTCGGCGACGCGCGCGTCCATTTCCGTGCGCGGATCCTCCGCGCGCGCCGCGCGTCGTGTACGCAAGGTTCTGGCCGCGGCGCGGGCGCCGGCGAACGCAGGGTAGGCGAGCGGCGCCACGAACAGGCCCAGCCAGTAGAGCGGCGAGTCGTTCAGGCGTCGTACGGCGGGGCGGGCGCCGGCGAGCTGCGCGCGCACGTCGGGCATGCCGGGGAGCGGGTCGATCGGCGCGTCGGCTGCGGCGGGCGCGCTCGTGCCGGTCACGTGCACGGTGCCGAGGCGGCCCCGCGCGGTGCCGTACTTGCGGGCGTCGGGGTCCCAGTACGGCAGCTGGATCTCGCCGAGGTCCACGTCGCCCGCCGCCTGCATCCGCACGACGTACGAGAACGTCCGCGTCCCGCCGAACCGGTCGGTGCCGTTGGTCGCGCCGAGCTTCTCGCGGGTCTCCGGCGTCAGCCACTCGACGCCGGCGCGGGTGGGAACCGCGAGCTGGGCGGGCAAATTGCCGGTGCCCTGGAGGTCGATCGTCACGCCCACCGCGGCGCCGCGTTCGACCTCGCGCGGCGTCACCTCCGTCTTCAGCTCGAAGCGGCCGACGTCGCCGACGGCGTAGCCCGCGGGCCTGCCGGCGAGCGGCGGCTCGGTCACAAGGACCCGCAGCGGCTCGCTCTCGCGCTTCACGTCACCCCGCGCGCGCGCGAGCGAGAGCGTCATCGGCCCGATGTCGAGGGTGCCCGTCTTCAGCGGGAAGAGCGCGCTCTTTCGGATCAGCTTTACGTGGTACGCGCGGCCTCCGACCATGGCGTCGCCCAGAAAACGCGCCTGCGCGTCGTTGTCGAGGAGCGAGCGCTTGAGGAACTCGCCAGCCGTCGCTTCGTGTACGTCGTTGAACTCGGGCTCGTTCTGCGTGCGGTCGACGTACAAGAACACCGACAGCGTGACCTGCTCGCCGACGGTGACCTTGGGCTTGTCGATCGTCGCGTGCAAAAACGCTATCTGGCCGCGCGGCGCGTCGAGCGTGAGCTTCGTGTCCGTCGGCGTGCGGGTCGGATCGTCCTCGTCGCCGAAGGGATCGCGGCCGCCGGCGAGCTGCTTCCAGATGTCGAACGGATCGACGGGGCCGCCTTGCCGGCGCTGCGGCGCCTGGCCCGCGGGCACGACGACGATCCGCGCGGGCTGCCCGGCGAAGCGCTTGCCGCCGACGCTCACCGTCGGCGGTCCGATCGTGAACGTGCCCGGCCGGTCCGCGCGGAGGTTCCACGTCGCGGTGACGCCGAACTTGTCGACGCGCACGCCCCCCTGGAGGCTCGTCTGCGCGCTCGACCCGATGCTCGTCCCCCGGAGGCTGAAGCCGGTGGTGTTCCCTGGCCGCGGATCGGCGGGCTGCGGGCTCCCCGCGACGACCATCGCCTGGAGCTGCAGCTGAATGACGTCACCGACACCCACGGTGTCGGCGCTGATCTGCGTGCGAAGCTCGGGCGGCGCCGCCGCGGCCCCGCGCGCGACGAAGAAAAGCGCCAACGTGACGACGAGGCAGACGGCGAGCGTGACGCGGCGGTGCATCTACTTGTCCGCCATGCCGCGGAGGACGCGGTGCTTCTGCGCGTTCTTCTTGGCCGCTTCTTGCTGCACAGTGGGCGCGTTCTCGAGCTGGTCGAGCATGCGCTCGTCCTGGTTCGCCCGCGGCGGCGGCGGCGGGCCCGCGTCCTCGTCTTGCTTGGGCGGCGGAGGGCTCCCGGAGTCGCCTCCCCCGGAGTCCTGCCCCGCGTCGTTCTTGGGCGAGGCGCCGTCGCCGCCGCCGTCGTTCTGGCCGCCGCTGTCGCCCGCCCCGTCGCTCTTGGCGTCGGAGCCGCCGTCGCCGCCGCCGTCGTTGCCGGTGTCGGGCGAAGCGTCCTTCCCGGCGTCCTTCTTGTCCTCGATGCGGCGAAGCGCGACGGCGCGGTTCCACGCCGCGTCACGCGCCACCGGATCGCCCGCGTCGACGAGGCCCGGCGTCATGCGCAGCGACTCGTCGTACGCGGTGACCGCGTCTTCGTAGCGGCCGCCGAGGAAGAGGAGGTTCCCCTCGAGGTACCGCGCGTGGGCGCGCAGCGGCAGCTCCACCTTGTCGCTCTCGCCTATCGCGCGCACGACGCGCAGCGCGCAGTCGATTTGCGCCGAGCGCAGGGCCTTGTCGTCCGCGCTGGCGTCGAGCTCTTCGTCGCCGAACCGTCGCCCGTACGACTCGCCGATCCCGAAGAGCGAGAGTCCCAGGTCGAACGTCCCATTGGGGCGTTTCTTCAAGACCTCCGGTGCGCCAATCTTTCCCTCGTCGCACGCGCCGGTCGACAGGTACTCCTGCAGCGTGGCGGCCGCGGCGGTCGCGTCGCCGGCGTCGAGCGCCTGTACGGCCTGCTTGACCTGCGGCGCGTCGCGATCGAACGGCCGCGCCGGATCCCATCCGCACGCGCCCAGCGCGATCGAGGTGGCCGCGATGGCGGCGAGGAGCTCACGCCGGGCGCGCATTTCGCCTCCGCCGCGGCGCTTCGCCGATCACCGCCTCCAGCGCCAGGAGGAGCAGCGCGAGGCCGAGCGGCCACCGGTACTCCTCGGCGAAGATCGTCTCCACCTTCTCGCTGAGCTCCTCGCGCATCATCTTGGACAGGCCGCGCGTCACCTTGTCGATGCCGGTCTCGCCGTGCTCGGAGCGCACGATGACGCCGCCCGTCTCGGTCGCGACCTTCGCCAGCTGCGCCTCGCCCTCGGCCGACAGCTCGGTGGTGAGCGGCTTGCCGTCGTCGCCGCGGCGGACCCCGACGACCTTTCCGTCGGCGTTCACCTCGGGGAGGACCTCGGGCGCGCGTCCGCCGATCTGGACGACGTCGATGCGCGTCTTCTCGCTGGCGCACGCCTGGGCGACGGCGACGGGGTCCCCTTCGAGATCCTCGCCGTCGGTGACGAGGACGATGACCCTCACGTGCTCCTTCGACTTCGGATCGCTGGCGAAGAGCTCGCGCGCGCGTTCGAGGGCGCGCGCGGTGGCGGTGCCGCCGACGGGCATGTCGTTGGGCTCTAGCTGCCGGAAGAACTGGGCGATCGCGGCGCCGTCGCTGGTGAGCGGGAAGCTCATGGGCTCGCCGGCGAAGGCGACCGCGGCGAAGCGCGCGCCGGGGAGGGCGCGGACGAGCTGCGCGACCTCCGCCTTCGCGCGCGCGATGCGGCTCGGGGCGATGTCGCGCGCGTACATGCTCTTGGAGAAATCGAGCACGATGACGACGTCGAGGTTCGTCGCCGGAATGAGGCGCGTGCCGCGACCGAACTGCGGCCGCGCGAGCGCGAGGAACGCCGACGCGAGGGCGACGACGAGCAGAACGCCCTTCCACGCGCGCCGCGCCGTGGCGTCGTACGTACCCAGCTTGTGCACGAGGCTCGGCTCACCGAAGCGCTTCTCGGCGCGCACGCGCGCGAACGAAGCCAGGATGAGCATGGTCGCGAACGTCGCCGTCATGCCCACGCAGAGGAGCGCCGCGAGCAGGACGGGCAGGGAGGTGAGATCGTAGTGGAGCTTCATGTCAGGGGAACCTCCTGACGAGGAGGAGCCGAACGAGCGCCTCGAACGCGATCAGCGCGACCGCCGGAATGAGGATCAGCGGGAAGAGGTCTTCCATCGTCGCCGCCTGCGCCTCGAAGCGGGTCTTCTCGAGCTTGTCGAGGATGGCGTGCATGCTCTGCTCGAGGCCGCGCTTGTCGGTCGCGACGAACGAGTCGCCGCCAGTATCGGCCGCGATCTTCTTCAGCAGCTCCGGGTTCACCGGGAAGTGCGCGCGCACGTAGTGGGGTTGACCGAAGAGATCGACGCCGTCGACCACGTCGACCTCGTCGCCGTTGCCGATCTGCACGGTGTAGACGCGCACCCCCTGCGTCTGCGCGAGGTGCGCGGCGTACTCCGGCGCGATCGAGCCGGCGTTCGAGTCGCCGTCGGTGAGGAGGATGATCGCCTTGGAGCGCGCGCTGCTGCGGCGTAGACGTGCGACGGCGGTGCCGACCGCGTCGCCGATGGCGGTGCCGTTGCCGTCGATGAGGTCGAGCTCCATCTTGCCGACGAGCGCGGCGAGGAGCGTCTTGTCGAGCGTGGGGGGCGACAGGATGTACGCGGCGCGGCCGAAGACGACGACGCCGATGCGGTCGGTCTTTCTGCGCGCGATGAAGTCGAGGATGACCTCCTTCGCGGTGTCGAGGCGATTGAGCCTCCGTATCTTGTCGCCGGCGGTGGGTTTCTGGGCGGCGCCCCCCGGCGCGTCCATGAGCGCGCGCATCGAGCCGCTGAGGTCGAGGACGACGACGAGATCGATCCCGCGCTCTTCGGCGTCCTCGCCCCGCAGGACGTTCTGCGGACGGGCGAGGGCGAGGAGGCCCATCACGAGCGCCGCGCCGCGAAGGATGCCGGGCACGTAGCGAAAGCGGGTGCGCAGGCCGCGGGGGCCGGTGACGAGCGGTGCCACGGTGGGGAGCGTCAGGCGCGGAACCCGCAGATCGGCGCCGAACGTCGCGCGGTAGACGACGTAGGGCACGAGGAGGACGCCGACGAGCCACCACGGCGCCGCCCACTTCGCCGTCCACCACGCGTCGGTCCGCGCGAGGATCGGGTACGCCGCGGCGAGGACGAGCGCGCCGAGCACGCCCATCGTGACGAAGACGGTGTTGAGGAATGCCCTCACGCGCGGTCTCCTTGGCGCGGCGGCTGCTGAGGCGGCTGCGGCTGGCGCGGCGACGCATCGAACGCGCGCTGCCGCGGCATCGTCATGCGCACGATCGCCTCGCCGGCGGTGAGCACGCCCGTGCACTCCTCGTGGCTCGGGTGCATGTTCGCGAACTTGACGAGGTCGCACTCCTGCAGGAACGCCGCGACCTCGGGAACCGAGACGCCTCCCAGGACCCCCGGCTTGCCGATCGCCGCCAGGATCTCGTCCGTCGTGGACTCGAGCCCGTCGAAGCCGTAGCGCCCACCCAGGTACCCGCGCACGGCGTCGCTCACGCGGTCGAAGTACTCGCCGAAGCGCCCTTGCTCGAGCAGCCCTGCGTGCCGCACCTCGTCGAGGAGCTCGAGGGCGATGTCCCACGGCGGCCGCGGCGGCGGCGGGGGCGGCACAGGGCGGGGGCGCGCCATCCAGCGACGGAGCGCGAGCGTGGCGAGCGCGCCGACCAGCAGCCCGATCGACGCGATGAAGAGAGCGGTCTTGAGCGACGTCCACTCCTCGCGCTGCATGACGGGCGGGGGATTGGGCTTCGGCCGCGCCTCGGGCGTCTGCGCGATCGGATCTTCGACGACGATCGTGTGCCGCTTGGTGCAGGCGGTGGCGAGCTCGCCGTTGGCGCGCGCCACGGCGACGGGGAGCGGCGGCAGGACGAGGACGTGGCGCCCTGGCTCGGCGGGGAGGGGGACGACGGGCAGCTCCAGCGTGGTCGTGACGCGGTCGGGCTTGTTCGGATCGGGCGCGGGCGCGGCGAGTCGCGCGGCGCTGCCGCCGTCCTGATCGGGGAGCACGAAATCCGCCTTTTTCAGGACCTTCGCCGCGTCGCTGCCAATCTCGAGCCCGCGCGGCAGGACGCTCTCGCCCTTGCCGTGCTCCACGACGACCTTGAGCGTCGCCGCGTACCCGCTGAGCCCGCGCGTCGGGAACGTCTCGGTCAGCCGCGGCCGCTGCGCGCCCGGCGGAAGACTCTCGACGCACCCGCTGACGCTGTCCCCGACCCCCGCATCCTCTTCCGCCCGGGCATTCGTCGCCATCACCCCCAGCAACGCAACGAGAAGCCCTGCCGCGGGGTAGCGACCAAGGGGAGCGAAGGGGCGCAGCCCCTTCAGGTGCCGACCGCAGGTCTTCATCGGGTGCGCATCCTGCGGGCGCGACGGGCGAAGAGGTCGCGCAGGGGTCGTACGAACGAGCCGCTGGTCTCGATCTCGACGGCGTCGAGGCCGAGCTTGGAGAAGAGCTGCCTCCGCGACTCGGCGAGGCGCTTCATGGCGGTGGCGAAGTGTGCGCGCACGCGTGGATCGGCGGTGTCGACGAGGATCGACTCGCCGCTCTCCAGGTCCTCGAACATGGCGAGCCCCACGTCGGGCAGCTCCTTGTCGCGCGGATCGGTCAGGACGATCGGGACGACGTCGTGCTTGGCGGCGGCGAGGGCGAGCGCGCGCTCGAAGCCTTGCGCGTAGAAATCGCTGATGACGAAGGCGACGCTCCTGCGCCGGCTCACGCCGACGAGCGCCTCGAGGCCGGCCTTCAGGTCGGTGGCCGCGCCGAGGATGGGCTGGTGCTTCTTGTCGCGGAGGCGCCTGGGCTCGACGCTGGTCGGGGTGAAGCCCAGGATCTCTCTCACGACGCGCATGACGTGCTTCTCCCCCTTCTTGGGCGGCACGATGCGCTCGACCTTGCTGGTCGACAGGATGAGGCCGACGCGATCGTTGTTCCGGATGGCGCTGAAGGCGAGGAGCGCGGCGACCTCGCTGGCGACGCGGGCCTTGGGGGCGCGGCGTGTGCCGAAGCGCTCGCTCTGGGAGAGATCGACCAGCATCATGACGGTCATCTCGCGCTCTTCGACGAAGACCTTCACGAAGGCCTCGTTCATGCGTGCCGAGACGTTCCAGTCGATGGTGCGGACGTCGTCGCCCGGCTGGTAGGGGCGCACCTCGCGGAAGGCGAGTCCCTGGCCCTTGAAGCTCGACGTGTACGTGCCGCTCAGCTGCTCGTTGGCGAGCCTGGCCGTATGGATCTCGATCGTGCGGAGGGCCGCGAGGAGCTCTTTGGGGATCATCGAACAGAACCGGAAAACCCGGGCGCAGCGCCCATTTACCACAGCCCGGCGCGGCGAGAGCCGGCGGCACGACAGGCGAGGGTGCGCCGGTATTCCCGGACGGCCGAGAGCGGGCAAATTACCGCGATTGCCTGGTATAGGAAATCCCATGCGCGCCCCCCGTTCGCCTGCCGGAATCGCCGCTTGCACGCTCGTCCTCGCGACGCTCGCGTGCGCCGAGGCCCCGCGCGCGGTGGCCCAGCCCCGCCGCCCGGCGCCGGTGGCGGAGGACACCCGGCCGCTCCTGCCGAACGAGCTCGCGACCGACGCCGACGTCGCGCGGGCGCTCCGCGAGAGCTACACGAAGTACGAGTACCTGATCCCGATGCGCGACGGGGCGCGCCTCTTCACGTCGGTCTACGTGCCGAAGGATCGCGCGCGGACCTACCCGATGATCCTCCTCCGCACGCCGTACGCGCTCTCGCCGTACGGCGTCGACAACGTGCCGGAGGCCGCGAGCCCGCGTCAGCTCCGCGGCCTCGCGCCGTCGCGCCACTTCGTCCGCGACGGGTACATCCTGGTCGGGCAGGACGTGCGCGGGCGGATGATGAGCGAGGGCACCTTCGTCGACGTGCGGCCGCTCCTGAGCGCCGCGGGTGGCGGCGGTGGTGGCGGTGCGAGCGGTGCGAGCGGCCCGACCGCCGCTGCGGGCGTGAAAGGCACCGACGAATCGACCGACGCGTGGGACACGATCGACTGGCTCGTCAAGAACGTGCCGGCGAACAGCGGCAAGGTCGGCGTCTGGGGGATCTCCTACCCGGGCTTTTATGCCGCGCAAGCGGCGGTAAACGCGCACCCGGCGCTGAAAGCCGTGTCCCCGCAGGCGCCGGTGACCGACTGGTTCGTGGGGGACGACTTCCACCACAACGGCGCTTTCTTCCTCGCCGAGGCGTTCGACTTCTATGCGAGCTTCGGTAAGCCCCGGCCCAAGCCCGTGCGCAAGGCGGGCAAGGACTTCGACTACGACGCCGGCGACGCGTACGAGTTTTTCCTCGCGGCCGGGCCGGTGGCCAACCTCGACACGCGCTACCTGCACGGCGAGATCCCCTTCTGGAACGACGCGATGGCCCACGGCTCGCGCGACGACTTCTGGAAGGCGCGCGATCCCCGCCCCGCGTACAAGAACGCCACGCCCGCGATCCTGACCGTGGGCGGGTGGTTCGACAAAGAAGATCTCTGGGGGACCCTCGCCACGTACCGCGCCTTCGACACACAGAGCCCGCGGGCCGAGGTGTCGCTCGTCGTGGGGCCATGGGGCCACGGCGGCTGGCAGCGCTCCGAGGGCGATCGGCTGGGCGACGTGACCTTCGGCGCGAAGACGTCGGCGTTCTACCGCGACACGATCGAGTTCCCCTTCTTCCAGCGCCACCTGAAGGGACGCCCGTCGCCGCAGCCTGAGGCGTGGATCTTCGAGACCGGAACCAACCTGTGGCACGCCTACCCGACGTGGCCGCCGGCGGACGCCAAGCCGCTGACACTCTATTTTCACGCCAAAGGCCGACTCAACATGAGCCCGCCCGCCGCGGGCGAGGACGCGGCCGGCGCCGATTCGTACGTGAGCGATCCGGCGAAGCCGGTGCCCTACTACGACAAACCGTCGGCCGAGATCGCCGCCGAGTTCATGACCGGCGATCAGCGCTTCGCCTCGCGCCGCCCCGACGTGCTCGTCTACGAGACCGATCCGCTCGCGAGCGATCTCACGCTCGCCGGGCCCCTCGAGGCGAGCCTGTCGGTCACGATGACCGGCACCGACGCGGACTTCGTCGTGAAGCTCGTCGACGTATACGCCGCCGACGCGGTCGATCCGGAGCCGCACCCGAGCGGCGTGCGGAGAGCGGGCTACCAGCAGCTCGTGCGCGGCGAGGTCATGCGCGGTAAATTCCGCGACAGCTTCGAGTCACCCAAGCCCTTCGTCCCCGGGCAGCCGACGCTCGTGCGCTTCGGGATCCCCGACGTCTGCCACACGTTCCGCACCGGGCACCGCATCATGGTGCAGGTGCAGTCGACGTGGTTCCCGATGGTGGACCGCAACCCGCAGACGTTCGTGGACATCTACCACGCGAAAGAGACCGACTTCGTCAAGGCGACGATCGGCATCCAGCGCACGCCCGATCGCCCGAGCGGCCTCAAGGTCCTCGTCCAGCGCGGCCGCGTGCCCTGAGGCCACCGCCTCTTCGCACCTCGCCTCCTCGGCGCGCGTCTCGACCGCTACTTCAGCTCGACGAGCTTGGGCGAGTCCTTCACGACGCGGGCGACCGCTTCCTGGCCGAAGAACTCGAGCACCGTCTGCACGCGGAGCTTCTGCTCGTTCGCGGCGCGCACGATGGACTGCTGGGTCTTGACCTGCATCTCCATCAGCTTCTTGATCTCGGTGATGTGGGCGGCCAGCTTCTCGAGCTGCGCGTTCGCGTCCTGCAGGACGCTCTGCGTGTGGCGCTCGCCGTGCTGGATGTACGCCTCGAGGGCCTGGATCTCCTGCGCGGACGTCTCGATGATCTGATCGATGGGGATGGCGAACGCCTTCAGCGACGCCTCGACGATCTGCTTTCGGATGTCCTTCGGCGTCTCCGTCGGCAAGGACTGAAGAAGCGCGAGCGCCTTGTCGACGCGCTGCTGCTCCTCGTCGCTGATCTTCGCGGCGCGGTACACCTGCGGGAAGACGGCGGCGTCGGGGGCCTGCCCGGCGGCGACCTGGGGTACGTTTCCCTGAAGGCGGACGGAAGGCGGCGCCGCTTCCTCGGGAGGCGGCGGCGGCTGCTTCTTGCCGTACTTCTCGATCAGCTCCTCGGGAGTCGCGTCGTCGTCGTCACCGCCCTCGCGGACGACGAACCACCCCAGGACCGTTTCGCCGAGACCTTTCTTAGAGCTCAAAATGCCGCCTCCACAGGGCATCTTCGCTCCATTGGCGGCGCCGTGCACGCCGATCGGGTTATCATCGGGCCTTGGTCGACGCCCGCGCGAAGAAGGCCCAGAAAGACGAGCCGCCGTACGGCCGGTACGCGTTTCTGAACCCGTACAACCTGTCGCTGCTCGTCGGCGCGGGCGTGGCGGCGTCGGCGACGGGGCACTGGTGGCTCGGCGTATGCGCGGTGGCGGCCGAGGGGCTGTGGATGCTTTTCGCCCCCGACTCGACGATGCTCCGCCGCGCGTGGTTCGACAAGACGTGGCAGGCCGAGAAGCGCGCGGAGGAAGAAGATCGCCTCAACGCGAAGTACAAGCAGCTCACCCCGGCCGACCAGCAGCGCGCCATCCAGCTCCGCGAGCAGAAGATGCGCATGCTGCAGCTGGCGACGGACAATCCGTCGCTCACCGTGGAGCTCATGAAGGAGGAGCTCTCGAAGATCGACGGCCTCCTCGAGGATTTCCTGAGTCTCGCCCTCGTATGCGCGCGCTGCGAGAGGCACATCGGCAGCTTCGACTTCGATGCCCTGAACCGCAAGTGGCAGAGCTACCAGAACCAGATCCGCGAGTTCCCCGAGGGGGACCGCCGCCGCGACGTCGCCGAGAAGAACATCGAGGTCCTCAGCCAGCGCCGCAAGCGCTACGACGATCTCCGCCGCAGCTTGCAGACCGCGCGCGGGCAGATGGATCTCATGGAGAACACCTTCCGCCTGCTCGCCGACGAGATCGTGTCGATGGCCGATCCGTCGGAGCTCGGCACGCGCCTCGACGATCTGCGCATCGGCGTCGAAGCGATCCGCGAGACGTCGAGGGAGACCGAGGATCTCTACCAGCAGGAGCTTGAAGAACAGCAGGACGCCCAGGCCGCCGAGGGCAACCAGGCCGCGCGGCGCCGCTAGCAGGCCGTTGCAGAACGGCCTGCGTGAATCGCCGGGAGGCGATTCGCGGTGGAGGGTGAATGCCGACGGAGTTGCTCCGGCGGCAGAGGGAGGCCGCCCGGCGGTCTCGCTCAGACCAGGGTCAGGTGAGGACGTGGGTGCAAGGAAGGCGCGCTCGGTAGGAGTTTCGCGATGCGCAGCAAGTTGTATGCGGCGCCGACAAGGTAAGCAGCGAGCTGCGTGCGCGCGACGCCCTTGAATCGTGTCTTGCGGAAGTTCCCGACGGTTTTCGCCCACCCGAAGATCTCTTCGACGCGTTTGCGCGCTCGCTGGCGGTTAGATCACACCTCGATCGTCGCGTCGATCCTTCGCACGCCGAACGTCCGACCGAGCCGTCAGCCCACCGGGAGCGGCGCTCCCTGACCCTGGTCTTGGGAAAGACCGCCGCGCGGCCTTCCCCCTCGCGTCCCTACGGGCCGCGATTCCCCCATCCAGCGCGAAGTGCCTCCCGGCACTTCGGCAGGGTGTTCTGCAACACCCTGCTAGAGCGTTCGAAACCGAGCCTTCAGCTCTTTCTCCAGCTTCGTGAACTCCGGCATTTCCTGGATGTCGCGCTGCCACGCCAGCCCGAGCTTCACCATGTCGAACGACTCCTGCACCTTCGCGCCCGGGACGATCTTCCCGTCTTTGCGATCGCGTCCGAGCATGTGCATCGTGTCGCTCACCGTCATCGCGGCGCGGATGTCGTGGGTGACGAGGACGATCGTGTAGAGATCGTCGAGGTTGACGACGTCGACGATGAGCTTGGCGACGTCCTCGAGCGCCGCCGGATCGAGACCGCTGAACGGCTCGTCCATGAGCAGCAGCTGGCGCGGCTGCACGATCTGCTGGGCGATCGCGACACGCTGGCGCTGGCCGCCGGAGAGCTGCGCGGGGTAGAAGTCCGAGCGATCGCCGAGCTTGAACGTCTCGAGGAGCTCGCTCGCGCGCTTCTTCGACGTCTCGGGCGACATGCCGGCGACGGTGCCGGCGATCTCGAGGTTCTGCACGACGGTGCGGTGCTTGAGGAGCGGGTAGTCCTGGAAGACCACCCCCACGTCGCCCGCTCGAAGGGGCCGATTGTCCTTGTCACGAACGGTGCCGGCGTCCGGCTCGTCGAGCCCGGCGATGACGCGAAACAGGCGCGTCTTGCCGACGCCGGATGGCCCGAGCAGCGCGACGACCTGTCCGGTGGTCGTCCCTTCGCGGACGCGGTCGATCACCTGGAAGCTGATGCCGCCCAGCACCTGGGCGTTGCCGAGGCGCAGCCGCACGTCCTTGACGTCGAGGAGGACGTCTCCCGCGCCCTTCATCGCGCCACCCTCCCGAGCCGCGCGTAGGGGCACAGCGCGTTCGTGAGCACGCCCATGCCGTAGTCCATCACGAGGCCGAGGAGCAGGATGACGATGAGAATGGCGTAGACCTCGGCGAGCAAGAAATGCTTGTTCTGGTTCAGGATGAGCGCGCCGATGCCGCCCTCCGCGCGCGAGATCCCTTCGACCATCGTGATCATCGCCCAGCCCATCGCCACGTTCTGGCGCAGCACGTCGAGCGCGCGATCGAGGGTGCCGCGCACCACGACCTCCCAGAGGATGCGGCCCTCTCCGGCGCCGAGGACGCGCATGTGGTCGAACTCGGCGCGCGGGATCTCGACGACGATCTGCGCCATCGACGTGACGAAGAACGTCGCCATGCCGAACGTGAGAAGGCCGACCTTCAGCGCGTAGCCGCCGCCGGTGAGGAGCGTGAACGGAAAGACCAGGCCGGTGAGCCCGAGGAAGCGCAGCTTCGAGACGCCCTCGACGAGCGGGCGAAAGAACGGAATCACCGTCGCGTACGAGAGCGCGAGCGAGATGACGATGGTGAGGAGCGTCGCGTGGCTGATGAGCTTCAGCGTCGTGAACGTCTCGGGCCCGAGGCCGTGCTCCCACCACAGGGTGCTGAGCGCGTGGAGGATCTCGAGCGGCGTCGGCAGCGTCTTCCAGGGCGACAGGACCCACAAGAGGAGGGTCGTGGCGCACCAGAAGACGACGATGAGGCCGGTCGTCCTTCCGTTGACGACGCGGTTCGGGCGGAAGGCGTCGCTGAGTGTGCTCACGGCGTGGCGCTAGCGGTCGCGCTGGTGCCGAGGACGACGACGACGCGTCGGTTCTTCGCGCGCCCGTCGGGCGTCGAGTTGGGGGCGACGGGCTCGGTCTGGCCGTGGGCGACGACCTTGACGCGCCCCTCGGGGAAGCTCGAGGGGGCCTGCTTCTCCAGCCACAGCTTCACCGCGAACGCGCGCTCCTCGGAGAGCTTCATGTTCGCCTCGGCGTTGCCGGCGTTGTCCGTGTGGCCGTGGATCTCGACGAGCGTGCCGCTCGCGACGACGAGCTCGTTCAGGAGCGCCTTGAGCGCTGCCGTCGTCTCCGGCGTGAACGTGGCCGCGCCGCTCTGGAACTCGATGTCCCACGTGCGTCGGCTGACGACGTCCCGGAGCTTCTGATCCCCTGCGAATTTGGCCAGATCGGGGGCCGTGGTCGCGCCGCCGGCCGCCGAGAGCTCCTTCAGGTACGACAGATCGGTGATCTGCTCGACCGGGTAGAACGACGGCAAGAGGCTCGGGTACTGCGATTTGACGACGTTTCCGAAGACCGTATACGTCGCGGCGAACGCGTTCGCCGAGCCGGTCGCGAGGCCGAAGAGCTGGAGGTTGTCGGCGAGGTTGTTGACGCTCGACCCGCCGAGCTCGACGGCCTGACCCGTCTTGTCCTTCTCGCTCACGATCTTGAAGTACTTGTGCCAGTACGCGGTGTCCTTCTCCTTGTAGACGAGCGCGCTCACCGCCGACGCCTGCTTGAGCGCGTCGTCGCTGGTCTTGATCTTGTCGCCCGACTCGAAGGTGGCGGCCAGCATCCCGGTCACGATCTTGCGGTTCGCTTCCATCCACTTCTTGATGCCGATGATCGTCTGCGGCATCTGCGATCGGTACTCCTTGGTCGACACGATCGAGACGAGGCCGCCCTTCTGCTCGGCGACGGTGACGTCGCCCGGGGTCCACGTGACGACGCCCTGGACGCACTTCTTCTCCTTGGAGCCCGTCTTCGTGTTCTTCAGATCGGCGCAGAAGCCGCTGACGTACTTCTGCGCGGCCTCGATGTAGTCGCTCGCGTTGACCCAGTTGAGGGCGTCGGGATCGAAGCTCGACTCGTCGGGGTTGTTGGGGATCTTGTTGTCGCCGAGCCACTTGAGCGCGATGTTCCAGTCGCCGTCGCGGAGCACGCCAGCGACGAGGCCGCCGCGCGCGGCCTGCGGGTTGGCCTTCCACGCGGCGGGGCCCATGAACTTGTCCTCGCCGCGGCTGTAGCCCGACGAGCCGATGACGACGGCCATGTACTCGGGGCCGAGCTTGGTGAGCTTGTCGTTCAGGCCCTTGAGGAAGGTGGCCGAGCCGTCGCCCATGATGGCGACGAAGTTCGCGCCGCCGGTCGGTTGGGCCTCTCCCTTCTTCAGGCCCTCGGCGAACGCCACGAGGGCGGCTTGCTGGTTGTCGCCGCTGTCCTCGCGAACGAGCTTGAGGTTGACCCCCTTCTGGCACATCGCGCTGCCGGCGACCGACTGCTTGCCGCCGGTCGCGTGGATCATGCCGGCCTGGGCGTTCCAGGCCATGATCTGGATGCGCACCTCGGGGAGCGTGGGGCAGCCGGGGGGCGCGTCGGTGGCCGTGGGCATCGCGCTGTTGTCCCCGGGAAGGGTCGCGATCGGCGGGATGTTCGACGACTGCTGCGTCGCGACCGGCGCCACTTTGCCGAGGAGTCCAGGGTTCAAGTAGAAGATGAGGACGACCACGCCGACGATCACCGCGGCGATGAAGATCTTAGCGGTGAGCGTGAGCCGAACATTTGCCACGAGAGCCTCCAGGCGTTCCGCGACGGCACGGAATTGCGGCGAGCGTAGCTTTTTGCGCTCCGGAGCGTCAAATGGGACGCGCGGCTTGGCGGGCTCGCCTCTCCTTCGCCCCTTTTGTGGGGAACGCTCGCGACGGCGACGGTTTGGGCGACAGGGAGCGGGGGGCGCCGTCGCGTGCAGCGCCCACGGGGCGAAGGAGAGTCGAGCCCGCCAAGCCTTTTGGCGGATCGTGGAGAGGGGGCGCGAGGTGCCGGGCGAGGCTAGCGGGCCACCAGACAGAGCTCGATCTTGTTTACGACGAGGGAGCCTGAGGACGGGCCTGCCTTGATGCGGAGGAGGGTGCCCGCGTTGCCGGCGGGGAGCTCGGTCGTGATGTCCGCGGAGTACCAGGCGTAGGGCGCGACGTTGCTGACGAGATCGGTGGGCGCGGCGCCGGTGCCGGTGAACGTTTGCCAGGTGAAGCTGCCGCTCGCGGTCGTGTTGTAGCTGCGGCCGTAGATGGAGAGCGTCGCCTTGGAGATCTCGGCGAGCCCGGCGGTGCTGATCTCGAGGTCGACGAAGTCGCTGCCGTCCAGACCGAGGCCGCCTGGGCCAAGGAAGGGATCGACATAGGGTGGTTTGAACCCGATCTGGTAGCCGTACGCGCCCGCCTTGTTGCGCGAGCGATCGGGAAAGCCGATGACCTGATAGCTGGCGTACGCCGTCCCGCCCCCGTCGAGCCACCCGACACGGTACGCCGTCGCCCCGGTCGCGCCGGACGCGCACGGCCCGCCGGTGATGACGCCGCCTCCGGAGTCGCCCGCCCCGTCGGTCTTGCCGCCGTCCCCGCCTCCGCCGCCGTCCCTGCCTCCGCTGCCGTCTCCGCCTCCGCCGCCGTCCCCGCCGCCTCCGCCTCCGCCTCCGCCTCCGTCTCCGCCTCCGCTGCCGTCTCCGCCTCCGCCGCCGTCCCCGCCTCCGCCGCCGTCTCCGACTCCGCCCCCGTCTCCCTGCCCGTTCCCGTTCGCGCCGCCGCCGCTGTCGACGCCGTCGCTTCCATCCGCGCCGTCGCCGGTTGCGCACGCGGCGCAACTGAGCGCAGCGTAGGCGACGCACGCCCCGAGCACGCGGCGTTGGGATCGCAGCATTCCGCGGTTGTACGACGGCGCGTCGCGAACCTTCCCTCGCGTCCGGGTGACCGGCTACGGGACCTCGACGACCTCGAACACGCGGCGCACGATCTGCTCTGCGGTCACCTCTTCGGCGTCGGCCTCGTACGTCAGGACGAGGCGGTGGCGCAGCACGTCTGGCCCGACGGCCTTCACGTCCTCCGGCGTCACGTAGCCGCGGTGGCGCAAGAACGCGTGCGCGCGCGCCGCGAAGTTGAGCGCGATCGACGCGCGCGGGCTCGCGCCGTACTCGATGAGCGGCGCGAGATCCTTGAGGCCGTGCTTCTGCGGCTCGCGCGTCGCGAACACGACCTCGACGATGTAGTCTTTCACCTTGTCGTCGACGTACACCTGCGTGATCGTCCGGCGCGCGTCGAGGAGCTGCTGCGGCGTGATGACCGGCTCCGCGCGGGTCGGCTCGGCGGCCGTCATGCGGTCCATGATCGCGCGCTCGTCCTCGCGCGACGGGTAGCCGACCTTGACCATCAGCATGAAGCGATCGACCTGCGCCTCGGGCAGGGGATAGGTGCCCTCCTGCTCGATCGGGTTCTGCGTCGCCATGACGATGAACGGGTTCGGGAGCGGATAGGTCTTGTCGCCGATGGTGACCTGGCGCTCCTGCATGGCCTCGAGCAGCGCGCTCTGCACCTTGGCGGGGGCGCGGTTGATCTCGTCGGCGAGGACCAGGTTCGCGAAGACGGGGCCGAGCTTCGAGGTGAACTCGCCCTTCTGCTGGTTGTAGATGACCGTGCCGATCACGTCGGCGGGGAGGAGATCGGGCGTGAACTGGATGCGCGCGAATTTCGCGCTGATGGCGTCGCACAGCGTGCGGACGGTGAGCGTCTTGGCCAGGCCGGGGACGCCCTCCAGCAGCACGTGGCCGCCGGTGAGCAGACAGATGAGGATCCGCTCGATCATGTACTTCTGGCCGACGATGACCTTGCCGACCTCGGTGGTCACCTTGTCGACGAAGGCGCTGTCCTTCGCGACGAGCTCGTTCAGGGCACGAACGTCATACATGGCGCGCGGTCTAACACATCTTTTCGGAGGCGTATTCCCGTCCCGCGCCTCTTCGTCATGGCCGGGCCGTCAGCCGGGCTCGAGGTACGCCCGGAGCTTCGGCCAGGTAAACGCGGCGACCCGTCTGCCGAGCTTCAGGCCCTCGACGTTGTCCGCCTGGATGTGGTAGCCGCCGAGCACCCGCGAGATGCCGGCCATCTCGGCGGTGGCGGTGAACGTGGGGAGCTTCAGCGTGATTTCCTCGGCGTGGGCCGCCTCGCCCGTGAGCTCGCCGCAACGGCGGCGCTCGGTGGCGCCGAAGACGTCGCTGCCGGTGAAGAGGCGCAGCATTTCCGCGGCGGCGCCGCTCACGCAGCTGTGGCCCGACACGAAGCCGGGGAACGGCGGCGTGATGAACGTGGAGGGGGAGTACGGGCGCCAGTCCTCCCCCTTCATCGTGACGGTGCCCTTGCCCGGTCCACCCCAGCCGCGGACGTCTCGCCCCTTGAAGTAGTGGTGAATGAGGGTCCACGGGCGCGAGCTGTCGTAGGCGAGCTTGGAGTCCCACGCGGCGATGAAGGCATCCATCGCCACGTTCGCGACCACGAAGAACAGCTTCACGTCGCGATCGAGATCGTTCTCGTCGCGGCGTGACACCTGCTGCGCGAACCGTAGCCAGTGGCCGGATTGGCCGGTCGAACGCGGGCCGTCGCGCATGAGCTCGACGATGGCCTTTTGCTCGCACGTGAGGCCGGCGTTCATCTCGAGCACCTCGCGCGCTTCGGCGAGCAGGCGCTCGGAGCCGATCTTGGGTGGCGGCGGCGGTCGGAACTGGTCGCCACGCTCGAGCGCGAAGGGCTTCACGCGTCCCCAGTGCGGCGTCAGGTACCCCGGCGTCGTGCGTCCCCCCTTTCCGTCGTCGAACGCGATGGGCTGCCAGCGATCGGGATCCACGATCGCGTCCGCGGGATTGACCGGCGCGTAATGCGTCGTGTCGCAATAGGGCGTGCCGTCTCCGCCGGGGGCTGCGCCGTCCTGGTTCGCGCCGTCGTTTCTGCGGCTCGAGAGGACGGACGACGCGGCGAGAAGGCCGATCCCCGCCGCGGTCGTCGGGTCCACGGTGGCCTTCTGCGGATCGTAGCCGAGGCGGCGCATTTGCGCGTTGATGTAGTCCGCATCCTCGGCATACACGTCGAGGAGCGCGCGAAGCATCGCGTAGCTGATCGCCTCGCGCTTGTTCGTGAGCGTGCGCTCCGCCTTGGGGCGCCTGAGCTTGTCGCCCGCCGTCGACGACACCGCCCTGTCGTCGTACGCCGACCACGCGTCGAACATGGCGGTGAGCGGGATCGCGAGGGTCCGCGAGAGGAGCGTCGGGCGCGGGCCGTGCCTGTCCACTTCGCGCGCGGTCGCCTCGAGGGCGATGTCCAGCCACTCCGACGCGAGCGACGGGGCGAAGGGCTTGCGCAGCGGCGCGTAGGCGGGGGCGCTCGGGCAGCCGGCGAGGGGCACGAGGCATAGGGAAGGCACGACGCGCGTGACGAAGCTTCGCCGGTTCATGGGCGCCGTTGGCGCCGGCGGCGTCGCGCGACGGCGCCCGCGAGGAGCACGAGGGGGATGACGGCGTCGCTCGACGTCGCCGATCCGGCGGCGCGGCACCCGCTCTTCGTCGTCGTGGTGCCCGCGCCTTGGCTCGAGCCGCCATCCGCGACGGCGGGGGCGGGCCCAATCGTGAGCGTGAACGGCGCGTCGGTCTTCTTCGTCGTCACGCCCGTCACGACGACGAGCGCGTCTCCGGTGAACGTGGCCGGGAGCGGCGCTGCACGGTCGAGCTCGCAGAGCCCGGAGGAGATCGGAACGAGGACGCCGGCGTTGCGGGCCGCGTCGGCGTCGAGCGCGGCCTGCGACGCCGCGTCGACGTGGGTGAGGTACGTGAAGTTCGACAGGCCCGTCGTGATGCCCTGCGCGCTGCCGTCGAGCGGCGCGGGCGCGGGCGTGATGGCCGGGTATGTCTTGGCGCTCGGATAGCCGCCCGTTCCCGCCCGGCCCTTGGTGCACGCGTTCCAGGCGACGAAGAGCGGATACTCCGCCGCCAGCGAGCTGCGCCTGGCCGTCACCGCCGCGTCGACCGCCGCCAGTGACCCCGTGCCGTCTGCCTCCTTGTCGAGCGCGTCCTTGACGAGCGAAGCGTCGTAGCGCGCCGTCAGAAACACCGGCCAGATGGCTGCACCATACAAGTACGTGGCCACCGCCCCGCCGGGCGGCGCGTCGATCGAGCGGCTGCTCTGGCTGAAGAAGCCGGGCAGGTTGTGCTCGAGGTCCATCAGCTCCGGGCGGAGCGTCTTCATCGCCCACTGTGCCGTCCCCTCCGCCCAGAAGCGGTCGAGGGCCGCGTCGTAGGCGTTTTGCACGACGTGAAAGAGCTCGTGGGGGACGACCGTATGGAAGCCCTCGGCGGCGTCGGCGTACGCGCGCCCCGTGAAGGTGGACTCGCAGAGCACCCAGCTCGCGCACGCGTGACCGGTGCACGCGTCTTGCTCGGTCGACCCGTCGGAGCCGGCGAACTTCACGAGGTAGATGTCGGTCTTCGCGTCGCCGCCGTTCGACGGGCAGCCGGTGTCGGGTACCGGCGCACGGAAGCCCATCTGCGCGTAGCGGACGAGCGCGTCTTCGCCGGTGTCCCCCGCGAGAGCGGCGGTGTCGGGTACGCCGTCGCCGCGTGTGCTCGTGAGGACTGGCGCGTTCGGCCCCGTCATCGCGTAAAAGACGCGGACGTGCGCCGTCGCGTACGAGCGAACCTCGGCGGCGCCGTACCCGTAGCCCGCGGCGCCCGCGGGATCGGTCGGGCGGCCCGCGCACGCCGCGCGGACGTCTCCTGCCGCGGCCAGCGCTGCGAGGGCGATCGCACCCCCCGTCGCGGCGGCGACGGGTCGGTTCACAGCGGAGCGACCCTGAGCACGATCGCGCCGCTCGCACCGCCGGTTCCGCCGTCGCCGAGGCCGTAGTAGTCGAGGAGCGCGACCTTGTAGTGCTTGCCGGTCGCGCCCTGCACGACGTACGTGAGGGCGGCCGGCGCGAGGCGGTTGGTCTGCGAGTCGTACCCGTACCAGTCCGAGAACGTCGTCCGGAGGCCGCCGATCGCGTCGTTTCTCGCGTTGCAGTCGGCGTCGAAGAACGACTCGGTCGCGAAGTCCTTAGCGTCGGCGCTGGTGACCGCGCCGAACGCGGTCGCGACGTGCGTGGCGCCGCCGTTGCCCTGTCCGCCGTCGCCGCCGTTCGTGTAGATGACGTAGCGCTTGAGCGCGAGATCCCAGGCCGTCGACGCGCGGGACGTCTTGTCGGTGACGTCGACCCGCGTGCCCGTCTCCAGGTTCACGTAGACGTAGGGGCTATTCGCGAACGCGTTCGGCCCGCCGGCCGTCGCGTCGATCGACAGCACGCGCACGCCGCCCGCGTCCGACACGATCGTGACCGCGCCCTTCGACACGGTATCGATGGGCTTCAGTGTCTGCGCGATGGCTGCGCTGCACGAAGATGCTGCGTCGTTGGACGCGCCGTCGATGGGCGCGGCGTCTGCGCCGGAGTCCTGTGCCGCGGAGGAGCCGCTGGAGCTGGACGAGCACGCGGCACCCATCGGCGCGAGGGCGAGCGCGGGCACGAGCACGAGAAGGGGACGAAGGAGAGGCATGACCAGACGAGGAGGAACGTTCATCGCGGCTGCTCCTGGGTGCTTCGCTCAGCGTACCCTGCCTACGCGCACGCGCACGGCGGCTTTCGGGTCGACCGTCAGCGTGACGTCGACCTCCGCCTGGCCCGCCGCGGCGTCCAGGGTGAGGACCTCGACGCCGCCAGGTAGAATCTTCCCGTCGGCGGCGGCGGCCTTCTGGGTCTTGGGGCCGTGCATCTGCTGGCCGTGGAACTGCGTGTAGACGTTGGCGCCGCGCTGCTTTCCCGTCACCGGATCGACGGGCGCCGGCAAGAACGCGAAGCACGGGTTTTTCGGGGCGACGCCGCCGATCGACGCCTCGTCGCGGTTGCTCATCGCGAGCGTCGTGTAAAAGTCGACGGTCGTGTCCGCGAGGGTGGAGCGGGTGGCGTCCGGCAGCTCGCCGGTGATCGTCTTCGGCGCGTCGAGGAGGCGTCGTAGCAGCGACGCGCCCCCTTTGTTCGCGAGCGTCCCGTCGGCGTTGGCGGCGTCCCCGCCGGCGCGATCGTAGAGCCACCGCACGAACAGGTACGAGACGCCGCGCAGGACGCCGTCGCGCGTCGTGTCGTAGCGCGTGTCGTCGACGAGCGTGTCGGCGATCGAGAACTTGTCGATGCCGTCCATCCCCGCCATCGCGACGTAGAAGTTGCCGGCCTGGAAGCCGATGACGTCCTGGGCGAAGCCGCCCACGCCCTCGATCATGTAGCCGCTGTCGTGCCACGCCGGGAGGCCGTTGCGGAGGACCTTGCGGCCGTAGTGAATCAGGTGGGAGAGCTCGTGCGCCAGGATCTCCTTGATGGCCGTCGGCGTGTTGTACGGCGGCGCGATGGCGTTGGGCGGCGTGAGGTAGAGATACTCGCCGCTATTGGTCGTGCCGCACCCGAAGGTCTCCCCGAGATCGCAGCCGGTGAAGAACGCGATCGCGGTGTCGGCCGTCACCGGCGTGAAGACGAGCTGAATGTGTCCGTCCTTGTCGAGATCGGACTCGACGCCGAAGACGGCGCGCTCGCGCGGCATGATCGTGCTCTCGAAGTCGGTGAGAAACTCCTGCGCGAACGCCGCGTCGAGCACCGCCGGATGCGCCGGCGTAACGTCCGCCCACACCACCGCGTACTTGCCGACCGCAACGGCGGTTGCCTGAATGGCCTCGAAGCCGGTCGCAGAGGAGACGTTGATCGTGCGCGTGGCGCCGACCGCCACCGTGGTCCCGGAGGGAGGCGTCCCCGGCGGCAGCGACGCGGTTGCCCACGGCGCCGAGTCGATCGCGCACGTCGTCCGCAGCGCGCTGGGCGCAGGCGGCTCTGCCGGATCGAGCGACACCGAGTAGGCGAGCGGCGCGCGGCCGGGCCCCAGCGACGTGGACGCGACGACGACGACGAATTGCTCGTTGCCAGCCGGGGTTGCGAGGCGCTCGGCGGCGACGCCGCCCACGACCGTGAGCTCGGCGACCTCGCCCGGCGCGAGCACGAAGAGGCCCCCGCCGCCGTTCGCGCCGCCGTCCGTCGCCGGCGTAGACAGCGCGCCCGACGACTTGCCGCACCCGACGCCGAGGAGCAGCGCCCCCGTCGCAGCCGCTCCCGCTCGCCACCGGCCCATCGCGCGCTCCACCTCGTACGAGTAGCACACCGGGTCCGCAACGCGTGTACCGCGCGTTCTCCATTGCCACCGGGCGCCCGACCGCACTAGCGTGCCGTCCGAGGAGCCCTGGAAATGACCGCCCAACGCACGCTAGGCGAACGCGCCGCACGCCAGCTTTCGAACACGACAAAAACCCCGCCGCAGTGGCGCGGAGCGACGCCGCGGTGGCTCGTCCAGATGATCCCGTGGGCGCCCGTCGAAGCGGGCGTCTACCGCGTCAACCAGGCGCTGGACGCGAAATTCGACGTCAAGTGCAGCCCCGAGCAGGGCGAAGACCTACCGCTCGGCCTGAGCGACTACGAGCCGAACCCCCGCGAGTACGTCCTCACGTCCGTCACGACGACCATCGAGGTAGATACGCGCATCTCGGATCTCTTCCGTAGCCCGATGGACCAGGTGAAGGAGCAGCTCACCCTCGCCGTCGAGAAGCTCAAGGAGCGGCAGGAGAACGAGGTCCTGCACAACAAGACGTATGGCCTCCTCCACAACGTCGATCCCGACATGCGCATCAAGACGCGCAAAGGGCCGCCGACGCCCGACGATCTCGACGAGCTCATCGCCACCGTGTGGAAGGAGCCGGCGTTCTTCCTCGCCCACCCGAAGGCCATCGCGGCGTTCGGCCGGGAGTGCACGCGCCGCGGTGTTCCGCCGCCCACCGTCTCGCTGTTCGGTTCCCCGTTCCTCACGTGGCGGGGCCTACCGCTCGTGCCGACCGACAAGCTCCCCATCAAGGACCACAAGAGCCAGATCTTGCTCATGCGCGTCGGCGAGCGGAAGCGCGGCGTCGTCGGCCTGTTCCAGCCCGGCCTGCCGGGCGAGGTGAGCCCCAGCTTGTCCGTCCGCATGATGGGCATCAACCAGAAGGGCGCCGCGCAGTACCTCCTGTCGCTCTACTGCTCGATCGCCGTCTTGACGCACGACGCGCTCGGCGCGCTCGACGGTGTGGTGGTCAACCACTTCCATGAGTACACCTGATCCGAAGAGCGCAGCCCCCGCGACCGCTTCGCCGCCGGGCGAGCTCGCTCCGATGACGACGCAGGTGCCGCGGGCGGGGGAGACGCCACAGCTCCCGGCGGCGGGCTCGTCGACGCCCGGCGTCGCGCTCGCCGGCGCGCGTTTTCCTGGAGGACCGACGCTCCCCGACTTCGATCCCATGTCGCTCTCACGTGTGGTGGCGCAGCTCGCGAACGAGCTCTTCGCCGCGCCTATCCCCGCGGCGGGCGCCCCCAGCCCCGCCGACGGCAGCGCGCTCGCCGCCGCTCCGTCTGGTCCGTCCGCTCCGTCCGCTCCGCTCCCCCCGAGCTCGCCAGCGAGCCCGGCTCCCACGAGCGCGAACGTCCCCGTCGCGTCGGGCGTTGGCGACGTCGACCCCCGCTCGCCATTCGACGCGCCCCTCGACTTCAGCGCCATCACGGCGCCGTCTGATCCGTTCGCCGGGCAGGGGTTCGATCCAGCGCTCTCGCTCCCGCTCTCGCTCCTCGATCCGCGGGCGCCGTCCCCCGAGCTCCCGCTGCCCGCGCCGCAGGGGCCTCCCGCGTCTCCCGCGGTGCCGACGTTCGACGCATTCGAGATCTCGCCGACGAGCGATCCGTCGATCCGCTCGCTCGGCAACGCGCCCTTCGACGCGAACGTGCTCAAGCGCGAGTTCCCGATCCTGAACGAGCCGGTGCGCGGCAAGCGCCTCGTGTGGCTCGACAACGCGGCGACGACGCAGAAGCCGCAGACGGTCATCGATCGCCTGTCCCACTTCTACGAGCACGAGAACTCCAACATCCACCGCGCCGCGCACACCCTTGCGGCCCGGGCCACCGACGCGTACGAGTCGGCGCGCGAGAGCGTGCGGCGCTTCCTGAACGCGCCTTCGACGCGCGAAATCGTCTTCGTCCGCGGGACGACCGAGGGGATCAACCTGATCGCCCAGAGCTGGGGGCGTCGCAACGTCGGCCCCGGCGACGAGATCGTGATCAGCTGGCTCGAGCACCACGCGAACATCGTCCCCTGGCAGATGCTGTGCTCCGAGAAGGGCGCTCGCCTGCGCGTTGCGCCGGTCGACGATCGCGGTCAGGTCATCCTCGAGGAGTACGAGAAGCTCCTCGGCCCGAAGACCAAGCTCGTGAGCTTCACGCAGGTCTCCAACGCGCTCGGCACGGTCAATCCGCTCGCCGAGGTGATCGGGATGGCGAAGGCCCACGGCGTCCCGGTCCTCGTGGACGGCGCGCAGGGGGCACCGCACCTCGGCTTCGACGCGCCGGCGTCGGGGGCCGACTTCTACGCCTTCAGCGGCCACAAGCTGTACGGCCCCACCGGCATCGGCGTCCTCTGGGCGAAGCGGGAGCACCTCGAGGCGATGCCGCCGTGGCAAGGGGGCGGCGACATGATCCGGTCGGTCGGCTTCGACAAGACCACCTTCGCGCCGCCGCCGGCGAAGTTCGAGGCGGGCACCCCGGCGATCGCGCAGGCGATCGGGCTCGGCGCCGCCGTCGCTTGGCTCCAGGAGATCGGCGTCGGCGCAGCGATCGCCCATGAGCGCGAGATCGTCGCCTACGCGGAAGCCGCGCTGCGCGAGGTGCCCGGACTGCGCTTCGTGGGGACGCCCCGCGAGCGGTCCGGGGCCATCTCCTTCCTCCTGGGCGACGTCCACCCGCACGACGTCGCGACCATCGTCGATCGGCATGGCGTCGCGGTCCGCGCTGGGCACCACTGCGCCCAACCGGTGATGAAGCGTTACGGCATCGCCGCCACGGTGCGCGCCAGCTTCGGCGTCTACAGCACCCGCGAGGACGTGGACGCGCTCGTCGGGGCGCTCCTCGCGGCGCAGGAGGTCTTCGCGTGAGCGAGCTGTCGGATCTCTACCAGGAGGTGGTCCTGGACCACGGCAAGCGGCCGCGCAACTACGGGCCGCTCGACGGGGCGACGCACCACGCCGAGGGGCTCAACCCGCTCTGCGGCGACCACCTGACCGTCTTCGCCAGGGTCGAGGATGGAGTCGTACGCGAGGCCCGCTTCGCCGGTGACGGCTGCGCCATCTCGAAGGCCTCGGCGTCGGTGATGACCGGGCTCGTGAAGGGGAGGACGCAGGCCGAGGTCGACGCCCTCTACGAGAGGTTCCACGCGCTCGTCACCGAGGGGCCCGTCGCGGCCGGCGATCCGGAGTCGCTCGGGAAGCTCGCCGTCTTCGGCGGCGTGCACGATTACCCTGCGCGCGTGAAGTGCGCGAGCCTCGCCTGGCATACCCTCCGCGCCGCGCTCCGTGGCGAGGGCGCGCCGGTCTCGACGGAGTGAGACCATGACCCGTCACGAACCCGTCGCCCTGAAGCGCGCCGTCGAGGCGGTCCTCGTCCCGAGCGGCGAGCGCGCGACCATTCCAGCGGGGGAGTGGGTCACCGTGCAGCAGGCCCTCGGCGGCCAGTTCACCGCGATGACGCTGCGCGGCGGCATCGTCCGGATCGATGGCCACGACGCCGACGCCCTCGGCGACGAGTACGTGGAGGACTCCAGGAAGGCGCTGGAGAAGTCCGCCGTGCTCCACCAGGGGGACGTGAACGAGGAGAAGGTCTGGGAGACGCTCGGCGACGTCTACGACCCCGAGCTGCCGGTGAGCATCGTCGAGCTGGGGCTCGTCTACTTCGTCGGCGTCGAGCCGGCGGAGGAGGGCGCGAAGGTGACGGTGAAGATAACGCTCACGGCGCCGGGCTGCGGCATCGGCGACGTGCTGCTGGAGGACGTGCGCGAGCGGCTGCGCCGCATGCCAGGGGTGAAGGAGGCCGACGTCCAGATGGTCTTCGATCCCCCGTGGCACTCAGGGATGATGACCGAGGCGGCGCGGCTGACGCTGGGTTTCTACTAGAGCGCGGAGAGCCGCATGTGGATGAGCGCGACCCGAGCTCCCAGGTAGTCGAGCCGCTTCTCCACGGCGAAGGGCACGAAGCCGAGCTT